>OMXI01000005.1 GCA_900314975.1 uncultured Eubacteriales bacterium | reverse complement strand
CACTCGCTTTGAGGTCATCAACAAGTGGTACAACAACGAGGTCGAGAAGATGGACCTTGACATTCTTGCGAGGATATGCTATGTGCTTGACTGCAAGCCGAGCAGCCTGATAAAATACGAGGATAACAAATAAGGAGTTGCTGCTGCGTGCAACAACTCCGTTTATTTTGCCCTAATATGCGCGAGGATGCCCTGTGTGGCATTTTATCAGCAGAAAAGAGAAATTACCCGCTGCAGATACAAAGTCCCACACAGGCGATATTTCGGCGCACAGCGAGCCACCATCTTTTTCTGACTGAACACCTGCTCTCTTTAGTAAGGGTTAAGTAAGTATATAGTCAGATATTAAGTAAGAAATATTACTATTATCTCTGCTAATAGTATATATAATTAGATTATGTACTTAATATGTTATGCCACTGTGACACAGGGGCTATGACACTTTTGGTAATTTAAAGCAAAATGTCCCCGTACACTCCACGGGTGGTCATTAACAACAGGGACAGCAAAAAAACTCCGCAGATGTCGTATCTACGGAGTTTTCTTATTAAGCTGGTAGTCGGACTCGAACCGACGGCCTGCTCATTACGAATGAGCTGCTCTACCAACTGAGCCATACCAGCACTATAGCATATTTGATTTTTTCTGACGCTATGTAATTGTCGCTTTAAAAACAGTCCACGACCTGCGCATTACGAATGCGCTGCTCTACCAACTGAGCTATTCCAGCGTATATAACTATTCAATTTATGCAGCCCAATGTGCGACAGCACCATTACGAATGATAACTATTCAATTTATGCAGCCCAATGTGCGACAGCACCATTACGAATGCGCAGAGCCTGCGAAGCAGGGTTTCTCTACACAACTGAGCTATTCCAGCAACAGATAATATTATACCTTATATGAACCGTTTTGTCAAGCGTTTGGGCGCAAAAAAGAGGTGCGATTTTTCACACCTCTTTACATTTATTATTCTGCGCAGTGACCCTTGCTCTTTATCACATCAACAACGCTGTCAACATACTTTCTGCAAATCTCCTCGCTCTCTGCCTCGACCATAACTCTTACAAGCGGCTCTGTGCCCGACTCTCTGACGAGTATGCGACCCGAATTACCAAGCTCATCTGCGACAGCCTTTACAGCCTTCTGAACGTCGTTGTCATTCTGCGCCTCGGTCTTGTCCTTGACCTTGACGTTGACAAGCACCTGCGGATAGATAGTCAGTGGTGCGGCAAGCTCGCTCATAGGCTTTTCCTTTGCCATCATGACCTCCATCATCTTGAGGCTTGTGAGTATTCCGTCGCCCGTAGATGCGTACTTTGAAAAGATGATATGACCCGACTGCTCACCGCCGATTCGGCAGCCGTTTTGCATCATATATTCGTAAACGTACTTGTCGCCGACCGCGGTCTTTGCGTAGTCGATACCGCGCTCGTCAAAAGCCTTGTAAAGACCGAAATTGGACATTACCGTTGTGACTACTGTATTGGTCAACAGCTTTCCGCGCTCCTTCATATAGCAGCCGTAGATGTACAGAATGTGGTCGCCCGTGATGACATTTCCCTTTTCGTCAACGCAAAGGCATCTGTCAGCGTCACCGTCATAAGCAAAGCCGATATCAAGCTTATTTTCTACAACGAATTTCTGCAAGCCCTCGATGTGTGTCGAGCCTGCGTTGTTGTTGATATTTGTGCCGTTAGGCTCTGCATTGATAACATAAGTTTTTGCGCCGAGTGCATCAAACACGCTCTTTGCGATGTTCCACGCACTGCCGTTTGCGCAGTCAAGTCCTACCTTGACATCCTTGAACGAGTAAAGACCCATTGAGATAAGGTAGCCGATATATCTGTTTCTGCCCGAAACATAATCGACCGTTCTGCCGATATCGTCCTTCTTTGCAAAAGGTACCTCGTCATATTCCTTGCCGTCAACGGTGAGTTTTCCGTCGATATAATCCTCAATAAGCGAGATAAGTCCCTCGTCCATTTTTTCGCCGTTTCCGTTTATAAGCTTGATGCCGTTATCGTAGTACGGATTGTGGCTTGCCGAGATCATAACACCGCAGTTGAACTTGTCAGTCTTTGCGATATATGCAACGGACGGAGTCGTCGTAACGTGCATAATGTACGCATCGCTGCCCGATGCAACTATACCGCTTACCAGCGCGGTCTCAAACATATAGCTTGAACGTCTTGTGTCCTTGCCTATAACTATCCTGGACTTTTCCTTTGCGCCGTTTTTCTCGCTTTCTGTCTTATAGTACCAGCCGAGAAATCTGCCTATCTTGTAGGCGTGGTCTGCGGTCAGATTCTCGTTAGCCTCGCCGCGAAAACCGTCTGTTCCGAAATATCTTCCCATAAAAACATCTCCTGTATGAATTATCTTTTTGAAATGACATTTGCGCCGTCTATCGCACCTGTTTTGAAAATGCTGTTCGGCGGTACGACTCCCCTTACGAACGAAAGCGGATAAATATTAGTGTGCGAGCCAATAACGGTGCCGGGATTGAGCACGCTGTTACAGCCGACTTCAACGAAATCGCCCAGCATAGCGCCGAACTTTTTCAGCCCCGTTTCAATGTTCTCATCGCCGTTGTGTACAACAACAAGCGACTTGTCGCTCTTTACATTTGATGTGATAGAGCCTGCACCCATATGCGACTTGAATCCAAGGATGCTGTCGCCGACATAGTTGTAATGCGGTGTCTGCACGTTGTCAAAAAGAATCACGTTTTTAAGCTCGACAGAGTTTCCCACAACGCAGTTTGCGCCGACAAGCGCCGAGCCTCTGACAAAAGCGCAGTGTCTTACCTCGGTGCTTGGACCGATAATGCAGGGTGCGCCAAGGTATGCAGTCGGTGCAACAGTCGCTGACTTTGCTACCCACACGTTTTCGCTGACCTCGGTGTACTCCTCTTTGTCAAGGCTTTTACCAAGCCCGATAATAAAGCTCTTCAGACCGCTCAAAGCCTCCCACGGATATGTAAACTGCGCAAGATACTCCTTTGCGAGCGTATGCTCAAGGTCATACATCTCTTTTATAGTGACCATACTATACCTCTTTTCAAAAAATTGTAATACACATAAACTAATATATTTTACCACAATATCACAGCGTTGTCAACTGTAAGAACATACAAAAAGAGACAGCCTGCAAAAGCTGTCTCTGATCAGCAATAATCAGTATGCCTTGTTCAGCAAATTCTCGGCAAAAGTTCGCCGCTTGGCTGTGCAAGCAAAGTCTGTGCGCCTATCTCGGTTTCAAGAACCACCTTGCCCGCATTTTCCTCGGTAACCTCGCCTATGACTGCCGCATTCTTTGAGTACGGACACTGATGAAGTGCATCAAGCAGTACCTGCGCCTTGTCCTTGGGTGCAACAACGACAAGCGTTCCCTCGCACGCAAGGTACAAAGGCTCAAGACCGAGCATTCCGCAAACGCCCTTTACGCCGTCTGCAACGGGAATGTCGGGCGCGTTGAGCTTGATTCCCACGCCGCTTTGCGCGCTTATCTCGTACAGCACCGTACCTACGCCGCCTCTTGTTGCGTCTCGGATAACGTGTATGTCATTTGTTGCCTCAAACATCTTTTCGACAGTGTTCCAAAGCGGTGCGCAGTCACTCTTGACGTCAGCCTCAATGCCGAAATCATTTCTTTCAAGCAGTATCGTACAGCCGTGTCTGCCAATGTCACCCGTGACGATTATCACGTCGCCCGGCTTTGCAAGCGTACCAGAGGTGTGCGCGTTGTCCATAACTCTGCCTATGCCCGTGGTGGTGATGAACACCTTGTCCACCTGTCCCTTGCCTGCGACCTTTGTGTCACCTGCAACTATCTTCACGCCAGCCTCTTTTGCTGTTTTTTCCATAGCCGCCGCAATCTCCTCAAGCTTGTCAAGCTCAAAGCCTTCCTCGATAACGAACGCACAGGTCATATACAGCGGCTTTGCGCCCATGCACGAAAGGTCGTTGACCGTTCCGCAGATAGACAGCTTGCCGATGTTTCCGCCGTTGAACTCATACGGCGAAACGATGAAGCCGTCTGTGGTGAACGCCAGCTTTCCGCTCTGCATATCAAGTACAGCCGTTTGAAAAATGCGCTTTGAACACCTTGTCGATAAGCTCGGCGGTCTGCTTTCCGCCTGCTCCGTGCGCAAGGGTAACTACTTTATCACTCATTGTTTTACTTCCTCTCATTAAAAATCAATAATAGAAATCAGAATTTATCTTTCCATCTTTACAATATACTCTGTAGTTCCTTCTTCAATCTTTTTTGTACTTGTGAGATGGAAGCCGTGCGCCTCATAGAAGCGAATGGCATCAATGTTTTTTTCTATTACCCATAGAAAAGTAATCGGAAAATGCTCTTTGGCATATTCAATCAATTTAGAACCAATGCCCTGGTCTTGAAAAAAACAATCGACATATAACTCGACAATTTCGTTTCCCTCAATGTGAATAAGTCCTTTTACAATCCCATCATCATACACGAACATATTGTCAATGATACCAGCTTCAATGTATTTCTTTGCTACAGGAAGCACCTGTAGCTCCACGAATGAATAGACATCATCTTGAAATATAGGACGGTATTTCATTCGCTTCACGAATACGAGTATTTCCGCAATTCTTGAAACATCTTCTTGTATTGCTTTTCTAATCTTGTGTATGTCATTCACCCCCACAAATTCCGATTTGTCTTACATTCCGTACTGATAATATGCCGAGCAAGCGCCCTCGCCCGACACCATGCACGCACCGACTGGGTGCTGCGGTGTACATACCTTGCCGAACACCTTGCAGTCGCTGGGCTTACACTTGCCCTGCAAAACATCTCCGCAGCGGCAGGCAGGGTTGGGCTTGCCTTTCATTTCGGGCAGGCTGTACTTTTTGCGCGCGTCAAAGTCTGCATACTCGTCACGCAGCGTCATACCCGACATTTTTATCTCGCCAAGTCCGCGCCACTCGCTGTCGCACGGCTGCATGACCTTTTCCATAAGCCTTTGCGCCGCAGGGCTGCCCTCGTCCTTTACGACTCTGGGGTAGCAGTTGACAAAGAACGGCTCGCCCTTTTGCAAAAGCGTTACCGTGACCGCAAGCGCGGTCAGCAGCTCCTTTGCGGTAAAGCCTGCGACAACTCCGCTCACTCCCTGTTCGCAAAGCGCCTTGCAGGTAGCGTTGCCCGTTATCGCGTTGACGTGCCCGGGGAAAAGAAAAGCGTCCGCGCTGCCCTTGAGCGCCTGATAAGCGTTCGGCATAGTCTTATTCGCGCAAAGTATTGAAAAGTTTTCAAGTCCCGCTGCCTTTGCTTTTTCTACCGCGAGACAAGCAGACGGCGTTGTGGTCTCAAATCCGACCGCAAGGAACACGACCTGCTTGTCTGGATTTTCCTTTGCAAAATCGACTGCATCAAGCGGCGAATAGACCGTCTTTATCTGCGCGCCCTTGCCGCGTGCATCAGCAAGGCTCTGCTGCGTACCCGGCACTCTTATAAGGTCGCCGAACGTGCAGATAACGCAGTTCTTTTCGAGCGCGAGATAGCACGCCTCGTCGATAAATCCCACTGGCGTTACGCACACGGGGCAGCCGGGTCCCGAGATAAGCTCAATGCTTTCGGGCAGCAGCTTTCTTATGCCAAGACGGAAGATCTCGTGCGTGTGAGTCCCGCAGACCTCCATAATGCGCAGCTTCCTGCCGCTGTAGCTTTGCAGTATCTGCTTGGGGGAAAGCTCTTTCTTCTCGTTTTCCATTACAGCTCCTCCATTATCTTTTCTGTTTCGCTTGCGTCATCGTCGGTTATCTTTGCGATAGCAACGCCTGCGTGCACCATAACATAATCGCCTATCTCCAGATCGTCGAGAAGATCTGCACTTACGCTTCTTTTTGCACCGCTGGCGTCAATTACCGCCGTACCGTCTTTAAGGTCAACGACCTTTGCTGATAAACCTACACACATAATTTATACCTCCAAATCAATATCGTTTATCATTATGTCCAAAGGACAATTTCTTACCTCTTACTTCTTATCTCTAACTTCTGAATTGCAAAGCGCATAATATGCCTGACCGAGCGCTATGCCCCCGTCATTTGCGGGGACAAGCGAATGCATCAGAACTTTGAAACCGAGTGCCTCAAGGCGCTGTTTTGTGAGCCTTAAAAGCAGCTTGTTCTGGAACACTCCGCCGCTGAGTGCCACGGTCTTTATGTCAGTTTGTATCCTTAGCTTGTCGCAGTACCGCACAGCCATCAGCGCAAGCACCGAGTGAAAATCATACGCAAGTTTTCCTGCGTCCTCACCGTTCAGATAGCTTTGCGCAAGGCTTCCCACAAGCTCCGTAGTCGCAAGCATATCTCTGCCGAAAAGGGTTTTGCTGTAAGCGGTCTTGTAATCGGCATTAGCCTTTTCAAAAGCCTCTGCCGCAAACTCCAGGCACATTGAGCTTTCGCCCTCAAACGTCGAAAACCGCCTTATGCCAAGTATCGCGCTGACCGCATCAAACAGCCTGCCTGCGCTGGTTGACAGCACCGTGTTGATGCCCTTGTCTGCCATTACCGATTGCAGCTTGAACGTCTTTTCGTCGCACAGACCGAGCTTTTCGCAAATGCCTTGCGCATCGTCACCGAAACAGTCACGGATAAGCTGTACAGCTATTCGCCAGCCCTCCTTTGACGATGCATCTCCGCCGACCTGTTTAAATGGCTGTATACTGCCCGCGCGTTCAAAGCCGTGGGTATCGCACAGTAAAATCTCGCCGCCCCATATAGTGCCGTCAGTACCGTAACCCGTGCCGTCGAATGAAAGTCCAATTACCTTTTCGTCCACATCGTTTTCCGCCATGCACGAAAGTATGTGAGCGTAGTGATGCTGCAGCTTTTCAAGCGGCAAGCCCGTCTCCTCGGCGACAGCCACGGTGTTGTATTTTGGGTGCATATCGCACACGCATTTTTCAGGGGTGACCTCAAGCAGCTCCTGCATTCTCTGCACCGATTCCTTGAGCGCGTAAACCGTCCGTATATCTGCCATATCGCCAACGTACGACGACAGGTAAAGCAGCTCGTTTTTGCCGATACAGAAAGTGTTTTTAAGCTCGCCGCCTATCGCAAGGCTTTGCAGCTTTGCCTTTTTGCTGACCATAACAGGCAGCGGTGCAAAACCGCGGCTGCGGCGTATCATATACGACTTGCCGTCAAACCAGTCCATTACCGAATCGTCCGCACGGATAAGTATGCGCCTGTCGTGTGAAAGGATCATATCGCAGTATGTGCCTATTTCCTTTTGTGCGTCCTCGTCATTTCTGCATATCGGCGCGCCCGAAACGTTGCCGCTTGTCATCACAAGGCAGTCGGTCATCTCCACACCGTCGGGGTAATCAAACAGCAGCATTTGCAGCGGTGCATACGGCAGCATGACTCCCACGGTGGGGTTGTCGGGAGAAATGCTCGGCGCAAGTGTGCCGTCTTTCTTTTCAAGCAACAGTATCGGCTTTTGATAACCCGTCAGAAACTCCTGCTGACCGTCCTGCACCGTACACTCTCTTTGCACGGTGTCCATATTTTTCATCATCACCGCGAACGGCTTTGCGTGGCGGTTTTTCAGCTTTCGCAATCGGCTGACTGCCTGCTCGTTTTTAGCATCGCAGCACAGATGAAATCCGCCGATTCCCTTAACCGCAATAACCTTGCCGTTCATTATGCTCTTTCGCGCAAGGGTTATTGCATCAGCGCCCTTGATATCCTCCCCCACGATGTACACCTGCGGACCACAGTCGTTGCAGCACACGGGCTGCGCATCGTAGCGGCGGGTGTGAGCGTGTGTGTACTCGTACTCGCACTTTTCGCACATTGGAAAATCGTTCATCGTCGTGCGCACCCTGTCGTACGGCATAGCGTCAAGTATCGTCAGGCGCGGACCGCACTGGGTGCAGTTTATAAAGGGGTGAAGATATCGCCTGTCGTTTTTATCAAACAGCTCCTGTGTGCACTTGTCGCAGGTAGCAATATCGGGTGAAACGAAAATGTCTCCCGTTTCCTTCTCGCTCTCGATTATCTCAAAAGACGTAAAATCAATGTCCCGTGTCTCTCTTACGTCAGCTGAAAAAACTATCGCGCGTTCGGGTGTATCGTTTTTGAGAATATGCACAAAGCGCTCAAGCGTATCGCTGTCCGCCTTTGCGAAAACCTCGACATACGAGCCTTTGTTCGCAACCGTTCCCAGCACGCCGAGCGAATCCGCAGCGCGTGAAACGAACGGACGAAAACCCACGCCCTGTACTATCCCGTAAAGTCTTATCATCAAGCAAGGCATACCTGTCCTCCGTTTTCGTCAAGCCTGCCCGACACCGCAAAGTGCGGCAGGTCGATAAGCTCGCCTTTGAAGCCTTTGAGCGCGCGGTCACATATGCTGTCGATTATGACGGCATCGTAGCCGCCCTCGCTGACCTTGCGCACAAGCTGTTCCTCGTCGGGTATGAACTCGTCACCGCTTTGCTTGTACTCGTCAAACAGCTTAAAAAACGTGCCGACATCTGCCGTGCAGTCATACTTTTCTTTGAGCAGCTCACGCATTTTGTTTGCCGCAAACTGCTGATGAACAACAAGCACTTTCTTGCCGCTGAAATCGTGCGCAATCACCTTTTGCATAGCCTCGGTAACAGGGAAATCCGTCTCGAACGGGATACCAAAGCGCTGTTTCAGATATTCGGCAGCCTTTATTCCGCCCGTTGAAACAACTATGTTCTTTTCGCACTCCGACGCTCTTTCTATCTCGTCGATGCCGCTGCCCATACCAAAGCAGACAGCGCCGTTTCCGAACGCATCTTTAAATATCTTTTCGGTCATATATCCGCTTGCGAGAGGTGTGCATCCGATTATACCGACCTTGCCTTTTACGGTTTCATATTTTTGCACTGCAAACGTTTTGAACAGCTCAAGGTACGCCCTCTCCTCGCCGTCATCATAAAGACGAGTGCCTGTGCAGTCAACGCACAGTGCAGGCAGGCTCGTCTTGTTTTCAGCCATTCTTTTGAGCGCGCGGTAGTCGGTCGCAATGACCGCAGGCACTGGGGTTCCGACCACAGCGGTGAACTTTACATCCGTCTGCCCGACCGCCCTTGCAGTCTTTTCGATAAGCTTGTCGTCGCGCCCGAGTATTGCGTCCATATCACGCAGACCTGCGCTGAACACAGCGCTTTTCTTAAAGAACCAGCGCGGTTCGTCAAAGCCGCAGATGTTGCCCGCGCAGCCGCCCGCGTCGCAGATGACTACCAGTCCGCCAAGCTCGTACAGCACGCCCACAGCGCCCGATTGGTCGGGTGCAAACGGCGAAAGGAGTTTCAGAAGATTTTTCATTTTGTCTCTCCTTTCAGCGCGCTGTCAAGCTGTTCAAACAGCAGCCGCAGACCCGCGTAGCCAAACGGCTGACGCTCCTCGTTCCAATCTACAGTCGGCACGCCCGCGTGGTAATAGCCCGCATCGTTGCCGATACAAACATCTATCCTTTTGCCGCTCGGCTCGTAGTCGAGCATAGTCGGCGAAAGGTTAGAGAAAATCTTCGTTTCGGGGCTTGACCTTGCGATAGCTTTTACAAACACAAAGTTTCTCTCGCCCACGGTACCGTATATTTCGGACACCGAAAAACCGTAGCTCAGCAGCGCCCACGCAAGCTCGAACGAATCGGCATTGAGGAACTCTCCTATCGCAAAGTTGACCTCGCCGTGTTCTGCCTTGAAATCGTCTATGACTTTCTTTGCTTTCTCATAATGCTCGCTGTCGTCAAAGCTCGCACCTATCGCGTTTGCAAGCGACATATACTGGTTGTGTATCTTGTCAATGTGATACATTCGCATCATTTCGATGTACGGTATGCCCAGCGTTTCCTCCATCTGCTGCGCCGCATATCTCGCCTCGGAGTTTATCACAAGGTTGAAATTCGCCTGCGACATTTTCTCGTACTCGGCAAAATCCTCACAGCGCGATATCTCACGAATATGCTTTATGCCCGCCTTTTTGAGCAGCTCGTATATTTCGCTGTCGTCATTCAGCGGTGCAAAATGCCCGAGAATATTCATTGAATCGCCGTGCCTTTTCTGCGGCTTTAAAAGCGAGTAGACCGCCTTTCTTACCGCAGCCATCGGCGGCAGCTTTTTCTCTCTGGTCAGCGCGTACATATAGCACGGCACGACAGGCACGCCCGCCAGCTCCTCGCACTTGCGGCTGACCCTGTCCATATCCGTTCCGAGCAGCGCATCAACGCAGGTTATGCAAATCATCACGGCGCTGGGCTTTTTGTCGCAGAATTCGTAGACCTCTTTGACCGCCTCGGGAATTTTTGTGAGGTGTCTGCCCGTGACAATGTCGGTGTCGTCAAGCAGCAGGTAGAAAAACCTGTCCTGATAGCCGCACAGGCGCGACTGCATCGTTGTATTTCTTCCGCAGCAGCCCGGCGAAACAAGCAGCATCACCGACCCGGGTATCGCAAGTCCTGCGCGCTTTACGCCGAACCCCTGCGCGCCGGGCGAGTTGAACGCAAGCGTTGCAGGCGAAGAATAAATCAGGTGCTTTGCGCTCATCAGTTCATCTGGAGTGTTCTCAAAGCCCTTTTGTGCAAGCTCGCCCGCGGTTATATAAAACGCATTATTCATCTTCTTTTTCCTCGTCTATCAGCATTTGTGCAAGGGCTAAAAAGCGCTTTGAAACATCAAGCGTCACGTCACCCTCGACTACCGTTTTGCCCATATCCTCAAACCTTATTATGTCGTTTGAACGTGGTATGTCGGCAACTATTTCAAGTCCGTTTTTTTGGACAAATTCATTTACCTTTTCTTCCTCGTTGGGAGCGTTGCGGCGGTTGAAAACAATACCGCGCACCTTTGCATAGCTTCTGTCCTCAAAGTTTTTCACGGCGCTGTTGATGTTGTTGGCAGCGTACAGAGCCATTTTTTCGCCCGAGGTAACTATAAGCACCTGCGAGGCGTAGCCCTCTCTTATCGGCGCGGCAAAACCGCCGCACACAACGTCGCCAAGCACGTCGTAAAGCACGACATCAGGCTGATATTTTTTATAAAGATCAAAACTCTCCAGCAGGTTGAACGTGGTGATTATACCGCGTCCCGCACAGCCCAAGCCCGGTGTCGGTCCGCCCGTTTCGATGCACAGTATCCCCTTGTAGCCGACCTTTGATATCTCCTCGATGCCTGAAGGCTCGTCGTGCTCACGCAGATAGTTCATTACAGGCGTGAGCGGCTCGCCGCCGAGCAGATTTATGGTCGAATCGGCTTTGGGGTCGCAGCCTATCTGTATCACCCTTTTCCCCAGCGTTGCAAACGCAGCCGCAAGGTTAGCCGTGACGGTCGATTTGCCGATACCGCCCTTTCCGTATATCGCAATTTTAATCATATCAAAACTCCAATTTCAGTTTTTTATCCACAAGATTCGGGATAGTTTTCCTAAAGCATCTGCCCGAAAAAGCCTCGTGCGGCAGCGGCACAAATGTCGTGCCCTCGCTGACTATCGGCTTGAAAAGCGGGTCTGCAAAAACAAGTGCGCACTTTGCAAACTCCTGCTCAAGCTTGTCCTCGTCGGCGATTTTCTTGTCCTCACAAGCGATAAGCTCATCGCTCGTGTCGAGAGTGTGTATCACTCGCACAGGCTTGCCCGTCTGCATTGAAACTGCCCTTGCGACAGAGCCTGCATAGACGCTCTCGCCGACAACGACCGTTTCGCAGTCGGCAGATTTTTCGCCGCGCACAGCGCAGGAAACTATATCCGTCTTTTCGACTGCCGCACGCACGATGTCAGACCTCAAAGCATCTGCATATTCTTCCCCGAACGGCAGACCGACAACGTACGGCGTACCGAACTTCTCTTTGAGCACCTTTGCCGCCGCAAGTCCGCTTGACGAAACGACCAGATTGCATACCGCATCACCTGCGGTTTTGTAGTTTTCGAGAGTGCTGCCCATTGCCATACAGCAGCCCCTGTCAAAGCCCGATTTTTCCAGCCACGCCCATATCGAGCCGACTATCTCCTGCCGCGAAAGGTCAAGCGGCGAGGCGCCCAGAATGTTGACCGCATTTTTCACTTCACCCGTTTTGCCGCAGTAGTTTTGCGCGAGCATTTCAAACGCCTGCGATGCACCTACAAGATAGCTTTTCATTCCGTTGGTGTGCATTGCGTGCGTGCGGATACCGCATTTGTTTTCTATCACCAGTGCCAGCGCGTCAAAGTCCGTTCCCGTCATTGCGGGCATAGGAGAACCGCAGATAGCTATAAACTTCGGTTTCAGCCTTTGTGCTGACTCGCAAACGTCATCAATGAACTTTTCGTCGTTACCCATGACCGCGTCTATCTCGGTCAGTCCCGAAATGTATATCATACTGTCCATATCGTACCAGCGCGGCTCGTCGTGCGTAGCGTAAGTCGAGTTGCAGCCCGAAGCATCGTGCACGACCACCATTCCGCCAAGCTCGTACAGCGCCGAGCATACGCCGGAGGTGTCCGCCGTGTAGCAGGATATTATTCTTGCATAGTGTATCATAGGCAGCTTTGGCACCCCATTCCCTTATGCTGTATAACTGTTCGCCTGTCCTTTGGCGCGTTCGCCGCCGTGATGATCTGCTCGGCGAGCTTTTTTATTCCGTCAAAGCCGTACATATCCTTTGCACCGACCATATCGACAAAATAGTCTGTGCAGCAAAAATACGCAGCCTTCTGCCCTATCGCAAGGAACTCGTTTCCTCTTATTTGCGCACTTGCAAAGAATCGCATTGACGAATTAACCGTCGGGAAAACCTCAAAGTCGGGATAGTTCTCTTTTATAAACTCAAACGCCTGCTCGTCCTCGCCGCCGATAACGTCGATAAAAATCCTTGTGACGTTTATCCCATTTTCAAGCAGCAGTCTGCAAAGCTCAAACGGCTTGTGCGCTGCCACAAAGTCCACCGCAACAGGTCTGCCGCCGAGCGCCTCTGCCGCCTTTTCAAGCGCAGCCTTTGCCTCGGCTTGCTCTTGCGAGAGGTCGGGCATTTGTATGCCGAGCGATTCGCAAAGCGCCTTGTAATTGTCCTTTATCTTTTCAAAATCCCAGCTCACAGGCAGGTACAGATGCTTCTGCCCCAGCCGCTGTTCAAGTTCCGCCGCCGCGGGCAGAGCCTCCGGTATCACAGCAATATTGACTGCCGACTTTGCCATATCAAGATACTGCGCGTAGCTTTCGCACGTCGGCAGCTGGCGAAGTGTAACGCCTGCGCTTTTGATTATCCTTACAAGCTCGCAGCTTTCGCCGAAAGCCCAGTTGTATCCGATAATGTTCACACCGCCGTCTTTTTCGCACTCGCGAAGCGGCACAAACATCTGCTTATACATCGTCGGCACGGGTGCAAGCCCGCTGAAGCGCATCGTCGGTGTCATATAGCACTTGACGAAATCTATACCGCCGAACCTGCTTTCAAGCTCGTCTATTATCATATCAAAATCCACGCCTGCGAACAGATGCATACAGCTCAAAAAGACGAGTATGCACGGCGGGCGCTCTTTCATACGCTTGATGACCTCTGCAACCGAGTCGATTATGTTGTACTCCATACTGCCGTCGGCGTAGTCCTCGTCGCAAAGATACGCCCACGAGAGCCTGTCCATCGCGTCCATCTCGGCAGTAGTCTGCACAACGCCGCGCAGACAGCCCTGTGCACAGAAATATATCTGATGCGACTGCGGTATCAGCAGTCCCATATGAACTATGTTCCAGTCGCCGCGTGCGGGCGGGCTGTATTCAAGTCCCGTATCGAACGGGCGCGGAAAAGCCGCCTGCGATATTTTTATACCTACAGGTGCAGCTGCTTCTCCGCCTGCTTTTTTCAGCATATCACTCAAAACCTTTCATTATCTCGTCAGCCAGCTTTTGATACTGCTTTGCCATATCGCTGTCAGGGTACTTGTTCATCACCGTTGTGCCAAGCCTGTCGCACTCCTGCACAAGCCTGCTGCGTTCAAGGTCACCGACAATAACGGTGTTGAAATCCTTTGCGAGAGTTTGCACGTTTTCAAGCTCGTCCTCAACATTTCGCCTGTTAAGGATTATTCCGCCAAGCTGTGCATACCCTCTGCCCTTGAAATTCTCTATCGCCATAGCGATATTGCCTGCCGCATAGCAAGCCATTTTTTCGCCCGAGGTGACTATAAAGACCTTCTGCGCATAGCCCTTGTGCATGGGCATTGAAAAGCCGCCGCAAACCACGTCGCCCAGCACGTCGTAAAGCACGACATCGGGCTTGTACTTTTCATACGCGCCTTTCTTTTCAAGTCTTTCAAGCGCCGCTATAATGCCGCGCCCTGCGCAGCCCAAGCCCGGGATAGGACCGCCTGCCTCAACGCAGAAAACACCGTCCTCGCTGACCGTTACCATATCCTCGAGTGTGAACTTGTCTCCTCGCTCGCGCACCAGGTCAAGCACTGTCTTTATCCGTCTGCCGCCGTTGAGAAGCGAGGTCGAATCAGCCTTTGGGTCGCAGCCTATCTGCATCACCCGCAAGCCCTTTCTGACAAGTGCAACTGCCAGATTTGAAACGGTGGTGGACTTGCCTATGCCGCCCTTACCGTAAACTGCTATCTTTATCATAACTCTTATGGTCTCCTCTTGTAATAACTACCTTGTACCCTATCGACTCCATACGCCTTTCAAGGCACGCCCTGCACTGCGCCGACTCGTCGCCCGTGCATATCTTGCCGTCATACAGCAGATACTTTTTGCGTACATCTATCGGCGAAAGATTCGGCATTATGACGTTCGCGCCCGCAAGCACTCCCTTTTCTCTGCCGTCAGGTCTTATCGTACCCAGCGCCGTTGTTGCAGGGATAAGACAGTCAGGCAGCATCAGCCTGCAAAGACTTATAAGAAACAGCGTCAGCTCATAGCTGCCCGCAGGCTCGTCCTTAAACGGCGTGTCCTTGTGCGGCAGAAACGGTCCCATACCTATCATCTGCGGCTTGAAGCGCTCAAGGAAAAGCATATCCTGCGCCAGATGTTCGCTCGTCTGGAACGGCGAACCTACCATCATTCCGCAGCCCGTCTGGTAGCCTATTTCTTTAAGCTGTTCAAGACATTTCATTCTGTGCGCCCACGACATTTCGCTCGGGTGCAGCTTGCCGTAATGCTGCTCGTCCGCCGTTTCGTGACGCAGCAGATACCTGTCTGCACCTGCGTCAAAAAGGCGCTTGTAGTCGTCATACTCCAGCTCGCCTACCGACAGCGTTACCGCGCAGTCGGGGTGCGCTTTTTTTATGCTTGCAACTATATCGCACAGCGTGTCGGTGCTGTAGCTTTTGTCCTCGCCGCTTTGCAGCACAAAGGTGCGGAAACCGTACTCATAGCCTGCGTCGCAGCAGTCAAGTATCTGCTCTTTGGTCAGGCGGTATCGCTCGCAGTTTGCGTTGGATTTTCTTATGCCGCAGTAAAGACAGTCATTTTTGCACACGTTTGAGAACTCGACAATGCCGCGTATAAAAATGCTCTTTCCGAACTGTGCAACAGCCGCCGCTGATGCTTTTTGCGCAGCGTACGCCCTGTCGTCATCGGTAAAGGTATCAAACAGCTGCACCCACTGCTCTTTATCAAGGTGTCCTGTCTTTTCAAGTGTATCAATAAGTTCAATGTTATTCATATAATCACTCACAATTTTTCGTAAAGGTGCGGGAAGATCTCCACGCTGCGTTTAAGTATGCCCGTCATATGCGCGATAGCAACGCCATAGTTTGTAAACGGCACGCCCTGGTCAACTGCGCACTTCATACGGTAGGTCATTTCCTTGGGGGTAAGCATACAGCCGCCGCAGTGTATGACCAGCGCGTACTGTGACAGGTCGTCAGGGAACTCTCTGCCCGAGGTGGTGTGTATCTCAACGTTTTTGCCCGTGTGCTTTTTGAGCCAGTTCGGTATCTTGACAGTTCCTATGTCGCCGCACTGTCTGTGGTGAGTGCAGCCCTCGCTTATAAGCACCCTGTCGCCGTCTTTGAGTTCATCTATTGCCCTCGCGCCGTCCACGGCTGTATCAAGAAAGCCCTTGTACCTCGCCATAAGTATCGAAAACGAGGTGAGCATTATATCGCTCGGAGTCTGCTTGTTTGCACTCGCAAAAGCCTGGCTGTCGGTAATGACCAGCTTTGGCTTTTTGCCCAGCGCCTTTATCGTATCCGCAAGCTCGGTATCCTTGACGACTACCGCGCAGGCATCTGCGTCGAGGATATCCCGTATCGTCTGCTGCTGCGGAAGGATAAGTCTGCCCTTGGGCGCGCTCTCGTCAATCGGCACAACAAGCACAACAAGGTCATTTCTTTGCAGCTTGTCACCGATAATACGTACATCACGCGCGGGCAGCTTTGCAAGCGTGCCGAGCTTTTCTTTAAGCTCAAAAATGCCGTCGCCCGTTTTTGCACTGACGTAAACACAGTTGTCACCCGTTACGTCGCCCTTGGTGATATCGGTCTTGTTCACGGCGACAATGTAGGGTATCTCCTTTTTTTCAAAAAGCTCTGTAAGCTCTTTTTCACACTCGCCCATACCAAGCTGCGCATCTACGACAAGCACTGCAATATCCGTTCGGTTGAGCGCCTGCTTTGTGCTTTTCACGCGCATTTCGCCGAGCATTCCCTCGTCGTCGTAGCCCGCTGTATCAATGATAACAACAGGTCCTATCGGCAGCAGCTCCATCGCCTTGTACACAGGGTCGGTGGTAGTGCCCGCAACGTCGGAAACAAGCGACAGCCCTTGATTTGTAACGGCATTCACAATACTTGATTTGCCCGCATTGCGTCTGCCGAAAAAGCCTATATGCACTCTTTCGCCCGAGGGTATATCGTTAAGTCCCATATCATTCCCGCCTTTCTGTTAAATAAAAAAACAGCCCATCCCGACGGATACACTGCCCACGTTGTGAATCTGCGGATATACTGCGCCCGCATTTCACGTTTAGTTACCAAGCTTTCGCCTCAATACAATTTCAGCGTCAGGAGATAAAATAATATTCACTTTTAACTTGCCGAATAAAGCGTCTTTGCGGTAACGCCGTCCAGCCTGCCTATCCTGCCTGCGAGGGAATTTATCTTGTCCTGCGGAGCATCGAGCGCAACGCTTATGATGTTCATAGACCTGTCCCTGTAAGGCACACCCATTCTGCCGATGATATACTCACTGTACTCATGCAGGATGGAGTTTATCTGTTCAGCCGAATCACAGCTTTGCGCAATGACTGCCATAACAGCCACTCTTGTACCCATTTTCAGCCTCCTATCTAATGATAAAATTATACCACATTCGTGCGCAATTGTCAACGAATTCGCCGAATTTTAATATTTTCGGCAAAAAGCACTATATGCGGTGTATAACCTTGTACAAATCGGAGATACTTTTATCAGACGCACCTGCCAGATTACATAATTATCGTCGGGGTGATGAATATGCAGTACGGCAAGGTCGAGATAAGCGGTGTAAACACCAACGAGCTGAAGGTGCTTACGGAGGACGAAAAGCTTGAGCTGTTGAACAGGGCGCGTCAGGGTGACAAGAAGGCTCGCGAGGAGCTTATAAACGGCAATCTGCGCTTGGTGCTGAGTGTGCTTCAGAAATTTACGAGCAGATGCGATTCGGCAGACGATTTGTTTCAGGTCGGCGTGGTGGGGCTGATAAAGGCAATAGACAACTTTGACCCAAAGTTTGAGGTCAAGTTCTCTTCCTACGCGCACCCGATGATAGCAGGCGAGGTGCGCCGCTATCTGCGTGATTTCCAGCCTGTGCGCGTCAGCCGTTCTCTGCGTGACCTTGCCTACAAATCCATGCTTGCAAAGGAGAGGCTGACCGAGCGGCTCAACCGCGAACCGACTACCACAGAGATAGCCGAAGAAACAGGTGAAAGCCGCGCAGACATCGTAACGGCTATGGAGTCCGTAAGCGAACCTGTGTCCCTTTACGAGCCTGTATACTCCGAGGCGGGCGACACGCTGTATGTGGTCGACCAGCTTAAAGATAACTGTGACGACAAAACGTGGCTGGACGAGCTTTCGGTAAAGCAGACGCTTGCATCTCTTGCGCCGCGCGAAAAGAAAATTCTTTATCTGCGCTTTTTCAAGGGACGCACGCAAATGGAAGTCGCAAAGCAGATAGGTATCTCACAGGCGCAGGTGTCAAGACTCGAAAAATCCGCACTGGATAAGGTCAAGGCACAGTTCTGAAAAAACGCAGGGTATGTCAAAGACAGCTTTTGGGGGAGAACCTTTTTGCATCAAAGAAGGTTTCCCCGCTATGCTGAAAAAACAGAAATTATGTCGTTTATTCTCGTTGCATTTTGCGACTTAAATCGACAGTTGATTTTGCAAATAAAAGTTTTTTAATGAATTTTTCGTGTCTTGGCTATTAACAGTTGCTTCTTTATTTGAACAATTCTATACAATTGAATATAATTTATGTCAACTAAAGACAAATCATAGAGAAAAAGGATATAAACAAATGTACCTTGTACTTATCGCACAGGACTACGCGGGACAGCACAGCGAGCTTATAAACGAACTGAAAAGTGCCGACATCCCGTACATTACCTGCAAAAATGATGAGATAGACATTAGCATCGCAGCAATACAAAACGACCCCGACCTTGTGATATTCAACTCAAGCAAGTTAAGTTCAGGGGCGATAAGACAGCTGTGTGAGGGCGCGGAATACAAGGTGCAGCCGCAAAAGCTCGTAAACATTTACACCTATGAAGACCCGCAGGAGTTAAAGCTTCTCACAGAGCTTGGGATACGCGAAAACCACCAGTATCCGTATGACCCCAAGCAGATCGTCGGATACATATGTGACAGGATGAACACATCACCTGCAAGTCTTAACGACCTTATGCAGTTCATCTCGGGCGAGATAGACGAGATACTTCTTTCGCTCGGGCACAACACAAGACAGCGAGGCAGCGTGTATATCAAAGAGGCTGTAATGTCTCTGCTGTTTGAACATCATTTCAAGGTGAACCTGCACGGAGAAATATACCGCCGTATCGCCGAAAAGAACGGCACTACCGTTAAAAGCGTTGAGCACTCTATACGCATAAGCATAGAGAACTACTGGAAAAGCGGCGACAAAAAGGCTCTTGCGCACATTATGAGGAATGTCATAACCGACAACAAAAGACCGACGAACAGTAATTTTATAATTAGTCTTGCAAAAGCAGTCAGAGATGACAACGCTGAATTCTTCAATGCGTTTGCAGGGCAGATAGCGAATAGTACAGGCACAAAGCTGCATATATAGTTGTTACGAGGTGATGACTATGATATGCAGCTTTTCCGGTTTACGCAGCAAAGAGGTCGTAAACATGCGCACAGGACTGAAAATAGGCTACGTTGACGATATAGAGCTTGACTCGGTCAGCGGAAAAATAGTTTCTCTTATCGTCTACGGCAAAGCGCGTGCCTTCGGGCTGATGGGGCGCGACGAGGATATCGTTATCAAATGCAGCGACATAGAGCTTATCGGCGAGGATATCATTCTGGTGGATTTTGAGGAAAAGACGATTTCCACAAAAACAAAGAGCTGCCTTGTTGAAAATTTGTTGAAATGACGAGGCTGAAAAGGCTTGAAAAGTGATTTAAGTTGTGGTATAATATTAAAGCAATTCGCACGGGCTCGTTTTTGCCGTTGGTCCCGAGGTTTCTCGGGTTGAGGCAAGTCAAGCGGCTCGGAGGAAATAAGCACGCCGCAAGGCGAACAAAAAACCAAACAGGAGGTTACTACAATGGGAGTAGTATCAATGAAGCAGCTTCTTGAGGCTGGCGTACACTTCGGTCACCAGACAAGAAGATGGAATCCGAAAATGGCACCGTACATTTTCACAGAAAGAAACGGCATCTACATCATCGACCTGCAGAAGACGGTTAAGAAGCTCGAAGAGGCTTATATGTTTATCCGTGACGTTGCTGCACAGGGCGGCGAGGTACTTTTCGTAGGTACCAAGAAGCAGGCAAGCGAATCCGTAAAGGAAGAGGCTACAAGAGCTGATGCACATTTTGTAAACGCAAGATGGCTCGGCGGTATGATGACAAACTTCAAGACCATCCAGCAGCGTATCAAGAGACTTGAGCAGCTCAACAAGATGGAAGAGGACGGCACATTTGATCTTCTGCCGAAGAAGGAAGTTACAAAGCTCAAGCTCGAGATCGACAAGCTTGAAAAGTTCCTTGGCGGTATCAAGAACATGAAGAAGCTGCCGGGCGCACTTTTCGTTGTTGACCCAAGAAAAGAGAAGATAGCTGTTGCAGAGGCAAAGAAGCTCGGTATCCCCGTAGTTGCTATCGTAGATACAAACTGCGATCCTGATGACGTTGATTACGTTATCCCGGGCAACGATGACGCTATCAGAGCTGTAAAGCTTATCGCAGGCTGCATGGCTAACGCTATCATCGAGGGCAGACAGGGTGAGGACGCTGTCGCAAGCGAAGAGGAGACCGAGAAGGTCGAGGAAGCAGAGGAAGAGACTGCTGAATAATCAATGACAATTTGCAGGGCAGATAAGTTTGAGAATTTGTCTGCCTTGTTTTTACGAAAAATCGATTGGAGGAAATACAAATGGGTAAGGTATCTGTACAGGAAATCAAAGAGCTTATGACAGCAACAGGCGTTGGCATGATGGACTGCAAGAAGGCTCTTGTTGAAACAGACGGCGATATGGAAAAGGCTATACTCGTACTTCGTGAGAAGGGTCTGGCTACACAGGCAAAGAAAAGCGGCAGAGTTGCTGCAGAGGGTATCTGCACAGCTGTTGTTGAAGGAAACGTTGGCTGCGTACTCGAGGTAAACATCGAGACAGACTTCGCTGCAAACAACCAGGAGTTCAAGGATTTCGTTGCTGCAACTGCAAAGACTGTTATCGAGCAGAACCCTGCTGATGTTGAGGCTCTCAAGGCTTGCAAGATCGCAGGCGGCGACACAACTGTTGAAGAGGCTCTCCAGAACCTGTTCATAAAGATCAGAGAGAACATGGTCATCAGACGTTTCAAGAGATTTGAGGGTATCCTCGTTCCTTACGTTCACGGCGGCGGAAGCATCGCTGTTCTCGTAAAGCTCGAGTCTGACATCGCTGCTGACAACGCTGATCTGCTCGCAGCAGGTAAGGACTGCGCACTGCAGGTTGCAGCTATGAACCCATCTTACCTCAACAGAGCAGCTGTTCCTGCTGACGCTCTTGAGGAAGAGAAGAAGATACAGCTCGCACAGATGGCTGACGATCCTAAGATGGCTAACAAGCCTGAGCAGGTAAAGATCAAGATCATCGAGGGCAAGCTCGGCAAGTTCTATTCAGAGAACTGCCTGCTTGAACAGGCTTTCGTTAAGGACGACAAGATGACTGTCGGCGCATATGTTGACAGCGTAGCAAAGAAGCTTGGCGGCAAGATCGACGTTGTTGATTACGTTCGTTTCGAGCGCGGCGAGGGCGTTGAGAAGAAGGAAGACAATTTCGCAGACGAAGTTGCTTCGATGATCAAGTAATTCAAAGCCGATAATACCAAAGACCCGATTTCACAGCGAAGTCGGGTCTTTTTATAATCTGTTTTCAATTTCGATAACTATCTCACTCATTTTCACATCAAGCGCACAGGCAAGTTTGTAAAGCGTTTCAAGCGTCGGCTTGCGCTGCCCACGCTCAATAGCGCTCAGGTGCGTCCGCCCGATGCCCGCAAGACCGCTTAAAACCTCCTGCGAAATGCCCTTTTTACTGCGGATATAAGCACCCACAGCCTTTGGGTCAAGCTCCTCAACGTACATAAAATCACCTCTACGGCTTATTGTACATTGTTTTGAGGCGATTTATGAATACATATGTTGACATTCGTGCCTTTGTATGTTATAATATTTTTAGAATACATATGTGTTCTTTAACAAAATACAAGGAGCGTGGTAAGAATGTTCGAGAATCCCGGAGGCAAGCTAAAAGGTTTTGCCATTTTTATTTTTGCCCTTACCGTTTTTGCGGGTGTTGTATTGGGTGTAATACTGTCTGCAAAACAAGAATCTATTACGTTTAAAGCACTGATTGTATTCATAAGCATAGCAAGTTCTATAATTGTCGGCTGGCTCGGTTCTATTTTCATATATGCTTTCGGAGAACTGTGCGAAAATGTTGATTGGATAGCTAATGAATACTATGATAACAATCATAAAGTACAGCCCAAAAGGAAAAAGTCAAAGATGACTATAAAACCTGAAAGCAGAACTAATAACGATGATGAAACGATACCCGAAAGTTGAGGTTTTTTAGATTGACATTAACAACATTATCGCCCTGCTCCGATTTGGAACAGGGCGTTGTTTATGCCTCTAAATATTCTTTGACTTCAAGCAGGTCTTTGAACTGCTTGTGCGACAGCCTTATCATTTCCTCGTCGGGCTGGATAATATCGGGCACAAGGAACGGGTACATTCCTGCCCTGCTCGCCGAGATTATACCGTTGCGGGAGTCCTCGACCGCCGCCGACTTTTTCGGGTCTGCGCCCAGCTTCTCGCAGGCAAGCAGATATATCTCGGGCTCTGGCTTTGAATGCTTTATCATATCTCCCCCGACTATGACCCTGAAATACTTGAACAAATCAGCGTCTTTAAGCTCCGCAACGACCGTTTCATAGCTCGTTGATGACGCAAGTGCGACCTTTGCACCGCTTGCTTTGAGATACTCCAGCAGCTCGCGCGCGCCCTTTTTAACAGGCATACCCTCGGTCTGCACTATCTCCTTGAAGCGCTGTATGCACTCAACGTGCATCTGCTCGATGCTCACCCTGTCGCCGTAAGCCTCCTCGAAAATCTTCAGCGTGTCAACAGTACTCCTGCCCACGCACTTCATTGCAGTCTCGCTGATGTCACCGATACCGTGTGCGTCCGCAGCGTCCTGCCAGCTGCGCAGGGCGATCGTTTCGGTGTCAAAGATTATGCCGTCCATATCGAATACTACTGCGTCAAGTTCGTTCAGTTTCATTTTACTCTCCCCTATCTGAAATACATATACAGGTCGCACTTTATCATTCCGTTGTACAGCTTGCGCTTTTTGTCAGCCTTTTTGCCGAAGAATTTCTCAAACTCCTCGTGCGGCGAAATGATGTAGCACGGGTTTTCCTTTGAGGGACTTATGACCTGTCCCATCTTCTTGTACAGCTCCTCTGCCGACTTTATATCAAGCAGCCTCTCACCGTACGGCGGATTGCAGAAAAGCGTGCAGCTTTCAAGCGGTCGGTATTTGCTGATATCCTGCTGCTTGATGTCAAGCCTGCCGCCGACACCTGCTTTTTTGGCGTTTGCACTTGTCAGGTCTATCGCAAGCTCGTCAATATCGAAGCCGTAGCCGTGAAAACCCGCGTCGCGCTTGATCATCTCCATAGCCTCCGCACGCGCGTTCTGCCAGACCGTCTGCGGTATCTGCGCCCACTCCTGCGCCGCAAAGCTGCGTCTTAATCCGCACGCGATGTTCATCGCCTTGTATGCTGACTCGATAAGAAACGTTCCCGAGCCGCACATCGGGTCGCAAACGACCGTATCCGCACGCACTCTCGCAAGGTCGATGATGCCTGCCGCGAGCGTTTCCTTTATCGGCGCATCGTTGGAATTTCTGCGGTAGCCGCGTTTGTGCAAGCCCTGCCCAGAGGTGTCAAGATAAATGCTCACCCTGTCTTTAAGAATGGTGAACTGTATCTGATGCTTTGCGCCTGTTTCCTCGAAATAGCTTATACCGTACACACTTTCCAGCCGCTTTACGCAGGCCTTTTTGATAATCTTCTGACAGTCGGGTATCGAGTGCAGCTGCGAATTAAGGCTGCTGCCTTTGACGGGGAACGCGTCAGTTTTTGCAATAAAATCCTCCCAGTGAATAGCCTTAACGCCCTCAAAAAGCTGCTCAAAGCTTTTAGCTTCAAAGCTTGCAAGCTCTATCAGCACCCTTTCTCCCGAAGATATCCAGAGGTTCGCCTTTGCAAGCGTATTGAAATCGCCGTCAAAGCTTACCTTGCCGTCGGTGGTAAAGAGATTTTCGCCGCCTATCTTTTTGACCTCGTATGTCACAACGCTTTCCAAGCCGAAATGGCACGGCACGCACAATCTCAAATTCTCCATACAATTCCTTCCCGTCAAATAAAACCCCCGTTAAAACTCGCGAGGGTTTTAGTGATTATTTAGTGGCTGCAAACGTTTCCGAGCTGTGACTTCTTAAAGTAGCCTTCAGCCGTTGCGCCGCAGGTCTTTGATGCAACAAGTCCCGTTGCAGTGCAGTATTTTGCCTTCACAACAGAGTCCGGCATATCGAATTCCTTATCCGGCTCGTTCTCTGCCATTTCACCGAACATAGCCTTCCACAGTGCATCACTGTTCTTGTAATAGCCTGTCGGTATTGTCTTGTGGTTATCGTAGCCTATCCATACGCCTGAAACAAAGTCAGGAGTACAGCCTACGAATGTCAGGTCCTCCCAGCTTGAAGATGTACCTGTTTTAGCAACGAGGTCTGTCGTCACGAGCTTTGCATTCGTACCCGTACCGCTTGGGTCGGTAACGACCTTCTGCATAAGTCTGTTCATTACATACGCGCTGTCTTCGCTTATCGCCTGCTTGAAGCCGTCAGACTTTTCGTAGATGACCTTGCCCTGCGCGTCCTCGATGCTGGAGACGAACGAAAGGTCGTACTTTCTTCCGCCGTTGCCAAATATCATATATGCGCCGACAAGCTCTGAAAGGTGAAGTCCCGCTGTAAAGCCGCCTACCGTTACGCCTGAATACGCGGAGAAATCAGCATCCTGAAGGGTCGTGATATCCAGCTTTTCCTTGAGGAAATTAGCGCAGTACGCAGGTGTCAGCTTTTCAACAAGCTGTGCGGGGCAGGTATTCTTCGACTGGCTGAGCATCTGCCATACATACATATCCTTGTATGACCAGTTGTTTCCGCCGTAATCGGTGTAGTTAACAGGCCATTGCTCATCCTTGCCCTGTGCGTTCTTTATCGTGATAGGCTTATCGTTTATCCTTGTTGACCACATAATAAGGTTGTTGTCTACCGCAGGTGCATAGGATGCGATAGGCTTGATGCACGAACCGGGTGAACGCATACCGTCGGTCGCGATATTGAAGGTTCTTGACTGTTCCTTTTTGCCTCGCCCGCCGACTACAGCTTTTACGCAGCCCGTATAGTCAACCGCTATCGCGGCAGAAAGGATAGTATCACTTTCGATAGTGTAGTTGAGGAAGTTAGCAGGGTTTTGCATATTAGCTTCAAGCTTTTTCTGCATTTCCCGATCTACCGTTGTGTATACGGTAAAGCCGCCGTCAGACAGCTTTGTACTTGCTTCTTCTTCAGATACACCGTAATACTCGGCTATCCTTTGTTCAGCCTCTGACCAAGCCTCGTCCATAAAGTAATCCGAAGCGCCGAAATCTCTTGTTTCGTCGTCGTAGACAGAAGCGCTTGAATAGTCGAAGTTACCGACCAGTGTCAGCTTTTCGTTGAGTGCCTGTTCATACTCTTCATCAGAGATAGCGCCGTTTTCCAGCAGCTTGTTAAGGCACACCTTACGTCTGATGTAATTTTCCTTGGGGTCCTCTATCGGATTGTAAGCCGCAGGTGCGGTAGTCATAGCAGCAAGCGCAGCTGACTCGCCCAGCGTCAGATCCTTAACATCTTTTCCGAAATAATAGTTTGCCGCCGCCTGCACTCCGATAATATCGTATTCATAGGTACCCAGCGGTATAACGTTAAGGTAGCACTGCAAAATAT
Source organism: uncultured Eubacteriales bacterium (assembly GCA_900314975.1). Taxonomy (GTDB): domain Bacteria; phylum Bacillota; class Clostridia; order Oscillospirales; family Ruminococcaceae; genus Hominimerdicola. The sequence continues at coordinate 51,114 of OMXI01000005.1, read as the reverse complement.
CTTCCTTACGGTTTACCTTTTCGACGTTTATCGTTCGGAAAATCTCTCGTATCTTTCTTTCGATACCCTTGATACCCGTTCTGGTGTCATCGCCCGTGACATTCTTTATTGTCTGCTGGGTAATTGTAGAACCACCCTGTCTGCCCGGGTATATCGGCAGGAAGATGTTGACGAACGCACCGATAGTACGCTTGAAGTCAACACCGTCGTGTTCATAGAATCTCTCGTCCTCGCTGTAAACGAAGCAGTCCTGCGTATACTGCGGGATATTTTCGATATCCACCCACAAAACGTGCTTGCTGGTGTTGCGTATAGCGTAGTAAAGCTCGTACTGCTTTGAGTTCGGGTCTTTCTCGTCATAGTTGGGATTGGTATAAACGAATCTTGAAATATTGCTTTCCGCAACTCGCTCAAGGCTTACTGTCGAGGTCGTATCTGCAAAATTCAGAACGTAAATAGTCAGCACCGTTGCAAAGATGCATGACGTGATTATCACGATAAGGAAAACCGACAAAACCACCGTTCCGACGGTTTTTAAAACCTTGGATACTACCCCGAGAGCCGTATTAACTTTTTTCTTTTTTCTCTTGCCCTTTCTTCTGTCGGGAACAACTCTCTTTTTATCTTCCATAAAAACAGCCTTTCCTAATAGTTTCATTGTTAATGTTAGTATACCATATAACAGTGAAAAAGTTAAGCTTATTTCATCTTTCCCTTTGTAATTTTGTCATTTAAGACAATTCTTTCTCCATATTAGCGCTTAATTTGTCTTTTTTACAAGACACTTTTTCAATGAAAATCGGGGACGAAATCTCGCCCCCGCAATATTCGCAATTACTCTGCGTCAGTTGTTTCCTCGGCAGCTTCTTCAGCCTCGGGAGCCTCCTGGGCTGTTTCATCAGCAGCCTCTTCAACCTCTTCTTCGGGAAGAAGTGCTCTGATAGACAGGCTGATGCGCTTTTTATCAAGGTCAATCTCGGTTATCTTGCACTCGACCTCCTGACCTACGGTAAGAACGTCTGCCACATTGTCGACTCTCTTATTTGCGATCTGTGAGATATGGATAAGACCGTCAATGCCCTCGATGATCTGTGCAAACGCACCGAAAGATGTGATGGAAACGATCTTTGCATTTACAGTCTGACCAACCTCGTAGTTAGCCTTGAATATCTCCCAAGGATTTTCCTCGTCCTTCTTGTAAACAAGAGAAATCTTCTTTGTCTCGTTATCGATATCCTTGATTCTTACAGTAATCTTGTCACCTACAGAAACGATATCGGCAGGCTTCTTGTCTCTGTTCCATGACAGGTCAACTCTTCTTACAAGGCCGTCAACGCCGCCGAGGTCAACAAATACGCCGTAGTCTGTGATAGACTTAACAACACCCTCAACCTCTTCGCCAGGCTGTGTGTTCTCAAAGAACTTGGTCTGAGCAGCAGCTCTCTGCTCTCTTGCAACTATTCTTATCGAGCCGACAGCTCTCTGTCTGCCCTCGTTGACCTCAAGTATCTTAAAGTTAACTTCCTTATTTACCAGCTCGTTAAGGTCGAAATCTCTCTTCGGAGCAGCCTGTGAAGCGGGAACGAACACGCTCACTCCGTTGCAGTTAACAAGCACGCCGCCCTTGATAACGCTCTTCACAACACCTGTGAGGACCTCGTCTGTTTCCTTTGCAGCAACGATCTTCTCAAAGCCTGCAGCAGCGTCTATCTTCTTCTTTGAAAGTGTAACAACGCCGTCCTGGTCGTTTGTCTTAAGAACGAGCAGGTCAAGCTCGTCACCGACTTTAACAACGTCCTCAGGCTTAAGCGTCGGGTCGTTGGTCAGCTCGCTTGCAGGTATAACGCCCTGCTGCTTTGTGCCCAGATCAACATACACTTCTGTATTGTTAACAGACAAAACAGTACCTGTTACTCTCTTTCCGATATGTATTGGCTTCAGAGATTTCTCCATCTCCTCTTCCCAGTTAAAATTCTCATCAACATTAATAAGTTCACTCATGGTTTGTTCTACCTCCTTGATTATATAAGCGGGTGTTGAAGCACCTGCCGAAATCCCTACGGATTTTGCACGCGAAAGGTCAATTTTCATTTCGCGAAGCTGCTTTGCGTTCTCAACGTGAACGCTTTTGCAGAATATGCTTGCAATGTCGTAAAGCTTGCGGGTATTGGAGCTGTGAGCGCCGCCTACTATCACCATCAGATCAGATGACTTTGCAAGCATTTCGACCTCACGCTGCCGCTCGCCTGTTGCGCTGCATATCGTATCGAAAACCTCTGCCTGCGGCAGAAGCTGCTTTGCAAGGCTGCTGCACTCTTCCCATATCGCCTTATTGAAGGTGGTTTGTGCAAGCACAGCGATTTTCTTTTGTGCAAGACCGTACTGCGCGGCGAGCTTTTCAAGCTCCTGCGGCGACGTAAATGCAAAGCTTTCGCCCTGACAATGCGCCCTTATGCCGATCACCTCGGGGTGCTTTTCATCACCGGCGACAAGCACCGTACAGCCCTCAAGCGATCGTTCATAGGCTATCTTGTGTATCCTTGCGACGAATGGACAGGTAGCATCGACTATCCTTGCGCCCGCAGCCTTTAGCTTTTCGTACACATCAAGCCCTACGCCGTGTGACCTTATGATGACCGTCTGCCCCTTTTGCACCTCGTCAAGTTCAATGGGAACAGCGCCTTTTGAGCGCAGATCCTCCACAACATCAGCGTTATGGATTATCGGACCAAGCGTCACGACATTATTTCGGTTATCCAACTCATTATACACTATTTTTACGGCATTGTCTACACCAAAACAGAAACCTGCGGTGGCTGCGACAGAAATTTTACAATTTGTTAACATTTAATGCACCAGTTCGGTTATGCCTTTCATTATCTCGTTTTTGATTATTTTCAAATCTTTGGCAGTTGTGCCTGTTACTCCTATTTCAGCAGGGATGATAGGCTTGCCGTATCTTACAACGACTTTGCTGCGAAACTTCAGCTTTTCGCCCTCAAAGTTTATGCCCACGGGAATGACCTTTGTCTGCGCAACGGCTGCGATAAGCGCAACACCTGTTTTGCCCTTGCCGACCTTGCCGTCCTTTGAGCGTGTTCCCTCGGGGAATATTTCAAGGTTTCTGCCCTTTTCAAGCTTTTCGATAGAGGTGTCTATCACCTGCATATCGCCCTTTCCTCTGACAACGGGAAAAGCGCCGAACAGCTTGATAAGTCCCGTAAAAAAGACGTTTTTATGGAAAAGTTCCTCTTTCGCCATATACGAAATAGGCACTCTCGCACCCAGCGCTGTGAACACAGGGTCCTGATAGCTGCGGTGGTTTGAGGCAAAGATGTTTCCGCCGTCTTTGGGGACATTCTCCTTGCCCTCCCACTTGATGTTGTAATAGCAGTGGTAAACAAAAATGGTTATATATCTCAACAAGTTATAGAAAAATATCTTTACAAAGCTCAATCTTTTCTTTTTGCTTATCGGGCGCACGGGCATAAGCTCCCGCGTGGCGCGGATACTTTTCTTTTCGCCGCTGTCATCGCCGCTGCCGCTCTCGCCTGCGGTCTTATCGTTGATTATCTTAACAATAGCGTCGATGACCTCGTCAAGCGTCATTTTTGTAGAGTCCACCTCTACCGCGTCATCAGCCTTTTTAAGCGGTGCGATATCTCTGTGGGTATCGTTGTAGTCGCGCTGCTTGATGTCCTCAAGCACCTGCTCGTAGGTGGAGGGGTCACCCTTTTCCTGAAGCTCCTTAAAGCGCCTGTTCGCTCTTTCCTCTGCGGTTGCGGTGAGGAAAATCTTTACCTGCGCGTTTGGCAGCACTACAGTACCGATATCGCGCCCGTCCATGATGATGTTGTTGTGCTTTGCGATATCCTGCTGCAAGTCAAACAAAAACTCTCTGACCTTGGGTATAGCCGAAACAGCCGACGCACCCATTGATATTTCGGGTGTTCTTATCTTATCCGAAACGTCCTCGCCATTAAGCATAACGTGCTGTGCGCCGCTTATATATTTGAGCTTGACATTTATCTTGTCAAGGCAGGAAACTACCGCGTTTTCGTCCTTTGCATCAAAGCCGTTTGAGATGACATAGTACGCGATAGTGCGGTAAAGCGCGCCCGTATCGACGTAAACATACTCCAGCTTTTTTGCGACAGCCTTTGCTATCGTAGATTTTCCTGCGCCCGAAGGTCCGTCAAGAGCAACATTTATTTTCATAATTACCATTCCTTTCAGGTGTTGTCACAAGCTATATGCACCGCGCAGCTGTGCGCAGCAGAAAATGCTATCTGCAAGTTAAATCCGCCCGTGTATGCGTCAACGTCAAGCACCTCGCCGATAAAGTACAGTCCCGCGCAAAGCTTTGACTGCATGGTTTTGGGGTCGACCTCCGAGGTCTTTACACCGCCGCGCGTGACTATCGCCTCGTCTATCGGGCGCAGCCGCAAAAGCGTGTAATCAAGGTGTTTCACGGCGCCCACAAGTGCCTGCCTTTCCTGCTTTGTTATCTGGTTCACGCGCTTGGTCGGGTCTATCCCGCTGCGCTTTACGATTATCGGTATGATTTTTGCGGGCAGCAGCTTTACAAGGCTGTTTTGGAACTCCCTGTTCTCAAACTGTGCAAAATCGCGCAGTATGCGCTCGTCAAGCTGATTGTCGCTCAACGCGGGCTTTAAGTCTATCTCAAAGAGGTAGCTTTTCTTTTCGGGGCTTGCTATATGCGCGCTTGCTGAAAGCACCAGCGGTCCCGACAGCCCGAAATGCGTGAACAGCATTTCGCCAAGCTCGCTGTAAACAGGCTTTTTCTTACCCTGCTCAAAAAGCGAAAGTGTGCAGTTTTTGAGCGACAAGCCCATTGCCGAGGCACATTCCTCACTCTCACGCGTTACCACAGGGCAAAGCGAGGGAGTCAGCGCAGTGACGGTATGCCCTGCCTGCTTTGCGAATTTATATCCGTCGCCCGTTGAGCCTGTTTTAGAGTATGACCTGCCGCCTGTTGCCACAACAACGCTTTCTGCAAAGTACTCGCCCTGCGCAGTCGCAACGCCCTTGACCGCGCCGCCATCTATAATAAGCGACTTTGCCTCGTCATAGACTATCTTCACGCCTGCGTCCTTTGCGGCTTTAACAAGCGCAGAGACTATCTCCTTTGCGCTGTCGCTTTGAGGGAACACCCTGTTGCCGCGCTCAGTTTTTAACTTAACACCGAGGCTCTCGAAAAACTCCATAGTATCATTCGGCGAAAAGCCGTTGAGCGCCGAGTACATAAACCGCGGGTTGCGCGGGATATTTGCAAGCACCGTTTCAACGTCGCAGTTGTTGGTGACGTTGCACCTGCCCTTGCCCGTTATCGCGAGCTTTCTGCCGCAGCCGTCCATATGTTCAAGCAGCGTGACGCTTTTGCCGCGCCGTGAGGTCTGCACCGCGCACATCAGCCCTGCCGCACCGCCGCCTATAATTACGCAGTCCTGTTTCATTGGCTGTCGTCACCGCTTTTGGTGTAAACGTCATACTCGTCCCACACCTGTTCAAGCCTTTCAAATGTTTCCGAAACTTTGTCGCGGTTCTTTATCGAAACCGCCACGATAAGCGCGTTGATAAGGCTCAAAGGTGCTACCAGCGAATCAACGAACGAAGCCATATCGCTCCTTGCAAGCAGCAGGCTGTCTGCATACTTTGCTATCGGCGAGCTTGCAGAATCGGTTATCGCTACGACCTTTGCGCCGTTGTGCTTTGCAAAGTCAAGCGCCTTGACCGTCTGCTTTGAGTAGCGCGGGAAAGAAATGCCTATCATCAGATCTCTTTCGTCGATGTGCATTATCCTTTCAAAAAGCTCTGATGTCGTAGTTGACGGCACAAGCTTTACGCGCGGAAAGATAAGCGACAGATAGTAGCCTAGAAACGCCGCTATCGACGCAGAGCTTCTTGTGCCGACAATGTAGATAGTGTTTGCCGCAGTGATACGGTCAACAGCACTTTTGAAATCCTCTTTGCTTGTTTCCTCAAGTGTGCGGCGTATCCTGTCGATATCCTGATTGAGAACCCTTTCAAGCACGTCCTCACCGTTCATCTGGTCGCTTGTGACCTCTATGCGCTGCACCGCCGTAAGCCTTGAGCGCATCATTTCCTGCAAAGCCTTCTGAAGCGCAGGATATCCGTCATAGCCCAGCATCGAGGCAAATCTGACGACCGTAGATTCACTCACGCCGACTGTTTTGCCAAGCTTTTGCGCTGTCATAAATGCCGCCTTGTCATAATGGGCAAGGATATAATTTGCGATCAGCTTGTGTCCCTTTGAAAAAGACGGGAGCTTTTCGCCTATAAGTGAAAACAAGTCTTTATTCATACCGCCCGCACTCCTTTAATCAAACAATTCCTTTTGCAGCTTGTTTATCTGCTCGCGCCTTTGCCGTGTTTTATCTTCAAGCACTCTGACCCTGCCGTTTTCCACGGAGATTATATCTCCCTCTTTAGCGCCGCCGAGCTTTTTTACGGTGACAACAACAAGCTCTCCGAGATATTCTCCAGCAATGACATAGCCCTTCTTTGTCTTTTCTATCCTGTCAACAGTCATTTCTGCCATGGTCACGTCACCTCTGCGTTTTTACTGTTATACCGCTGCCCGTGCAGTCAAACACGACTGTTCCGTTATCCTTTGTTATGTAGATGTTTTCCACCTTCTTGCGCAAGCGCTTCATTGTCGAATCGTGCGGATGACCGTAGTCGTTGTCCTTTCCGCAGGAGACCACCGCATATTTCGGCACGACTGTTTCGAGAAACTCGTATGTCGTTCCCTTGTAGCTGCCATGGTGCGCGACCTTGAGAATATCAGCTTTGAGGTCGAATTTCTGCGACATAATGTCATTTTCCTCTGCCGCCTCACAGTCGCCCGTGATAAGCACCGATCTGCCCGCACAGGTGACCTTTACAAGCGTTGAGTAATTGTTCAGGTCCTCCTGCTGCTGTTTGGGAGTAAACGTCTTAACATCAGCGCTGCCCAGCTTATAGCTTGCATCGCTTGACCACGTTACCGACAGCCCCTGCGCCTTTACCTGCTTGAGCATTTTTTCGTAGCGCATTATCGTAGGTGTCATGCTGTCGGGCACCTTCGGCATTATGAAGTACTGCGTTTTGAACGCTTTGAGAATGTCGGGCATCTCGCCCATATGGTCTGTATGCGGGTGCGTGACGATAATGTACTTAAAGCTCTTCACGCCCAGCTTTTTTATGTAGTTGATCACCGCATCGCTGTCATCGCGCTCGCCGCTGTCGATAAGCATAGCCTCGCCGCCGCAGGTTATCAGCGTACAGTCGCCCTGCCCCACGTCGATGAAATGCACCTGCATCTGCGCGTTTGTGTCAGGCTTTTCGCTTTGTGACGACGATTGCTTTTTTGATTCCGAGGTTACCGCTTTTTGCGTCTGCGTCTGCGATTGCTCGCTGCTGCTTGTTTCGGTTTTTGTTTCACTGCGCGAACTGCTTTGGGAACTGCTTTGCGCTGTGCTTTCGCCTTGAGAGCTGCTGCCGCTGTCCTTTTTTCCGCTAAAGAACAAAAGAGTGAATAACACCAGCGCAGCCACTATCAGCCCCACGCCTATCATTATCAGCTGCGTGCTGCCAACGCTTTCGGGTTTGGGGGAGCTGCCGCCAAGCTTATTTCTGTTTTGCTGCACACTCTCACTCCCCTTTCGGTTTATCTTCTTGCTTTCATTTCAAGCCATTCCTGCTGGGTTATCAGCACCTCACGCGGCTTTGAGCCGTCCTGCTGTCCGATAATGCCCATTTCCTCTATCTCGTCCATTATTCTTGCAGCCCTTGCAAAACCCAGTTTCAGCTTTCTTTGCAGGAAAGAGGTCGATGCCTGTCCTGTCTGCACGATAATGGATATAGCCTGGTCGATAAGGTCGTCGTCTGCGTTGACAACAACGTCTGCGCCGCTGCCCGACTCGTCGCCCGAGCTGCCCTTCGGCTGCGGGATATTCTCCTCAACGCCGTGCATTACCTCCTCGCTGTACTGCGTAGGATGCTCGTTCTTGAGGAAGTCAACGACTGCGTTTATCTCCTTTGTGGATGCAAATCCGCTTTGTATACGCATCGGGTTTTTCATACCCACAGGCTTGTACAAAAGGTCTCCGTTGCCCAGCAGCTTTTCAGCGCCGCCGTAGTCAAATATTACTCGCGAGTCCATAATGCTCGACACGCTCAAAGCCACTCTTGACGGGATATTTGACTTGATAAGTCCCGTGATAACGTCCTTTCTCGGTGACTGCGTAGCGATTATCATGTGTATGCCCGCAGCACGCGCTATCTGCGCGATACGGCATACGGTGTCCTCTACCTCGCTCTTTGCCGCCATCATCAAGTCCGCAAACTCGTCAATAACAATAACTATCTGCGGGAGGATATCCAGCTTTGCGATCTCCTCGTCGCGCTCGCCCTCGGGCTTTTTGCGCTCGTGTCTGATAAGTGAGTTATACTCGTGCAGGCTCTTGACGTGGTTCGCCTCAAGTCTGTTATAGCGCTTGATAGTTTCGTTCAGCGCCCAGCCCAGCGCGCCCGCCGCCTTTAAAGGCTCGGTCACAACAGGGATAAGCAGATGCGGGATGTTGTTGTATATCGGGAACTCAACTTTTTTCGGGTCGATAAGTATCAGCTTTACCTCGTCGGGCGACGCATGATACAGTATGCTCAAAATGATTGAGTTTGTAAACACCGACTTACCCGATCCGGTAGTACCTGCAACAAGCAGATGCGGCATTTTCGCGATATCGCCTATAATGATATTTCCCTCTATATCCTTGCCGACCGCAAATGTCAGCTTGCCCTTGGAATTTCTGTATTCTTCGCTGTCGATAAGCTCGCGCAGCGACACCATTTCTCTGTTGACGTTAGGTACCTCGACACCGATGCACGGCTTACCCGGCACAGGCGCGATACGCACGCTTGTTGCGGCAAGGTTGAGCGCGATGTCGTCGGAAAGGCCCGTTATCTTGTTTACTCTTACGCCTGCTGCGGGCTCAAGCTCGTACCTTGTTACCGACGGACCGTGGTAAATGCCGACTATGCGCGATTTCGCAGCATATGTCTCCAGCGTTGAAACAAGCTTTTCCGCCTTTTCGTTTATCTCGTTTTGTGTTACCTCCTGCGGTATCACGTTCTTTGAGTATTTGAGTATATCAACAGGCGGGTAAACGTACGCAGGTATCTTTTCCTCCTGCTCGAAAAGCGTGGTCTGTCCGCTCTTTTCAACGTGTACCTCTGCCTGCGTTTCAGTCTTTTCCTCGCTCTTTTGCTCGGTTTTTTCCGTTTCGGGACTGTCCTGCTCAGGCTTGTCCGCCCTTGCAACAGCCTTTGCAATTATCCTTTCAAGCTCCTTGTTCTTCTTGGCAGGTTTTTCCTTCGGCAGTTCCTGTGCCGCCTGCTTTGCATCTATCTTCGGCAGTTCGGCAGGGTCGATATCCATAAAGTCAAACTCGTTGTGGTCGGTGATGTACTCCTGCTCGCGCTCTTTCTTTTCCTGCTCAAGATACCTTGCAAAATCCACCTGTGCATCGGGCTTGCCCTTTCTGAACAGTCTTCTGCGCGGTCTTTCGGCATTTGCTGCAGCAGGGTTATTGACAGGCGGAAGCTGAACGCCGCGCCTTTGCTTTCTCTGCACCTGTGCAGATTGCTCGGGATCTCCCTCTCTCTGCGCCGCCCTCTCCGCGCGGTCGTATCTTTCCTCGTTAACAGCCTTGTAGCCGCTTTTGAACGGCTTTGTTATCGCCCTGAAAAGCTGCGGCAGGGTGATATCCGTCAGAAGCATAATAAACGTAAACACCATAAGTATTATGATTATCGCCGCGCCCACACGCTTGAACGACGCAAGCAGCGGCCAGCCTATCAATGCGCTTGCAACACCCCCGCCCTTGAGCTTTACGCCGTTATCGTACAGCCACTCTATCTTGCGCAGGAACGATGCGCCCTGCACGCTGCCGACCTGAAGTATCTGCGCGCCGCCGCTGAAAAGCAGCATAAGCACCGAGCCTTGTATCAGCTTGGCAAGAACGGTATTTTTGTTGTAATCCGACGCTATCATAAGCGCAACATAAATAAGCATAGGCGCAAAGAGGAACACGCTTATGCCGAACATTCCGCGGTTAAAGCAATACAGCCTGTTCCACAGACCGTCGCCCTTGATAAACGTTGCAAAAAGCTCAAAGATGCCCACAAAGAACAGTATGTACGACCAAAAGCGCCTGTTCTCCCTTGCTCTTGCAGCTTTTTTAGCATCCGCCGCAGACTGCGCCTTTTTGCTTGCAGTCTTGCCCGCGGGCTTTTTCGCGCTGCTTGCAGGCTTTGCAGGTGCGGATTTTTTAGCGGTATTCTTTTTTGCCGAGCCTGTGCCGTTGTTTTTTGCCGCCATTTCTAACACATTTTCCTTTCCGTGATACGCATTTAAAAGTCACAAAAAAGTCTGAAATACCTTTTCAGACTTTTTCATAAAAGCACAACTTATGCAAAGGATATTACCTTTCCGCTTATTGCCTCGATTATTGCTATCAGCAGTACAACGCCGCCGAGTGCGAGGGTATAGTAAGCAAATATCCTGAATCTGTCCGATTTCACCAGCCAGGCGATGAGCTTTATCGCTGCCAGACCTACAACAGCCGCAACGACAAATCCTATCAGGCAGTTGCCCCACTCGATAGAGGCGTGCTGCTTGATAGCCTTTAGCAGTTCTGACAGGCAGCCCGCAAGTATCGCAGGTATGCCCAGAATAAACGAATATTCAACTGCCGTTGCCCTTGTAAAGCCGCAGAACAGTCCTGCACTTATCGTTGAGCCCGACCTTGAAACGCCCGGCAGCAGCGCTACGCCCTGGAACAGTCCGACGATTATCGAATCGCGCCCTGTGATGTTCTCGGCTTTCTTTCTTCCGTTCATGCACTTGGTAGACATATACAGTATCGCTGCGGTGTACAGGAAGCAAAGTCCCTCCGCGAAAATACTCGAATCCTCCGCTACCGACTCAAACCAGCCCTTGAATATCGCAAAGGGCAGCAGGCACATAGTCGAAACGATTATCATAACCACCATTTTTCTGTCGCCGTTTGCTTTTTTCAGCGAGAACTGCTTGTGTGCGATGTCGCTTATCATCGAGAAAAATTCCTTTATCATTCTGATTATTCTCTCTCTGAACGCGATGAACACCGCCAGCAGAGTGCCTAAATGCAGGACTGCCGAAAAGAACAGTGCGCCCTCACCGCTGTTGCCTGTAAAGTGCTGATACAGCGAGAGGTGTCCCGAGCTTGACACGGGCAGAAACTCGGTAAGTCCCTGTATTATTGCCTGAAAAATGGCACTTATTGTACTCATATTATGTCCCCCTAAATTATGTCATATATAAAACCCGCTGCGGCTCACATAATCCGCAGGCACGGTGCTGAAAAGCTGTCTGCGCTTTGGTCTTTCTTGCGGAAAAATATCCGTTCTGAAAACATCATAGAGGTCTATCACCGTGTAAAACACCGCTTATCACCTCTTTTTCGGAAGTATTCTCTATCATATCGTAAAGGCACTGTATAACGTCGCTCAAGCCGCCGAGTCTGTCGATAAGACCTTCTCTTACCGCGGTTTCGCCATCTATCACCGAACCTACGTCATTGACCAGCTGTCCGTTTGCAAGCATAAGCTGTTTGAATCTGTGCGCCGACATCTTCGAGTTTGAGCACACAAACCGAACTATCCTGTCCTGCATCTTCTCAAAATACGACAGCGTCTGCGGTACGCCCAGTACCGTGCCGTTCATACGCACGGGGTGTATCGTCATAGTTGCGCTTGGCACTATAAACGACCTCTTTGCACTGACCGCAAGCGGCACGCCTATCGAATGACCGCCGCCCACAACGAGCGACACCGTGGGCGTTTTCATACTCGCGATAAGCTCTGCTATCGCAAGCCCGGCTTCAACATCACCGCCGACAGTATTGAGTATTATCACCAGTCCCTCGACCGTTCTGTCCTGCTCGATAGCCACAAGCGCGGGTATGATATGCTCATACTTTGTTGTTTTGTTCTGCGGCGGCAGAATATAATGACCCTCCACCTGACCGATTATATTCAGGCAGTGGATATTGTGCTTTGCGTTGGCGGGCAGTACACTTCCCAGCTCTATTATCTGCTGCTCTTCCTCCTGCACGCTGTCACTTTGGCACTGCTCGTTTTCGTTTTCCTGCGAACACATAGCTGAACACTCCTTTTTACGCTCTTTGTTAAGAGTATTCACACCCTTGTTCAAAATATGCAGGAAAGCTTTCATACTTCATTATATTATATCACAACTGCATACCCTTGTCAACCGAAACAGCGCTGTTTTCACAAAAAAATGCAGGGAATCTGTCATTTCCCTGCATAAGTTAAAATCATATTATTTCCCCTGTGCATATTCCTTTGAAAGCACCTGGTCTACCCACAGCACAAGGCTGACAAAGCTGTCCCTGTCGTAGCAGGCAAAGTACTTGTTATCAGGCTGGTTGTTGTGGGTGATATTGTCGACAAGGCACCAGCCGTCCGATGATATCGTAAGCTCCTGCTGGTCGGGTGAATTAAGCCCGAAGGTTATCTGTATATAGTCAAGCGTTTCGTTGGCATCGGGGGTAGTTGTCGCCTGCGCCTTGCCAAAGCTCTTGACCATACGGCTCAATTCGGTGTAATCGTCAAAACTCTGCACATAGCACTCACCGCTGACATTGCCTATCTTCAGGTGCACGCGGGCATACGACGCTTCGTAGATAACGTAGTTGTAATACTCGTCAAAGCAGATGTAATAGGACGCACCGTTGCGCGAGACTTTGTAGTAAGCGCGATAGGTCTTGCCCGTGTTTATCTTCTGCGGGTCGCATTTTTCGGCGGAATCCCACAAATAGTTGCCCGTAGGGTCTTCGACATAGTGGTCATGCTCTGTCTGTATAACGAACTTTTTCTCGCCCTCTCCTGCGGTATGCTCGTCATCGGTGCTTTCAAATATGACTATAGAGTCTGCCGAAAAGCCCTTGCGGTCGTACTTTGCGATAGTGCCGTTGTCATATATCTTATAAAAGTCCGTTGCTTCCTTTTGCTTATCCATATAGGAACACATAATAACATCGTTTGAAACAGTCGTTATCTTGGTGTACTTCTCCGCGCTGATAAGAACGTGACCCAGTCCGTCAAGAATGCCCAGATACCCGGATGCAGAGTATGTGTACAGCTTGTCAGCGATTTTTGTAATGCAGTTGTATTCGGGGAATTTCTGCGTTTCGACGCTTGTCTCCACCTTGCTCTTATCAAAGCTCTGATAGACCTCTCTTGAAAGCAGGTCGGGGTCTTCCAGTGCAGCCATAAATGACGGAAAAGCATATTTTTTCAGCTCGACCTTTGACGGACTTGCAGACGAATCGGGCTGTGTCTGCGACGAAACGTCAGAAGCCGTTGAATCATTCTTTTTCTTTTCACAGCCTGTCATGCATATACACAGCGCCGCCGCTGCAGCGCAAACCGCAGCTCTGGTCAGCACTTTCATTAGTATCATTACAACACCTCCGAGAAGATAATAGTGCTGCCGTCATAGCAGCAGCACCTTATCATCAAACCTTTTTGACCTTATTCACCAACAGCGCGACCGCCACAAGCAGCAGGTTATACCCAAGCACCGCCGATGCGGTGATCTGCGAGAACGCGCCCGTAATGCCCATTATAAAGCACAGGAACGCACCCATTACCGCGCCGCCGAACTGGAATGCTATGCCCAGGTCAGCTGCGGATTTAAGCCTTTTTGCGCCCAGTATAAGCATAGCAAGCGACTGGAAATGACCGCTGCATATGACAGATGCCGATGTGCTTGGCACATAGTCCGTCTGCTCGTCATAGTCCTTGTGGTATCTGAACGGCAAAAATCTTACCGATGATTTATCAACACCGAACGCCGAGCAGATGAAATCTTTGGTGAGGAAGCTGTCTACCGTTCTGATAACGGTCACGATACCCTCGTTTTCAAGCTCCTGCATCCAGCCCGCGATAGACGGGTTAGCAACTGCTCTGACAACGAAAAGCGTAGTAACAACGCCCGATATCGACAGGTACACCGCAACGTTGGAGCCTGCTATCTCCTGTTCCTTTGCAGCCGACGGCAACCCCTCGATAGAGTGGTTTTCCATAAGCTCTCTCGTGCCCAGCAGTATGCGCTTGTTCTCTATCCAGCCCGAAAGCCCCTGTCCGTCCTCGTAGATATAGCTTTCCACGGGGTAAAGCATTTCGGTCTTGCCCAGCAGCATTTTGTAAAATGCCGATTTAAGCACGCTGTCTGCCTGGCTTGTAAGGCTTGCAGCCATAAGTATACATTCCTCTATCGGCGTGGTCGAAAGCATTTTAAGATTGATAAAATCTACCATTCCCGTCGGGAAGAGCTGTTTTGCCTCGACCAGCACGGCATTGGTGTCTGCAAACTCATCCACCGAGTTGTAGCCAAGCATTATTGCCGAGTGCTGAAGATACTTCTTCGCCGCCTTTGTCATAGGCATATTCACAATAAGTATCAGTGCCATTGACGAGCACATCGTGATAGTTCCCGAAAGTGCCGCAAGCGCGGTAATTATCTTATCAACGGGGTTTGTGGGGTTCTTGTCAAACACAAACGACAAAAGTCCCAGCAGCAGACCGCCCAGCAGCACCAGCGGACTTATCCGCCTTGCAAAAACGTCCGAAACATCGGTGCAATAGCTGTTTTTCATAAAGTCCTTGACGAACTCCGTCTTTTGCATCTTCGCAAGCACGGGGTATTCCTCAACATAGCCCTGCGTAAAGTTTGCGGCAACGTCCTCGTTTTCCACTGTTTTTACGGCGTATCTGTCGTATGCGCCCGCTATGTATCTGAAATTGTTCTCTGTGCGGTTTACTATCATCAGCTTGCCCACGGTATTGAAAACAAGACCGATTATCGCAGCGCCGATGTAGATGTGGTAGTATCTCCCTGCGACCGAGCTTGTTGAGAACAGCGCCATAAAGCCCGAGATCATCGCGCTTATCATACTTATCGCCGCCAGCGAATCGCAGTCCGCACTTGACTTTATAAGGTTCTTGATGCCCGCACTCAGCACGGTGTAAGACTCAAATATCGCCACAAAGCCCAGCAGCACGTTCAGCACTGTGTACACCGCAGGGTACTTTGTTCTGTCAAAAATGCCGAAAAGCGCAAATCTGAAATCATTTGCAAGCGCAAGCAGCATACATACTATGCCCGCCGCAAGCAAGACTGTCAGCCTGCTCCTCAGCGTCTTTTTAAGCTCTCTAATCTCGGCAAGCAGCTGCGGAGCCTGTTCAAAGCTCTCAAACTCGTCACGGCTCGGTTTCTCACCTTCCTGCTCGCCGTCGAACTGACCGAGCATCTCTTCCTGCTGCGAATCCAGTCTGAAGCTCTCCACCTTGCGCCGTCTGCGCTTAGTGAGGAACTCCGTCCTCTCCTCGTAGCCCGTATTGCTGTCGGGTACCTGCGATTTATCAAACTCCTCTGTTTTGGGGATTATCTTCCCCGTGAGGCTCAATTTCAGATCCTTTAGGCTCGCCCTGTTTTTAGGCGAAACGCTTTCGCCGCGCTTTGCCTTTTGCTTTTTCATCTTCGACAGGTTCTTTATTGTCGCAGCGTTGCGCTTTTTGCGCAGCATTTCTATATCCTTTTCATCAAGACCGAGCTCTCTTGCCTGCGCTTCAAAGTCGTCATCGTCCTGCTCGCCCGTCTCCTGCATATCCTCCACAAAAGGCGGCATCTCGTCCGAAATCTCGGGAATCTGCGCCTCCTGCTGAGGCTCGCTTGTTTCCCGTACAGTGTCGGGGATAACGCTTTCCACAGGCGTATCGGGTATTACAGGCTCGACCTCACCGTAGTCCTCCTGCGGAATCCACTGGTCAGGCTGACTGTCAAACTCCATAGTGATATCCCTATGGTAATTCACTGCAGGTTCGGCTTGCTCACTCTGCGGCTCGCTGCTTACGCCGGCAGTCTCCTCCTGCTCTATAACAGGTCCGAGATGCTCTATCACATCGGTCTTCGATTCATCGGTCTGCTCCTGTTCGCGCTGCGCATGCAGAGCCTCTATCCTCGAAGCAAGGTCGTCTGAACGGTTCTGCTCACGCTCTTTTTTTTCGTTTTCTATCAAAGCGTCAAGGCGCACCTGTTCCTGTTTGCGCGACTGCTCCTCAAGCTCAAGCTCCTTGTGCCTTTCTTCAGCGAACCTGTTGGCATCAAAGCGGTCAAGCTTATCGTTATATTCTGACAAAAGGTCTTCGACCGAAAATTTATCTGCCAAGATATATCACTCCATTTTTCATTTCTTACGCTGTCTGACTACTTCATACATAAATATGCCTGCCGCCACCGACGCATTGAGGGAATTGACCTTCCCCGCCATCGGCAGACTGAGCAGAAAATCACATTTATCCTTCAGCAGCCTGCCCATACCAAACCCTTCCGAGCCGATTATCAGCCCAATCGGTCCGTCGAGCTTTACGCTGTCGTAGCTTTCGCCGCTGCCGTCGGTGCCGTATATCCACACGCCGTTTTTCTTGAGCATATCCACCGCTGCCGCAAGGTTGGCAACTCTCGCCACAGGCAGCCAGCTTGCCGCGCCCGCAGATGTCTTGAAAACCGTATGGTTAAGCGATGCGCTGCGCCTTTTGGGAATTATTATCCCGTGCGCTCCCGCCGCCTCGGCAGTTCTGATTATCGCGCCCAGATTGTGCGGGTCCTCTATCTCGTCACAAATTATTATGAACGGATCCTCGCCCTTTTCCTGCGCTATCTCAAGCAGCCTTTCGGGCGAAACATACTCCGCACACGCGCCCACTGCGATAACACCTTGATGTGACGCGCCCTTTGCCATATTATTCAGCTTGATCTCGCTGACCTGCTTGAGCGTAATGCCTTTTTCCTTTGCCAGCTTGCAAATCACTGTTATCGAGCCTGTTGCCTGCGCATTGACATAAACTGTGTCTATCAGCTTATCCGCTTTGAGCGCCTCGATAACGGGATTTCTGCCGACAATAAGCTGCGCATCCCACGAGCTGTCCTGTTCGGGCTTGTTTTGAAATTCCTTTTTCATAAGCCTACTCTTTCCATATTTTGATTTCAACAATTCATTATAACACAAAAATTCTCAAAAGCCAATAGCTTTCGAGAATTTTAACGATTTTAACAAATATAACACCTATGAATAGTAAATTTCAACAAACCACAGCGCCCTATACAAAAACGGAAACCGCATACACCGCAGCACCCGCGACGGCAGCCGCGCAGACTCCGACAGTCATCTTGTTTTCCCGGATGATATTCCTTACGCTCACCGCACGCTTGCGGCTTGACGGGATAAGAAATTGTTTCGCTAACCGTTTCGCTTTTTCGTCAAGTTCCCTGTCTGAAGCGCGGCATTTTTCGGCGTTCACAAACAACAATATTTTTTCAAAGTGTTCATCATTTGGACATTTAATCTCAATGATTTGTTTATTAACTCCCTTAATCATTATTTGACATTTCTCCATTTTCTAAATTTTACATATTGTATCCATTATATGTAATTTCTCGAAGGAGTTTTCAACATTTTTCAACTTTTCTGTTGAAAACACGGGGTTTTCAACAACGCCAAACAAAATTTGTGTTGAAAAGTACGTTGAAATCTTTGAAAATTCAATGATAACAAAGTCTTTTTCACATTGTTGAAAACAGTCGAGCGTTGAAAAAAAGAGATTTTTTCGCCCGAAATTGTCTTAAAATGTCAAAAAATGCACCGCCGTTTGTGTCCGAATTATGAACGAGATGCTGTAAAAATTTCCTCTTGACAACCAGCCCTTTTTGTTATGGGCTTTTCAGCCACGGCTGAATTTGTTAGCCGAAAAATTTACAATTTCAGCGGTGCTGTACATAAAATTGTACACTTACCCGTAAGCTCGATAACATATTGCCCGCTGGAATAATTATGTCCAAAAAGTTGGACTTTTATACAAAATTGCCTGTATATAAATTCTGAAGTCTTTGCAGCGAAAATCTACGAAAAATTATCTTGTGGTCAAAAACTTTATCGCACGCTCAACAGAGTCCTTTGAGTTGCCCCAGTCTGCATTCGCGCCCGTATTGCGATAGTCGTACATCTTGCAAAAGTGCGAAACGTCCTTTTCCAGCTCGCCCAGGTACTTGTTCATAAGGTCGGCGCAGGCTTGCGAAAAGCGCTTGTGCAGCTTTTTGTCAAGGCTCTCGTCCATCATTTCGATAAGCATTTCATAGTGTGGCAGGCAAAGCATCTGCTGCTGCTCAAAAAGCTTGCGGAAATCCTCCTGCTGCTCGTACATCTCAAATAGGGTGCGCATGATGCGGCTCATTCCCCACTCGATCTTCGAGCATACAAAGCAGCTCTCGTTGACTGCGGAAACGGTCTTGCGCTTGGCATTCCTGCCGTGGAAAAGGCTCTTTTTCGACAGCTCGCTCTGCAAGTGCTGCAAGTGGCTTTGCAGCATCAGCGCCAGCGATAACCTGTTCTTGCACGCGCGCATCTGCTCAAAATGCACATGGCAAAAGCCCAGCTTGTTTGTCTCTATGCGCACATCAGGCTCCATCATCGCCGCGCCCATTATGTAATCGACCGTGCGGCTTTCAAGCGTGTCGCGCAGGGTGCATATCGGGCAGCCGCATTTTGGCTCAAATATTTCGGTAACGGGTATGGTAAGGATACTTTCTCTCATAAAACCTGTCCTTTCGTTCAAAAGCTCTTGAAAAATCGGCTTGATTATAATATAATGTATTTTAAGAGATTTTTCAAGTACCATTGTGTAAATTAAGGAGAACGTGAAAATGCAGATAAGCACCGAGAACGCCGCGTTCAGCACAAGCGACCCTGACTTGATAGAAAGCACCGTTCGCTCATCGCGCGAGATATGGATAAGCGGCGAAAGCAAGTACCCCTGCCTGACAATTCTGACAAGCGGCGAAAAAGCGTGCGTGAACTACTTTGGCAGGCAGGAAAGCGATATGTGGCTGTCGCAGAGTGAAAGCACGCAAAGCGAGGTCTTTATCGCAGGCGGTGAGCAATGGCAATCCCCCGCAGACGCGGTGATAAGCATTGACGAGGCTTTGCAGTGCGTCAGAGAATTCTGCGGCACCCTGACAAGACCCGCGTGCATAAAATGGCAGTACGGAGTGTGAAAAATGGCTATTGACTATAAAATTGACGGTAATGATATTTTGCTGCACCAAAGCGACTTTGCGCTTGACGATACCCTCGACTGCGGTCAGGCGTTTCGCTGGGAGAAAACTGCGGATAACGCCTATCACGGCGCTTTTCTCAACAAGCAGCTCACCATAAGCTGCGAAAACGGCACCGACCTTTTCAGGCTGCACGGTGTCAGCGAAAGCGAGTTCCTCGGCGTTTGGAAAGACTATTTCGACCTTGACACCGACTACGGCGAGATAAAGCGCCGTTTCAGCGAAGACGAAACGCTTGCAAAGGCGTGCGGCTATGCAGGCGGCATACGCATACTGCGGCAGGACAGCTGGGAGTCGCTCTCCTCGTTCATCATCAGCCAGAACAACAATATACCGCGTATCAAGGGCATTATCGGGCGCTTGTGCGAGCATTACGGCGGCTACCCGTCTGCCGAGATGATGCGGGATGAAACTATCGACAGCCTTGGCTATCTGCGGTCGGGGTTTCGCGCAAAGTACCTTGTAGACGCGGTCTCAAAGGTCCTCGGCGGCGAGATAGACCTCGATGCCGTGCGCACTCTGCCGCTTGACGAGGCAAGGAACACACTTATGACCATAAAAGGCGTGGGGCCGAAGGTCGCGGACTGTGCGCTGCTGTTCGGCTTCTACCGCGTGGACGCTTTTCCGAAAGATGTGTGGGTAAAGCGCGTTATGTCACAGTGGTATCCAAACGGCTTGCCAAGCTGCACCAAAGGGCTTGAGGGCATAGCGCAGCAGTACCTTTTCCACTACATACGCAGTCTCAAATAATTGCAATACCGATTTGTTTTTTGCATATTAACATTTTGTGCATTGACAAACCGCATAGTTTGTTTCATAATATTACATATAATTTGTATTCTTTGCATTGAAATGAGGGTGAGATTATGATAGACGTATGCCTTGCAGGTACAGGCGGTATGATGCCGCTGCCGAGCAGGTGGCTTACTACCTTTTGGATAGAATATAACGGCAGAGCTGCTCTTGTCGACTGCGGCGAGGGCACACAGATAGCTGTCACAAAGTACGGCTGCAAGCTGAGCAAGCTCGACGCTATTTTCATCACCCACTTTCACGCCGACCATATTTCAGGGCTTGCAGGTCTGCTTTTGTCGATAGGCAACACAGGTAAGACAGGTATGCTCACCATCTACGGCTGCAACGGTCTGGCAAGGATAATAAAAAACATCTGCTGCATATGCCCGCTTTTGCCGTACGGCATTGATATAGTCGAGCTTGACAGCAAGCGCACAAGCCAGCTGCAATGGAACGATATGACCGTTTCAACGCTGCCTCTGCGCCACGGTATCCCCTGCCTTGGTTATTCGTTCAGACTGGACAGAAAACCCGTGTTCAACCCACAGAAAGCCGAGGACCTCGGAGTTGACGTGCGCTACTGGAGACAGCTGCACAGCGGCGAGAGCGTTATCGTTAACGGCAGGGAGATAACTACCGATATGGTCACAGACGCCGCAAGAGCGCCAATCAAGATAACATATATGACCGATACCGTCGCTTTTGACGATATGGCAGAGTTTGCAAAGGGTTCCGACCTTTTGGTGTGCGAGGGTATGTACGGCAGCGACGATATGATAGACAAGGTGCGCGAAAAGGGACATATGGTCTTTTCGCAGAGTGCAGATATAGCGACCCGTTCAGGCTCAAAGGAGCTTTGGCTGACGCATTACAGCCCTGCCCTGCCCGACCCGAAGATGTATGAAAAGCAGGTAAAGGCGCAGTTTAAAAACACCGTCATCAGCAAGGACGGTCAGAAAAAGACATTAGGCTGACATCACAGCCCGATAAGTATCTTTAAAGTGCTTGTCGGGCTTTTTTTCTGTCTAAATCACAAAAATTGACCCTTTTGGTGAGGTTTCTTTGTCAACTGTTCAATATTGACAATGCAGCTGTACGGGTGTATAATTTAGTGTGTTTACTTAAAACAAAAAAGGAGGAAATGCTTGTATCTGCAAGCATATCACGAATATGAAATTTGTAGTGATAGGTGCGGGTAAAATAGGCAGTACGCTTTCTCAGCAGCTCGTTGAGGAAGGTCACAGCGTTATCGCTGTCGACAGCAACTCGGAGGCTGTCAAAAAGCTGCTCAACTCGCAGGATATAATGTGTATAGAGGGCAACGGCGCTACAGCTGATATACAGGTCCAGGCGGGCATCAAGGGCGCAGACCTTCTTATTGCAACTACCGCACACGACGAGCTCAATATGGTCTGCTGTATGCTTGGCAGACAGCTCGGCGCTAAAAGAACGATTTGCCGCGTGAGAAACCCCGAATATTACGACCAGATAGATATAATCAAAAACAACCTCGGACTTGCGCTTATAATCAACCCCGAGCTTACCACCGCGCGTGAAATTGCCAACGGGCTTGTATTCCCTACGGCTGCAAAGGTCGAGATGTTCGGCAAGGGAAAAGTCGAAATGGTCGAGCTTAAAATCGCCGATGACTCCCCGCTTATCGGGCTGACCCTTGCGGAGATATATAAAAGGCTGCGCCTGAAATTTCTTATCTGCGCCGTTCAGCGCGAAAGCGGAACGTTTATCCCTTCGGGTGATTTTGTACTGCACGCGGGCGACAGGATAAACATAGCTGCTTCACACTCGGATATCGAGCGTTTCTTCCGTGAGAACGGACTTGTCAAGAACAAGATAAAATCAGTAATGATAGTCGGCGGCGGAAAGATAGGCTACTATCTTGCAAAGATGCTTTCCTCAATGGGTATGCGCGTAAAGGTGATAGAAAAAGACTACACCCGCTGTACCGAGCTCTGTGACGAGGTACCCAAGGCTACAATAATCCACGGCGACGGCACCGACCAGGAGCTGCTGCTTGACGAGGGCATAAAGGAAGTCGACGCTTTCGTTGCACTTTCGGGACTTGACGAAGAAAACATCATCATGTCGCTTTACGCAAAGAACAATTCGGGCGCTAAAACGATAACAAAAATAAACAGAGATTCATATGTTGATATGGCGAGAATGCTCGGGCTTGACACGATAGTTATGCCAAAGCTGCTGACTACGGGAACGATCCTGAGCTATGTGCGCTCGCTTGAAAACGCATCGTCTGAAAGCCGTATCGAATCGCTTTACCACATCGTAGGCAATAAGGTCGAGGCGATAGAGTTCAACATCAAGGAGAATATTCCGCATCTCACGGGCATTCCTCTGAAGGATGTCAGGATAAAAAAGAACATACTTATTTGTGCGATAATCAGAAAGCGCCAGGTTATCATACCAAACGGTAGCGATACCGTAGAGCTTGATGACTCGGTCATAATCGTAACCAAAGACCAGCGTTTTTCAGAGCTGCGAGATATATTGGAATAGGAGATAATTCTTTTGAACAAGAAGATAGTGCTGCACTCGCTGGCGCAGATAGCGCTTATTGAAGCGGGGCTGATGCTTTTACCTGCTGCGGTAGCCTTGTACTACGGTGAAACAAAGACATTGCAGGTGTTTCTGATAGTTGCCGCCTGCGTGGCTGCACTTCAGGTGCCGATAATACTGCTCACCAAGATAAAGGATACCGACAATATGAACTTCCGTGACGGCGTTGCGATAGCAGTCTCCGCGTGGATAGTCATATCGCTGTTCGGCGCTCTGCCGTTTTATGTCAGCGGTGAGATACCTAATTTCTGCAACGCATTTTTCGAGAGCATTTCGGGCTTTACCACTACAGGCTCGTCGATACTCACGGATATGGAAGCTCTTACAAAGGGCATGCAGTTCTGGAGATGCTTTACCCACTGGGTAGGCGGTATGGGCGTTCTGGTGCTGACGGTGGCTATTCTGCCGTCTGACAAGAAATCCTCAAGCCTGCAGCTTATGCGTGCGGAATGCCCGGGACCTACAGTCGAAAAGCTGGTGCCAAAGGGCAAATCCTCTGCGCTGATACTTTATGTTATCTACGCGGTGCTTACACTTATTATGATAATCTTCCTCGTGTTCGGCGGAATGCCGCTTTACGACAGCGTCTGCACAGCTTTCGGTACGGCAGGCACGGGCGGTTTCGGCATCAAGAACGCAGGGCTCGGCTTTTACAACTCGGCATATATTGAAGGCGTTGTCACGGTGTTTATGATAATGTTCGGCATAAACTTCAATATGTACTATTTTATCGTTATCAAGCGTTTTTCGGACATTTTCAAGAACTCCGAGCTTAAGCTGTACCTGGGAACGATAATCGTTTCTATCGGTCTTATCTGCGCAAATACAATGGCGTACGGCGTTTACGGCAGTTTCTCAAAGGCGTTCAGATACTCCTCATTCCAGGTCGGCTCGATAATGACCTCAACAGGCTTTGCCACGGCGGATTTCGACCAGTGGCCTGAATTTTCAAAGGTTATACTCGTGCTGCTGATGTTCATAGGCGCGTGTGCAGGCTCTACAGGCGGCGGTTTCAAGGTCTCAAGAGTGCTGATACTTGTGCGCACGGCAAAGCGAAACCTGCGCAAGCTGCTGCATCCCAAATCTGTAAACGTAGTCAAGTCAGACGATAAATCGCTCAATCTTGAAACAGTACACGGCGTAAGCGGCTATCTTATAATCTACATTCTGATATTCTTTGTATCGCTGCTGATAATCTCGCTGAACAATCTGGATTTCACAACGTCGTTCACATCTGTAACGACCTGTTTCAACAACATCGGACCAGGTCTTAACAAAGTAGGACCTATGTGCAATTTCTCGCAGCTATCCGACCTTTCAAAGTACACTTTGAGCCTTGATATGCTGCTGGGCAGACTTGAATGTATACCCGTACTGATGATGTTTGCACCGTCTATGTGGATAAAGAAACTGTACTGATAAAAAATAATTCCCGAACTTTTCACGGTTCGGGAATTTTTGTTTGTTAGTGTTCAATAAGGCATAGGTCGTGGTTATTTCTGTCCGCTCATTCCGCTGAGTATTCTCTCCAGATCCTCTGCGCTTGGCAGTACTACCTCGTCCATAGTACCTGAGGAGGTTGGTCCCTCATCTGCGGCAGGTGCAGCAGGTTTTACGCCGGGTGCAGGCATTACATTCGGTGCAGGTCTTACATTAGGCGCAGGTCTTGGCTGAGCCTGCATTGGCTGACCCTGCGGTCTCGGCTGACCCTGTGGTGCGCCCTGCGGTCTCGGCTGTCCCTGCGGTGCGCCCTGCGGTCTCGGCTGTCCCTGTGGTACGCCCTGTGGTCTCGGCTGTCCCTGTGGTACGCCCTGTGGTCTCGGCTGTCCCTGTGGTGCGCCCTGTGGTCTCGGCTGTCCCTGTGGTGCGCCTTGCGGTCTTGGCTGTCCCTGCGGTGCGCCTTGTGGTCTTGGCTGTCCCTGCGGTGCGCCCTGTGGTCTTGGCTGTCCCTGTGGTGCGCCTTGCGGTCTTGGCTGTCCCTGCGGTCTTGGCTGTCCCTGTGGTGCGCCCTGTGGTCTTGGCTGTCCCTGCGGAGCACCCATTGGTGCGCCCTGCGGTCTTGGCGGCTGACCCTGTGGTACAGGAGGCTTATTGAACTGCTCAAAGAAGTCGTCTCCGGGGCCCATACCTGTCATTGCAAGTGATGGATTCCTGCTTGCGCGAACAGCGCTTGCTGTCGGTGCAAGACCCTTGCACATTGCGCCGCCCCATGTAAACATAGCGCCAAGTCCGACGCTGGTGTATGTGATAACGTGCTTGAACGGGCTGAGGGAAATGAGCTTGAAGGTAATATCACCCTTCTGCGAGCTTGGCAGCATACTCAATACAAATTCCATAAGCGTCTGCGCCACATCGTAGTCCTTTTCGTTGACTGCAAGCGGGTATATCACCAATGCCGCGGCTCCGACCAGCAATAGTCCGCCAAGCCCGACGAACAGCATCGCGTTGTCGCTCTTGCCGCCCATTATAAAACCGAGGATACCGAAGATTATCTGCAGTATCGACACGGCTATCATCATCATAGAATAGGTCTTTGCCTTGTCCACCCATTCATTGATAGGCTCATATGAGCTTTTGGTCGTCGATGTTGAATAACCCGACTGTGACTGAGATGCACTTGACATCTGCTGTATCTTCTTGATGGAATCCTTTGTCTTTCCTGCGTTTGAATAAGCATTAAACGCAATGATAAGTGTGATGATACCTGCGAGAACGAGCAGAACGCCCGTGAGCCTTAGTATCTTATTTCCTTCTCCCATTATAATTGTCCTCCATAATTTCATGTCAGCCAGCCGCCTGTGCGCACTGCCCGATATATATATGTTAATTGTACCACATTCCCGCGCATTTTTCAATACAATTGATACATCACCGCTGTTTTTTAGACATATTCAATATGATTCGACATCAATATTTGTTTGATTTCACAAAAATCAAGAGTGAAAATTCTCGGCATAAAAATTAAACTTTTTTATCAGTATTGCAAACGGCGCGGAAATATGGTATAATATTTGGGTATGCTGAATTGAAACCAATCATGGAGGAATGAGCTTGAAAACTCTGGAAGAAGAAATCAAAAGACGGCGCACCTTCGCCATAATCTCTCACCCTGACGCAGGTAAAACAACACTTACCGAAAAGTTCCTGCTGTACGGTGGTGCGATAGCGCAGGCAGGCGCTGTAAAGGGCAAAAAGAACTCGCGCCACGCAGTTTCGGACTGGATGGAGATAGAAAAGCAGAGAGGTATCTCGGTAACCTCGTCGGTAATGCAGTTTCAGTACAAGGACTTCTGCATAAACATTCTTGATACCCCCGGACACCAGGACTTTTCCGAGGACACCTACCGCACGCTTATGGCAGCAGACTCCGCGGTAATGGTAATAGACGCATCAAAGGGCGTTGAGGCGCAGACACGAAAGCTGTTCAAGGTGTGCGTTATGCGCCATATCCCGATATTTACGTTCATCAACAAAATGGACAGAGAGGCGCGCAACCCGTTTGACCTCGTTGACCAGATAGAAAACGAGCTTGGCATCAAGACCTACCCTGTCAACTGGCCTATCGGCTGCGGAAAGGAATTCAAAGGCGTTTATGACAGAGACAAGCGACACATCATTTCCTTTGAGGAAAACGGCGGAAAGCATCAGGTCGCCGCTACCGAGGTCGACCTTTCTGACCCGTCGCTTGACGAGCTGATAACCCCGTGGCTGCACGAGACACTTTCTGACGACATCGAGCTGCTCGACGGCGCAAGCTACGAATTTGACATTGATGCAGTGCGCAGAGGTGAGCTTTCGCCCGTGTTCTTCGGCTCGGCACTCACAAACTTCGGCGTAGAGCCGTTCCTTGAAAACTTCCTGCAAATGACCACCTCGCCTACACCGAGAATGTCATCAGAGGGCATCGTTGACCCGTTCGACCCGACATTCTCGGCATTCGTGTTCAAAATCCAGGCAAACATGAACAAGGCGCACCGCGACAGGATAACCTTCCTGCGCGTATGCTCCGGTAAGTTTGACAAGGAAATGGATGTTCTGCACGTTCAAGGCAACAAGAAGATGCGCCTGTCGCAGCCGCAGCAGATAATGGCGCAGGAGCGCGAGATAATCGACGAGGCATACGCAGGCGACATTATCGGCGTTTTCGACCCGGGTATCTTCTCTATCGGCGACACGATATGCGACCCCAAGAAAAAGTTCGAGTTCGAGCCGATACCGACCTTTGCCCCCGAGCATTTTATGCGCGTTCGCCAAAAGGATACCCTCAAAAGAAAGCAGTTCGTCAAGGGCGCAACGCAGATAGCACAGGAGGGCGCGATACAGATCTTCCACGAGCCTGATACGGGTATGGAAGAGGTGATAGTCGGCGTTGTCGGCGTGCTTCAGCTTGAAGTATTTGAGTACAGAATGAAAAACGAGTACAATGTCGATTTGCTCAAGGAAAGCCTTTCATATTCGTATATCCGCTGGATAGACAACAAAGACCTTGACCCCAAAACGCTCAAGCTTTCCAGCGACACAAAACTTGTAAAGGACTTTAAAGACAACTACCTGCTTTTGTTCACGAGCGAGTGGAATATCCGCTGGGCGCTTGAAAAGAACGAGGGCTTGCAGCTCTCCGAATTCAACCGAGGCGAATTACAGTAACATCACAAGAACCGCTGTACAGGCGGTTCTGCTTTTTTATTTTCTTTTACAATACAGAATTTAGCCCACCGGAAGCAAGAGCGCTTCGCTTTTCAGAGGCAAGAAACAAAAAGTATTGTAACTATGCTTCTTGCCTCTTGCTTCTAAACATCTAACTTCTAGTGGGGCATCGTCAGCAGATACTCCTGCGTGCCCGTAAGAATAGTGAAAGCGACCTTCTTCTGATAGTCTGCGCTTTCAAGCAGCTTTGCCTCGTCGGGATTTGACAAAAAGCCGCACTCGACCATAAGCGCAGGACTTTTGGCATTATGTATAAGGTACATCTCCTTGCCGACAGGCTTGGTCTCGCGCTCGTTGCTTGGCTGCAAAAGCGCCACAAACTGCTTTTTCATACACTCTGCAAGTCTGCGGCTGTCATCATTTTCCTTGGCGTAGAACATCTGCGCACCGCTGTAGCGAGGGTCAACGAACTGGTTCTGATGCACAGACACTACAAGCGCGTCGTCGTAACGGTTGATGATGTCAAGACGGTTTTTCATGTCAGACAGCTTTTGCTTGGCAATCCCCTCAACGCCGCTGTCGTGTATGGAGCGGTCATCCTCGCGGGTGCAGACCACGTCAAAGCCGAGAATGTCAAGACTGTCGCGCAACGTCTGTACAATGGAAAGGTTGATGCCCTTTTCCGCAACACCGTTTACCGATACGCAGCCGCCGTCGATACCGCCGTGTCCCGCGTCAAGTACTATGACCTTTTTGTTCATATTTGTTTGAACATTTGACGATGCAGGCACAGACACAGATATGTCCTTTGAAAAAAACCACACCAGCGCAAATACACATACAAGCGCCACACATACTACATTTTGTATCTTTTTCATACTTACATACAACTCCTTTGGTACAATCTATGCCTGACAGATAGCAAAAATACCTGTTTCAACGTTATTTTCAACAGCAATTATTTGTTTGTAAAAAGTTGTTTTGTGCAGTAATCACAAAAAAATCACGGCAAATTTGTTATCAGTTTATTCTTTTCTTGTTCTTTTTTTGTTGACATAATTGCAGAATTAAGGTATAATATATGTTAGTTAACTGTTAAATATAAGCCCCGTTTTAAGACAGGGCATGGGGTGCATATTACATACGAAAGGTTTGATTTCCAAATGGCAAAGAAACAGGAATCCACTTCTGAACAGGTTGTAAGATTGTACAAGGAAGGGCACAGCATCGACGATATCTCGGCACATATGCAGCTGAACAAGGGCGCTGCAAGAGCGCTGCTTGAAAAGTATATGCCCGATTACGAAAGCTATCAGCAACCCACAGGTGTTGCACCGCTGAGCGAGCAGAGCGGCGGAGTTATGAGCAAGATAAGCAATCCATTCAAAAAGAAGAAAAAGAATGAGAACCACGCCGCAGCAGAAGCTGCACCTGCAACTACAATAAATCTGAATTATGACGAGAACGGTTTTATCGACAAGCATACAGAGTCTATCGCAAAGATGATAAAGCGCGGCGATTCCGATAAGAAAATTGCCGAGTTCTTCAACTGCACTGTAAACGATGTCAGGGCTGTTAAATCCGCTATGGACCAGATGACTGTCGAGCCAAAGCCCGCAGTTCAGCCTGCACCACCGCAGCCTGCAGAGGAAGATTTCAATCCGTTTATGACCGACAAGATAAAGCGTGATAATAACCTGTCAAAGCTTGCTGAAGAAAAGTCAGCCGACCAGGAACAGCAGCAGGAGTATACAGGCTACGACCCGTACGGACCTGACGCAGTTGCAGACCCGTATG
This sequence comes from uncultured Eubacteriales bacterium, assembly GCA_900314975.1. Classification (GTDB taxonomy): domain Bacteria; phylum Bacillota; class Clostridia; order Oscillospirales; family Ruminococcaceae; genus Hominimerdicola. Next base: position 22,019 of record OMXI01000005.1, on the reverse strand, counting down.
CAGTGCCGTATGATGACTCCGCCGCAGCTGCCGAAACAACAGAGCCTGCCTATGACGAGCAAAGCTACTCACAGGATTATTCGCAGGATTATACCGAGCAGCCCGCTGCGGAGGATACATTCAATATTGACGAATTTATTACCGAAAAGCCAACTACCGATGAAAACGGAGAATATATCCCCGATATCAAGTTTGAGGACGGTATCGGCGATGAAATGCCTTCGCTTTCAACGGACAACCTCGTGTTTGACGAGCCGCTTGCAGCAGCTTCCAATGAAGCGATAGAAGCTATCGACGATGTTCAATTTGATATGGACTCCGTTGACAGCGTAGAAACTCCCGTGCAAACGCAGGAGGAGCAGATATCATTTGAATTGAAAGAGAGTGACGCAGAAATGACCCCAATGGAAAAAATGAAGATGTTTGCTAAACAGCAGATCGACGAGAACAACGCAAAGCTTGACAGCCTGAATGCCGAAAAGGACAGAACTGCCAACGAGCTTGCTCACGACGAGGCAGAGCTTGCATCGGTAAGAACAAATATCGAGCAGTGCGAGGGCGAGATCTCGCAGCTCAATATCCAGCTCAGCGAGATAAACGCAAAGCTCACAGACCTCGGCTCAAAGCTCTCGGAGTATCAGATAAACGAAACCCAGCTGCTTGACGCTACCGTAAGAAGCAGAGCCGCTAATCAGGAGCTTGAGAACTCTATCGCAGAGATCCTCAAGGAGAACGCTGATTACGAAACATATCTTAACTAAGCATAAAATTCCCCCACTTTCCAATGGGGGAATTTCTTTAACAGGGAGGTATTATTTATGCTTTTAACGACCACAGAGAACATTCCCGGCAAAAGCTATGAAATCATCGGCATAGCAAAAGGCTCGACCATTCAGTCAAAGCATCTTGGAAAGGATATCGGTGCCGGGTTCAAAAACCTTGTCGGCGGTGAGATCACGGCTTATGTTGAAATGATGAACGAGGCTCGTGACATCGCTACACAAAGAATGATCGACAACGCACAGCAGATGGGTGCAGACGCTATCGTTTGCCTCAGATACAGCACATCAGCTGTAATGGCAAGTGCAGCCGAGGTCATGGCTTACGGCACAGCTGTTAAGCTCAAGTAATTTGTGCAAAATAAAACTCCGCAGTGATGCGGAGTTTTTTTGTTCATGTACACCCTAAAATTATAACCTGTTAGGCATTATTTTTTTGCCTAAGGTCATCTATGATGTTTCTGATATGCAGTATCTGCATTTCAGTCAGACCATCAACATTGATGGTCGGTTTGTCATTTAACCCAAGAAGATAATCTGTGCTCACTGAAAATGTCTCTGCTATCCTGACGAGCAAATCAATAGATGGCTGAATATTTCCGTTCTCCCAATTGCTGACGCACTGCTTTGAAACAGTTATCATTTTACCAAATTCTACTTGGTTTATCCCAAGCGAAACCCTTAGTTCCTTAATTCTATCACTAAACAAATCACATTCCTCCCGTCAACTATTACAATACTATTGTACGACATTAGTTGACACGGACAAAATACTATGGTATACTATTATTTGACCACAGTATTGGGAGGTATTTAATTTGGATAAAAAAATCTGTGCAAGATGCGGAAAAGAAAACAATGCAAATAGTAAGTATTGCGCCTTTTGCGGCGGCGAGCTTTACCAAATAAGCCAAAACAGTCAGCCCGAATTCAATAGCTCAGTACCCAACTCTGAAATTAGTGCAGCTGTGCCTAAGCCTAAGAACAAAAAGACAATAATCATAATTGCCGTGTGTTTCATCATCGCTGTTATCGTTGGCATTACTGTTTTTATTCTCACCCGACCGAAAAAAGAAGTAAAGTCACATACTGTCCCAGCTCCGCAAACTGAAACAAGCCTGACAGAAACAACAGATACTTCTCAGCAGCTAAATGATGAGGGCATTAAAATCATCGAAGGAAGATGGCTTGCGAAAAAGCTTCAACACCAACCGATGATCGACTTTTACAATGATGGAACACTGAAATTTTCCACATCCGATTGGGGAGATTATGACGGCACTTGGAAATATCTCGGCAATAACAAGTTTGAACTGACTTTTGAAAAAACAACGGGGCGTGACTATGTCAATTATCGCTTCAACAAAAGCAAGGGTACAGCGGAATTTGTTGAAAACGGGCTTAAAGACGGAAAATACAGAGTAGAACCATACCTTAACGTGTATATCGAAAGCATTAACACAGAAATATCCTTTAACGAAGATGAAAGGATAAAACGTTAACAATAAATAAAACAAACGCCGCGGAAATATCCAGCGGCGTGTTTTCATTATGGACCTGAGGAGGTTCGAACTCCCGACCTCTGCGTTGCGAACGCAGCGCTCTCCCAACTGAGCTACAAGCCCGAGTGAAACGAGGGGTGTAGCTCAGTTGCTGAGACTACAAGCCCGATTCGCTTGATTTGTTTGGGTATCAGCTCATAAGAGCCAATAACCCAACAATCAAACTAAACTTCCTATAATTATAGTATACACCAATTGCTTCACAATTGCAAGCAAAAAGCAAAAAAAATACCTCTCCGACTGTGCGGAAAGGCATTTGGCAGGGGCAGAAGGTTTCGAACCCTCGGCACGCGGTTTTGGAGCCATTCTTAGCAAAAATCAATCCGTTTCAGATAGTTCCATTCTGTGCCGTACTGTGTCATCTGATACGGCGGTAAATCCGCATAAATCCGGGGGGTTTCAGAGCCGTTAGCGGCTTCAAAGCGCACAGCTGTGCGCTTTAACAAAATGATACCCCAAAACACGTTTTTTGAAAAAATGCCCCCCAAGTGTTAGAAAAATGTTAAAAGGAATCTAAACGCCGTTTGTCTACAACATTTCTTGATGATGTCATTTTTACACTTCAGCAACATTTACATTACGAGGAGAAATGACATGAAAAACATAGAATTACACGGAGATATGAAGCTGACAACAGTGCAGCTCCGCGCACTTGTAAAGCTGCGCAGGCTCTATGCAGACTACCCCGGCGGGTTGGGCACGAAGGATGTAATGAAAATGCTCGGCGTCGGCAGAGCGACGGTTCTGAACCTCAAAAACAGCGGTATGCTCCGCTGTCTGAAGATCGGGAACAGACTGATCTTCCCGAAGGACTGGGTGCTTGAATACCTTGCGGTCTATGCATACAGAGAGCGCCCGAACATAACGGCATATCAGAGAGAGGTGCTGCGCTTCTGCCGCACTCGCCGCACGATCACCGAGATCGCTGAGTACATGTACCTCGGCGCGGGCTTCTGCCGGGACTATCTGCTTGCCCCGCTTTGTGAGCAAGGACGCCTGCGCTGCGAGGTGGATAAGGCGGAGGTTAAGAGGCACTGCTATGTAACGGTGAGATGAAACTGCACTTGAAATCTTAATCGGAATATGGTATATTAGGTTAAACAGAAGGTGATAATTATGAAACCCAATGAGATCATTCTATTTGAAACAAACGACCGTGCAGTGACTCTTGATGTAAAAACCGACGGAGAGACTGTATGGCTCTCACTTGAACAGCTCACCACTCTTTTCGGACGTAATAAATCTACTATTTCAAGGCACATCAAAAATGTGTTTACTGAGGGCGAACTTGACAGAGATTCAGTTGTTGCAAATTTTGCAACAACTGCCTCAGACGGTAAAACATATCAGGTCGATCATTATAACCTTGATGTAATAATCTCCGTCGGCTATCGTGTTAAGTCAAAACGCGGCGTGGAATTCCGTCGCTGAGCAAACGGCGTGCTGAAAAATTACATAATGCGCGGCTATGCCGTCAATACTAAGCGTATGAAACAGATAGGCGAGGTCATACGCATTATGAAACGTGCAGAAAACCAGCTCGATGCAGGACAGGTGCTTTCGGTCATCGAAAAATACAATACTGCCCTTGACCTGCTGGACGACTACGACCACCAGACCATGAAGAAGCCGAAAGGCAGCAAGGCGGTCTATGTGCTTGAATATGACGAGTGCAGAAAGCTCATCAACGAGATGAAGTTCGCCTCCGACAGCCAGCTCTTCGGCAATGAGAAGGACGATTCCTTCAAGGGCAGCATCTCAAACATCTATCAGGAGTTCGGCGGGGTGGAGATATACCCCTCCCTGGAGGAAAAGGCGGCGAACCTGCTGTACTTCGTCACCAAAAACCATAGCTTTTCCGACGGCAACAAGCGTATCGCTGCGGCGATGTTCCTGTACTTTCTCGACAGGAACGGGGCGCTTTTCCTTGACGAAGCCAAGACAGAAAAGGCTATCGCAGATCAGACCCTTGCTGCCCTCACTATCATGATAGCCGAGTCGCAGCCCGGTGAAAAAGAAATGATGATAAACGTGATAATGAACTGTATGGTGACCGAATAATGCAGAATAGGGAGAGCCTCGCCGCTCTCCCTATTGGCTTTTTAATCTTTTGCTGTATGCAAAATATACCTGTGGGCCAATAAGGAGTCAAACCTACAGTGTATACATCAATGATATATATGACAGTATAGTAAGGCCAATTATTTAAACATAATATTTCTTATTTCCTGTTTAATGGCATCGCATATGTAAGAATTATTTCCTGAAGATAATAAACATACATCATATTTGGCATTTTGATTTGGCATATATGAAAATAACCCCGACAATACTATTTGTTGTTTTGAAGTTAATTTCGGATTAAATAAGACTGAATAATGATCGTTTGACCTAGCCCATCTAATGTCATTAAACATTAATCCTTGAATTGGTAAGTTATATATTACAATTGCCGATATTTTATCATATACATCACTGTTTATTTGGAATTTTTCCCCGATCTGTGGATATCTCCAAAGTCCGTTATATTGATTATCAAGTAAGGCTAAAGGTTCAAGATATGCATTAAACAATTCACGAAATGACCAGTTAAGAAAGAGTATATTGAAATGGTTTTCATTTATTGGTAGTTCAAATTTATCAGCAGCACTGTTTAAAAAGTCTTTTAAATGAATCACATCTGGATAAGCAACTTGATACCCACTTTCTTTACATATCTTTTCCAATGCGTCTTTTTTCTTGTATTCTATTGCTAACAAAGGAGTTAAATATGGCTTTTCTATATCTATCCGTTCATTAACTGCTCCTGAGATGGTTTTGACCTCAATGTCAAATATATATTCTGACATAGGTATTAATGGTTGTTCAGGAGTCTCGCCAGGAATAATAAAACAATTACGGATTCTATACTCGGGATTTTTGTGACCGGATTCTCCACCAATTTCCGGTTCATATTCAACCTTATATTGCCCACATAGAGTCATAAAGCTTAAAACCTGCAATTCATTTATAGCTGCCCAAAACTGTGATTCTTCATAATTATCTTTTCCAGCAGCCATCTGTTCAATAAATCTTTTAAATTCTTCAGTAGCACATGATGATTTTAATCTGTTTAGTTTATATGCTAAGTTTACGAGAAAATTGTTGGAATCGTCACAAGATTTATAGAGGTCGATTGCCTCATTTTGAGATGATTCTTTTCTTCTAAAATCAGGAAGCTCACCATATATTGCTTTTATAATAAAGTGATCTTTTGAATAATCGTCAAACCATCCATTATCCCATATTTCTTTAAGAACTCCACTTAAATCTAACATAAATGGAAATGTATTTTTAGAATAGCACATCTTCGCACCTCCTGGCTTATTATATTAATGTCATTTAATAACATAAATAATCAAGGCCCTATAGAATATTATCGCTGGCGAAGAAATATGATTTGGCTATGTATCATCTTTGATTCATTCCCTACTTCCCACAAAAGGCCCGTAAAAACTTTTCATATTTTTTCATTGCCGAACTATACATCCTATTGCCTCTCTCGTTCTTGTCTATAAAAAACTTGTTTTCAAAAATCCTATTCATTAAACCACAATAGGTATCATAGGACTTTACTTTATACAAGCTTTGAGTAATAACACCTTCAGTTATCATATCTTTTGATACAGCTCTTATTGATCTAACATATTTCTCTGTGGAGCTTTCTGATACCTTTTCTGTTTCTATCAACCACTTTTCAAATAACGACTCCATTTACTTCAGCTCCGTTCTCTCACTTAATTGGTCCTTGAGTTGCTATTCACCATAATACAACTATGTATTTACTCGATGTGTATTATGCTACTGTTTCTTTTAACAGTGTATATTTGCTGTACTAAATTCTCAAGAGCAGTATTGGCATCACCGTGTCGCAAAGCACATTCCCATACTATTATTACTGTCCATCCCATTTTATTAAGCAATGAATAATTATTTAAATCGCGATTTTTATTGTATTCAAATTTCTTGTTCCAAAACTCAGTATTGCTTTTGGGAGGAACGAACCATTTACAGCCTTCATGAGCATGCCAAAAGCAACCGTTAACAAACACTACAGTCTTATACTTAGGTAACACGATATCCGGTCGCCCAGGTAATTTTGAAACATTTTTGCGGTATCTGTACCCATGCTGGAACAAGTATTGTCTAACTGTCGTTTCGGGCTTAGTGTTTTTTTGTGGAATATTAGACATATTTTTACTTCGTTGCTCTTTTGTCCTATTATCCATTATTCAATTCCATTCTCCCTTAGCAGATCCACTGTTTTGACAATATCTTTGATTTGTGTTTTTGATAGTTGCATGATTTTTCCAGTACAGTAGCTTATAGCTTTTTCAAGAGTCTGTCGCTCGGCATAGCCTATGACTTTTTGATCAACACCTCTGTCTATCATCGACTGCCAATAATCGGCTCCTTTTTTAAATATGCTTATTTCATCAGAGATTGAATTGATTATTTTTTGTTCTTTTTTGGCTTCAGAGATTTCGTCACTTTTATCAGATTTAGTAATCATAATTGATACTAACTCATCTGACAAACGATATGGTTTGTCTTGAACAATCTTCCAACATTCTTCTTTTTTACAATATGTTTCAATATTTGTAGTAGAACGGTTCGGATCATATATTGTATCAAATACTATTTTTGCTATTGCAGCTATATCAGAATAATAAACATCTGACACTTTTTGATAATCCCAAAATTCTCTGAAATTTATAAACTTGTTTTGCTTTTTTGCTTCGAAAACCAGCTTAGATATTGTATATGCAACAAGCTGTGGCCTATATGCTCTGTTTTCCTGATACCATTCTTGAGCAGATACCGTGCTTTCAACGTAAGCAAATAATATCTTTTTTCCTATAAGCTCTTTATAATACAGCTCGTTATATACGCTATTATCTGTATCCCACTGTTCCTCCATATTATTATGGAAATGTGCAGCGTTTACTTCTCCGCCCCAAGATACATAATGGGGCAACATATCTGCGGCATTTAAGTATTTTGCAAGATCAGTTAATGTGAATTTCTTATCTTTAGGACGAACAAGCTTATAATCGTCGCGCTGTTTTTTTGTCATTTGCATAAGTGGCTGTTCGTACTGACCCCTTGCTCTTTCAAAGAACCATAATTGCTGCACCAATTGTCCACTGAATATTGGCGCATATACTTTACGTGAAAAGTCTTCCATTCTAACATAAAAAGGATGACTGGAGTTAAGATCGGCAGTCTTAACCTTATTTTGGCTGTTAGCATATTTGGCGATATTTCTGATTAGCTCCGGGTCGTCGCTTCGTAAAATAGTTAATTTCATTTGGACATAGATCCCAGATAAATCTGCCCCGTTTTTTATGTTGGTTGCAGCCAATGTAGCTGTAGTTTGACCGCCGTTTATAATTTGCAAATCTGTAAATGATTTTATTAGTAAGCCTTCTTTAGAATCAAAGTCAGTAATTACACTTTTGGCAGTCGTAGAAATACCGTTATTATAGGTAAAAAATCTTGATTTTTCATTCAATATAGTTCCACGAATTCCTTTATTAACGCTTCCGTTAAATTTCAAAAATGAACGGACATTGGATTCCAATAACGTGGAGCTGTACTTTTTATATATTTCAGCTAAAAAGCCACCCGGTACAATTGCCAAATACGAATCGTACTGATCTGTTTCCGTTTCTGCTTTAATACACGGAATTCCTTTAATTCCATAATCTTCACAGTTGATAATTAAGTCTTCTTTTACAAACCCGACCATCTTTGACCGGAATATTTTCTCTATATCCAACACATCAAGGGCAACTTTGAATGAATACGATTTATAGGAATAGTCTTCTAATTCAAGGGTTTTTACTGACTTGCTCAGTTTATCTGTACTAACCAAAAATAGATGTACTTTATAAATGGAATCAATGTTTGCTCTTATATCTTTTGCCAATTGAACAGCGGGATTCGATTGTTCTGCTTTAGCAAAAAAGCCTTTTAAACAGTTCTCAAAAAAGTTTAACAGCAAACGGGACTTATCCTCTATTACTCCGTTTGTTATATTTTTAATCTCTCCGTCATTAAAGTCTGCAATTAATAAATCAAGAGTGTTGGTTTGAAGGTCTAGATTACCGGCATCAATACGCATACTTTTATAAGCACGGTTGCCGTTTTTAAACTCATAAAAGCAATGAGAAATATCGTTTATCAGGGAATAGTCGTTTATTAAAATATCCACAGCATTATCTATAAATACCTCAATAGGATACCTTTGACTGTTCATTGCAGCCGCATTAATATCTTCATTTATGAAACTTTCTCTAAACTCTTCAAGATCCATAGACTATTCCTCCAAAAACGGATTTAATGCTGCTATTGTTAACGAATACTTCACATCAGTTATTTCTTTATAAGGGACTGACTTAACAGTAATCCTCGGGAAGCCATCGGTTACTCGGTACTTTGACATTGATTTAACATCGAACTTTGTATTTATGCTGTCATCTGAAATATCAAATCCGTACTGACTAAGCTTATTGATAAAAATGCCTTCAACTGTTTCATCGTTTATCTGTCCCATAATGCTCTTTAACAAATCACCTATACAAGACTCGCCATTCTTGAATTCATCTGACATTGCTTCAACACGAATAACGACGAGATGTCCCGTATAGTCCGAAGAAAGCTGAGCAAGCGAAGAAATCTCGACTTTGTTTTCATTTGCACCAACTGCTTTTATCTCAAACCATTCTGTACCTACTGAAAAATCTTTGCTTTTCCTTTCTGCTCCGCTCCATGCTTGAATCGCAGTTCTCGCATCGTATTTATCAAGCATATAATGCTTGATGAAATACAGCTCTCCAAACAGGCCCTGAAGTTCTTTATGAGAGTAACCGCTCTCAGCCTCTTTTTTGAACATTGCCTTCCAAGTTATATACCGTTTCTTTAACAGCGACAGTGCTTGCTGTTCGGTAACAGTATCGGTTACTGATTCAATAAGATTTTCGGCGAAGGTAAAAAACACTATTTTGTACTCGGGAGCTAAAAGGTCAAAGCAAGTCCAATATGTATGCTCACGCTCCATACTCTGGGTAACTCGCAAAGTTCTTGTTGACTCAATTTTTGGTGCGGAACATGTCGATAAGAACGATAAACGCATATAACCTTCTTCGCTGTACCCAAAATATATACCGAGAGGCGAAATTACTGTTATCTTTTTCTGATTTCCGTGAACTACATCTTTTAATTCTGAATAAATCTTATCAATATCAATCATCGGCATCATCCACCCCCTCATCCTCATCATCTACTTCAAGATTGTCCGTAAGTTGTTTGATCTTTACGGCATTTAACCTATAATTAACTACCACTTTAGATTCTTTAGCAGGAAAACCGAATGCAAAAGCCAGCAAAGGCTGATTATCAAATGCTTCCTTTATTTCTTGCTTTTGCTTTTCAATCTTCTCTTTAACTACTTCTTTCTGATTACCGTTTACAGCTAACGCAGTAATCTCCGAATCTGATGCATCTGTTTTCAAATCAATAGGATAGATTAACAATATAGGAGTTTGCCGTCTCTTCAAATAATCGGTTGCACTAAAATCAGTGTATGGAGGGTCTTTCTGCGTTTCGCGGTTCTTTTCTTCTAACAGTATTTGAATTTTTTCTTTGCTCAACCACAGTCCGGCATTAAACAAACTCGGCTCCATTACACGGTTATTAGTTCCACCGATTCGAATATACGGATCGGTACTATTCTTAATGTGAAAACTACGCTCAACTTCACCTAATCCCTCAATACCCATAAAGCACTTCTCAGAATTACCTGTTGCTATTACCACATCCCAATAAGGGAACTGCTCGCTTTTTTCAATATATTCAGACAGACCTTCTGTATCAAATTTTTTATTGACATAAGGAATTTTTAACGATTTAATAAGTTCAGCAACATCAAACTTTGATACATCTCGCGCCATATATCTGTTGTTTGTTAAAGAAAATGCGGTGTGGCCATAAAACTCCTCAAATGCTTTCAAATTATGGGCGTTCTCTGTAGGACTCTTTAACAGCTTAGAAGTATCAGCATATACTCCTCCGTAATTTAAATGGAGAGGAACAACTTCGGTACCTTTCATTTTGTTCCTTGCAGTAATAAGTAATGTGGTTTCAAGTGTGTCTGGGCTTTCTTTTATCATCAAACCAAAATCATGAGGAGTTTTGCCATGACGCTCCATCTCTCTAAACTGTTCGCGGAGATCTTCTATTGCATCTAACACAGCATCAAATCGATCTATGCTTTCTTGAGTTAAATAAACTCTGCAAAGGTCTTCATATTTCGGTCTGTAACCAAACCATCTGCACATCTGCAGCAGTGTATCGTATGTCCCCGCATTTCTGCTGTAATAACTGGTCATCAAACCCTCGAGTGTTAATCCTCTTGAAAGAACCATTCCACCTATAGCAATGACTCTTGCTCCGCTTTCTTCATAATCGCTGTAATCAAACCGTTTCTTTTTACCGGAAGGATCACGCTTATCCATTCTTCCGTTCTTAGAATTGATTACTACTGTCTCAATTTGAGTTATCTCGCCGTATAGGCCTTCCTGAATTTGATTCCACGAAACTGCTGGATAACCTAATTCCGCATTTCCTTCTCTTATATCTTTATAATGATCCGAATCAAACAAATCAAAGATCGCTTTATGCCTTTGATTTTTTATAAAATCCTCTGTGGATCTGTAGCAAAGTTGTTCTACAGAATCTTTAAGGAGGCCTATGTATTCTTCAACTTTTTCTCTTACCTTTTCTTGAACATCGTTAAACCTTGTAATGTTTATCATTAAGGTTCGGTGTTTATTTGGCTGCCCTCTTAAATTTCTGATAACACAGTTAATTAAAAACGCATGTATAGCTTCTTTTAAAGAATCCGCTAATCCGTTATAAGCAGCATATCTGTCATGAATTACAGGAAGAAAATTATCTTCTTCTTCACTTATCAAACGGAGGCAATGCGGTAATGATTTCTCGTTTTTGGGAAATACTCTTCTACCTCCAAAATACGTACTTGGTGCGTTCAACTGTACAATAAAATCTGAAGGGAATAAATCAAGGTTTTCAAGATCGTCGTCAAACGGATTAATAAAAATATTTGCAAACGGAGTAGCTGTATACCCAACATAAGTTGCAATAGGGAATTTATTAAAAATAGATCTTATGCATTTATTAATTGAAGTCGGCTCTCTGTCCGGTTTGGCGGTATTAACTGATGCATAGTCAGCCTCATCGTCAATTATTAATATATTTTTTGTTTCTAATCCTTTATCCTCCAAAGCAGACTGAAGTCTTTCACCGACACTTTCAAGAATTGATTTGACTTTTTTCACAACAAGGACAACGGGTTTTTTAATTGCACCGATACCGACGTTCAAGTTTTTCTGTATAAATTTAGCAAAATCATTTGCTTGATTTGTGAACGGCACGGCAAAATAGTCTTTTGTATTAAAGCCGACTCCGATATATTCTATCTCATTACCTATAGTATCACTTTTTGCTCCAATAACACCGCTATCGGTTCTTTTTTGAGTTTGCAGGCGCAATGAATTAGTGCTTCCTGCCAAAAGAACAACTATTCTGTAGCCGTAATCAAATGCCATATTTATTAAGCCAAGATAATTTGCTGTTTTACCTGACTGGACATCACCCATTACCAGTCCCCGTTTTTTATCTATTCCGCTTGCATTGCAAGGATTGGCACACTGCGACAGCACTTCTTCACTGGACTTTTCAATATCTTCAATTGCTTTGGGAGAGAACCCGTCATTGCTCAAAAAATTCTTATATCTGTTAAAATACGAATGCGTGATTTCCGGTTTGATTTTATATAACCAATACTTCGTCTGTTTATCCTTGACCAATACGTCCGGAGCATAGATGTGTATACCGATTTCTGTCTCATACATATTAACGATTTCATTAACAACCGCTTCTTTTTCCGCATCTGAATCAATATCCGGCATACTTATTTCAAGTATTCTTTGCGTTTTCTCAATGACTTCTGTATGTGTACACTTTGCGCCGTTAAGCATCCGATATAACATATCAAATGTTATTTTAATTCCTTCAGCGTTTTTTTCTTTAAGGTCAATCATCTATGAACACCCTTTTCTTTATAGCATCTTTTTTACTTCTAAGTTTTTGATAAGCTTCCGATAGGAATATTTCCTCAAAAAAGGTCATCTTATTGTCAGGCGGGCAAATATCTATTAGCTGGATAATTTCTTCAATAAGCCGCTCCTCTTCACAGTCATCCCCACTGTTAGCAATATTAAGAGAATCCATATTGTCATTAACTATTGAGTATTTCGGGATATAAGTTTCAATTTGAGAAAGGACAATCTCAAACAGATCTTTTTGACCTTCTCCTAACTCTTCATACAAAGCCTTTATTGTCGGAGTTTTTCGGTTGATCTGATATTTTACTATACCGTCTCTCACATCGATTCTTTCCCAAATCTTGTTTTCAATCGATTGTTCTTTATGACCGGGATATTTTGTGGCACGTTTACTTCTTACTATAGAGTCTTCCACTGCGCACTTAATTTGATCTTTAATTTTGTCTGGAATTCTTGCAGAGGACTTCTTAACATCAAGCATCCACACTTCATCAAGTGATGAAGGAATATCAACCAATATTCTTGCGAGCTTATTCAACTCACTTCTAATACCCATCCGCATCCAATTGCCCCAGGATATTAGTCTTCTGTTTCGATACAGATAAAAACCTTGCTCATCATAAATACTTTTAGGATTGCCTAACAGATCCCTTTCTTCTTTAGTCAGAGTATTAGCAAACGGTAATGTATAAGGGATTATTGTAATAACAGATCCGTCAACATTTATTGTAGATGTTCTTCCTGTTTGCTGACGCCCGACAGAATCAATTAAAAAAGGATCTCTTCTGTTGATTCTTCCGTTATTGTAATATATAGCTACCTGTTTGTAAAATCTATGAAACACTAATTCAACATGTCTTTGAGATTCAGAGACCGCAGCCCTAAAACTGTCTTCAAAGTTTTTGGCCAGACTTCTTATCTTGTCGAATTTTCTCCAAACAACTAAGGTTCCCGATTCATATTCTAACAGCTTCTGAATTTGCGGCAGTTCATCAATCTCTTCTTTGTTTAGCTGTTTTAGGAGCAGTTTATTATTTGCTTCAATAATATCCAAATCAAAAGACATTGCATTTATTTGGCCGTTCTTTTTACTAACTACAATGAATTCTCTACATTGTGAGAGAGATGCTGATTTTAATCCAAGACCGAACCGTCCCAATTCTTTTTCACATTCGATCTTATCAGAACGGTCAGAGCCGGGTAACATAGCATTGTCAAGCTCATCGTATGACATCCCATGTCCGTTGTCCAAAAAGCAAAAATATGGAATACTTACCAACGGATCCGAAAAAATATAAACTTCAGTAGCATTCGCCGAAATGCTGTTATCAATTATATCAGCAACAGCAGAAGAAAAACTGTAACCTACAGCTCTTAAGCCAGTTAATAATGCTTTGGCTGGAAAAAACCTTTCTACTAATTCACTCATATTTTCAGATCCTTTTTATGTCATACAGTATCTATTCTATATTTTTCTCCAAACATTGCTTCAAAAATTGCTTGTAATACATTTACAACAATAGAATTGCCTATTAGTTTATTCAATTTCCGATAACTGTAATTTAAGGCTGCTGCCTGTGCATACTCATCTTCAGTAAAGCCCATCAATAGAAATGCTTCCCTCATTGTCAGTCTTCGATATGTATCTCCCTTTGGTCCATTGTATTTAAACAAAGCTGCTGTATGAGTACGATCCATATTACAGGTAATGGTTCGGATGATGGTCTGATTTGTAATGTCTTTTCCGTTAATTTTCCACATCACATCACGAGACGGGGTTTTATTTAACTGAGCTATATCTGCTTCTAACTTATATGTTTTATTGCTGTAATTTGCTTTAATAAAATTTTTGATTTTGAATTTTCGTTCCTGCTTCTGTTTTTCTATTTTTCGGGATATATTTAATTGCTTGCCTAAATGGCTTACTATAAACGCACGTTCTCTGTCCTGCGGGATTCCAAAATCTAAAGAATTCAATATCATGCAGTCATTATTACTGTATCCTATTGAAGAAAGGAAATCTAACCATTGATTAAGATCCTGAAGATTTTTGTCGGCCTTGATTGTTTTGACGTTTTCAAGTAGCAAATACTTCGGTAATCTATTAAGTTCTTTTAGTTCCTTAAGTATACGCTCAATCTCCCACAACAATCCCGATCTGGTTCCGGAACCTTTTTTCATTCCTTTTCCAAGTCCTCCGGTTGATAGATCCTGGCAAGGAAAGCTGTATACCATTAAATCAATTTTTGGGAGATCCTTACCGCTTATATCTGTTATAGAGCCATAATTTTTGGCTTTTTTATTTGCTCTGTATAAATCCCGCCGCTGATCTTCTGTTAGAAGTTTCATATTTGCAGGCTTTACAGAATTGGCACTGAATGTAAACCTTGAAAGATACTTGTCGACTTCTTTAATATCTTCAGGAACTTCAACTTCAACATCGTTACAGTGTATAGCAGCATAGCATTCAATTGCATCGATAAACCAATCACTTATGCCAACGATCTCATAATTGATCTTCATTCGCTCAAGAGCAGAGGCCTGTGCTCCTATACCGGCAAAAGCTTCAAAAACACGTAATGGCTTTTTGTTTTTATTAGACATAAATTATTCACTCACCCGCAAAGGATTTTTATATATACATATTATATTATAACATATTACAGCCTGTTTTGCAATATAATTTATGTGTATTATGTAAAAAAAGAATTGAATTTAGTAATGAGAGCAAAAATACATCATATCAAAGCCTTCCCCCTGCTCACCCCGCAGGTATCGTCCTTCTTGCGGATGAACAGGCTCTCGGGTATCATCCTGATCAGCCGACGGCTGAAGCTGGTCGTGCCGAAATATGCGTCAAAATTGGTCATCGCCAGGACCGTCCAGTCGCTGTCCTCGGGCTTGTTGGCGATGGTGTAGGCCAGCACCGTCGCCGCGATATGATAGGGCAACTCTTTCGGCAGCGCCGACCTGATCCGCTCCTCCTGATCGGCGGAGAAGAAAAAGGTCTTGTCCCGAAGCTCGCCCTGCTCGAGCGCATCCCCGATGATGTCATCAAACCGCAGTATCCAGCGTCCCTTTGTGCCGGGAGAGAAGATCGGTATCTGATACTGAATGACCTTGCTCCGCCATTTACCGTCAAAGTCGGTTCTGAGCAGTGCCACGGAATCCTTTGAAGCCTTTGAAGCCTTGTCTCCATGCGTCTCCACAAAGCCGATGACCTTGTGAACGTGCCTGTAAAACCAGCCCCTGCCGTCCTTGGTGACAAGCTCCGGGAACTCACCGTTGTACTCTCCGAAATTGGTCTTGAATCTCCAGCTGTTTTCTTCGCCTTCGGGATTCTTCCCCGGCAGGCTGCACCACGCACACAGCGCCCGACGGGCGTGCTCAACGTTGTCATAAGGGTTCCCGCCGCTGTGGAGATAACCCCTCGCTATGATAGTCAGCACCCGCTGCAGGCCTTCAAAGGATTTCATCATCTCGAAGGTGAACCTGCCGAGGTAGGAGATGTCGCTCTTGCCGTCGCTTGTGTATTTCGGCTTGCCTGTGTAAGCCTTGAATTCTTCAATCTCGTTAAGCATCTCTCCACCTCCGTATGTATTTTTCAAGCCTGTCATAGTACAATTCCAAAAGTTCTCTCCGCTTGCCGAGGGCAGCAAGATACTTGATCGCCGTATCCGGCTTGACAGTGCTGTCCAGCAGCTCACGCCACTTCGCAGCGACAGCCTCTCGGTAAGTAACGTGCGCGGGCTTTTCAAGGTACGCCGTCATCATCGTTCTGAACTGTTCCGGGTCATTTTTACGGATAAACCGCCTGCCCTCAGACTGAATGTTCGCATCGTCGGTGTCGCTTATCAGATCGCCTAAGATACGGAATCCGCAGCATCTGAAATCGCAGAACAGTTCGTAATAGTCCGACAGCTCCGGCAGCCATAACGATACCAGCTCCTCGCGCTTTGCAGGGTCGGCTATATGCCATTTCTGCGACCTGATCTCCGCCCTGATCTTCTCAATGCGCTCTGCGGAGATCTCCGAGACCGCGGCGTAAAGCTCGTCGATATCGTAATCGTCGCTCTGCCCGCGCATATACAGGATACGGCGGATATCACTCTGCCCCGCCTTGGATTTTGAAGGCTGGCGGCAGTACCGTATGCGTTTAAGTACGTTGTTGTAAATCTTTATCAGCTCGGATATGTTTTTCAGAACATTATCGTCAAGCTGTTCCTTCCAGTCGGGAGAAACGGCGAAGGTGAAAAGCTCGCTGTCCGCGGCGGGATCGTCCTCCCTGAACGTGATGTTCTGTCCGAGGTTGTAAGCCAGCCACGGCAGACGCTCAAGGTTGGAATCCACCTTGTCCCAGTCGGTGTCTTCAAAGAATTTCTTAAACTGTTCACCATAGACAGGCTCGTAGAACTCCCGGGGTCTCTCCGACTTTTCAAGGAGAGCCTTGTATTTAAGGAACCTGCTCGGCGGCACCTTCTTCCTGCCGAGGTATTCCGACAGATCGGGCTTTACTCCCGTCTTGGCAGAGTCAATCTCCAGGCCTGTCAGGATAGCAAGGATCTCTGTTTCCTTACGGCACCGCTCACGTTCTTCGGCGGTGCTGTTTTCGTTGTAGGCGATAATGCTCCTGTTCAGCGCCGCGTTGGAGATCTGTCCCACCCGGGAAGAAAAGGTGTTCTTAACTGTCTCAAACCACGCCTCCCAGTCGTTGGCATCACTGAGAACAGGTTCAGCGGAGGGAATCTTCAAGAGCGGGATATTGTTCGCAGTCCTGACTTCGCCGTCATAGTTGCGGCGGACGCAGCGGTTCACGGTCCCGTCGGTTATGATCTTGACCATATCGCCGTCAAAATCCGCACCGCCGAGACGCTCGGCTGTCAGTGTGTCCCAGTTTATCATTACCGTCTCGTCAAGCTGTTTGAGAAAGTATCTCCGCATATTCTCCGGCTTGATATACGGCCTGAGCTGTATTTCTTCGTTCCTTGCAATATGCGGATTGCGCAGCAGGGTACAGCCCTCCGGGTCGCCGAACTTTGCTCCGGGAGCGTAGAAGGAATCTGCTGCAAAGTTAACAACGATAGTTGCCTCTCTGAAGTCTATCTGTTTCCTTCTAACAAAGAATCCCGGGCGGCCTATGAACCTGTGCATAAATTCCAGCAGATCACCCGACAGATAGCGGTTGTACCCCGACACCGTGAGCCGCCCGAGGGCATAATTGCGCAGCACCTTGTCCGCCTTCTTTTTCAGCATATCGGTGTAGTAGCTCTCGGCGATCAGCTTAGGGTTTTTCCGGAGAAGATCAATGAGATAACGTTCCCGGCTGTTCCTGTCAGGGCGTTTTGAAAGGAAGAAATCCCGGCGGTAGTCACTGTCACAGCAGAGCTGATAATACTCCTGCTCCGTTGCTTTGGTCAGCCATTCGCGATCATCATCAGCCGGAAAGGTCAGCGGAAGATCACGGGGACGGAACTCATCAGCGGTGAGGGACAGCGTGTTCAGAAACTGATAATTCAACTCCGTCCTGCCGCTGTTGTCGTTGCCTATCGTGCCGGAAATATATAGCGCATGACCGTAACGCTTGAATGCCTCCCAGTAATCCTCCCAGGACATATTACTGCCTTTCAGCCAGTCGCAGCACTTGACCATACTCTTCGACAGGATGATCCCGACCTCCGAGGCCTTGTGCTTCACACCGAAGATGTCCGTGACAGTATCTGTATCGGAGCTTTTGAAATAGTTGTGGAAATTGACAGAGTGCAGCATACCCTTAATATACGGCAGACGGATCTGAAACGAGGTGTGATCCTCACCGAGCTGTCTGCAGATCTGTGCTGCAAGCTTCGGAGAGATAAGCCCCTCGCCGTCAAAACCGAGAACAGTGATGCTCTGCCTGCGCTCCACCCGCTCATATTTCATATATCCGCTGTTGAGGCCTCTTTCCTCAACAGTTATCACATCAGTTTCGGGGGTCTGGTATTCGGGATTATCGACCACGATCACCTTTTTTGCATCAAGTCCGAGGACGTCAATACGCACTCCGCCTGAGAGCATCAGGCCGTTGTAGGCATAGAGCTTGCTGAGCTGACATTCTCCGATCTTCATTCCGAGGGTGATGCGCTCATAGATGCTGTTATACAGATCTGCGCGGATAAAGGAAAGCATCGACTTGCGGCTCATGCTCTGTGAGCGTTCAAAGGCACGGTAGCACTGTCTGCCGCTGCCGAGGTCGAGATAAACGCTGCCGGGTCTGAACAAAGACTTTGCCTTTTCCTGCAAGCCTGCATAGTAAGGGCTTTCGGAGCTGCGGTCAAAGATGCCGGAGAAATCCGCAAAGAAGATGATCTCCAAAAGCTCGGAAACGACCTCGCCCTCTTTTCCCTTGAAATCATGTTTACGCAACATCATAAGCTGATCGAACAGAGCGTTTTCCTCCTGTTCGCGGACTGGCAGCTTGATGCAGTTCCCGGCGGCAGCTCTGTCCAGGTCAAAGTAGTACGATCCGCCGCTGTTGGGCTTGGCATACGCCAGCATCGCCCGGACAGACAGCTCATAGATCTTGAACCAGCACTTGTGCATTACATCACCCCCATAATTATCTTAGCTATATTATATCACATATCTTCTCAGATGTGTGTATAATTTTTGGGACAGTTAAGTAAAACAGGCTAAAACGAGTACAATGGGCTGTACAGATAGCCGCTTCGATTATGTCCGGATGACATCAATGACAATAGTGACATCATTAAGGATAAGGGAACCGAAACCGGAATGTTGTCATTTACGATGACAGTTGTGACGGTTGTGACAGTAATAACAGTTGAAATATATATAGGCGAAAAGAGAAAGGAACTGTCATTCATTATTCAAAGTGCCACTGTGGCACTTTGATTGGCACTTTGAAATTTCCCTATCCCTCATATTTTTTCTAACAATCTACCAAACCGCAGCAAACCTCGCACCTGCGCTGTTTGCCTTGGTATAGAACCGTTATGAAAATATATAGCCGGCTCATTCCGGTATGTCCTCGGCTTCTGAGCCGAAAACCGCATTATCTGATACGCTGAAAAAGTGTTCTGAAACGGTGTCTGACAGGATAAATATACTGCTCCCTCATTTTGTCTGAAAAGTCTTTCAGAAATTGCTGTCTGTTATGCGAGCGGTATGTTTCCGTTATGGCGTCGGTTGAAAACAAAAAAGCTCTCAAACTTCGCAGATACGTTGTTTACGTTGCGTCGGTATAGAAATATGCGAGTTCGGGAGGATACCCCCGATCTTTTCTTTTTTCGCCTTGATTATTGTGTCGGAGCGGCAGTGCCGGACGTCGGCATAATAAAAATGTGTTCAGCAAAGGCTCCCTCAGAATATGAATACTGCTCCCGCATTTTTATCGGCGGAGTGCGGGCGGGTATCAAATATTTTTTGAGGAGGTCTTAAATATGACTGCTGAAAACAATAAGTTCGACGGCACTCTTTACAAAGAGCCGTACTTCACAAAGGACGGATGCCTCTATGAAGAGGTCATCAAAAATGGAAAGACTGTCAAGGTCAAGCTCTGCGATTACCTTCCTGTTCTGCGTTCCGAGATCACTTATGATGACGGGACCGAGCGCAGGAAGGTGTTTGAGGTCACTGCGGAGCATGCCAGCGGTGTGACCTTGACGCCTGTCATGGTCAGGGCAGACGAGATGGTAAGTATGAAATGGCTGCTGGAACAGTGGGGAGCGTTGGGATCTTACTCGCCGACAAACAACGCCGCCGCTCACATCCGACACGCTATTACAATGACCAGAGCGGAGATTGTCTTTCGGACTGTTTACTCGCAGACAGGCTGGAGACTGATCGACGGCGAGTACTATTTCTTAATGCCGCAGGACGACAGCCCGCTGACTGTCGAGCTGCAGGGCAAGCTGAAACCGTACCGCTTCGGCAAAAAGTGTTCTGATTCCGACCTTATTTATCTCACCGCTATGCTCGAGGAAGGCGTTATTCCTCAGAGACTTATGCTTCCGCTGCTGGCTGTGACCTTCGTTGCTCCGCTGGAACATTTTATGTGTTTGGGTAACTGTATGCCAAAGTTTCTCACGGCACTTGTCGGAAGAACAGGAACAAGAAAGTCAAGTACCGCTGCACTTTTCAATTCCTTCTTCGGATATTTCAACGCAAGCAACCTGCCGAATTCGTTTCACGATACTGCAAACAGCACCCTTGCAAACGTCTATTACACCAAAGATGTGCTGGCTGTCATCGACGATCTTCACCCCAGCAGCCGGTACGGAAACGCTGAAATGAACAACACCGCACAGAATCTTTCCCGCTACTACGGCGACAGGACAGGCAGAAGCCGCCTTGATTTCCGGGCAGAACAGAAGCCCAGCAAGCCGCCTATGGGAATGGGTCTGATAACTTCCGAGGTTGTTCCGGACATTTCTCAGTCGGGTCTTGCACGGTATTTCATTCTTGAAATGAAGGAAGGTGACGTTGATCTCAGACTGCTTTCGGAGTATCAGCAGCTCGCCGCTGACGGAATACTGAACGGAATTATGCGCGGCTATGTCGATTGGATCAAGGAAAAATATCTTGTTAGTGCAGATGAGTTTGTGAAAAAGCTCTCTGCACTTTTTATTTCCTACCGCACTCAGATGACGGAAATGCTGTCGGAACGGAAGATAATATTCCACACCCGCATGCCTGAAATGCTTGCCTGTCTGAAGGTCGGATTCGATATTCTCCTTGATTATCTCTGCGACAAAGGTCAGTTAGGCAGCGGGGATGTCATTAGTTACCTCAGAACTTTTGATGAGATACTGATCGAAAATATCCGTCAGAGCAGCGGACTTGTGGAGAACGAAAGCCTCAGTTATCAGTTCTGTGATAAGCTTACCAGTCTGCTTGACAGCGGAAGATGCTCGCTCAATTCCCTCGGAAACAACGAAGATACCTCGCGCAAAGGATTCATCGGTTACGCTGATGACTCGCATTACTATTTAATAATGAACGCGGTGATGTCCGAGATCAACAGGTTCTCAAAAGAGATCGGCGACGGATTTGCAGTCGGAAAAACAAATCTGATCAAGCAGCTTGTAGAGGACGGGATCATTATTTCCAACGGGAAAAGCAACACAACAACCGTCAGAGTCTCGCCGACCGTGCAGAAAAATGTCGCGGTGCTTGACAGAAAAGAGATCGAGAGGCGGCTGTACGGCAGCGTGTGCCGCAAGTTTATTGATGTCGGGGAAACCGCCGAGCAGTAAAACAAAACGCCTCACAGCGCATTTGTGAGCGTCTGTGAGGCAGAAAGGAAGTGATAAAAATGTGCAGTTAAGCGGCTGTCGGCGTTCTGCACTATGCAGCCCCTGCAGAATGCCTATTGGCGTAGGAAAAATCTGTTGCAGACCGACTATCAATTGTCAAGCCTAAGATGAAAATTTTCACAGAAAATATGAAACAATAAAATAGGCATGCTAACGCCGAGCCTTATGCAAGAC
>OMXI01000080.1 GCA_900314975.1 uncultured Eubacteriales bacterium | reverse complement strand
CGGTTGTTTGGTTATCTCGCTTTTTGAGAAATTGTGCTCGTGCAGAGTGCCTATTTCAAACGGCTGTATCGAATAGAACACAGGGGAGCTGTTGTTTGTGACATACCACCTTATGCAGCCGTCGGAGCAGAGTATCGGCTCGCAGTCGGAGAGTCGGGCATTCATCTTGCCCTCTGCCGAGCATTTGTTGCCTTGCCCGTCGATAAGCATAGCCTTTACGCAATAGGTGTTTTTCTGTTTGTCATACTCTTCCCAAAGCACAGCGAACAGATAATCACTTACCTTGATAAGCTGAGGTGTGCCTGCTCTTGTCGTTGTGTCTTTTGTAAAGTTTGTGAGCTGTACCTGCTTTGATATTATGGTATTATTGTCTGTAATGCTGACGTAAACATTTCTTTGGTCGGGAGAACTATTGATGTCTCTTGTATAAGCAACAATAAGGCTCTCTTTGGATATATTAAAATCGCCGAGTGCTATGCCAGTGTAGTTGCTCACGGTGTTGCCTGTTCTTATGGGGACATACACTTCGACATTGGTAAGCTCATTGCCGTCCTTTACAAGCGAGATAGTTATACCGTTGGTCGAGAGCAGCAGACCGTTCATGGTGAGATTCAAACCCTGTGAGTGATCGACACGATAGACAAAAGTGCCGTCGTTTGCGGCGAACTGGTCTAACGAGTGGCTGACGTATCCGGTAGAGAGGTTAGAGACACCATACTGCGACTTGATAACTTTCATTTTAGCTTTATCAAGTACAAAGGTCATATTTGCCTGATGGCAGGTGCCGTCTTCGTCAGGATACATCTCGTGGCAGGTGTGGATATATATTTTTCCGTTTATCTCGGTGAACCTGCACGAGCCTGCTCTAAACGGCGTAGATGTGTTTGCACCTTTGACGCTGACGTGGTCTTTTTTCTTCCAGTCCTTTGTGTAGCGGGTTATGCGCAGCACCTCAACATTGTCGCTTGCATTGGGATTAGTCTGACCGGTAACGACATAGTTGTAGTCGGTGCTGAAATATATACCGCCGAACAGAGAAAGCTCGGGCGTTACGGAGTATTTCTCAAGCAGCTTTGAAGCGCCTGCTGAATACTTTTCAACGGTTATTTTTGAGCCGATGTATTCAGCTCTCCAAAGGTTCTTAGAGCTGTCCTCGTAAAGATATGATCTGTTGACATCCGACCAGATCTCGTAATCATTTTCTGAGGCATTGTTGCTTTTGGCTCCTGTGCTTTTTATTTGTATATCAGGTGACATAAGTGCAGCGTTTTTTGTCACAGTTATTGTAAATTTTGCATTTGCGCCGTTTTGTGAAGCAGCAGTAATAGTTGTTGTGCCGATGCCGGTTGCGTAAACCTTTCCGTCTGATGAAACTGTTGCGATCTTGGCATCATTACTCGTCCACTTAATGGCTATTTTAAGAGCGGAATCGGTAGATGCATTAAGCTTCAGCGCTTGACCGACTTTCAAACTGTGTGTAGAACCTGTGATGGAAACTTTTTTAGGGTACATACTTTTCCAGTCAAGCAGCTGGAAATAGTACCCGTTTGAACAATTACAGTACCCCACGGCTATCTGGTCGCCGATCCTTTCCATAGAAAACACATGAGCTATCGTGTTATACTCGGTCAGCTTATTTCCATATTTGTCGTACTCATAGATCTTGTTGGAATTACCATACATCAAAATTGAATCTGTGGACGGGTTGTAAACCGTCCTTACACCTATGCTTGCCCTATCAGAGACACGATTAGGGTCCCATCCAAGCACATTATAATCATCTTCGCCGCTTTCAAGATTTTTTCTTTCTTTTTGCATTGTGATCGGCAGTGTACTGTCTGTATTACTTGTATCGACAGCAGATAAGTCAAAAACGGTGACATGATCATTAGCTGTTGCAAGAAAACTTCCGCCGATCACTTCAGCCGACAGCGTATGCTGAGTTCCGAATATATTGCTTATTCTCAGGGCGCAGTTTGGCATATATGTGAGTTTGTTGTTCTTCACGGCAATACATTCAACTACATTATAATTAATTACCCAAGTCAAGTCCTTAATAGGTCTTGAGCATTCAAAAAACAGCAAACCTTTTGTTTCGTCGTATCCGACCACATCATAGCGTGGGTTTGCTCCGTAATAGTCATTTACCCTGCTAAAATAATCAGTCGGAGTAAATGTCGCTACGGATTTGCCGCTGCTGTTATACATAGTGATATTAACGTAGTTTCCGATGAACACATTACCCTTTGAATCAGCCGCAATAGAAACGGCGCTATTGTCAGTTGCTATTCGTTTAAGCTGAGTGCGTGAGTCGAGATCATATACTATGTAAAAAGGTTCAAAAGAATCATCATAGGAGTAATAACCGGCAAGATACATTTTGTTTCCGCATACATATACACCGTCTATGTGTTCATAATCGTCAAGAAAGTTTCTTATTATTGTTGTTTTGCCATCTTTGGCAGATGCAAAGTAAAAGACATTATTATCGACCCAATAGACACCGTTGTTTTTGGCGTTGGGATAAAGCTTTGTTGTTTGCGTTATGGCGTGATAGTTTTCTATTTTTGCAGCTCCGCATTCCTTCCAGCCTTCCGGTTCGGAGCGGTCGAGTAGTACATAGTTGATATGATATTCCATACCATATTTCTCGCCGGCAGTGCCTTCGTAGCAATAAAGTATAAAATTCTCTATTTTATTTCGTTGTGCATCATATCCCAAAGTGAACCACCCGTCGATCTCTTCTACACATTTGGGAATAGTAATGCTTTTTAAAGAGGTACAGTCAAAAAAGGCATACGATCCTATGGTTTTAAGCTTTCCCTCGGGTATCTGCACTTTCTCAAGTGATTTGCAGCTGGCGAAAGCTTCATCTCCGATCGATCTTATGGAACTTGATAAGGTAACTGATTTGATAGGTTTGCTTTTAAATGCTTCCTCGCTGATCGCAGTAACTGTTTTTCCGCCAAGCTTCTGAGGCAGGGAAAGAGTTTTTGCAGAACCGGAGTATCCTGAAATAGCGACCGTTCCGTCATCAAGCTCTACGTATTCGTAGTCTCCATTAGATAATGCGCTGGCAGATATGTTTGTGCTATTGTTTAAAATCCCTTGCGGCAGCAAGGTGGCATAGCTTATCACCATACAAATAGAGAGAATTAGTGACAGCAGTTTTTTCTTCATATCAAAACCTCCAATTTAAATAGGTTATTTTGAGTATACCACATTTTACAATTATTTTCTATGAAAAACCGCACAAAAAAGCCTGCGGTTTCTTGTGCAGTTTTTCAGCAAGAGGGCAGCGAAAAGTGCGGTGCCGCAGAGAACAAGGCTTATTGCATTTTATCAAGCTCGCACATCGTTGATGTGAAATCTTTTATTCAAACAGCTCTTTCAGCTCGTCCGGCAGGGGAGATGTCAGCATATCAAGGGTAGCCTGCTCCTCCTGCGTCAGCTCGCCATTCTCGGCTCTTGC
>OMXI01000012.1 GCA_900314975.1 uncultured Eubacteriales bacterium | reverse complement strand
TTTTTCGTCTTCTGCTTGACTTCTTCCTACTTCGATTTTTACTCAAAGTATTTCCAAGGGTTTCGTTTCGTTTATTGTTCAATTTTCAAGATACTGTTCGCTGTACAGGCTTTACGCTGTGCAACTTTATTAGTATATCACTAATCAAACTATTTGTCAAGTCTTTTTCGTGATATTTTTAGCCGTCTTTTTTATTCAGACAGCTTAATTATAATAACACTTTTGAGCGTCATTGTCAAGGCTTTTTTCGAACTTTTTCGCGATTCGTGATGTTAACTATAACGTGGCAGAAAGTTGAACCTTTTTTGTCGATAAGCACAATATCATATTTGCGCATAAATAAAGAGCCGCACATTTGTGCAGCTCTCAAAGGCGCCACCCGGATTTGAACCGGGGATCAAGGTGTTGCAGACCTACGCCTTACCACTTGGCTATAGCGCCATATGAAGCGGCTTACGAGGCTCGAACTCGCTACCTCCACCTTGGCAAGGTGGCGCTCTACCAGATGAGCTAAAGCCGCATATTTTTTATGCCTCCGGACGGAATCGAACCATCGACACGGGGATTTTCAGTCCCCTGCTCTACCTACTGAGCTACAGAGGCGTAACTCTGTAAACTTAAAAGTAGGACAGGTTACTTGAAATGATACAGAGTATCCAAACGACCGGAATGGGGCTCGAACCCACGACCTCTAGCGTGACAGGCTAGCGTTCTAACCAGCTGAACTACCCGGCCAAAATGGTGGGGACAACAGGGATCGAACCTGTGACCCTCTGCTTGTAAGGCAGATGCTCTCCCAGCTGAGCTATACCCCCAACATCGTCACTGCTTTAAGTGACGAAATTTATTATACAACATAACCGATGATTTGTCAAGCGTTTTTTGCAATTTTTTATGCAGGAAATTCACTTATGCTTTTCTATTCTCACAGACGACACTATAGCATATGCAAGTATACCGGCTATAAGAACTATTGAAACGTAAAACAAAAATTTCAATTTGAAGATAACACGCACGCCGTTCAGAGCAAACAGTCCCGAAAGCATAAGCAGCACCTTGCCCGACTGTTTATAATATGGTGTAAAATCGGTCTGCTCTCTTTCTTTTTCCGAGGCATAGATATAGGCATTGTTAAAGCAATAGCCTTTACATTGAAGCTGTCTTACCCCTGCAAATGCAAGTAAAGCCGATAAAGCAAAAAGCACTATTACCAGAATGATCTGCGCTGTTTTCATTCATATCTCCCCTGAGTGTTATTATTTTTTAGCATTTTCGGCAAGCTGTATCAGTTCGTCCGAAGTAAATACATATCTCTTGTCGCAGAAATGGCACTCGACCTGTGTTTCAGGATCCTCAGCCATTTCTTTAAGATCTTTTTCGCCGAGAGAGATAAGTGCTTTTTCAACCCTTTCCCTTGAGCAGTCACACCTGTACTCTACCTTGAAATCGTCAAGTATATTCGGTTCAAGTCCGTCAAGCGCTTTGAGGGCTATCTCCTCGGTGGTCATTCCGCTTGAAATCATTTGTGTTACAGACTGCATTGAGTTAATATTCTTTTCAATTTGGTCAATCGCACTTTCGGGTGCAAACGGCAGCAGCTGCACTAAAAAACCGCCTGCACAGTTTACTGTCAGGTCGGGATTAACAAGCACGCCCAAAGCGCACACGCTCGGGATCTGCTCGCTCAAAGCAAGATAGCTTGTTATATCCTCGGCGACCTCGCCCGAAACTATCGGCACCTGTCCGCAGTAAGGCTCTTTCAAGCCAAGGTCCTTGACAACGCTCAAAGTACCGTCTTTGCCAACTGCGCCGCCGACATCGAGCTTACCCTTTTCGTTCAACGGCAGCTCAACGACAGGGTTCTGAATGTAAGCCCTTACATTACCGAAACTGTCGGAAACGCAGATAAGCGCTCCCGCAGGACCGCCGCCCTCCATTCGCACGGTCACGCTGTCCTTTTCGCCCTTAAGACCGAAGCCGAGCAGCGATGTACCCATAGCAAGTCTGCCGAGCGCCGCCGTGCAGACAGCCGAGGTCTTGTGTATCTGTTCTATCCTTGCAACTATATCCTTACCGTCGATAGCGCTGCACACCACCGACGCATCTTTGCTTATTGCACGAACAATTCTTCCCATACGGGTCATTCTCCTTAAATATCCTTGTTTTTCTTTTTGCACACCCAAAGCACGCGCTGGCTCGTTTCCTTTACAGGTTCAAGCGAGAAGTCGTCATACTTCCCTATCAGCTCAAAGCCGTTTCTCGCAAGCTCGCTTTGGATAAAATCATCATCAAACAGTATCTCGGTAAAGTCATCGCTGTACCTTGTGTATCTGCCGTCTTTGTCCTTTGAGAAAAAGTCAAGATAGATATGCACATCGCCGTTATCTGAAAGCTCGTTCTGCCACGCGCAGAAGAAATCCTGCTTATCGAAATTGAAGGCGTTGTTTGCAAGCACCTGCCTGTGCTTATATTCGGTATTAACATCAAATACAAACAAGCCTCCGTCGCATGTGAACATTGACACACGCTCAAAGGCTTTTTGAAGTTGTTGTTTATTGTTCAGGTGATTAAGGCTGTCAAGCAGACAGACCGTACAATCCACCGCGCCGTAAAGGTCAAGCTCGGTCATATCCTGCAAAAGCAGAGTTACGGGCAATTCCTTTCCGTCAAGCCTTTGCTGTGCCGCATCAAGCATTTCGGGAGAGTTATCAACGCCCACAACGTCATAGCCTTTTTGCGCGAGCTTTTCGCTCAAAGTGCCCGTACCGCAGGCGAGGTCAAGAATGACCTCTTTATAATCGGCATACTTTTGCACGAGCGTATGAACAAGCTGTGCGATTTTATCATAGCCGACATTGTCTGTCAGCGCATCATAAAACCGTGCAAAGCTCTCGTAGCCCGTATTGTCAGCGTTCATCACTTGTTTTCGTTCTCTTTCTCTTTATTCATCTTTTCAAAGACGATGCTGTATCCGCCGCTTCCGTCATATGTGAGTGATCTGTTCACGCGGCTTATAGTAGCGGTAGACGCGCCTGTTTCGTGAACTATCTCGCTGTAGACGTGGTTATCCATAAGCATTCTCGCAACCTGAAATCTCTGCGAAAGCGCTTTAAGCTCGGGGATAGTACACAAATCTTTAAAGAACGATCTGCACTCCTCCACCGTTTCAAGATGCAGTATTGCTTCGTAGAGGTCATCAAGGTTCTTTATTTCCATACGTTCTTTCATAACAAAAGTCTCCTTTAACATTTCATAATGTAAAGTGTTAAACCATAATCAAAGTGTAACACAAAAGCGATGAAATGTAAAGGAGATTTAAAAACCAATTATGAACAAATTCTAAATTTTCTTATTAGGCGTAAGAAAACCGCCGTTATAATCAGTCTGCGGCTGTTCGGTATCAGCCTCTGTTTCGCCGTCATCCTGCGCGACGTCCTCGATTATCCCGCGTATCTCTTCAACGCCCTCACCGGTGACAGCTGAAAACTCAACATATGTTATGTCCTCAAAGCAGGGTATCTCTGTTTTAAAGCTTTCCATACGTTCTTTGCGCTGGGTGGGTTTGAGCTTATCCGCCTTGGTGAACACAACAACAAAAGGTATCTCGCTGTCGATAAGAAAATCGAGCATTTGCAGGTCGTCTTTCGACGGTGCGTGGCGCATATCTATCAGCTGGAACACAAGCGCAAGGTCTCTTTCGCCGTCGCCAAGGTAGCCGCCGATAAGGTCGCCCCACTTTTTCTTTTCCGACTTTGAGACATTTGCATAGCCGTAGCCTGGCAGGTCAACGATATAGATATTTTCAAGCGAATAAAAGTTTATCGTCACGGTCTTACCCGGCATCGAGCTGACTCTTGCAAGGTTTTTGCGGTTGAATATCTTGTTTATCAGCGAGCTTTTACCCACATTTGAGCGTCCCGAAAAGGCTATCTCCGGCCTGTCGGACTTTGGTATCTGTTTGAAATTCGCATACGATGTGACAAACTCCGCTTTGTTGATGTTCATACCTGCTCCTTTATACAGTGAGTTTCTTTCTGCCTCTGGTCTTTTTGTTCGGCATAAGCTCGAGATTCATCTTATGTCCGTTCTTTTCCTTGACAAGCGCTGTATCAAGCACCTCGTCAATAGTTTTTGCGAAAATGAACTCAACATTCATCTTTACGATGTCCTCGACCTCGTCCATATCGCCCTTATTTGCAAACGGCACTATGCAGGTCTTTACGCCTGCCTTATACGCAGCCATTGTTTTCTCGCGCAGGCCGCCTATTGCAAGCACCTTGCCTGTAAGCGTGATCTCGCCCGTCATAGCTACATCAGAACGCACCTTGATACCGCTCAAAGCCGAAACTATTGCGGTTATCATTGTCACGCCCGCAGACGGACCGTCCTTGGGGATAGCTCCCTCGGGGGCGTTGATATGCAGATCCTTCTTTTCGTAGAAATCCTTTTGTATGCCGAACTTATCCGCGATACTGCGGCAGTAGCTTACGGCTATCCTTGCAGATTCCTTCATAACATCGCCAAGCGAGCCTGTAAGCTCGACCTTGCCCTTTCCGTCAAGCACAAGCACTTCAAGCGGAAGAATAGTTCCGCCTACAGCGGTCCACGCAAGACCGTTTACAAGTCCCACGCTGTTCTCTGCGGAAACAAGGTCGGGAAGGTACTTTTCGTGTCCGAGATACTTATTCAGATTGCTTACATTGAACGAAACGCTCTTTACACCGTTCTCAACTATCTCCCTTGCAGCCTTTCTGCAAAGTGTGGCGATAGTTCTTTCGAGCTTACGCACGCCCGCCTCTTTGGTGTAGCTGTCGATAAGCTTATAAAGCGCATCGTTGGAAATACGCATCATGGACGGTTTAAGACCGTGCTTTTCAAGCTGTTTCTTGATAAGGTGGCGCTTTGCGATATTGTACTTTTCCTCTCTCGTATAGCTTGAAAGCTCAATGACCTCCATTCTGTCAAGCAGCGGAGCCTGAACAGTCTCAAGCGTATTTGCGGTCGTTATGAAAAGCACCTCACTCAAATCGAAAGGCAGCTCAAGATAATGGTCTCTGAACGCATTGTTCTGCTCGCTGTCAAGCACCTCAAGCATAGCAGACGACGGGTCGCCGCGGAAATCATTTGACATTTTGTCTATTTCATCAAGCAGCATTACAGGGTTCATACTGCCCGCCTGTTTCATTGCGTTGATTATGCGTCCCGGCATTGAGCCGACATAGGTCTTTCTGTGACCTCTTATATCGCTTTCGTCCTTAACGCCGCCGAGAGAAACGCGCACATAGTTTCTGCCGAGCGCTCTTGCAATGCTCTTTGCAACAGATGTTTTACCAACTCCCGGAGGTCCCACAAGGCAGAGTATCTGACCGCGTACATTCGGTGCAAGCGCTCTTACGGACAGATTTTCAAGGATTCTCTCCTTGACTCTCTTCAGACCGTAGTGATCCTCGTCGAGAATCTTCGCAGCCTTTTTAACGTCCGTTCTGTCCTTAGTAAAGCTGTTCCACGGCAGCGAAAGCACGGTATCAAGGTAGTTTGTAACAACAACAGCCTCCTGCGAGCCCATAGGCATACGCGAAAGGCGCTTTACCTCGCCCAGCAGCTTTTCCTCGCTTTTTTCATCAAGTCCGAGCTTTTTAATGCTCTGCGTGTACTTTTCGACCTCGCCGCCCTCGCTCTCACTTTCCTCGCCGTCAAGTTCGCGCTGAAGAGCCTTTATCTGTTCGCGGATATAATACTCGCGCTGGTTATCCTCTATTTGTGTCCTAACCTGGTCGTGAATCTGCTGTTCAAGCGACAGCACCTCTATCTCTCTTGACAGTATCGAAAGCAGCAGTGCGAGCTTTTCGCCCACGGTAGATGCTTCAAGCAGATGCTGTCTGTCCTGGAAAGAAAGCGAGATGTTAAACGCAAGGCTCTCAAACAGCTCGATAGGTGTTTTTGCGCCAAGTATCTGCGAATAAAGCTCCTGCGGCATTCTCGGCAGCAGCTTTGCGTACTCCTCAAACGCTTTGAGAACCTCTCTGAAAAGCGCTATGACCTCTGTTTTTTCCAGCTTTTCTCTTGGGTAGTTATGTATGAACTTGATTTCAGCCTCGTAGTAGGTCTTGCGTTCAAACATATTGACAAGCTTTGCTCTGTTAAGACCCTCAACAAGCACACGGTAAACGCTGCCCGTTCTTACTATCTGCTTAACGCGCACGACCGTACCTATTGCATAGCAGTCCTTCTTCTCGGGATTTTCAATATTAACATCCTTTTGAGCCGCAAGAAAAACAGGTGTATCTGTTTCCATAGCATTTTTGATGCTTCTTACGGAGAAATTTCTTCCGACATCAAAATATACTGTCATGTTTGGGAACACCACAAGGTCTCTTGTCGGCACGAACGCCATTATAACCGTATCCTTGGTATTTATTCTATCGCTCATAGTCAAGTCCTTTTCTTTCTTTGTTTTATGCAGGTTATTTCTTTATGCTGCCTACAGATATATTATAGCACAATGCAATGATATTTGCAAGTGTATAAACGCACCAATAAAAGCAAAAAGAGGCATCCTATAAAGGATACCTCAATAAAGCGCACTATTAGTCAGAAACGTATGGGATAAGTGCTACGTGACGAGCTCTCTTGATAGCCTTGGTAAGCTCTCTCTGATGATAAGCACAGGTGCCTGTAACACGTCTTGGAAGGATCTTGGATCTCTCTGTCATACACTTTCTGAGCTTTGCGATATCTTTATAGTCGATAGTTTCAGCTCTGTCTGCACAGAACATACAAACCTTCTTGCGACCTCTCTTCATAGGTCTTGCAGAATTCTTTTCCATTGGCATTGTTATTTTCACTCCTAACATTCAGATGTAATAATCAATCGTTTCAAATCAGAACGGTACTCCGTCATCACTCAGCACGTCTTCATAATCAGCGAGGTCACCTATCGAAAGATCCTCGTTGTTATTGCTCTGCGAAGGAGCTGCTGACTGCTGATTGCTGCGGTAGTTATTGTTGTTGGAATAGCTGCCGCCTGAAGAATAGGAGCCTGATGAACCGCCCTGCTTTGGCTCGCCCGTAAAGCTTGCATTATCAACATAGACCTCGGTAACATAATGTTTGCTGCCGTTTTTATCGTCATATGTTCTTGTGCGAAGGTTGCCTTCGATAGCGATCATTCTGCCCTTGCCAAAGTATCTGCTAATGAACTCAGCGGTCTTTTGCCAAGCAACACAGGTGATAAAGTCAGTCTGTTTGTCCTCACCCTGCTTTGCATAGCCTCTGTCGACTGCTACATTAAAGGTGAGTACAGGTGTGCCGTTAGGCGTCTGTCTCAAATCCAGATCCTGTGTGATCCTGCCCATTAAAATTACTCTGTTAAGCATAACTATTCCCTCTTTTCTGCGATCTGATTCTTGCCTGCTTTGCGATAAATGTTACTTTGCAGTAACTGTTACTTTTTAGTAACAAGAAAACGGATAACGCCGTCTGTGATCTTGAGAACTCTCTCAAACTCAGCCGGGAACTCAGGCTTTGCTGTGAATGTCCACAGTACATAAGTTCCTTCCGTCTCGTAGTTAATAGCATAAGCGAGCTTACGCTTTCCCCAGTTGTTCATCTCAACTGATTCAGCGTTGTCCTTGATCATTGCATCAAACTTCTCGATAAGAGCTGCGCCCTCGTCCTCGAGCTTTGTGCTGAAAATAACCATTGCTTCGTAATTTTCATTGACCTTTGCCATTATTCTTACACCTCCTTTTGGATTTCGCCTGCACATATAAGTACAAGCAAGGATACCATAATATTATAACACAAGGTCCGTACCCTGTCAACGATACGAATCTTTGCATTTGTAAATTTTTTGTTAACTTACTTGAATATCTGGTTTATAGCAAACACGCTGCCAACAACAAGCGAAACATACATACAGTAGCCGCACATTGCTGCTACCCACGAAACTCCACCCTTTGCGGAAAGCATTTCCTTGACTTCCTTTTCGCCGTCAGCAGTTTTTCTTATCAGACCGATATCGTTCTTTGCTTTCTTATAATAGAGATAGTTTGCCAGCAGTCCCGAGAACACTCTCCACGCCATAAGCGTATACCAGCAGAACGTGGACAAAATAACGAACGAATCGCTTGAAACATCAAACGGAAAAGTTATTTTATATCCCGCATAGCCGACTGCGAAATTAGCTATCATTACGGGTACTGAAAGTGCAGTACAAACTATCAGCGAGATTATGCCAATAAGGTTCATCTTTCTGAACAGATAGTACACCTCGGGGAAAAGGAACGCACCGATATTCAGCGACAGCTTTCCGCCGTATTTGCCAAATCTGATAAAGCTCATAAGAAATGAAAACGGATTGTTCTTTACATATCCCGCATAGTCCTCAAGTTTGATACCGTCGATGACCGAATCCTTATCATAGACCGTTCTGTCGCCAAAAGGTGAATGCTCTATTCTGCCTTCATTTGGCACTCCATCGCGGTATGCGCCCTCCTTGCGTTCTCTGTCAGCAGCCTCGCTGTCTGTTTCGTGCAGAGGTGTACCGCAGCTTTCGCAAAACAGCTTATCCTTGTCATTGTTAAAGCCGCAGCGTCTGCATCTTATGCCCTCGCCGCCCTCGTCGACCGACTTGACCCACGAGCCGCCGTTTTGATGCAGTTCTTCATTAACACATTTGCCCGCTTGTTTATAGCAGTCACGGTGATAGGGTGTTCCGCAGTCCGGGCATACAACAACATCATCGCCGTCTTTGAATGTGTCATTGCAAACTATACATTTTGCGCCTGTATATGTAGCCATTTTCGTTTTTCCTTTCTGTTTTGTATCTATATTTCATTTCATTATAGCACACTTTTTTGAAAATTACCATAGTTTTTTCATTTTTTTCTTTACTTTTATGAAAAAAAGTTCTATAATAATACCAAGCAGTATATAAGGAGAATGATATATGGTATTTTTAGAAAACCTCAAATCGCAGCTTGAAGCGCTCAATCCGACAATAAAAGAGCTTCACGACGTTTACGACATCGAGCGCAGCAAGGAACGTATCGAGGAACTTCACGAAAAGGCAGCAGAGCCTGGATTCTGGGACGATATGGACAATTCGCAAAAGGTTTTGCAGGAAACCAGGAACCTTGAAAGCAAGCTGGAAAAATACAAAGATTTCACCACATCATACGAGGATATCGAGGTCATGCTTGAAATGGCAGCCGAAGAAGATGACGAGAGCATGGTCGAGGAAATCAAGCTCGAGGTGGAAAAGCTCAAACAAAAGGTTGACGAGGCATCACTTGCAACTCTGCTCACGGGCGAGTATGACAAGCTAAATGCTATTATCACGCTTCACGCAGGTGCAGGCGGTACAGAGGCGCAGGACTGGACAGAGATGCTGTTCAGAATGTACACTCACTGGGCTGAAAAGCATGGTTTCAAGGTATCCACACTTGATTTTCTTGAAGGCAGTGAGGCAGGTCTTAAAACGGTAACTCTTATGGTCGAGGGCGAGAACGCTTACGGTTATCTCAAAAGCGAGGCAGGCGTACACAGACTTGTGCGCATATCGCCTTTCAACGCCGCAGGCGCAAGGCAAACATCATTCTCTGCGGCTGATGTAATGCCTGAAATTGACGACACTATCGAGGTCGATATCAGACCCGAGGACATTGAGATGCAGGTATTCCGTTCGTCAGGTGCGGGCGGTCAGCACATCAATAAAACGTCATCTGCTGTACGCCTTATACACAAGCCGACAGGCATCGTGACCTCGTGCCAGACGCAAAGAAGCCAGTTCCAGAACAGAGAGTATGCTATGAAGCTGCTGCGTTCAGAGCTTGTTAAAATCAAGGAGCAGGAACACCTTGAAAAGATAAGCGACATCAAGGGCGTACAAAAAGAGATAGCGTGGGGCTCGCAGATAAGAAACTATGTATTTATGCCGTACACGCTGGTAAAGGACGTTCGCACAGGCTATGAAACAGCAAATGTCAACGCTGTGATGGACGGAGACATTGACGGCTTTATCAACGCATATCTCAAAGCGCTTTCACTTGGCAATATTGAAAAGCAATAACAATAAGAAAGAGATGCTGTTCATCATAAAACGGCATCTCTTATTTTTATTACTTAACGACTTTCTTCTTTTTCTTTGCCTTCTTCTGATCGGCGCTCTCGTACTCGGGTGCGTCCTTGAAGATCCTGTCGTCACCCGTTTCAAGATATACATCCTCGGGGTTTTCCTCGCCAAGCTGGTCATAGTATGGCTGAATTATGTACTTTCTTACCACGGGATAGCAAAGCGAGCAGTTCAGGAATGAAATGAACGCAAACGGAAGTGTGGCAAGTATTATGACCGATACAGGCAAAAGGAAAAAGCATACCGACATAAACAGCACATACACCACAAAGCAGATAAGCGACTTTTTAAGTCCGAGGTAAGCAAGTATAAACGAGTTCTTGAGTATCTGCTTTACAGTAAGATGTGTCGATGAAACCATTATGTAGATGTAAAAATCCATCATAACGACAACTATCATAAACGCAAACATTATAAACATCGGCACATACATTATCGGCATCATTTCCGCCCACTGCTTATAAAACGGCAAGCCTACAGCAAAAACGGCGGTCAAAGACAGGTTAAGCAGTCCGAAAACAAGTCCCTGCTTGAAATTCTGCTTGAATGCTGCCCAGAAATCCGCAAACAGATAAGCGTGCCTTTCCTGCGAATAGTTTCTGCAAACCTTTGTCAGTGCGGCAGTCGCAGGACCTATCGTTATCAGGGGAAGGCAAAACAGTACATAGGTAAAATTCAGCGCCATAAGCTTCCAGAAATGACTGAAGTAGATCGACGCGTATTTGATAAAGCCACTTTTTTCGTGCGGTGTTTTAAGCACACCGCTATGGCTTGGCTCTCTCGGCATTAAACCCATTTGGACTCTCCTTTTTCATTCCTTACTTTTTATTTAAACGGGCACAAGCCCTTTTGTCATCCACGCTATTAGGCAGTCAGCTCCCGCAGACACGGCAAGCACCGCTTCAAGCACCAAAAACTTCGTACAGTACAGCCTTACCGTTTCGCGCAGACCGTTTTCCTGCCTGTCCGACAGTGTATAAACAGCATACTGGTTTGAAAGGCATATCGCCTCTCTTGCCCCCAGCGCCAATGCAAGCGAGCAGATAAGACCGTTGGGAACAACGAGCAGTGCGCTGTAAAGCATACCATGTACACCGTACGCGCTGTACATCTGTGAAAGCACAACGCCCAGTCCTAATCCGCGAATTGCAAGCGTTATCACGGCGACAGGCTGTCCGAGCGCACAAAAGCCCGAAACAAATATCACAAGCAGAAATGCCGTCGACGAGCTTAACGTCCTGAGCAGTATCTTTGAAAAATCAAGATTCTGCCTTAACGACACATAACCCGTTTGCGCTGAATTGAGCCTTTTCACAATGCCCGTGTCCATTGAGCCGTAAAACAGGCTTCCAAGCAGCACACCCACAAGCAGCACGCACAACAGCCCTGCGTAAAACCTTCCTGTATATATTCCGACTTTTCTTATCCGCATATTTACCACACCCTTCCGATATGGTAAATGTATATGCACCCAAGCTGTCTTTAATTCACTTTGAAAGCTCGTAGGCTCTGTTTGTGCAAGCCTTGCAGCAGTTCTCGACAGCGCCCGCAAGGTTGCCCTCGCGCAGCTTTTCAAGACCTGCGATAGTCGTACCGCCCTTTGAGGATACCATTTCGATAAGCTCGTCAAGGCTCTTTCCGCTGTCGGTAATCATTTTTGCCGAGCCGATAAGAGACTTCGCAAACAGTTCTTTGGCGGTTTCCTCGTCTATGCCGACGCTTTTTGCGTAGTCAACAAAATACTTTGTATAAAGATAGATAAATGCGGGAGATGAACCGTTTATCGCGATTATCTCTTTCATCTTGTCCTTTGCAATGACTTTGCTTATCCCGCCCGACGAAAAGATTTTGCACACAAGGTCAAACTCCTCGTCTGTAACGCTTCCGGAGCGTGAAAGCGCAGTTGCGCCCTCTCCGAGCAAAAACGGTGTATTAGGCATTACAAGCACTACCTTTACGTTAGCAACGGTTCTTTTAGCGTAATACTCGTCTGTAACACCTGCAAGTATCGAAACTATGACCGTATCTGCCGTAACCTGCTTTGCAGCCGCATCGAGAACCTCGTCAAGCTGCTGCGGCTTTATAGCAAAGAAAACATACTTGCAGCAGGAAACCACATCAGCGGCACTGCCTACACCCACAACACCTGCGGACATGGCTCTGTCCAGAGCAGCCTCCGACTTATCATAAGCAAACAGCTTGATATCGCTGCTCATATCGCTTGAAAGTATGCCTTTCATTATAGCAAATCCCATATTTCCACAGCCAATAAATCCTACATTTTCCATTAAGGTCATCTCCTTATCATCATACAAAAGTTATTATACACCATATTTCAAACTATTGCAAGCGTTAAAGTGATTTTTCCGACAAGAAAAAACGAGGAAAGCACATTTCCTCGTTTTAGGATTCAGTTAGCTTTGACTCTGCTTCTTACCGTTCTCTTGTAAGCCACAAGGCATACAGGAAGAATAATGAACAAAAGCGGGATATCAACAACAAGCTCAATAACATTCTTTGCTATTCTTGCAACTATTGCGGAAGAATATGCAGCCTTGGGGATAAAGCCGTAATGCAGATTGAGTGCAGTGTTGATAAAAAGGTTGATGACAATAACATCAATAAGTCTTGCAATAACTATTTTAACAAACAGCGTGATATCTTTCTGCTTATTGGTTACGTTATTTCCGATCAGTATTGAGTGCTTATCGTTCTTATGGTACAGGCATACGCCGTAGATAAGCCCCTGAAGACCTGCAACCAGCGTATATGCGGGCAAAAATCCGCCTGTTGGGTGAACCATAAATCCAACAACGTCGCACGCAAAGCCTGCAAACAGCGAAACTGTCGGTCCGAACAGCATACCGATAACAGCTATTGCGACAAACGCAAAGTTCAGCTTTGCAAATCGGATGTCGATCGAGAATGATTCAATAAGCATTGAAACTGCGATAAACACGCCCGTTATCGTAATACATTTGATGCTCTTGAATTCCTTTGCCGAAGTCACGAACATACGAAAAAAGCTCTTCATAAACATACCTCCTTATGCGAGCCGTCGCTTTGTGCATAACGGGGTCTATGAAAAGCTCCTATTACACATTCAGCGGGATGCGAGATTTAAACCGCAAGGGCTTGCAAAAGCCGTTCCCTTTTCGTCCCGCCGACAACTCCCCGTCCGGCAGGCACTTAACGCTTAAACCTCTACTCTGTTGTTATTTTTTTATCTACAAATCGGGAGCTTATCCCTCATTATAGTCATATTGCACCTGCCCCACGATTCGCCGTTAAACTCGAACGCATCGGGAGCGGTGTTTCTTTCGGTAAAACCTGCTTTCTCGTAGCACCTGCGTGCAGCAGCGTTTGCGGTGAACACATTAAGATGCACCAAACCGACCTTTGCTATATCGTAGGCATACTGTGCCGCAAGCCTTACCATTTCTTTGCCGTATCCCTTGCCGCGCTGCGATGGGTCAACGATTACGAATTTAAGCATAGCCTCGTTCGTTTCGCAGTTCACCGAACAGCAGATAAAACCGACAACGTTTCCGTCATCTTCCGTAGCAGTGAAAGGACAGTCTCCCGTTCTATCAAATAGTTCTCTGATGAAATCGGCAAATTCTTCACTTTCCGGCGGAAACTTAATGCGGTTCGCGCACCACAGTGCGTGTGCGCGCTCATCAGTCACCCAGTTCTTTATCTTTTCAAAGTCGCGGCTGTGGACATATGGTCTTAATCTCATTATCAGAATGCAGTCTTATAAAGGATATCGTAAAGCTCATCCTCAAAAGGCTTCTTCATGCTCAACGCTTCCTGGATATCAACGTCGTAAACCTCACCCTTGCGGAAGCCGCAAACTCTGTTGCCGATACCCTGCTCAAGCAGCTCAACAGCGTGATAGCCGAGTCTTGTAGCTGCAACTCTGTCACGCAGTGTAGGCGAACCACCTCTTTGAACGTGACCGAGAACTGTTGCTCTTGACTCAACGCCTGTGAGGTCCTGAAGGGTCTTTGTGATGTAGTCGGTCTTGCCGATTCCCTCTGCAACTATGATGATAAAATGAGTCTTGCCCTGTGTTTTTGACTCGATCATTCTTCTTGCTATCTCGTCAAGGTCATAATCCTTTTCAAGAGTGATGCAAGCCTCTGCGCCTACAGCTGCTGCAACATTTATAGCTATGTAGCCCGCTTTTCTGCCCATTACCTCAACAACAGAGCATCTGTCGTGGGACTGTGCAGTATCCTTGATCTTATCAACCATTTCCATGGCTGTGTTCATAGCTGTATCGTAACCAATGGTATAATCTGTGCAAGCGATATCGTTGTCGATAGTTCCGGGGATACCAATGCAGGGGATACCTGCTTTTGAAAGGTCAGCTGCGCCTCTGAACGAGCCGTCACCGCCGATAACAACGATTCCGTCAAGTCCCATTTCCTCGCACTTCTGCTTGCCCTTCAAAACGCCTTCCATATTTCTGAACTCGTTGCATCTTGCAGTATAAAGGCATGTACCGCCTCTTTGGATAATACCTGAAACGGTCTTTGCGTTCATCTCGATAACTTCTCCGTTAAGCAGACCGTTGTAGCCTCTCATGATACCTACAACTTCCATACCCTTGTACAATGCAGAACGGCAAACAGCTCTTACAGCCGCATTCATTCCCGGAGCATCTCCGCCGCTTGTCAAAACACCGATTTTCATTGATTCGTCCTCCTATATATCGTTAAATGAACAATTTTTCCCCGAATATCATAACACAAAGCCCCTGAATTGTCAAGGGCTTTGAAATTACTTA
The DNA here is from genome assembly GCA_900314975.1 of uncultured Eubacteriales bacterium. Taxonomy (GTDB): domain Bacteria; phylum Bacillota; class Clostridia; order Oscillospirales; family Ruminococcaceae; genus Hominimerdicola. The sequence goes on along the minus strand of OMXI01000012.1, from coordinate 37,526 downwards.
ACATTTTCTTATCACTTTTTATACAGTATCATTCTTCGCCGTTTGGCTGTGATTTCTCTGTATTTGCGGTAGCCTGTGTCTGCTGCGTTTCAGACTTTGTATTCTGCGGTTCTGTTTCGCTTGGTTCAGGCTCCGTCTTTGCAGTAGTGGTGGTAGTCTCCTTACCGTCGGAAACATAGACGATAAGCACATCACCGTTCTTGACATTTATCTTGTTTCCGGGATAAATGCTTGTACCGATAACCATTCCGGCAGTCTGCGTGCCTCTCATCTCGGTGACCTTATACTTGATATTCCAGTCATTGAGCAGGTCAAGATAAGCCTTCTGGTCAAGACCGTAGTATGCGGGAACAGGCACATTCTCGGGACCTGAACATACTTTCAGCACAAGCTCAGGCTTTTGGGACGGGTCATAGCTCTCACCCTCCGGGATACTCTGACCGATTACTACGTTTCTTTCGTCAGTATCGGAGAAATACCAGTCAATCTTCAGCGTGAAATTATCACCTATCTGCTGCTTGACCACATCGAGTCTTACGCCGACCATTTTCGGCATGATAGCACCCTCACCAAGACCTGTATCGCTGCTTTCTTCTTTTGAGGAATCAGTTTCAGCATTTGAAGAGCTTTCCGCCTGACTGTCCTTCTTGCTGAAATCAATAACTCTTACAGATGATGACGAATTGCTGTCATTATCCGACGGACCTGAAAACAGCAGATACAGCAGGAATATGCAAAGACCGAGTATAACTGCGATAAACACCCAGCTTACGATAATAGCGGCACTGCTCTTTTTCTTTGCCTTTGCGGGAGCGCCCTGCTTCTGCGGCTGTCTTCTGTCGCTTTGATAATCACGGTTATTTCGCGGAAGATGCTGAACGGGAATAGTCTGCGTTGAGCCTTTTTCCATTTCGATATGCTGCCTTGGGCGCTGTTCAAACAGTGCAGAAACAAGCTCTGTGACCGTCTGTATTCTCTCCTCGCCCTTTACAGCCATAGCCTTTGCTATAACTCTTGATATATGCGGCGAGATGCGCGGATTTATCCTTGCAGGCTCGACCATGGTATCGTTTTTGGTTCTTGTCTGCGCATCAAGCGGCATAGTACCGGTAAGTATTCTGTAAAGCACTGCGGCAAGAGCATAGACGTCTGTCCAGGTGCCCTGCCATTCGAGTGAAGAATACTGCTCGGGTGCAGTATATCCCGAATAGAACTCTGGCAGCAAGCCTGTGTTCGATGTTCTTATAGAGCTTATGCAAAAGCCTGTGAGCTTAAGCTCACCGTCTGTTGTGACGATTATATTCTCGGGCGAAATGCCTCTGTGGATTATGCCTGCATTATGGATAATGCTTAATGTGGTAAACAGCGGAACGAACAGCTTTTTGACCTGTTCCCAAGAAAGAAATCCGCTGTTTGACTGCAAAAACTTTTTGAGCGAAACGCCCTCGACATACTCTAATATGACGTAGGTCGTGTTATTTGCATTGAACATATCCCTTGCAGTAGCGATGTGGTGAAGATTGCGCATTTTTGAGAGCGTTCTGTTCACATCGGCAAACTCTGACATAAACGTCTTATACTTTGCAAGGCAGTCCTTATTTACAACAAGCTCCTGCGTGCTGCTGTCCCTCTCGCACAGGGTATCCGGCATGTACTCACGGCACACGCACTTACATTTGCCGACCATATCGTAGCAGATATAAGATGCACCCTCGCCGTTGTACGAAAGCATCTTACCTATGATATATCTGTTATCAAGTACTGTTTTTGGCGCAAGATAAGCTTGCAGATGCGGTATATTTTCCGTATAGCTGCAATACTGGCACTGTCCGCTCGGGTCTAACTCGTTCATACAGCCCATACACAACTGTTCACGTGGATCCATACCGAACCTCCTTTGGAAATTTTGTATCACTTTATATTAACAGAAATCTTTGTGCAAGTCAAGTTTAAAGAGTAAAATGTTGATATTATGAAACAATTTGTTTTAATTCTGTAACAACTTAAACCCGTATATAGTGTACTTTATTGCGAAATAGCACAAGTATTGTGTATATTTTGTATACAATGACTACTGCAAGTGAAAGTCAGATGAAAACAGCACAAATGATTTGACAAGCGCGCAGCAATATTATATAATTGTGCTTGTACAAAATCAAGGAGGCATTTCCTTAACAATGGACAACAGATATAACGATAACACAAACAGAGGATTTACACCGCAAGGCAGCGATGATGAAAGCTATACGCAGCAGTATTACAAGCAGCTGAGCGAATACAGCGCTATGGACAACACCGATTATTTCAACAGCGATGTCGACTTTGAGTTTGAGCAGTATCCGCCGCAGGTACAGCAGCAAAGCTACCCGCAAAGACAGCAGCGTGCGCGGCGCGAATACGTTCACCCCAAGCGCAAACAGCCGCACGACAGACCTTCAAGACCAAGCGAAAGACCGCGCAGGCAGCGCACAAACGAGCAAAGGCGCGCGCCCGAAAAAGCTGTACGCAGACAGATTTCACAGCAGGAACACACAGAGAAAGGCATACCGCGAGAAACAAGAGGAGGAACGCCGCGAGTGGAACAAACAAAGAAAAAAAGCATTGTCAAGCGCGTTATAATCGCGGTGCTTTCTGTACTTGTCGGATTGTTTCTGATATACAACATAATGCTTGTGTACTTTGTAAGCAAGGTAAACGTTGTTGAAACGGGCAAGCGTGACGGATCCATAAAAGCCACAATAACCGACAAAAACATCAAGAACATACTTATCATCGGCTGTGACACGCGTGACCCCAACACAAAGGGCAGGACTGACGTTATGATGGTGATGTCGGTCAACACCGAGAAAAAAGTGATAACAATGACCTCGCTGATGCGTGATATGTATCTGCCGCTTGTGGGTTATTACAATGACGGAACAAAGATGTACAACGACGACGAGCCTGACGGACTTTACCGAAACAAGCTCAATGCGGCGTATGTTTTCGGCGGTGCAGAGCTGCTTATGGACACGATAAAGTACAATTTCGGACTGGAGATAGACGACTATGTCTACATTGATTTCAGTTCGTTCACAAAAATAGCCGATTCTGTCGGCGGAATAACTGTCGAGGTCACAGACGAGGAAGTCGAGGCTATGAACGAATGTACGCTTGAACAGAACAGGCTCAACGGCGACCCAGATACAAAGGACTATCTTAAAAAAGGCGGAAGAGTCGAGCTTAACGGCAACCAGACACTCTCATACGCGCGTATGCGCCGTGTCGGAAACGCAGATTTCCAAAGGACACAAAGGCAGCGCACAGTTATGACCAAGCTGATTGAAAAGGTCAAGGACGTTAATGTTTTCAAAAAGTTCGGATTTATGAAAGCAGTGATGTCAAGCCTCACGACAAATATGTCAAAGACAGACCTGTTCTTCTACGGCTACAAGGCGCCTTTTTACCTGGGCTATGAAATAAAAGAGCTTCGCATACCCGCAGATAATGAATTTGAGTACGGCGAGCACGCAGGTCAGTCAACTCTTGATGTTGACATTGAAAAGTGCCGCAGGCGTATAAAAGAAGCGATATTTGATTAGATAATAAAAAGAACCGTATTTGCGCAGCTAAGCGTAATACGGTTCTTTGTTTGTGATTAAAGATTTTCGGGATAAACAAGGGTCGATGTGTAGTAAAGGAACTTGTTGTCACCGTCAAAGGAAACGTCAAGAATTACCTGCTGCTCGTCGCCCGTGTCAGAATCATACCAGTATCTGTAACGGTACGTCACAAGGTCAAGCGAATAGGTTATTGAGTACGGGTCAATATCTATCGCATCCTCAACTTTGTCAAAAGATACGCCTTTATCAAACCTGTCAAGGTTTATCAGCTTATCGCACTCAACACCCTTGATATTCTTTTTCAGCAGCTTGAAGTCGCAGTACTTTACAGACTGTATCTTCTGCTTTTTGTCGGTAGTTATCAGCACTGCCCACTCGGGATATGTGACACCGTCGACCTTGACGGAATCCTCGCTCTCCTCAACGTAATTGAACTCAAGTGCTCTGTTAAGCCCCGAATATGCAGATTTATCGCTGAAATGCATATCCATTTTCGTCTCTGCCACGGCAACAGTCGTACCGATATACTCGGCAGTATTTCTTGCGAGCTTTTTGCCCTTGCCGCTTGCTATGCTGACTATAAGCGTGATGATAAGCAGTACAACAAGTGCAACTGCAATGATTGCAAGCAGTATCTTCAAGTGTTTCATACCGAATTTGCTGCGCAGCTTTTCGGTCTTGCCAAGCGTTGATGTTTCAAGCGGATTTTTCTTTTTATTCTTTTTATTGAAAAGCTTTGTGGACAGCTTTGTGTTTTCGCCGCCCTCTTTGATAACGACGCCGCAGTTGCTGCAGACGTTGTCGTTATCGCCTATTTTTTTACCGCATTTCGGGCAATCCATGCATATCACTCCCCTGCAATATGTATTTTTCAATATTATATCACACAAATCTCCCAAAGTCAACAACGCCGCAAACGAAAAAGCAGACAGTATCAAAGGCTGTCTGCTTTACGATCATATCAGGGTCATCTGGTCTGGGTCTTCGATATCCTTTGCAAAAGAGCCTGCAACAGGTATCGTTTTGCTGCGGTACTTTGACAGCTCTGCGGCAGTCTGCTCGCTGATAACGAACGCCTTTTCGACGGTAGACTTTGCCTTGCAGGTCATTACCTGAACACCTATCGTGTCGCGCGAAGCCTTTGGCATAAGCAGCGAGGTGTTGAAAATCATCGCTCTGCCGTTGGTCGTGCGCAGCATAATATCGGCATTTTCCTCCACCCAGAACATTTTGACGAGTTTTGACTTGCCCGAATATGCCGAGGTCAGCTTTTTGCGGTTGGTCTTTGTTTCGTACGAATCCAAAGGCACCTTGGCAACCTTGCCGTTTTCAAATACAAATATCATATAGCCCTTGTAGTCGACAGTATTGACCGCATACACAACGTTCTCGTCCTTTTCAAAGGCAAGCTTTGCGGGGATATAGTCACCCATAGCGGAAGCCTTTGTATCGGCAAACTGCGACAGCTTTGCCTTATATACGCTGCACTTGTCAGAGAAGAAGATAAGGTCGCTCTTGTTGGTGGTCTCTGCGTGCTGTGAGATAAAGTCGCCCTCTTTGAGCTTTTGCTCGCTTGCCATACGCAGCGACTGCGGTGTACACTTTTTGAAATATCCCTCGCTTGACAGGAAAATCTCGCACTGATAGTCGGGTATCTCCTCTGCCTCGTCTATCTCGACAACGTCAGTCGCGTAGTAGTAGCCTGTTTTTCTTGGCTGTGCGTACTTTTTCTTAACCTCCTCAAGCTCTTTTATGATGACCTGCTTTATCTTTCTGTCGCTTTCCAAAAGCTCTGCAAGGCGGTTTATCTCGTCCTCCAAAGCCTTTGTTTCCTCGGTGCGCTTTAAGATATACTCGCGGTTGAGGTGACGCAGTTTAATTTCGGCAACATACTCTGCCTGGATCTCGTCAATGCCGAAGCCTATCATAAGGTTCGGAACAACGTCGGATTCTTCCTTGGTCTCACGCACTATTTTAATTGCCTTGTCAATATCAAGCAGTATCTTTCCAAGACCTTTGAGAAGATGCAGCTTGTCCTGCTTTTTCTTCATATCAAAGGCAGTTCTGCGCTTAACGCAGCCTATACGGAAAGCCACCCATTCCTTGATTATATCATACACACCCATTACCTTTGGGTAGCCTTTTACAAGGATATTGAAATTGCAGCTGAAGGTATCCTCAAGCGGAGTCTGCTTATACAGCTTTTGCATCAGCTTATCGACCTCAACACCTTTTTTAACATCTATAGCGATTTTAAGACCGTTGATGTCAGTCTCGTCTCTGATTCCCGATATCTCTCTTATCTTATTTGCCTTGATAAGCAGTCTTATCTTGTCGATTATCGCCTCAACGTTGGTGGTATAGGGTATCTCGGTTATTTCTATGCACCTTGCTGTCTTGTCAAAATCATACTTGGCGCGCAGCCTTACCGAGCCTCTGCCCGTGCGGTATATCTTGTCAAGCTCCTCCTCGTCGTAGAGCATATTCGCACCGCCCGGGAAATCAGGTCCTTTGAGCGTTTCAAGTGCGTTGAACTCGGGATTTTTCATAAGTGCGACGGTCGTTTCGCACACCTCGCCGAGATTGAACGGACACACCTGGCTCGCCATAGAAACGGCTATACCTGCGTTTGCGTTGACAAGAATAGTCGGGAAAGTCGCAGGGAAAAGCGTAGGCTCGGTAGTGGTGTTATCGTAGTTGGGTACAAAATCCACCGTGTCCTTGTCGATATCCTTGAAAAGCTCGTCGCAGATAGGCTCAAGCTTTGCCTCGGTATAACGCGATGCGGCATAAGCCATATTCTTTGAATACTGCTTGCCAAAATTACCCTTGCTTAAAACGTATGGGTGCAAAAGCGCCTCGTTGCCTCTTGAAAGACGAACCATTGTTTCGTATATTGTAGCGTCGCCGTGAGGATTGAGCCGCATTGTCGCACCGACGATATTTGCCGACTTTGTAAGACCTCCGCTCAAAAGGTTCATCTTATACATTGTATAAAGCAGCTTTCTGTGCGAGGGCTTGAAGCCGTCTATTTCGGGGAACGCTCTTGAAACTATAACGCTCATCGCGTAGGGCATATAGTTTGTTTCAAGCGTCTGTGTTATCTTTTGTTCAACAACGAGTCCTGCGCCGTCGATATAAGCATCGCTTTTTTTCTTCGGGAGCGCAGTCTCCTTGCTCTTTTTCCTTGGCATATAATCTGTCCTTTCGGGTTTAGTGCTAAACTATTCAAATCAAGAAATATCAGCCATTTCGAGATAGTCGATACCGTTGTTGGTGATGAACTCTTTTCTTCCTGCAAGATCGTCACCCAGCAGCATATCGAACATCCACTGCGTCATTTCCATATCATCGGGGCAAACCTTGATAAGCCGCCTTGTAGACGGATCCATCGTGGTAAGGCTCATCATTTCGGGTTCGTTCTCACCAAGTCCCTTTGAGCGCTGTACGGTGCATTTCTTATTGCCGATCATCTGCATTATCTTCGCCTTCTCGGGTTCATCATATGCAAAGTATGTTCTGTCGGAGGTGGTTATCTCAAACAGCGGTGACTCGGCGATATACACATAGCCCTTTTCGATAAGCGTCGGTGTGAGCCTGTAAAGCATCGTGAGTATCAGCGTTCTTATCTGGAAGCCGTCGACATCGGCATCGGTACAGATAACTATCTTGTTCCAGCGCAGGTTATCGAGCGAGAACATCGAAAACTCCTTGTTCTTGCCTGTCTTTACCTCAACACCGCAGCCGAGGACTTTTATAAGGTCAACTATTATCTCGTTTTTGAATATCTTATCATAGTCGGCTTTGAGGCAGTTGAGTATCTTTCCTCTTACGGGAATGACTGCCTGGAACTCTGCGTTTCTCGCCATTTTAACAGAACCCAGCGCCGAGTCGCCCTCCACGATGTAAAGCTCTCTCTGCGAGAGGTCTTTTGAACGGCAGTCAACGAACTTTTCCACCTGGTTTGCAAGATCCATCTTACCCGTGAGGTTCTTGACAACATTCAGCCTTGTCTTTTCGGCAGACTCACGGCTGCGCTTGTTTATCATCACCTGCTCGGCTATCTTCAGTGCCTCGTCGGGATTTTCTATAAAGTATATCTCCAGCTGATGCTTGAGAAAATCGGTCATCGCGTCCTTGATGAACTTATTGGTGATAGCCTTTTTGGTCTGGTTTGCATACGAAGTCTGCGTTGAGAACGAGCTTGAAACAAGCACGAGGCAGTCCTCTATATCGGGGAAAGTAATAGGTTTTTCGTTTTTAAGATATTTGTTGTTGTTTTTGAGGTACGCGTTTATCTGCGAGGTAAACGCGCTCTTCACAGCGTCCTCGGGAGAACCGCCGTGCTCAAGGAAGCTTGAGTTGTGGAAATACTCCAGCTTTTTGACCTTGTTTGAGAAAGTAAACGCAACGCACAGCTTTACCTTGTAGTCGTCCTTATCCTCTCTGTCACGGCCTACCCTGTCGGCAGTACAGTACTGTACCGAGGTCATATTGGTATCGTTTGCAATCTCTGCAACATAGTCGGCAATACCGTTTTCATAAACAAACGTCTGCTCCTCAAAGGAATTGTTCTCACGCTGGTAACGCAGAACAAACTCTACCTTGGGGTTAACCACAGCCTGCTTTTTCAGCACGTCCTCAAAGTATTCCTTCGGGATTGCAATATCGGTGAAAACGTCAAGGTCGGGACGCCAGCGTGTCTTTGTACCTGTCTTGTACTTTTTGGTGCAAGGCTCTTTTTTCAGCCCGCCGATATTGTTGCCCTTCTCAAAATGCAGAGAATATTTCTGTCCGTCACGGCAAACCTCAACGTCCATATACTCCGAAGCATACTGTGTAGCGCACGCACCCAGACCGTTCAGACCCAGCGAGAACTCGTAGTTTTCGCCGTCGTTGGTGTTATATTTACCGCCTGCGTAAAGCTCGCAGTAAACAAGCTCCCAGTTGTAGCGCTTTTCGCGCTGGTTATAGTCAACGGGACAGCCGCGTCCGAAATCCTCCACCTCGATAGAATTATCGTTGAACTTGGTGAGAATTATCTTGCTGCCAAAGCCGTTGCGTGCCTCGTCGATAGAGTTTGAAAGTATCTCAAAAACCGAATGCTCACAGCCGTCAAGCCCGTCGGAACCGAAAATTACCGCAGGGCGCTTGCGCACTCTGTCCGCACCTTTTAAAGATACTATATCTTCATTTGAGTAATCCTGTTTTTTTGCCATTATTCAATCAACTCTCCTGTAATTATGATGTGATACACAATATTTAGATTTATTATAGCACATAGGCACCATATTTGTAAATACCCTTTTGTAAAAAATTCTTCCTGCAATGCTATTTCAGTTTCGGGGAAAGGCATAATGTTAACAATTTGTTCATTGACTTTTATGCACAGTATGCTATAATACATATGAACAGATATTCATATGTTCATTCGATAATTGATAATTTGAGATGATTCCCTTTCAGAAGGAGGAAAACAGTATGGATAACATCGAAATGATAAAGGACGCAATGCCTGTTGACGAGGAGATATACGACCTCGCAGAGCTTTTCAAGATGCTGTGCGATGCAACAAGGGTCAAGATACTCTACGCTATACTTGACAGCGAGATGAGCGTTTCTGACATTACCGAGATAGTCGGCTCAACACAATCGGCAGTATCGCACCAGCTGAGAGTTTTAAAGCAGGCAAGGCTGGTCAAGTACCGCAAGGTCGGCAAATCGGTGCTGTACTCGGTATCAGACGAACACGTTGCTACGATACTGAGCATGGGTATGGAACACATCAGCGAATAATATAATAAGGTGACAACAATGAAAATAACTGCTCTTGTGGAAAACATTTCAGACGGCTCAGTAAAATCGGCACACGGACTATCATTTTACATTGAAACAAAAATGCACAAGCTGCTTTTTGATGTTGGCCCGAACTCAACGCTGTTTGAAAATGCCGTAAAGAAACACATCGACCTTTCACAAGTCGATACCGTAATTATCTCGCACGGTCACAAAGACCACGGCGGCGCTTTGAAAAGATTTCTTGAAATAAATAAGACCGCAAAGATATATTTGCAGCAAAGCGCTTTTGACAAACATTCGGTAAAGGTGCTGTTCTTAAAGATAAGCGTTTCACTTGATAAAAATCTTGCAGATGACCGCAGGATTGTGCTGGTAAACGGCAATTACAAGATAGACGACGAGCTGATGCTGTTCACAGCAAAATATTCAGGCGGCTTTCACTCGCAGGCGAATATGAACCTCTACGCCGGTAAAGAACTTGACGATTTCCGCCACGAGCATAACCTGCTGATACGCGAAAACAAAAACGTTGTGCTAATGGGCTGCGGACATTCGGGAGTTATAAATATACTCAAAAGCGTTCCCGACGTCAGACCTGCGTACTGTATCGGAGGATTTCACGTATTTGACCCCGTGAGCAGAAAAACTGTACCGAGGTCACAGCTTGACGAGCTTTCGGCGGCTATCAATGAATTTGAGGACGTAAAGATTTACACCTGTCACTGTACGGGAACAGATGCTTACAAATATCTCAAAAACAAAAACAATAATATTTCGTATATAAAATGCGGAAAAACACTTGAAATAAACTGACATTAGAAAGGGTCGGTGGTCACTATGACCAAGACGATTTATTGGCTTAAAGGGCTTGACTGCCCAAACTGCGCACAGAAAATCGCTATCAGGGTGAATGACCTTGATATAGTCGAATCTGCGGATATGGATTTTATCCGCAAAAAGCTTATCGTAAGGCACGAACAGAGCGATGTTTCAAGCATCGAGAGTCAGGTAAAGGCTATAGTGAAAAAGCTTGAGCCTGACGTTGAGGTGCTTGATTACGAGCAGAAAGAAAAACACGAGCATCACCACGAGTACGAGCACTGCCACTGTGACGGGCATGAACACGAACACACACACGGTCACGAGCACACACACGGTCACGAGCATTCACACGAACACTCGCACAGCCACGGTGAGAGCGAGAGCCACGCATTTGACATAGCAAGATTTGTATTTGCTGGCGTGCTGTTCGCTCTTTCAAAGGTCCTGCCGTTTGAGCTTCCCTGCACTATCCTTGCGCTCTGTGCGTATGCGATTGCAGGCTACGATGTTGTAATATCTGCGCTGCGCAATCTTTTGCACGGCGAGGCTTTCGATGAAACACTTCTGATGTTCATAGCCACTGTCGGCGCGGTCGCGCTGGGATATTATGACGAGGCAGCGGCGGTAATGCTGTTTTTCCAGGTGGGCGAGCTTTTTCAGGATATCGCGGTCGAAAAGTCACGCAAATCTATCACAAAGCTTATGGAGCTAAAGCCCGAATTTGCGCGTATAGTTAAAGACGGCAAAGAGGTTCGGATACCGCCCGAGCAGGTCGAGCGCGGTGACATCATAATCGTCAAGGCGGGCGAAAGACTGCCGCTTGACGGCTGCGTTATTGAGGGAAGCTCACAGCTTGACACCTCTGCGATAACGGGAGAATTCCTGCCCGTTGCAGTCAGCGAAGGTACAAACGTTATGAGCGGCTGCACAAACCTTGAGGGCGTAATAAAGGTCAGGGTTTCCGAAAAGTTCGGTGACAGCGCGGTTGCACGCATTATGGATATGGTTGAGAACGCCTCGGAAAAGAAAGCGGAAACAGAAAAGTTCATCACGCGCTTTGCAAGGGTGTACACTCCCGCAGTTGTACTTTGCGCGGTTCTGCTCACACTTATCCCCTGCTGTTTCCTCGGTTTCTCGCAGTTCGGCAAATGGCTTTACAGAGGACTTCTGTTCCTTGTAATATCCTGCCCGTGCGCACTTGTTATATCGATCCCGCTCGGATTTTTTGCAGGTATCGGCGGTGCATCAAAGCAAGGCATACTTGTCAAAGGCGCAAAGGCTATAGAGGCGCTTTCAAAATGCTCCGCACTTGCGGTCGACAAAACGGGAACACTCACAAAAGGCACATTCAGCGTTATCAGCACAAAGCCTGTAAATATCAGCGAACAGCAGCTTTTGCAGTATGCGGCTTTTGCTGAATCGGGTTCAAATCACCCGATCGCACTTTCGATACTCAAAGCATACGGCAAGCAGATAGGCAGCGGCGAAGTGAGCGATATTTCCGAGATATCGGGATACGGAATGAGCTGCACGGCTGGCGGTAAAAAGATACTTTGCGGCAAGCGCGAACTGCTTGAACAAAACGGAATAAGCGTGCAAAGCGATGACAGCATATACACAACAGTTTATGTTGCCTGCGGCGGTGTTTACTGCGGAAGCATATCACTCGGCGACGAGATAAGGCAGCAGGCAAAAAGCGCGGTAAAGAGCCTTTCTGATATCGGTATACAGACAGTTATGCTCACAGGCGACAGACCCGAAACGGCGCAGACTGTTGCTCAGAGCCTCGGCATAAGCAAGTTCTTTGCATCCCTTTTGCCGCAAAACAAGGTCGAAAAGGTCGAGCAGCTTATGGCTGAAAAAAGCGGCGGACTTGTAGCTTTTGCGGGCGACGGAATAAACGACGCGCCTGTTATCGCGCGCGCCGATATCGGCATAGCAATGGGCGGGCTTGGTTCGGATATTGCTATTGAAGCAGCTGATGTGGTGCTTATGAACGATGACCCGACAAGCATACCAAAAGCTGTACACACGGCTCGCAAAACGATGCGGATAGTTAAGCAGAACATTGTGTTTGCTCTGGGCGTAAAGCTGCTTGTAATGCTGCTGGGTGCACTGGGCTTTGCGAATATGTGGATGGCAGTTTTTGCAGATGTCGGCGTTGCACTGCTTGCCATACTGAACGCACTGCGCTGCTCAAAAGTATGAAGAAAATTTAAAGCAATTTTAAACTCACGGGACTAAAATGAAAGTTTCGTGAGTTTTTGGTGAAAAGCATTGACAGATACTATATTATTATGATATATTGTGCTTGTATGGTAACAGGCGTTACACAACAATTGTTATGCATTATTTTACTTCACTTGCATAGTATGTCAAAGAACAAGAGGAGAAAAACAAGATGCAGAAATATTTGATGGAAACACCAATGCTCGACTACTCGAGCGCACCTATACAGAAACTGATAAAGAAAAGAAACTGGAAGGCTCTTGACGAAAAAGAGCGCGTTAAAGCGATTTATAATTTCGTCAGAGATGAAATAAAGTTCGGTTATAATACCGACGACAGCATTTGCGCTACAAAGGTCCTTTCAGACGGCTACGGGCAGTGCAACACAAAGGGTACGCTCTTTATGGCGCTTTTGCGCTGCTGCGGTATTCCCTGCCGCATACACGGCTTCACGATAGACAAAAAGCTGCAAAAGGGCGCAATGACAGGCTTTGTTTACAATAACGCTCCAAAGAACGTTTTTCACAGCTGGGTCGAGGTAATGCTTGACGGCAGGTGGTTTGAGCTTGAAGCGTTCATACTCGATAACGAGTATCTGACAAAGCTGCAAAGAAAATTCAGCAGATGCAGCGGTGCGTTCTTTGGCTACGGTGTAGCGGTCAAGGATTTCAAAAATCCCGTTACAGACTTTGATATGAACGACACATATATACAAAGCGAGGGTATAAACCGGGATTTCGGAATTTACGACTCCCCTGACGAGCTTTTGAAAGAGCACGGACAGGAACTGTCGCCGCTAAAGGTATTTGCGTACAGGCATCTTGGAAGACACTTAATGAACAGAAACGTTAAAAAGATTAGAAATTCATAACAAAAGACAAGGAGAAATCTATGCCGCCGAAGAAAATAGTGACCAGGGAACAGATACTTGACGCTGCGATGGAGATAACAAGAAACAGCGGAATAGACGCTGTTACCGCAAGAAGCATTGCAGCGGCGCTCGGGGTCTCTACTCACCCGATCTTCACGTATTTTGACACGATAAACAGCATTAAGGATGATGTGCTTGTCCGCGCAAGAGAGCTTTATCACGAGTACATTTTGCAGGGACTTGACGAAAAGATCCCGTTTCTGGGTGTAGGTCATCAGTTCCTTATTCTTGCAAAGAACGAACCAGAGCTTTTCAAAATGCTGTTTTTCAAGACTACGCCCGACGGCAGAAAACACGCTTACGACGAGTTTAAATTTACGCTGTCGCTTGTTGTTGAATCGGTAATGAAGATATACAATGTTGACAAGCACACCGCAGAATGCTATTACAGGAATCTATGGCTGATGTCATTGAGCTTTGCGACACTTATTGTTACGGGCAACTGTACATATACAGACGAGGAAATGCTTCTTATACTGACACAGACGAGCCTTGCAACATACAAGGCAATAAAAGATATACCCGGTTTTATAGACGGGGATTTTGATAAAGACAGGATATTCACACAGCTTTCGCTGAAATAGAGCTGGAATAAAACAAAAAACAAGTAGAAATTAAGGGGTAACCAAATTGGAAATCAGGACACAAAGACTGCTCCTGCGTCCAATATGTATGCAGGATCTTGAAACAACACATGCATATTCATCGGACAAAGACAATACAAAATATATGATGTATTTGCCCAATGATAATATCGAGGAAACAAGAGAGTTCCTTGAACAATGCCAGCAGCAGTGGCACAAGCAAAAGCCTGACTATTACGAGTTTGCGGTGATAGCAGACGGCAGGCACATCGGCGGTATAGGGGTATATCTGCGCAGTGCAAAAGATACGGCGGAGCTTGGCTGGATACTTGACAGACACTATCACGGCAAGGGGTATGCCACCGAAGCGGCTGGCGCTGTGATAGACTTTGCGGAGCATCAGCTTTGCATAAGGCACTTTATTGCGCACTGCGACTGGGAGAACAGAGCAAGCCAGAACGTTATGAGCAAGCTCGGATTTTTCTGCATAGGCTGTGCAAACGGACGAAAAAATAAAGGCAGCAGCGAGATAAGAAAAGAAATGACATTTGAGCTGTACGCCTGACGGAGCCAAGGGTGAGAATTGCAGGGGGAAACAAAAAATGAGGGTAACAAAGGAAAAGGTTTTAAGTATACTTACAGCTGTATCATTCGTGCTGTCAGTCATAAGTCTGATATTTGAAAGCAGCATCGCACTGATTGCGGCAACGACGGTAATGTCGGTATGTATACTTTTGAGCTTTATCGAAAAAGGCAGAAGCTCAAATTCAGCAGAGCCTGAATAATAAATTATAGGGGAGAAAAAGATGCAGAAAATAAACGACATTGACGGCGGAAAACCGTTTGACTGGGGAAAGACATCGCAGGACTACGCAAAGTTCAGAGATATCTATCCGCCGCAGTTTTATGATAAGATAATTGAAAGAGGACTGTGTGTCAAGGGTCAGACCGTGCTTGATATCGGTACGGGAACGGGCGTGCTGCCGCGTTATATGTACCGTTTCGGTGCAAAGTGGATAGGCACGGATATTGCCGCGCAGCAGATAGAGCAGGCAAAAATTCTTGCAAAAGAGCAAGGTATGGACATAGAGTTTTACACCTGTCAGGCAGAGGATATCGACTACCCTGAAAACACATTTGACGTCGTTACAGCCGGTCAGTGCATATGGTATCCAAACCACGACATACTTGCACCAAAGCTCGCAAAAATACTCAAGCCGGGCGGAAAATTCCTTATTCTATATATGGGCTGGCTGCCGTTTGAGGACAAGATCGCGGGCAGGAGCGAGGAGATAATCCACAAATACAATCCCGACTGGAACGGCGCGGGTGATACGGTTAAGCCTGTGTGGATACCGCCGCAGTACAGCGAGTTTTTCGACATAACACTTGAAGAGCAGTTCAGAGTACCCGTTGAGTTCACACGCGAAAGCTGGCACGGTCGCATAAGAGCCTGCCGCGGCGTAGGCGCTTCCCTTTCGGGCGAAAAGCTCGAAGCGTGGGACAAGGACCATTGGGAAATGCTTATGAACGAGGCTCCCCAGCAGTTTGAGATACAGCACTATGTCGCTTTGGCAGAACTGACATTAAAGGGAGATTGAATTGATAACACAGATTTTTGACCAAATGCAGAAAAAACAAATCGCAAGACAGATACTTGAGGCGCTGCCCGAATGGTTCGAGGTAGAGCAAAGCAGAGAGCAGTTTATTGCTCAAAGTGCACACGAACCTTTTTTCGCTGCAATTGAAAACGACAGACCCGTAGGTTTCCTTTGTCTGAAACAAACAGGCAAAGACACGGTCGAGCTTGCCGTAATGGGTGTACTCAAGCAGTACCACCGCAAAGGCTTGGGCAGACAGCTGTTTGAGGCTTCAAAGAAGGCGGCAGCACAGCAAGGCTGCTCTTTTATGCAGGTCAAGACCGTAAGAATGGGAATGTACGAGGACTATGACCGCACCAACAAGTTTTACTTAAGCCTCGGATTCAAAGAGTTTGAGGTAATGCCGAATTATTGGGACGAGGCAAACCCGTGTCAGATATATATAATGGGTTTGTGACTTTTAAAGAACAGAAGAAAGAAGAGAGCAAAACGAAAAAGAGGATGCAAAAACTGCATCCTCTATTTTTATGAAAACTTATCTTTAAGCTTGTCAAAGAAACTCTTGCGCTTTACGTAGTTTTTATCGGAAAGCGTTTTTTCATAGTCACGCAGAATGTTTTTCTGCTCCTTTGAAAGATTTCTCGGCACCTCGATATTGACTCTTACATAATGGTCGCCGTGGCTTGTGCTGTGAACCTTCTGTATGCCCTTTCCTCTTAAGCGGAAAACTGTACCCGACTGCGTTCCCTCGGGAACGGTATACGTTACCTTGCCATCGACAGTCGGTATGGTTATCTCGTCACCAAGTGCCGCCTGTGTGTAGGTTATCGGTATCTCCGTCCACACGTCATAGCCGTCACGCTCGAAAATCGGGTCGGGGCGAACATTTATGCTCACGAGCAGGTCACCGTTTGAGCCGCCGTTGGTACCTGCGTTTCCTGCACCTGCAAGGCGAACCATCTGTCCGTCTGCGATACCTGCAGGGATATCAACATCAAGGTCGACAGCTTTTTTGGTCATACCCTGTCCGCCGCACTTACGGCACGGCGTATCAACGATCTTGCCCTTGCCCTTACATCTGTCGCAGGTAACAACCTGCTGTACTCTTCCGAAAAGCGACTGCTGCGTAATTACCTTCTGACCTTTACCGTTACACTCCGGACAGGTCTTTGTGGACGAACCAGCTGCTGCGCCGCTGCCGTGACATTCATCACACTGCACCGTTCTGTTCACTCTTACCTTTACGGTCTTGCCCTTGCAAGCCTCCATAAAGTCTATATTAGCAGTTGCTCTTATATCCGTGCCGCGCCTTGGTGCGTTAGGATTTGACGAAGCTCTTGAACCACCGCCGAAGCCAAAGCCTCCGAAGATAGAATCGAAAACATCTCCCATATCGCCAAAGCCGCCGAAGCCGCCTGCGCCTGCACCTGCTGCACTCGCGCCGTAGTTTGGGTCAACGCCCGCAAAGCCGAACTGGTCATACCTTGACTTCTTTTCGGGGTTTGAAAGTATCTCGTAAGCCTCGTTTACCTCTTTGAACTTCTCCTCTGCTTGCTTATCGCCGGGGTGAAGGTCTGGGTGGTACTGCTTTGCCATTTTACGAAACGCTTTTTTTATTTCATCATCCGAAGCGCTTTTTGAAACGCCAAGCACCTCATAGTAATCTCTTTTATCTGCCATATGTCATCACTCCGTTTTAGAGAGCAAACTCCTTATTTGTCTTTAATACAGCACTACCTCTGCCCGAATTATCGGACAGAGGCGATGCATTTATGCGATTATTCAGCGTCCTTGAAATCAGCGTCGATAACGTCGTCGCCGCCGTTATTGGAGCTTTGCTGTGCAGCGCCGCCCATATTGCCCATGCTGCTCGGGTCAAAACCCTGTGCGCCCTGTGCCTGTGCGCCTGCCTGCTGGTAAACCTTTGTAGCTATCTTCTGGAAGCACTCCTCAAGATCCTTGTTCTTTGCCTTGATAGCCTCGATATCACTGCCCTTGAGAGCCTCTTTAAGTGCGTTTATCTTGCCCTCACACTCGCTCTTGTCGGCAGCGTCTACCTTGTCACCGAACTCGCCGAGTGCCTTTTCGCACTGGAAGCACATCTGGTCAGCCTGGTTTCTTGCGTCAACATCTTCCTTCTTCTTTGCATCCTCCGCAGCAAAAGCCTCTGCTTCCTTAACTGCCTTGTCGATGTCCTCCTTGGACATATTTGTAGAGGATGTGATCGTGATATCCTGCTCCTTGCCTGTACCCAGATCCTTTGCGGAAACATGAACGATACCGTTTGCGTCGATATCAAATGTTACCTCTATCTGCGGAACGCCGCGAGGTGCGGGAGCGATACCGTCGAGCTTGAACATACCAAGCTGCTTGTTGTCCTTTGCGAACTCACGCTCACCCTGCAAAACGTTGATCTCAACAGCTGTCTGGTTATCAGCTGCGGTTGAGAATATCTGCGACTTCTTTGTAGGGATAGTTGTATTTCTCTCAATAAGCTTTGTGCAAACGCCGCCCATTGTTTCAAGACCCAGTGACAGCGGTGTTACGTCCAGCAGCAGCAGACCTTCCTTAACGTCGCCGCCGAGAATGCCGCCCTGGTATGCAGCACCGAGTGCAACACATTCATCAGGGTTGATGCCCTTGAAAGGCTCTTTGCCCAGGAACTTCTTGACTGCCTCCTGAACGGCAGGAATTCTTGAAGAACCGCCGACCATGAGGACTTTCTGAAGATCGTTTGCCGACAGACCCGAATCTGCAAGTGCCTGACGAACAGGACCCATTGTAGCTTCAACGAGGTCTGCTGTCATCTCATTGAACTTAGCCTGAGTAAGTGTCAGTTCAAGGTGCTTTGGACCTGTTGCATCAGCTGTGATGAACGGCAGGGAGATTGTAGAGTTAGGTGTTGATGAAAGCTCTATCTTTGCCTTTTCAGCAGCCTCTTTAAGTCTCTGCATAGCCATTTTGTCGTTAGAAAGGTCAACGCCTTCAGCAGCCTTGAACTCCTTTATCATCCAGTCGATTATTCTCTGGTCAAAGTCGTCGCCGCCGAGTCTGTTGTTTCCTGCTGTTGCAAGAACCTCTGTAACGCCGTCGCCCATTTCGATGATAGATACATCGAATGTACCGCCGCCGAGGTCATAGACCATTACCTTCTGGTCCTCTTCCTTATCGATTCCGTAAGCAAGTGCAGCTGCGGTAGGCTCGTTGATAATTCTCCTAACTGTAAGTCCGGCGATCTGACCGGCATCCTTTGTAGCCTGTCTCTGCGAGTCAGTAAAGTAAGCAGGAACTGTGATAACAGCCTCTGTTACCTTCTCGCCGAGGTAAGCCTCTGCATCAGCCTTGAGCTTCTGGAGTATCATTGCGGAGATCTCCTGCGGAGTATACTCCTTGCCGCCCATTTTAGCCTTGAAATCGCTTCCCATATGTCTCTTGATAGAGATAACGGTGTTGTCAAAGTTTGTTACTGCCTGTCTTTTTGCTACCTGTCCTACAAGTCTGTCGCCGTTCTTTGATACGCCGACAACCGAAGGTGTTGTTCTTGCGCCCTCGCTGTTAGGGATAACGACAGCCTCGCCGCCCTCCATAACTGCTACGCATGAGTTTGTTGTACCGAGGTCGATACCGATTATCTTTGCCATAAGTCATTCTTCCTTTCCTTATTTAAAACTTATTGTTAACTGTGTTTATGGATTTGCTACGACTACCATAGCGTATCTTATTACCTTATCGCCTATCTTGTAGCCTTTCTGGAAGACCTGTGCGACCTCGTTTTCGCCGAGGTTCTCGTCTTCAATCTGGTTGACCGCGTTAGCGATATTGGGGTCAAATGTCTGCCCTATCGGGTCGATTATCTCAACGCCGAGCTTGGTGAGCATATCACCGAACTGCTTAAAGATCATCTCGACACCTGCCTTGTAGTTGGTGTCCTCCGTCTCGGCGGCAAGCGCTCTTTCAAAGTTGTCAAACACGGGGAGTATCTCGCCTATCGTGTTGCCCTTGACCGTTGCGGAAAGCTCTAATCTTTCCTTTGCTGAACGCTTTCTGAAATTATCGTATTCAGCCATAAGCCGCAGGTATTTATCCTTGCTTTCTTCAAGCTCTTTTTTCAGCTTTTCCTCCTCGGAAGGCTCGGGCTGCGTTTCTTGTTCCGCCGCAGTTTCTTCCTCCTGCGCAGCTTGCTCTGAAACGTCCCCGCTTTGCTCGCTCACTTGCTCTTTGGCAGTATCTTCAGCAGCTTCCTGCTGCTCAAGCTCTTTGTCGTTTTCCATTTCTTTTTCCTTACTCAAGGTTTTGTCGCCAGCCTTTCTGTACTATTCATTATCCTCGCTTATATCCGTCTGTTCATCAGCGCTGTGCTCTGTCAGCATCTGCGTTATCCTGTCGGTAAAGTATTCAAGATAAGGAATAAATTTTTTATAGTCAAGCCGCATCGGACCGATAAGACCGAGCGAACCCGCGTTTTTTCCGTTTTTCTTATACGGTGCTGTGATAACGGACGAGTTGTGTATAACAAATCCGTCCTTTTCGTCAGAGAACATAACGTGCAGGTCTGAAAAAGTCTCGTCGATAAACTGGGATATCTGCTGCTTATCATCATCAAGGAACGAGATTATCTCGTTTTGGTTGAAATCCTTGCAGGTCAGCAGATTCTTATGACCCTTGACCTTTACGTCCTGCGAGCGCATCTCTTTGGTCATTTTGATGACCTCGCTGAAGATAGGTGAAAGTGTCATCATATACGCGCCCATAGCCGCAACCATTTTATCAACGTACTCGTCAGAAAGCTCACTGAGCGGCAGACCGTCAAGGTTTTCCTTGACAAAGTTGTTGAAAAACTCAAGCTGCTCGTTATCAAGGTCGAATTCAAGTCTGAACGCTTTGTTTCTTATCGTACCGCTTGAGGTGACCATTAAAATAACGTACATTCTCTTGCCTGTCGGAACGACCTCTACCTTTGATATCATTGAGAATTTCGGGGTAGAATCCGCAACCACGGTTGCACACTTTGTAAGCTGTGAAAGCGCAAGCGATGCACTCTCCACAAGGTCGTCCTCGGAGATAAAGCTCGAACCGAGCATATCGTCAAGCTCTTTTTTCTCGTCGGCTGAAAGCGGGTCGGACTGCACAAGTCTGTCAACATACAGACGGTAGCCGTTGTAGGTCGGTACGCGCCCTGCTGATGTATGCGGCTGTTCAAGGTAGCCCTGCTTTTCAAGCTCTGCCATTTCATTGCGTATCGTTGCCGATGATGCCTTGACGTGTTTCATTATCGCCTTTGAGCCTACAGGCTCGCCCGTTACGATATACTCGTCAACGACAGCCGTTAGAATTTTCAGCTTTCTGTCGTCCATTCGCTCACCTTCTAACTTTGTTAGCAATCGTTAGTTTTAAGTGTTAGCACTCCTATGCCTCGAGTGCTAACTATAGTGTAAACCTTTTTTTATGATTTGTCAAGGGGGTACGGCACATTTTTTTGACAAATTTTAAAAAGAGGTATGCCGCATTATGTTCATTTTGCACAAGTCAGGCTGAAATATGCCTTTATGCGTTATATTTTTAAATAATTGCACTTGACAATAAATGCGAAAAGTGCGATAATATATGCTGTATGATTATGCAAAAATCAAAGAAAGGATAATCTGAAATGAAAAAAGAACTCAACAAGGTTTACGAGCCTGCACAGGTAGAGGACAAAATATACAAGTTCTGGATGGACGGTGAGATGTTCAAGGCGCAGCCCGACCCCGAAAAAGAGCCGTACTGCATAGTTATGCCGCCCCCGAACATCACAGGACAGCTGCATATGGGTCACGCGCTTGACGAGACCTTGCAGGACATACTTATCCGCTGGAAGAGAATGAGCGGTTTCAGCACACTCTGGCTGCCCGGTACCGACCACGCTGCTATTGCAACAGAGGCAAAGATAGTTGAGGCTATGCGTAAAGAGGGCGTTACCAAAGACGACCTGGGCAGAGACGGCTTTATGAAGCGCGCGTGGGAATGGAAAGCGCAGTACGGCGGACGCATTGTTGAGCAGCTCAAAAAACTCGGCTCGTCATGCGACTGGTCAAGAGAACGCTTCACAATGGACGAGGGCTGCTCAAAGGCTGTAAAAGAGGTTTTTGTAAGCTATTACAACAAGGGACTTATCTACCGCGGCGAGAGGATAATCAACTGGTGTCCTCACTGCAAAACATCTATATCCAATGCAGAGGTCGTTTACGAGGATCAGGCTGGTCATTTCTGGCATCTGAGATACCCTCTTACAGACGGCAGCGGCTATGTTGAGCTTGCTACGACAAGACCCGAAACTCTGCTTGGTGATACGGCTATCGCTGTAAATCCAAAGGACGAAAGATACAAGGACATTGTCGGAAAGACAGTTATGCTGCCGCTGGTCAACAGAGAGATCCCTGTTGTTGCGGACAGCTATGTAGATATGGAATTTGGTACGGGCGTTGTTAAAATAACACCAGCCCACGACCCCAACGACTTTGAGGTTGGTGCAAGACACGATCTGCCGATAATAAACGTTCTTACCGAGGACGCAAAGATAGTTGACGACTACCCTGCATATGCCGGTATGGACAGATACGAGGCGCGCAAGAAGATTGTTGAGGACCTGGAAAAAGGCGGCTTCCTTGTAAGAGTTGAGGAACACGAGCATAACGTCGGCACCTGCTACCGCTGCGGAACTACAGTAGAGCCGCGAGTATCGCTGCAGTGGTTCGTTAAAATGAAGGAGCTTGCAAAGCCTGCGATTGAGGCTGTAAAGTCTGGCGAAACAAAGTTTATCCCTGCAAGATTTGACAAGAACTACTATCACTGGATGGAGGATATCCGCGACTGGTGTGTTTCCCGTCAGCTGTGGTGGGGTCATCAGATACCTGCGTTTTACTGCGACGACTGCGGCGAGATGGTCGTAACCAAAGATGACAGCGCAGTTTGTCCAAAGTGCGGCAAGCCGATGAGACAGGATCCCGACACGCTGGACACCTGGTTCTCGTCAGCGCTGTGGCCGTTCTCGACACTAGGCTGGCCCGAGCAGACGGAGGAGCTCAAATACTACTACCCGACCAATACGCTCGTAACGGGCTATGATATCATCACATTCTGGGTATCGAGAATGATGGTCGCAGGTATGGAGTATATGCACGAAAAGCCGTTCAGCACTATACTTATTCACGGACTTGTAAGAGATGCACAGGGCAGAAAGATGTCCAAGTCTCTCGGCAACGGTATCGACCCGCTTGAGATAATCGCAAACTACGGTGCAGATGCACTGAGATTCATGCTTGCAACAGGCAACTCACCCGGAAACGATATGCGTTTCATCGAGGATAAGGTAAAGGCTTCAAGAAACTTTGCAAACAAGCTATGGAACGCCGCAAGATTCATTATGATGAATCTGCCCGACGGATTCAAGGCCGACAAGCTCCCCGAAAACCTCAACGTTGAGGACAGGTGGGTAATCTCCAAGTTCAACACGCTCGCAAAAGAGGTAGGCGACAACCTTGACAAGTTCGAGCTTGGCGTAGCAGTACAAAAGCTTTACGATTTCATCTGGGACGTTTACTGCGACTGGTACATCGAGCTGACAAAGCCGCGTATCGCAGCAGGCGGCGAAACAGAATCTACCGCACAGCAGGTGCTTGTGTGGGTAATGAAAGGCATGCTCAAGCTGCTGCACCCGTTTATGCCGTTTATTACAGAGGAGATATGGCAGGCGCTTGTCAATGACGGCAGCGCGATAATGCTCCAGGACTTCCCTGTTTTTGACGAAAAGCTCGTCTATGCAGATGACGAATCGGCATTTGAAAAGATAATCGCTGGCATAAAGGGCATAAGAAACTGCCGCGGCGAGATGAACGTTCCGCCTTCCAAAAAGGCAAAGCTGTTTATCGAGACACAGCAGAAAGACATCTTCGCAAAGGGCGAGATGTTCTTTGAGCGCCTTGCTTATGCAAGCGAGGTAACTATCTGCGATAATGTGGATGAAAAGGACTGCGTAACTGTCGTAACCGACTGCGCAAGGTTCTTTATCCCGCTTTCCGACATCATTGATGTTGAAAAGGAAACAGCACGTCTTAACAAGGACAAGGAAAAGGTACAAAAGGACATAGATTTCCTTTCCAAAAAGCTGAACAATCAGGGATTTATAGCCAAAGCACCTGCGCAGCTCATCGAGACTGAAAAGGCAAAACTGGCAAAGGCAGAGGAAAAAATGGCAAAGATAAATGAATCCCTCGCGGCGCTGAATAACAGATAACAAAATTACGGCAATGTAAACGCATTGCCGTTTTTTTATTGTAATAATGTATGCACCGCGGGAAACAATAGTAATACCAAAACGAAAGGAGAAATCAATTTTGAAAAAGCAAAAACAGTCAAATGACGGCACAAAGATATACACGCCAAAAAATATAGTACCCCGTGATGAACCGCTTATTATCACAGATAATTTTACCGTAAAAAGCGGAAGTGTATTTAACACAAGTGAGGAAAACGCCGAGCTTGCGCGCGAATGGGTGAACGATATAAAGTTGTAGTTGCAAAAGTGCGCGGAATGTGTTATATTTGGTTTAACAACATTTCGGAGGTGCGGCTATGAGAAAGGTAGCATTTATAACCGGCGCAAGCGGTGACATCGGCAGTGCTGCGGCAAGGCAGCTTGCAAAGGACGGCTATGCCGTAGCACTGGGTTTCAATACAAACGAAAGTGCAGCGAACGAGCTGTCTGCCGAGCTGAAATCACAAGGCTTTGAGGCGATAGCGGTAGGGTGCGATATTACCGACAGCGGAAGTATCACAAGCGCTTTGAGCCTTATAAAGAAAGAGCTTGGCGAGGTTGCGCTGCTTGTTAACAATGCAGGTATCTCAAAGATTTGTCTTTTCACAAGCAACAGCTGCGAGGACATCACCAGAATGATAAACACTAATCTTATCGGCTGTATGGAAACTGCACGTCAGGTGCTGGGTGATATGATAAGAGCAAAAAGCGGAAACATCATCAACATTTCGTCGGTGTGGGGCGAAAAGGGTGCGTCGTGCGAGGTTGCATACAGCGCGGCTAAGGCAGGGCTTATCGGCTTTACAAAGGCTCTGGCGCGTGAAGAAGCCCCCAGCGGCATCAGAGTAAACTGCATATCCTGCGGCTATATCGACACAAAGATGAATGCAGAGCTTGAACAGGAGGAAATACAAGCCGTGCTTGAGGAAATACCCAGCGGCAGACTCGGCACCGTGCAGGACGTTGCAAACGTTATCTCATTCCTTGCAAGCGATAAATCGGACTATATCAACGGGCAGGTCATCAGAGTTGACGGCTGCTGGATATGAAAGGCATAATAACTCCCCTGTTTTTAGCAGAGGAGTTTTTTCATTGCAATGCGTATATAATACCAGCATTTGTGCGTTATCACAAGACTGTCATACAGCTTTCATTTTGAACACATTTTGTTGTTAAAACAAACAAAAGGCTGTTTTTTTGGTCTTTTGATTTGTTTAAAACTGTTATTGACGGTTTTTCGCAAATATGATAAACTTATGTATGTCGGAAATCGGCAATTTTGAGAATAGAAAATTTTAAGAGAGGGGTATACACCTATGAAAAAGATCCTTGCACTTATTGTTGCACTCGGTATGACCACTGCTATGTTCGCAGGCTGCTCGGAGGACGAATCCTCAACAGCAGGCACTTCTGCAAGCTCATCTTCAAGCGCAGCTGATTCAAGCAGCGCTGATGATTCAAGCAGCAGCGACGATTCTTCAAAGGCGCAGGATGACAGTTCATCTTCGTCAGAAGCTGAAACTACTACCACCACATCAGGTTCACAGTCAAGCACACCTGATACTACCGCTTCACAGCAGGGTCATCAGCAGGGCGGCGCTATCAAGTTCGAGGATTCCTATACATATAAGTTCCAGCAGCAGACCGCTGCCAAAAAGTTCGCTATGAACCTTAAGATGAATTATATGGGCATTGATATGCCTATGGAGTTCAAGGCAAACGGCGATAATGTCTATATGAAGATCTCTGCTTCACAGGGCGGCGTATCATATGCACAGGAATATTACATTATCGACGGCAAGACCTATATTCTTGACTCCACAAAGAAATCCTACAGCGTATCAACCAATGCAGGCGGCGGTATGACAGGTATGGCTGACGTTGTTCCCGAGGGTATGTATGAAATTATCAGCACCAAGGAAGAAAACGGTATGATAGTTGAGCAGGTCAAGATCAATCAGTCAAAAGCAACAGGCGCAACAACTACTTCAGAGGCTACCTACTACTATGACAAGGCAACAGGCGCTCCTAAAAAGATAGATGTTACATCACAGGGCGTAAAGTCGACCGTTGAGGTAACTCTGTTCCAGCAGGGTGAGCAGTCAATCGTTCTGCCTGACCTTTCGGGCTGGACAAATACGGCGAGTACCGGTGCGCTTATACAAGCCAACTGATATATCCGTTTTTTCGGGTCGGACAAAATGTTGTCTGACGCATTCCAAGTACAGTAACCAGAGGTGTAGCAATTGAAATCAAGCAAACTTTTGAGTATAGCAGCGGCAATGGTAATCTGCTGCTGTGCAGCAGTCGGATGTGCTGACAGCTCCTCGGGCAGCTCAAGCAAGACAGAAAACTCGTCATCTTCACAATCATCAAAGCAGGACAGCTCGAAAAGCGACACATCGTCATCGGGCAGCTCTGAAAAAGATTCTTCTGCATCCGACAGCTCACAAGCGGCTAAAACCAACGCTATCGGTTACGATGTAAACAGCAGCAAGCGCCTTTATGACGGTTTGAAAGATAAATACGGCAAAAGCGGCTACAGGCTGGTAATGAAATCGACCGCAAATATGAGCTCGGAGATATTCCTCAATATCAAGGACGGCAAGGTGTCAAACACCAGCAAAGACCCGTACTCAAACAGAACAATGGTCTACACGGGCGGCGATACATCTTTGATTTTTGACCACACCAGCAAGACCTACACCGAGGAAAAGGTCACAGACAGCAAAAGGAAATCTCAGAACAGCGATTTGCTTTTCGGCTTTACGGGCGATTTCATCAAAGCGGTCGTTGACGATAAGAACGACGTAATAAACGAGTACTACAAGATAAAGTCGGACGTTACAGGTTCGGAGGGTACTATCTGTTTCTGTTTCAGAGGCAATGACGGCGGCTTTGCGCAGATAACCGTTCAGTATGACGGACAGGAGTTTCCGATACTGTTCGGTGTCACCGAGATAACTGATTGCGACGAAAACGCGATAAATAATGCCCAAGAGATATACAAGGAATATAAAAAGCAGTAACTTTCAAGGCTCCGCAGCTTGCGGAGTCTTTTGCTTTGCTACTTGAAAAAAATCTGAAAATGTGGTAAAATGGTTGTGATAAATTGTTTGGAGGAAATATTTATGGAGCTTGACGAGTTAAGAGAGCAAATCAACGGTATCGACGAGGAAATTGCAAAGCTGTTTATAAAGCGTATGGGGCTTTGCCTTGACGTTTCGCGCTACAAAATAGAAAACTCAATGCCTGTTTTTCAGCGCGGACGTGAAAAGGACATTCTTGACAAAATGAAAGAAATGTTCCCCGACGATTTGAAAAGCTCCTCACAGGTGCTTTATCAGACGATAATGGATATATCAAAGTGCAGACAGTACCGCGAGTTTTTTGCGGACAATAATACTATCGAGCACTTCCCTCTTGATATGCAAAAGCCCTGCCGCGTGGCAGTCCCGGGCACAAAAGGCTCGTTTTCGCATATAGCAAGTACTAAACCGTTCAAAAACGGCATTATCGAGTTTTACGACCACTTTGAACAGGTGTTTGAGGCGCTTGAAAACGGCAAGGCGGATTTCGGTGTTGTGCCTATAGCAAACTCGACCGCAGGCTCTGTCGTGGCTACCTATGAGCTTTTGAAAAAGTACGATCTGAAGATCTGCGCGACTATGAAGCAGAAGATCACCCACTGCCTTGCGGCGAAAAAAGGTACAAGCATAGAGGATATAAAGATAGTTTATTCGCACGAGCAGGCGCTTATGCAGTGCTCGGAGTTTATAAAGCAGCACGGCTTGAAAGGACACAGCCACGCTAACACCGCGCTTGCGGCGGAGTTTGCTGCGCACAGCGACCAGCCGTTTGGCGCGATATGCTCAAAGGAATGCGCACTGCTCAACGGGCTCGATATACTCGCAGAAGATATCGCAAACGTGCCCGAGAATTTCACGAGGTTCATTATCATCTCAAAGCAGACGCTCTGCTCGAAGGGCGCAAATATAATCTCTGTCATACTCTCCCTGCCGCACGAAAAATCGGCACTGTACAGACTGCTGACAAAGTTCTCTGTAGCAGGGCTTAACCTTACGATGATCGAGTCCCGACCGATAGCTAACACCGATTTTGACGTAGTTTTCTATCTCGATTTTGAGGGAAGCATACGCGATGAACAGGTCGCTATGCTGATAAACGAGCTGTCGCAGGAGCTTGCATATTTCAAGTTTTTAGGCAACTATGAGGACATTACAGGAGGTGCAAGGCAATGAGAATAGGTCACGGTTACGACGTTCACAAGCTGGTCGAGGGCAGAAAGCTTATCCTCGGCGGAGTGCATATTTATCACAACAAGGGCTTGCTCGGACATTCCGACGCAGATGTGCTTGTTCACGCGATAATGGATTCGCTGCTCGGTGCTTTGGCGCTTGGCGATATCGGCAAGCTGTTCCCCGACACAGACCCGCGCTACAGCGGTGCAGACAGCATAGAGCTTTTAAGGAATGTGTGCAGGCTTATCGAGCAAAAAGGCTACAGGATAGTCAATATCGACTCTACCATATGCGCGCAGAAACCAAAGCTCTCCCCTCACATAAAACATATGCGCTTTAATATCGCAAGGGCTTGCGGTATAGATATGTCGCAGGTTTCCGTCAAGGCGACCACCGAGGAGGGTCTTGGCTTTACGGGCAATATGGAGGGTATCTCCGCAACTGCCGTGTGCCTGCTCAACGAGCGTAATGTCGGCTTTTTCGGCGCATTTACCGGGAGTATGCCGTTTTTGCGATAAGTAGTTTCAAAAAGCTCTCTATACTTAAAAGTGAACAAAAATTATAAGATCATACAATAAAAATTTGGCTTGACAAACGAGGTGAATAGTGATATACTTTAGTACATAAAAGCTTAAAAGCATAAAAGCTTTAAAGCGTAACAGTAGGAAAGGAAAGAATACCAAATGATTATTATTTTCAATTCACATGCAACCAAAGACAACGTACAGGAGCTTATTTCCGACATTCACGCAAAGGGTCTGAAAACCAATTTAAGTGAGGGCGATAACACCACTATCGTCGGCGTCATCGGTGATACCACCAAGCTTGATATCGACAACCTTAAAAGTGCTGACTACATAGCCGACGTTAAGCGTGTTTCAGAGCCATACAAAAAGGCTAACCGCAAAATGCACCCCGAGGACTCCTATATAAAGGTTACTGATAAGGTTACATTCGGTGAGGGCATATTCAATGTTATCGCAGGTCCCTGCTCGGTCGAGACAGAGGAGCAGATAATCGAGGTCGCACAGGACGTTAAAAAGAGCGGCGCTACCCTGCTGCGCGGCGGCGCGTTCAAGCCGAGGACCTCGCCGTACTCCTTCCAGGGTCTTGCAGGCGAGGGATTGAAGCTGCTGCTTGAAGCAAAGAAAGCAACAGGTCTGCCGATAGTTACCGAGATAATGAACCTTGTACATCTTGATATGTTTGACGACGTTGATGTGATACAGGTCGGCGCAAGAAATATGCAGAACTTTGACCTGCTCAAAGAACTGGGTAAGTGTAATAAACCGATACTGCTCAAAAGAGGTCTTGCAAATACTATTGAAGAATGGCTGATGAGTGCAGAGTACATTATGGCTGGCGGAAACGAGAACGTAATCTTGTGCGAAAGAGGCATAAGAACATTTGAGACCGCTACAAGAAATACGCTTGATATTGCCGCTGTTCCTATGCTCAAGCACAAAACTCACCTGCCTGTTATCATTGACCCGAGCCACGCTACAGGCATTTCGTGGATGGTTCCGCAGCTGGCAAAGACTGCTGTTGCCGCAGGCGCTGACGGTCTTATGGTAGAGGTACACAACGACCCGCCGAAAGCTTGGTGTGACGGTGCGCAGTCGCTTAACCCACAGCAGTTTGACGACCTGATGACCGACCTCAAACGCAGAGTTGAGTTTGAAGGCAAGAAATTCTACATCTGATAATGCAAAAGCCCACTGAAATACGGTGGGCTTGATTTTTGTGACGAGGTAGGCTTACTCCCCGTCTATGTAGATAAGGAAGCGAGGTGACCGATATGGACGACGAAAAAATAGTTGAACTGTTTCTTGTGCGCAGTGAGCAGGCTATAAGCGAGACAAAAGACAGCTACGGCGCTTACTGCACAAAGATATGCTCTAATATCCTCAAAAGCAAGGAAGATACCGAGGAGTGCGTGAACGACGCATATATGAAGCTTTGGGAGACCATTCCGCCGCAGCGTCCGAGGTCACTTAAAGCGTATCTTTCAAAAATAATCCGTAACCTTGCGCTTGACAGATACGAAAAGAACCACGCCAAAAAGCGCGGCAGCGGCAAGACCGAGGCGGTTTTTGATGAAATCGAGGAATTCTTTTCAAGCGGCAGTGACGAGCTTTCGGACTCAATCGCGATACGCGATGCTGTAAACCGCTTTCTCGGCAGCATTGACAAGCAGGAGCGTGTGCTTTTCGTGCAGCGCTACTGGTACTTCTGCACCGTCAAAGAGATAGCAAAAATGCACGGTCTGGGAGAAAGCAAGGTAAAGATGACACTAAAAAGAACAAGAGATGACCTGCGGATATATCTGCAAAAGGAGGGGATCGGCGTATGAAAAACATAAAAACAGCAAAGGCTCTCTCGGAAATCGACGAGGAGTACATCATAGAGGCGCTTCCCGAGGAGAGAATAAAAGTCACGGTCTTTCCGTGGAAGTATCTTGCGCTTGCATCGAGCTTTGCACTTATTGTATGCCTTGGCGTAATGGCGGTGCTGTTCAGCAGCGGTGTGCAAAGTGACAAGTCAAAAACAAATTCAAGCACGAGCGCAGCAGATGATACAGGCTACGAAAAGAGGATAATCAAAGCTGATGACAGCTCGTTTGCTAATATTGCCAAAGAGAAAAGCTGGGAAGAAAAAAACAACAGCGAGCGTTTCTCCGAAATGGGAGGTCTGCAAAAATTTGTATCGACAAACACCTTAGTGCCAGCAGACAGAATTAATTTCTCGCCCATGTACGGCGTACTCAACCCATACGCCGAAGCACGCGCAACCGACCCGCTCACAAATAAGACCTACACCATAGAATGTATCGAGTACGCAATAAAGGGCATAAACATAAACTATGCTATGGCGGTCAAATTCAAGGGTGAGGAAGTTTACTACGCATATGTCAATACCGAGTTCATTCCGCATACGTTCAAGGAATTTGCCGAAAGCCTTGACCTTGAAAACAACATCTCTTTCGGCTCGGCATACTACACGCTCAACGACGGCAGAGAGATAGAGTTCGAGGGAATTGACAAGAAAAAGGTGTGGGATATACTGTTCTCCGACACATCATCTATGACAGCTTTAAGCGACCCCAACGACATACTTGCAAAGGGCGGTTTTACAAAGCGCGTCAGCATCAGCACAAATATGGATGTGCTTGGATATAAGAACATCACAATGTCGTTCAGCGATGACGGAATGCTGTTTACAAATCTTCTTGGCAGCGCAAAGATATTCAGGATAGACACCAAAAAAGTCCAGCGCTTAAAGACCTACCTCACATCGAGCTGCCGAGGCTACGAGCTTATCTATGAGGGCAGGCAGCAGGGCGAAAGCGAGCAAAAGCGTTCATCAGACAGCAGCAGCGTATCAAAGCTGTTTGACGAAAACGATGTAAGCAAGAAATACACGGTGTTTGAAATTACTTCAAATTACGGGCGCAGCAGTTTTATCTACCGTACAACAGGCAGCACTGTATCGCCGCAGGAAATAGAGAACAGCGACAGCTACGGCGGAGCTATTATTTATACGGAGGAGTTTTACAAAAAATACCGCAATACAGATAAATTCTATATGGAAGAAAGATCAAATAATTCCATTGGCGGATACAGCGCGCAGCTCAAACACGTCAAATCAAAGTGCGCTTATGCGATAAAGTATACTAACAATTTCGGAGTAGTAATCGACGACAACTGGTACGTTTTCACAGCCAAGGACTTCTCACCAAGCACTCTTTACGAGTATGCAAACGACATCGGTATGAAATACTACGCAACGTACACGAGCAAGTCCCAAAAGCCGCTTGCAGCCGACAAGGTGTGGGATGTGATATTTGATGACGGCGAAAAGAACGTGATCGAATCAGACACAAGCAAGTATGACGACAGCAAAAAGCTCGCCGAAATAAATGTTGATATCAGCATACTTGGTTGCAAGGGCAAGAGCATAAAGGTCAGCGAGGACGGATACCTTTATGCAGATGTTTTCGGCACGCCGAAAGTGTTCAACATCGGAAAGGAAAAGGCACAGAAGATTGCTGATTATCTGAATAAATAGGCACAAAAAGACCTCCCGCACATTAAATGCAGGAGGTCTTTGCTGTTATCAGTCTACCCTTTCAACTTTCAGAAGATTCGTGGTGCCGCTTATGCCAAGCGGCACGCCCGCAGTAATGACCACAAGGTCGCCCTTTTTCAGATAGCCCTTTTCGAGCGAGACCTGTATAGCGTGCTCAATAAGCTGGTCGGTGTTGTCCTTTTCGTCCATAAGACCGGGCTCTATGCCCCAGCTTAAATTCAGCTGGTGGCAGGTCGTTTCATCAGTCGTCAGCGCGATTATCGGGCAGTTTGGTCTGAACTTGGAAAGCGTTCTCGCCGTGCCGCCGCTCTTTGTAACAGTCAGAATTGCCGCCGCTTTCAAATCGTGCGCGGTGGTAACGCTTGCGTGGGCGATTGCATCGGTAATGGTCGGGTCAAGGTCGTCGGCGTGCTTTTTGAATCTGCCGATATAGTCGATAGCGCCCTCGGTAGTTTCTGCGATACGGCTCATCGTCTTTACCGCCTCAACGGGATACTTGCCTGCGGCGGTCTCGCCCGAGAGCATGATCGCCGAGCTTCCGTCATAGATAGCGTTTGCAACGTCAGTTATCTCGGCTCTTGTCGGACGCGCGTTGGAGATCATAGATTCAAGCATCTGCGTTGCGGTGATAACGTTCTTGCCCGCGTTGTAAGCCTTTTTGATAAGCTCTTTCTGTATAGCAGGTATCTTCTCGAACGGTATCTCAACGCCCATATCGCCGCGCGCTACCATAATGCCGTCAGCTGCCTGGAGTATCTCGTCGATATTCTCAACGCCCTGTGCGTTCTCGATCTTTGCGATTATCCTTGGGTTGAACCAGCCGAGCGACTGGGTGAATTTGCGCAGGTAAATAACATCTGCACCTGTTCTTACGAATGATGCCGCGATGTAGTCAAACCCCATTTTTGCGCCGAATTCGAGGTCTTTCATATCCGCATCGGAGATATACGGCATTGACAGGTTTACATCGGGAACATTTATGCCCTTGTGGTCGGATATCTTACCGCCGCGCACTACCTTGCACACGATATCCGTACTGTTTACGCTCTGTGCGCAAAGCTCGATAGCGCCGTCATCAATAAGGATAGACGTACCCACCGAGATGTCCTTGGGAAGATTGCCGAAGGTTATAGAGCAGATAGTTTCATCGCCCTGTACATCGCGTGTAGTCAGCGTAAAGCTGTCGCCGTCATTTATCACAACGCTTCCCTTTTCAAAGGTTTTCAGACGTACCTCGGGACCCTTTGTATCAAGCAGGGTCGCTATATTAAGACCAAGCTCGTCACGCAGACGGCACACCTGCTCAAAGCGTTTTTTATGCACATCATGCTCGGAATGTGAAAAGTTGAACCTTGCAACGTCCATTCCGTTTTTCATCATCTCGCGCAGAATGCTGTCATCATCTGTTGACGGACCTATTGTACATACGATTTTTGTTTTTTTCATTTGCTATTCCCCCGTTTCAAATCAATATATATTATAACTCAAACCCTTTTCAAAGTCAATAAACAATGCAGTTAAACATCAAAAGCGCTGTAATGTATCAACACTACAGCGCAATTTTTTACTTTTTGCCAAACAGCTTTTCAAGGCGTGCAAGGCTTGATGCAGACTGATGCGTAAGCTCAATCGTGTGCAGGCTGAAATCTATCTTTTTCTTTTCGCCCTTTTGCTCGGTCTGCTCGGTATTATTCACATTTTCCTGTGCCTGCGTCAGCTGCTGTTTGAACTGCTCACCTATATCCTGCGTCTGAACAAGCTCGTCAGGCAAATTCGTCTGCTGCGGCTTTTCACTTTCGTTATGCGCTGTCATAGTCTCCTCCTCTTTGTTTTGTACAGCACTTTGCTGTGTATCTGTCGGCTCGGGTACTTTTACAGGCTCGGGCTGCGTTATTGTTTCAGTTTTTGCCGCAGACTCGCTGTGCGGTATCGGTTCTTTCTTTGGTTCAGCCTTTGGCTTTGGCTTGGGCATAGGCTGCGGCTGGTGGTCGATAAGCTCTTCAAGCGGCTTTGAAAGTATCTCATCAAGGTCAAACGTGAGAATGTCGCCAAGCTCGTCGGTCTCTGCTATCAGCTTTTGAATGTTGACAGTCTCGCCCTTTTTATCCGACGTTATCGCCTCAAGCTCCTGCTTGGTTATGTACGGCTTTATGCCGATTATCGAGATGTTATCCTGGCTGCCGTTGTCAACAGCAAGCTGCGCGATAGCCTCAAGCTTCTGCCCTATCGGCAGGTCAAGACCCATACCTATTTCAAGCTGCTGCTCGCTGACAAAATCGGAAATGCCGTCGGAAACGATAAGTATCATATCATCTGGTTCTTTTCCAAAGCGCGTCACAAGCTGCACTACCTCTATTTCGGGGTCATTGGAAAGGCTGCCTATCGACGAAACGATAGCATTTTGCAGCTTTGGGTCGATATGCTCCTCCTCGCCCTCGCTGCCGTGCTCGTATACGAACTGTCTGTATGACTGGTCGGTAGATATCTGTCTTATCGCGGCGTTGACGTACCTGTACATACGGCTGTCGCCCACGTTTATGCACACAGCCTCGCCGTTTTCGTCAACAGCCAAAGCGCAAAGCGTGGTCTGCATATTCAGCGTACCCTGCCCGATAACACCGCTTTTCTTGACCTTGCGGTGAATATCGTTGACAGCTCCCTTGATGTCAACACCCGAACGGTACTGCACCTTTGCAAGCTCTTCAAGACAGGTCTGCGCAGCAAGCTCGCCCGCCTTTTCGCCGCCAACTCCGTCGCATACTGCGGTAATGAACGGTGCTGAAACGATAGAATAGCGGCTCCCGTCGCTTTTTATCCTGCCGTCTATAAGTATCCTGTCCTCGTTTTCGCTGCGTACATCGCCCTTTGAGGTATACCCATAGATATAGTAATTCACCGTTCTCACCCCCATTCATACATTATAATGATAACATATTTTAATACCCTTGTCAATTTAAACGCTTGCATTTGCGCGCTGAAAAATGTATAATATTTTTGGGCAGATTTCACACAAAGGAGAGTTAAAACTATGGCACAAACCATAAAAGGCGTTATTTTCGATATGGACGGTCTTATGCTTGACACCGAGAAGTTGCTGACGCGCTTTTGGTGTGAGGCTGCGGCTTTTTACGGCTTTGATATGCAAAAGCAGCACGTGCTCGGTATACGCTCGCTTGCGGCGAAATATGCACAGCCGCACCTGCAAAGCATTTTCGGGAAAGACTTTGATTACTACGCTGTACGGGCAAAAAGGATAGAGCTGATGAACGCATATATCGCGCAAAACGGCATAGAGAAAAAGCAGGGGCTTGACGAGCTGCTTGAAAGCCTGTCGCAGCGTGGATTAAAGCTCGCCGTGGCAACTGCAACAGACAGGCAGCGCACTGATATGTACCTTACAAAAGCAGGGGTTTTGCATTATTTTGACGAGCTGGTTACGGGTGACACTATAGCAAACGGCAAGCCAAAGCCCGACATCTACATAGCTGCTGCAAAGGCGCTGGGGCTGCCGTGCGAGAACTGCCTTGCGCTTGAGGACTCCCCCAACGGCATACGCTCGGCATATGACGCACACTGCAAGCCTGTTATGATACCAGACCTGTCCTTGCCTGACAAACAGACAAAGCCTCTGCTCTACGGCTGTTTCGACTCACTTTCAGAGCTTAACGACAAACTTGATGTACTGCTGTGAGATACATCTGCACTTGATTCGGCTACACAATGTTTGTCTGCCGTGAACAAGCGTATTTCACAAACGAACAGATAAAAATTCATATATATTTGTCAAAATGCACATTGACGTAAAAAGCAAAGTTTTGTATACTATTATTTGTACTGTTAATAAGTATCAATACTAATGTAAATGAGGTTTTTGTATGACAAAAGTTGTTAAATTCGGCGGAAGCTCACTGGCGAGCGCAAAGCAGTTTGAGAAGGTAAAGGCTATCATCACTGCTGAAAGCTCAAGAAGATTTGTAGTTCCCAGCGCACCGGGCAAAAGAGATTCTGCTGACACCAAGGTAACGGATATGCTCTACGGCTGCTATGACCTTGCAGCAAAGGGCAAGGATTTCAAAAAGGCTTTTGATAAGATAAAGGAAAGATACAACGGCATCATCAGCGAGCTTGGTCTTGACCTTTCTCTTGACAAGGAATTTGAAATCATCAATGCTTGCTTTATCGGCAAGGCAGGACGCGATTATGCCGCATCAAGAGGCGAATACCTCAACGGAATAGTGCTTGCCAATTACCTTGGCTACAACTTTATAGACGCTGCTGACGTCATCTTCTTTGACGAGCAGGGACATTTTGATTCCAAAAAGACAAACAAGGCGCTCAAGGCAAAGCTTGACGGACTTGACAATGCAGTTATCCCGGGTTTTTACGGCTCAATGCCAAACGATACTATCAAGACATTTTCAAGAGGCGGCTCTGACATAACAGGCTCTATCGTAGCGGCTGCTGTGGGCGCTGACCTTTATGAAAACTGGACAGACGTGTCGGGCTTCCTCTTTGCAGACCCGCGTGTTATCAAAGACCCGCAGACTATCAAGATAATCACCTACAAGGAGCTTCGTGAGCTTTCATACATGGGCGCAACGGTTCTGCACGAGGACGCTATCTTCCCCGTAAGAAAAGCAGGTATACCTATCAATATCAAGAATACCAATGCTCCCGAGGACGACGGCACGTTCATCGTTGAGTCCACCTCGCAGAAGCCGCAGTTCACTATCACGGGTATCGCAGGCAAAAAGGGCTTTACAGCTATCAATATAGAAAAGGATATGATGAACGCCGAGATAGGCTTTGGCAGACGTGTCCTTGAGGTGTTTGAAAAGAACGGTATCTGCTTTGAGCATATGCCTTCGGGTATCGATACAATGTCTATCGTCGTTCACCAGCAGGAGTTTGCGCCAAAGGAGCAGGAGATACTTGCAGGTATCCACCGCAACTGCAAGCCGGATGTTATCGACATTGAAACAGACCTTGCACTTATCGCAGTCGTTGGACGTGCGATGAAGTCCAACAGAGGTACAGCAGGCAGGATATTCTCCGCACTTGCACACGCAAGGGTCAACGTTAAGATGATAGACCAGGGTTCGAGCGAGCTTAACATCATAATCGGCGTGAGCGAGAACGACTTTGAAAAGGCTATGCAGGCTATATACAGCATCTTCGTTGATACACAGCTTGAAAAATAAAAAGTCATACATACAAAAAAGGGGCTGTTGCAGCCCTAGAGCAAAAAAGAGAGCTTCGCACTCCAAAAAGGTAGTGCAAAGCTCTTCTTTTTGTGGTATAATATAATTGCAAA
>OMXI01000023.1 GCA_900314975.1 uncultured Eubacteriales bacterium | reverse complement strand
ATGTGAGCGAAGCGAACACCGCTACTATTCACTATTCACTTTTCACTCTTCACTATTCATTGCTTATCGGCGCAAAGCGCCGATAAATTCTGATTTATACTAACAAACGAAAGGAGGACGGGCTTATGCCTCTGCCGCAGGATTTCATAGACAGGCTAAAGGCTGCCAACCCAATTGAAGAAGTAATGGGCAGCTACATAACGCTCAAACGTACAGGCAGGGACTACATTTGCCTTTGTCCTTTCCACAACGAGAAAACCCCGTCGTGCCACATTCACCCCGACAAAGAGTTCTTTCACTGCTTTGGCTGCGGCGCAGGCGGCGACGTTATAACGTTTGTGATGAAATATCACAACCTTGACTACTGGGAAGCCGTGAAGATGCTTGCCGAGCGCGGCAACATACCGCTGCCCGAGACAAGCGGCTTTGCGCGGCAGAACAATGTCGACAAAAAACGCTTTTACGAGATGAACAAGGATGCTGCAAAGTTTTTCTACGCGCAGCTCAAAACCGAAGCGGGCAAGGCTTGCATAGACTACCTTGTAAGAAAAAGAAAGCTGACTTTTGATACAATAAAAAAATACGGCATGGGCTTTGCGCCTAACAGCTGGAGTGCGCTGAAAACGCATATGCTGTCGCTGGGCTACTCCGAGCAGGAGCTTATCGACGCATCACTTATCTCGCGCTCACAAAAGACGAACAACACGTATGACTTTTTCGTAAACCGCGCTATGTTCCCGTTTATTGACCTTACGGGGCATATAGTCGGCTTCGGCGGGCGTGCGCTCTCCCCCGACGACAAGCGCAAGTACCTTAACTCAAAGGACACGGCAGTTTACAACAAAGAGCGTTTCCTTTTCTCACTCAACTTTGCAAAGAACGCGGCGGTCAAGGAAAGGCAGATAATTCTGTGCGAGGGCAACCTCGACGTTATCTCGCTCAACCAGGCGGGCTTTGAAAACGCCGTGGCTTCCTGCGGAACTGCGCTTACCGAGCGTCAGGCGCGCATGCTGGTCAACTATGCCGACCACGTTATGATTTGCTATGACTCCGACGAGGCGGGGCAAAAGGCTACATCAAAGGCTATCAAGCTGCTGGAAAGCACGGGACTGAAAACTACGATTGTCAGAATGAACGGCGCAAAGGACCCGGACGAATATCTCAACAAGTTCGGTCCGATACGCTTTAAGAATCTTCTGAAGCAGACGCAGGGCTCGGTCGAGTACGAGCTGAATAAGCGCCGCGAAGGCATTGACACAAGCACTGACATCGGAAAGATAGATTATCTCAAGCGCGCGTATGACGTTATCGCCGCATTGAGTTCACCCGTTGAGCGCGATATCTACGCCTCAAAGCTGTCATCGGAGCTTAACATAAGCAAGGAGGCTATAAGGCAGGAGATCGACGCGCGCAGGCGCAAGGCGCGCAGGCAGGCAGAGTCGGCGCAGTGGCGCAAGGAGGTAACCTTTACCGATAAAAAGCGTGACAGCGTCAACCCCGAAGCGTTTGACCATCCGCGTGAGGACAAAGCCGAGCAGGGCATAATCTACTACCTTTGGGCAAACCCCGACAGGTATAACGATATCCGCGAAAGGATAACCCCGCAGGAATTCGTGACCGACTTCAACAGGCGCGTTTTTGAAAGCCTTTGCGCAAAGATACAAGCTATGCAGGACTACTCGCTGTCCTCTTTCAACGAAGATTTCTCACCCGACGAGGTGGGAAAGATAGTCGGTATGATCGAAAAATACAAACAGCTTTCGGTTGACGAGAACGTCTGCCGTGACTATATAGAGGTCATTAAATCGTTCAGAGAAAACGAGCAGCAGAAAAACTCCGTCAATGATAACGACAGCTTTTTGAAAGACCTTGAACGGCACCGCAAAAAGAACGGTGATTAAGGAGGAGCCAAAATGGGACTTATAAAAGACCTTCACGAGATGGACGACTGCTTTCTTTCGGGAACGCTTGACGTACCGCTTTTCGGCGGACAGATCGAGGTAGAGATCGACCGCGATGCAGACCTTGACCCCGACTATGCAGAAAAATGCGCAGAACATCTTGTGGATCTAAGTGATGAAATGATAGATACGTTCTGTGAAAGAGCCGTTGCCTACTGCAATTTTATGCGTGAGCAGTGGGGTGACTTTTCGGATATCTACCCCGATATCGCCGAGGATATCGACACCAACATTCCCGAAGATGTTTCGGGCAGGGACATTCTTAAATACATATTCAAGCCCGTTCTTTATATATTCGAGCCCGAGGGCGAAGGCATCGGCTATACCGTCGAGGCACAGTGCTTATGGGAGCCCGAACATGGGCTTGCACTTATTATCCGCGACGATAAAGTTCTGTATGTCGGTGAACCCGACGGATCAAGTGCGTGGGAGGACGATGAGCAGTATGAGTGCCCATACTGACGATCCGCCGCATATTTAACAGGTTTATTATTTTTAATTCAGATAGGAGAGCTTTTTATGACTGACAAGAAGCAGATTATGGACAACCTTATTGAACAGGGAAAGGCAACAGGCAAGCTGACCTCAAAAGAGATTTTTGAGACGCTTGAAAAGCTTGAAACGGACGCCGACCAGATAGACCGTGTCTACGAGACCTGCGCAAACCTCAATATCGAGATCATCGACGATATAGTTATCGACGATACGCTTGATATTTCAAATCCCGAGGAGGATATCGAGCAGACTGACGTTGACATCTCTCTTTCGACCGACGGCGTTGCCATTGACGACCCCGTAAAGATCTACCTCAAGGAGATAGGCAACGTAAAGCTCCTTACAAGCGAGGAAGAGATACAGCTTGCAGAAAGTATGGCAAGCAACAACGAAAAGGAGGCTTCAAAGGCAAGAAAGAGACTTGCAGAGGCTAACCTTCGACTTGTTGTATCTATCGCAAAAAGATATGTAGGGCGCGGCATGAGCTTCCTTGACCTTATCCAAGAGGGCAACATGGGACTTATCAAGGCAGTTGAAAAGTTTGACTATACAAAGGGCTTCAAGTTCTCGACCTACGCAACTTGGTGGATAAGACAGGCTATCACAAGAGCTATCGCCGACCAGGCAAGAACTATAAGAATACCTGTGCATATGGTGGAGACAATAACTAAAGTCAAGAAGGCTTCATCACAGCTTCTGCATAAAAACGGTCACGACCCGTCGCCTGAGGAGATCGCCGAAGAGCTTGATATGAGCGTTGACAGAGTACGCGAGATAATGCGTATCGCACAAGACCCTGTATCGCTTGAAACGCCTATCGGTGAGGAGGAGGACTCTCACCTCGGTGACTTTATCCCCGATGACGATGCACCCGCACCTGCAGAGGCAGCATCGCTGGTACTGCTTAAAGAGCAGATAAATCAGGTGCTTTCTACCCTTACCGAGCGTGAGGAGCAGGTACTGCGCCTGCGTTTCGGTCTTGAGGACGGCAGGTCAAGAACCCTTGAGGAAGTGGGCAAGAAGTTCAACGTTACCCGTGAAAGAATTAGGCAGATAGAGGCAAAAGCGCTGCGCAAGCTGCGTCACCCCAACAGGAGCAACAAGGTAAGAGATTATCTGGATTAACGAAAGGAACAGGTACATTATATGTATATAACACTCGAAACCGACTATGCCGTGCGCATCGTATCGGAGCTTTGCAAGTATGACCACAAGCTTGATGCAAAGACCATTTCGACCAACACACTGGTTCCTCTGCGGTTTGCAGTGAAAATCTTAAGAAAGCTGGTTTCCCTTGATATCGTAAGATCATACCAAGGTGTTCAGGGCGGTTATCAGATCAACAAAGCCCCAAAGGAAATTACTCTTAAGACTATAGTTGAGGCGATAGAGGGTACATACTGCTTTTCAAGGTGTCTTGCCGAGGGCGGCGAATGCAACAGGGGCGCAAGCGGAAAGTGCTGCAACCAAAGAGCATTTGCCGAGATAACCGAGCAGGTAAACAAGCTGCTTGACAGCTATGATTTTGAGTATCTTGCACGGCAGCAGGCAGCTATAAAAAAGGAATTGTCTGCAAATGAAAAGACCTGATGATAAAAAAAGAAAATACAGCATTGAGCTTAACGAGGAAGGCTATCCTATCGAGGAGGATTTTCCCGAGGACGAGCCTTCAGGAAAGCCTCGCAAAAAAAAGAGCATACTGCGAAAGCTGATATATCGGCTTATCGCAGTGTGCCTTGTTGTATTGATAGTCGAGCTTGGCGTGCTGCTTTGGTCGGGACAGATATGGTTCAACGAACCAAAAAAGAAAGACTACCCCGTGCGCGGACCCATTATGGACAGCAAGTGCGGAGAGATATACTGGTCAAAGTTCGGCGGGCAGAACATTCAGATGTGCTACCTGCGTGCGACAAAGTCGACTAACTATGTTGACGAGCAGTTTGAAAAGAACTGGAAGAACTGCAAAAAAAGCAAGCTGCCCGTGGGCGCGCTGCACGTTTTCGATTTAAACACGAGCGGCGAGGCACAGGCGGAAAACTTTCTGTCGGTCACGGGTGATATGACGGGGTACCTGACGCCTGTGGTCGAGATAAGCCCCGGAATCTGGGCGCGCATATTCTCACCGGGAGTGAACGAGACGGGCACATACCTGCGCGACTTTGTAAACGCTGTAAAGAAAGCGTGCGGCGCGGCACCGATAATCAAATGCTCACAGCACGCATACGAAAAATACATCAAGGGCGAGTTTTCCGATTGTATGATATGGTACGAAAGCAATTTTTCGCAGCCTGATGATGATATCGACTGGACCTTCTGGGAGTACACCAGCCGTGCAAAGCTGCAATGCTTTGAAAACACGGGCAGGCATTTGTATATGAGCGTTTACCGCTACGGCGAGGACGAGTTCAAAAAGCTGATACTAAAATAAA
This sequence comes from uncultured Eubacteriales bacterium, assembly GCA_900314975.1. Taxonomy (GTDB): domain Bacteria; phylum Bacillota; class Clostridia; order Oscillospirales; family Ruminococcaceae; genus Hominimerdicola. The sequence continues at coordinate 25,422 of OMXI01000023.1, read as the reverse complement.
AAAGATACAGAAATCAAAACGTTTCGGTATCTTTTTTGTTTTGTGTGCATATAGATAAAAAAACAGGGTGAGACAACTCTCACCCTGCCATCAGGCTTTACTTTTTGCCAAGCTCTGCTGCGCACTTCTCGCAAACGGTCCTTCCCTTATACTCGATAACGCCGTCTGCCTCGCCGCAGAAAATGCACGCTCTTTGGAACTTTTTCAGAATGATCTTATCATCATCCGTGTAGATCTCAACAGCATCCTTAACTGCAAGATCATAAGTTCTTCTGAGCTCAATTGGAAGAACGATTCTTCCGAGTTCGTCGATTTTTCTTACAATACCTGTAGATTTCATAATAATACATCCCCTTATCTGCGAAAACAGTTTAAAACACTTACATTTTCGTAAATTTATTATAACAAAACAATTGAAAAAAGTCAAGTATTATCACAAAACTTTCAAATAAATAGTAAAAGTTTATGATTTGTTAATAATTGGAGAGTGAGTTGATTGATCGGAATAATAGCAGCGGCACTTTGCGCTGTTTCCATTTTCTCGGCGGTGAGCTTATCGCACACGCAGCAGTTATCTAAAGCTGCGGTGGACTCCTGCTCTGACGCTGTGCAGCTGGCGATATACCTTGCAGGAACTATGTCGCTTTGGGGCGGGCTTATGCGTGTGGCTGAAAAAGCAGGTATTACCCGCGTTTTCGAGCGTCTGCTCTCCCCTGTCACCAAACGGCTTTTCAAAGGGTGCAGTGAAAAGACGTTAAAGAACATCTGTATGAACATCACCGCCAATATGCTGGGCATAGCAAATGCGGCTACTCCCCTTGGGATCGCGGCTGTAAAGGATATGGCGCAGTCGCGCAGCAAATACGCTATGCGCAACATCGCTATGCTTACGGTGCTTAATACCGCGTCAATACAGCTTATCCCCACGACTGTAGGCTCTTTGCGGGCAAAATACGGCGCAGCAGATCCCTTTGACGTTACGCTGCCGATAATCGCGGTGTCGCTTATATCGGCGGTCTGCGGGTGTATCGCGGTGTATGCATTCAGCCTGAAAGGAAGAAACAATGCACTCAAGTGAAATATTCATACCCGCAGTTATCGCGTTCATACTGCTTGCAGGCGTGATAAAGGGCGTTGACACAGCGCAGGAGTTTATGCTCGGCGCGCGCGAAAGCCTGCTGATAGCGTTTGAGATACTTCCCTCGCTGATACTGACAATGACAGCGGTGGGAATGTTTTCGGCATCGGGCGCAGTCGATATAATAGCAGGTGCTGTTTCACCCGTAACGCAGTTTCTGGGCTTTCCCAAAGAGTGTATCAGCCTTGCCGTGATACGTCCCTTTTCGGGAAGCGGCGCGCTGTGCGTGCTTGAGGACACGCTCTCAAAGGTTCCGCCCGACAGCTACGCAGGGCGGGTGGCGAGCGTGGTTATGGGGTCAACGGAAACGACGTTTTACACCATATCCGTGTACTTTGCCGCAATAAAGCAAAAGGCTTACCCTGCGGTATTTGCGGGCGCGTGCTTTGCGGATATGAGCGGATTTGTGCTGTCTGCGCTTGCAGTAAGAGTGTTTTTCTAAAAAAGGTCTGTGCATCACATGCGCAGGCTTTTTTGCTTTTGGGGCTGTGAAAAATAGCGTAAATGCGCCAATAATCTTACACCGCCGCGGTGCTTTTTCGTTATAATTGCTATTGACTTTACAGGGTAGGTATGGTAAAATAACCTTTGTGAATGTGTCAACGAAATTATTCTATCATAGGAAATAAGGTTGGGAGAAAAAGCATGGATATGGTAACTACTCTTTCATGGTTCTCGAACTTTCAGGAATCATTTGAAAAGACATTTATCCGTGAGGACAGATACAAGCTGTTTATTGACGGCATACTGCTGACACTTAAAGTTTCGCTGCTTGCTGTCATCATCGGTATAATCATAGGTTTTCTTATTGCACTTTGCAATCTGTCAAAGCATCTGCCGCTGCGGCTTATCGGCAAGGTCTATACCGACGTTATACGCGGTACGCCGTCGGTAACGCAGCTGATGATAATCTACTTTGTCATCTTTGCATCGGTAGACCTTGAAAAATGGATAATCGCCTCGATAGCGTTCGGCATAAACTCGGGCGCGTACGTGTCGGAGATTATCAGGGCAGGTATTATGTCTATCGATAAAGGACAGACAGAGGCAGGGCGCTCGCTTGGTCTCAACGGGCGGCAGACAATGATGAAGATAGTCATTCCGCAGGCTCTAAAAAATATCTTCCCTGCGCTGTGCAACGAGTTTATCGTGCTTATCAAGGAAACCGCTATCGTGGGCTATGTCGGGCTTATGGATATTCAGAAAGCCAGCGACTTTGTCAAGAGTGCAACGTTTGAGGCTGCAATGCCGCTGCTTGCAACTGCGGTCATCTACTTTGTGATAATAAAGATACTGACGATATGTCTGGGACTGCTTGAAAAGAAGCTGCGAAAATCAGACGCAAGGTAACGGAAAGGCAGGCATTTATGATTACGGTTAAAAATCTTAAAAAGACCTTTGGCGACCTTGAGGTACTGTGCGGTATTGACGAGCATATCGAAAAAGGCGAGGTCGTTGTTGTTATCGGTCCGTCGGGCAGCGGAAAAAGTACATTTTTAAGATGTCTCAATCTGCTCGAAACGCCAACCGATGGTGAGATATTCATTGACAACGAAAAGATAAACGACCCAAAGGTAGACGTAAACAGAATAAGACAGAAGATGGGAATGGTGTTTCAGCACTTCAATCTGTTCCCGCATCTGACAATACTTAATAACATCACCCTTGCACCTGTACTGCTCAAGAAAATGACCAAGGAGCAGGCGCACGACAAGGCAATAGAGCTGCTTGCAAAGGTTGGGCTTGAGGACAAGGCAGATGCCTACCCCGCACAGCTTTCGGGCGGACAGAAGCAGCGTGTGGCTATCGCAAGGGCGCTGGCTATGGAACCCGAGATAATGCTTTTTGACGAGCCGACATCAGCGCTTGATCCAGAAATGGTCGGCGAGGTGCTTGATGTTATGAAAAGCCTCGCGGAAAGCGGCATGACAATGGTGGTCGTTACGCACGAGATGGGCTTTGCAAAGGAAGTCGGCACAAGGCTTTTGTTTATGGACCAGGGCGTAGTAATGGAAAGCGGCAAGCCCGCGGACGTATTTGACAATCCGCAGAACGAGCGTACACAGAAGTTTTTGAGCAAGGTTTTGAAATAATACAGTTTATCAGGCATTCAAATGCCTTATGATAAAAATAAAGTTAAGGAGTAATGCGATTATGAAGAAGTTCACAAGAGTTTTGAGCATGGTTGCTGCAGCTGCTCTTATGGCAGTTACATTTACAGCCTGCAGCAATTCAAGCAGTTCAGGCGAGAAGAAGGGTTCTATCAAGTTCGGTACAAATGCAGAGTTCCCTCCGTTTGAGTATGTTGTTGCAAAGGGCGTTATCGGCGAGTTCGACGGCATCGACATGGCTATCGCAAAGCAGATAGGCGACGACAATAACAAAGAGGCAAAAATCGAGAATATGGAGTTTGACTCACTGCTCGTTGCACTTGACAACGGCAAGATAGACGCTGCTATCGCAGGTATGACGGTTACTGACGAGAGAAAAGAAAAGGTTGATTTCTCCGAGCCATACTACAATGCAAAGCAGGTAATGATCGTTAAGGAAGATTCCGATATTGCCAAGGCATCAGATATGCAGGGCAAGAAAATCGTTGTTATCCAGGGCTATACAGGTGAGACCTGCGTTAAGAAGCTTGGTTACAGCTATCAGTCTTTCAAGAAGGGCACAGAGGCAATTCTTGAGCTTGTAAACGGCAAGTGCGATGTTGTAGTTATTGACTCTGCAACCGCAGACAAGTACGTTAAGGACAACAAGGGTCTGAAGATCGTTGAGGACAATGACCAGTTCGACAACGAAGAGTATGCTATCGCTGTAAAGAAGGGCAATAAGGATCTTCTCGACCAGATCAATAAGAGCATCAAGAAGATGAAGGAAAACGGCAAGATCAACGAGCTTGCTGCAAAGTATGCAGACGCTACAACCGACGATTCTTCAAAGTAATTTAATCACATATGAAAAGAGCCGATTTGTTGTCGGCTCTTTTTTGTTGCTGTTATTTGAAAACGCATATCGCGCTGAAACTGTTATCGCTTATTTCCAGCTTTAGCTCAAAGCCCATACGCTCAAGGTTCTGCTTTGCTATCGCAAGCCCTACGCCGCTGCCTGCGTTCTCACCGCGATAGGAATTATCCTTTACAAACGGCTTTACAAGCTCCTCGGCGGAAAGCTTCGGCATTTGCCTTGGGACGTTCACAATACACAGCGACTTATCGGTCAGCGTTATATCCACACTCGTCCCCTGCTTTGAATAAACCGCCGCATTGTGAAGCAGATTTTTCAGCGCCTGCTCAAACAGCTTTCTGTCAGCTTTAATCACAACGCTTTTTTTCACATCGAGCTTGCTTGTTAAACCATTTGCCTCAAGTGTCCCGCTTATTTCTTCAATTACCTGTCGGCAAGTATCTTCGGCAGATATTTCTTCGGGTACAAGCACCCGGCTCGCCGACTCTGACTTTGCAAGCGCAAGGATATCGGTGACTGTATTATTCATTTGTTCTACGTTCTTTGTTATCATTTCAAGGTAGTGCTTTTGCTTTTGTGGGTTTATATCGCCTTGAAGCATTTCGACATAGCCTGCGATAGATGTCAGCGGCGTTTTGAGGTCGTGCGCCATAGCGTTTGTAGTCTGCCGGCGTGCGGTGAATATCTCGTACTGCGCCTTTCTGTCGGCATAGCTTAACCTTGAACCAATCAACACGATCACCAAAGTCACAGCGAAAGCCGAAGCTGCGCAAATGACCGTAAGCAGATGAAATCTTCCGACAAACGAATATGGGAAGGCACAGACGAGTGTATACTCCGGCTGCGAGTCGATACGGTATCTGAATACAAACACATTTTTATACTCACCTTCTTTAAACATATCTCCCTTGATATATTTGTCAAGCGAGTTTTCAACAGCAGCATCGGTGTAATCCTCACACGCACTAAAGTACATCATCGTTTTCTTATCCTTATATTCAACATACCACAAAGAGCTTGTATCCTTTGGATAGAATTCTACCGCATCTTCCTCCTTCCACTCACCCAGAGCGTTTTTATAAAAGTCCTCCTTATCCACTGACCGCAGGCTCAAACGCGGATAAAAATACTTTCCGTCGATGTAGGCTTCGTATACGAATATACCGTATTCCTTATCCGAATTGATGAAATCGTCTGAATTTATCATATCATTGTATTTTACAAAAGCCTTATAGACATCGTCATAAACATCGGGGTGGCATAGATACTTGCTTTGAACTGTATCAGTATCGCTGTATTCACTTATACTCAAATGCATCAGTTGTGATGAATCTGCAATAACCTTTTTATCCTTGTCGAGTATACGGCAGGCGATATACGGCTTTTTCTCAACCGATTCATAGCACGCCTCGGCGGTCATATAGTTGTTGATATCAAGAATATGACTATTCATATTGGAATAGGTAAGACCGCCTTTCTCAACTTCTTTAAGTTCAGACTCGATATAGGTCAAACGCTCTATCGCCCTTTCCTGCCCTTTGTCATAGATATAGTTTTTATACACTATCGCCGCAGTTATCAGTGCTGCGGTGCATATGACCGCACAAATGATAGAACCTATCAAAAGACGTTTTAATAATATCCTGCGAAAGCTCGGTTTAGTTATCCCTTTGTTGTTTTTCATATGGTTCTCACTCTTTCTTATTTCTCTGTCAGTTTATAGCCGCCTCCAAAGACGGTCTTTACTCTTTTGCTCTGCCTGCCAAGCGCCCTGCGCAGCTTTTTGATGTGGTTATCTACCACTCTTTCGTCGCCGTCAAAATCATATCCCCACACCTTTGTGATGATTTTTTCACGGCTTAAAACGCTCTCTTTGTTGTCCATAAGCAGCTTGAGCAGAAAGTATTCCTTCGGTGCAAGCTCGGCTTGTTTGCCCTCTACCGTAACTGTCATCTTCACAGGATCAAGCTCTATCCCGCCGCAGACCGCCTTGCTCTGCGTCAGCACCATTCCCTTTGCTCTTTTCACGACAGCAAGGCATTTAGCGTAAAGCGCCGCAAGCGAGAACGGCTTGACGATATAGTCGTCCGCACCGAGCTCGTAGCCGTGCAGAATATCCTCCTCGCTGCCAAGAGCCGTGATGAAGATGATAGGTGTCGCACTCTCTGAACGCAGGCGCTTGCATATCTCAAAGCCCGATGCGCCCGGAAGCATTATATCCAGCAGCACAAGGTCATACTCGTTCTCGTACAGCTTTTCAAGTGCAGCCTCGCCGCTGTGCGCAAAATCAAGCGTGAACACGTCTTGAGCCTTTGCGGTAAAATAGTCGCCAACCATTTCGCGTATCTGCGAGGAATCCTCCGTCACAAGCACTTTGTATGGCATAATTCTCACCTCCCGATGAGTATAGGATATGGCATAGTTATATCTTTTTTGTATCCATATGAAAAAAACTGTCATTTATATTATAATAAAGCATCTGTGCATTGTCAAACGGTGTCAGAACTATTGCACAAAACAAAAAAATGTGCTATTATTTAACTGACAGATAACAAAAGCAGGAGGTGCGGATGTGGAGCTTATCAGAGTTAAGGCGCAGGATGCGGTTACATTGTGGGAAATGCAGGTCGAGGCATTTTCGGAGCTTTTGGAAAAGTACCAAGACTTTGACACAAACCCTGCCTGCGAGAAAGTCGACAAGGTCAGGGCGAGGCTGACTGACGGCAGCTTTTACTACTTTATCTGCGTGAACGGACAGAAGGTCGGAGCGATACGTATCGTTATGCAGCAAGACAACACAAAGCGGCTGTCCCCGATTTTTATTATGAAACAGCACCGCGGCAAAGGCTATGCGCAGGCAGCTGTAAAACTGGCAGAGAGCATTCACGGAGAGCACGGCTGGTCACTTGAAACCATAATGCAGGAAAAAGGCAACTGTCATCTCTACGAAAAGCTCGGTTACAAAAACACGGGCAAAACGCTTAAGATAAACGACAAAATGGACTTGATATACTACATCAAAGACTAAAACAGGAGGCTACAAGTATGCCCTTTAACATCATCACGGGAGATATAACAAAGGTGACCGCAGACGCTATCGTCAATGCGGCGAACTCGTCCCTGCTGGGCGGAGGCGGAGTTGACGGCGCGATACACCGCGCAGCAGGCAGCGGTCTTTTAGCCGAGTGCCGTACCCTCGGCGGCTGCAAAACGGGCGAGGCAAAGATAACCGGCGGATATGATCTGCCAAGCAAGCACGTTATACATACTGTCGGTCCTGTGTGGCAGGGCGGCACAAACGGCGAGCGCGAGCTTTTATATTCGTGCTACAAAAGCTCACTTGAGCTTGCAAAGCAAAACGGCTGCGAGAGCGTGGCGTTTCCGCTTATCTCGTCGGGTATTTACGGCTACCCCAAGGACAAGGCTTTGCAGGTGGCTGTGAGCGCTATCGAGGAGTTTCTTGCGGATAATGATATGGACGTTACGCTGGTGCTTTTCTCAAAGAGCGCATTTCACATTGACGGCAGGCTGTTTGAAGGGATAAACGATTACCTCGGCAGAAATCTTGCAAAGCCTATATCACCCCCGAAAAAGCACGGACTGTTCGGCGCGTTAAGAGGTAAATCTGCTGCACCTTTGGGTTCGGTTCGTCAAGAGAGCAATGATGAAATCTGCGAGGAAGCTGCACAAGTATTTGATATGGCGGCACAGCCAATGGAAATGAAAAGCTGCCGTGCCGAGCCTGCGCAAAGTCTTGACGATTTCCTCAAAAGCCGCGACGAATCGTTCTCGCAGCTGCTTTTGCGTCTGATAGATGAAAGCGGAATGACAGACGTTCAGGCGTACCGCAAGGCAAATATAGACCGCAAGCTGTTTTCCAAAATACGCAGCGATGTCAACTACAAGCCAAAAAAGCAGACCGCGCTTGCATTTGCGATCGCGCTGCAGCTTGACCTTGCACAGACACAGGACCTGCTTGCAAAGGCTGGCTACAAGCTCTCTGACAGCTTAAAGGGCGACCTTATAGTAAAGTATTTTATTCTCAACGGGCAGTATGATATTTTCGTCATAAATCAGGCGCTGTTTGCATTTGACCAGTCGCTTATCGGCTGCTGAAAAAATGTCGCTTTCAAAGCGACCATCCCTTCTTGAAAGTGTGCTATTATGTAGCTGTAAACAAAAAACAACTCAAGACCTTCAAGGAGGGATCACTATGAAAAAGACTGCTGAAAAGACAAACAACATTACAGAGCTGGTTTTCATACTCGACCGCAGCGGCTCAATGTCACCGCTTCGTGATGACACTATCGGCGGCTTCAACACAATGATCGAGCAGCAAAAAGAAACGGGCGCAGAGGTTCTTGTTTCAACAGTTATGTTCAGCGAGACATCTACGGTCGTTCACGACAGGACTGCAATTGCAGACATCAAGCCCCTGACAAGAGACGACTACTCGCCTTTGGGCTGCACGGCGCTGCTCGACGCGGTGGGAGATGCAGTCAAGCATATCGCGAACATTCACAAGTACGCCCGCAAGGAAGATGTTCCGCAAAAGACGATGTTCGTAATAACCACAGACGGTATGGAAAACGCAAGCGTGAGATACTCGCAAAGAGAGGTCAAAAAGCTTATCGAGCAGCACAAAGAGGGCGAAGGCTGGGAGTTTCTTTTCATCGGTGCGAATATCGACTCGGTCGAAACCGCGCAGAGTATGGGTATCGACGCACGCAGAGCGGTAAACTACACCGCAAGCAAGGAAGGCACTAAAAAGCTGTTCCGCGGCGTAGGCAGAGCTGTCAAGGAGGCTAGTATGTGCGAATGCTGCGCAGAAATAAGCGACAGCTGGAGAAACGAAATAGAATAAACACAAACAGAGTTCGCAAGCCATTATCGGTCTGCGAACTCCGTTTTTCTGTCAAACTATATGAAAAGGTTGTTAAAAACTTGCTTTGAGGATATCAACTATCTCGCCGCGGTCAAGCACCTTGTAGCCGCCGTCAAGAATTATCGTTGCATCTGCAATACCCTCTATCATATCCTGCGTTGCGCCAAGCTCGGAGATCTTCATAACCAGTCCCATTTCCTTCATCCAGCTTTCCATTGCATCAAGACCTGCATTTGCAAGCTGCTCGTCGGTCTTGCCATCAGGGGAAACTCCCCACACATTGACCGCAAAGCGTGCGAACTTTTTAAGTCCGTATGGCATTATATATCTGTAATACGGCAAAGAAACCGCCGCAAGAGTCATTCCGTGCGTAGCGTCTGTATAAGCGCCGACAGCCTGCCCCAGCATATGCACCATCCAGTCGGTAGTTTTGCCCCTGGAAACCAGCGTGTTGAGCGCCCAGGTAGCTGTCCACATAATGTTTGAACGCGCCTCGTAATCCTGCGGGTCTTTAACAGCCGCGCGGCTTGATGTGATAAGCGAGCGCATAAGTCCCTCGCTGATGTAGTCGCTGGTGTTGTCGTCCTCGCCCGAAAAATACTGCTCGCAGATATGATTCATAATATCGTAAATGCCTGCGCACATCTGATATTTCGGCAGCGTCATCGTATAAACAGGGTCAAGTATCGAAAACTTTGGCATTACATCGTCACCGAATACGTGACCGATCTTCAGCTTTGCCTCGTGGTTGGTTATTACCGAGCCGCCGTTCATTTCAGAGCCGGTACCTGCCATTGTGAGAACGCAGCCCACGGGAACTATCTCGCAGCTTGGCTCTTCAAAACGGATAAAGTATTTGTCCCAGGGGTCTTCGTCACAGTGAACTGAAACCGACACCGCCTTTGAGTAGTCACACACCGAACCGCCGCCAACAGCGAGGATAAAGTCGGTATTGTGCTGCTTTGCGATTTTCACGCCCTCAAGGAGCTTTTCGTAGGTCGGGTTTGGCATAACGCCCGCGACCTCGGCAACGTTCTTTCCGCACTCTTTAAAAATTTCGGTGATTTTGTCGTAGATACCGTTTTTCTTGACCGAGCCGCCGCCGTAAACGAGCAGCACATTGTCGCCGTAATTTTTCAGCTCGTCTTTAAGGCTGTTCACAGCGTCCTTTCCGAAATACAGCTTTGTAGGGTTGTGATAGATGAAATTTCCAAGCATTGTGTAATACCTCCTGTATGTTAAATTTGTTTCTGAATAAAGTATAACACACAAGCGGCGATATTGCAAATACCTATAGCAAATAGATGCGTATACGTTTGAGCTATATCAAAGTGGGATGATCGCCTGCGCGGTGAAAACGGGCTGCCCGTCGCGCTCTTCGCTTGAGAGCTTAAGCTCGCCTCCGTATTTTTTTACGCACCGCTCTATGTTTTCAAGTCCGAATCCGTGATTTGCCTTATCCGACTTTGTGGAAAGCGGTCTGCCGCCCGAAAGCTCGACAACTCTCACCGCAGAGTTTTCGCACGTCATCAGCAGAAAATGCTCGCTGCGGCGAAAGCTCAAAGAGATGAATCTCTTTGCAACGTCTACCTTGCCGCACGCTTCAAGCGCGTTGTCAAGCAGATTTGCGACCAGCGTACAGCTGTCGACCGCCGATATTTCAAGCCCGCTGATAGTACCCTCCCACTCAAACTGCGCGCCTGCTTTTCTGGCAGCTGCAGCTTTTTCATTGACAATCGCGTCAATAATACCGCTGCCCGTGTGGATAAGCCTGTCTGCGTCCTTGACTGTTTCGGTTATTTCATTGATGTAGCTTTCAAGCTCGTCATACCTGCCCTGCGAGGCAAGCTCTCTTATGCAGATAAGGTGGTTTTTCATATCGTGCCTTATGCGCCGTATCTGCGTATCTGAGGTCTGTTTTATCTCGTAGTAGTCCTTCTGCGCATTGAGGTAGCTTTCGTTGATGCTGTTGAGCGTGCTGTAATAGCGGCTCTCGGTCAGCTTGACCGTCATCACGACAGCGACGGACAAAAACGCAAGCGACAAAAAAGATATTATCACCGCGCTTGCCGACGACTTGTCAGGCTCCACACCGCTGCCGAACGCATTCATTGTCAGCTGGAACATCACATACGCAAGCAGCGAAATGAATATGATGTTCCATATGCTCATAGGCTCGCTGATACTGCTTTTGCCTAATCTGCCGATAAGCATTATAAACGCCAGCGCAGCCAGCTGTGCAAGCACAAAAGAAAAATATACGAGCACTGCAGACTTGCTGTTTTTCGCAATGAAGTCTGTGATAAGGTTCATCGGCTCGGTCATAACCGAGCCCGTGCTTAAAACAAAGACATAGCCCGAAAAGCTGACCACAAGGCTTTTGAACGAGCGGTCAGTCACAAACAGCCATATCAGCGGTACATACACCGCCAACAGAATAAGCTCGTTGAGCGAAACGCTGCCATATCCCAATACAAACGGCAAAAAGCGGTACAAAAACGTAAATGTACCGCACAGCGCACTAAAGAGCAGATATTTTCTTATCTTCCAGCGAAAGACGCGGCGCATCATACAGCACGCGCCGAACACTTTAACAAAGCCAATTATGTAAAACAGCACAAAGGTAAGGATCTTCATCACACACTCTCCTATCTTGCGCTGGTGCGGACAAATTCAAACATTTTCTCTTTGAACTCTCCCGCGCAGCTTTTGCTCATAGGAACAGTCTCGCCGTTGTCCATTATTATCTCTTTTGCGCTGTATTTGCTGACGTGGCGCAGATTGACGATGATACAGCGGTGTACCTTTACAAACTCCTGCGAGGCTTTTTCAAGCATCTCCAGTGCCTCGGTCAGCTTCATTCTCGCGCTTATCGTATCATCCTGCATACAAAAATGCACTGTGTTGTTATCAGCCTGCACAAGTATTATCTTATCGGGAGCAACTACATACTCCTCCCCTTTTTGCTTTATGACCACATTGGGCCTCGCACCGAGCTCACGCTGGATAGCCTTCAGAGCCTCCGTCAGCTTTTTGTCCGAGCAGTCCTTTGGCAGAAACCGCAGAGCGTCCACCTCGTAGCCCTCCATAGCAAGCTCGGTGTGGCTGGTAAGGAATACTATCGACAGCTCTCCGCCAAGCTCACGCAGCTTTCTCGCCGCATCAAGACCGTTAAGCCCCGGCATTTCTATATCGAGAAATACCGCGTCCAGCTTACGCCCCGAGGTCATCTCGCGCACAAGGTCGGTGCCGCTTGAAAAAGCGCATACCAGCAAGTCGCTTTGTCCCAAAGCCTCAAGCCTTTTACACAAAGCACGTGCAAATACTGTATCGTCATCGCATACTGCTATCCTCAAAGCGCACACCACCCTTGCCGATTTTTCTTATTATATCACATCTGCTCGACTTCTTCAAGTCTGTGGTCACAAAGTTTTACAATTCTGTCTCCGTAGGCAGCACACTCGTCAGAGTGCGTGACCTGAAGGATAGTTATGCCCTTTTCTTCGTTAAGGCGCTTAAACAGCTTCATTATCTCCTCGCCCGAGTTTTTGTCAAGGTTTCCCGTAGCCTCGTCAGCAAGCAGTATTTCAGGCTCGCAAAGCACTGCTCTTGCAACAGAGCATCTTTGCTGCTGACCGCCCGAAAGCTGCGACGGGTAGCTTTTTCTTTTAGCTGTCAAGCCTGTAATGTCGAGTATCTCGTCGAGCTGCTTTTTGTAATCCTTTGTCTTTCTGCCCGAAAGCTCTATCGGCAGCAGAATGTTTTCCTCAACAGTAAGATTGGCAATAAGGTTATAGAACTGAAACACATAGCTCATTGAGAACGAGCGCAGATTTGAAAGCTGCTTGTCGTCCATACCGTTGATGCTTCTGCCCAGTATGCGAATATCCCCCGTGAAATCACGGTCAAGTCCTCCGAGCAGGTACAAAAGCGTCGACTTTCCGCTGCCCGATGCACCCGTTAGCGAAACAAAGCTGCCCTTTTCGATATCAAGGTCTGCGCCGTCAAATATCAGCGCCTCGTTCTCACCCGAACCGAAATGCTTTTTAAGATTTTTTATCTGTATAACGCTGTTCATATCATTACCTCCGTTATTCGTATTTCAGCTCTGCAGCTGTGTTCATCCTGCGAAGTGACATTATCGGCTTTACTGCCGCAAGCATAAGCACCGCAGTAAGCACAATTATAAATGCAACTATCATAAGGATATCGTACTGTACGATTATCATCATTCCCGTGCTGTCAAACGTCGTTTCTATCATCTTTGTCAGCAGCAAGCCAAGCGGTATTGCAAGCACGCCTGCTGTCAGCGACGAGAACAGCGTTTCGAGCAGTATCAGCTTTGAGAGTTTTCTCTTGCCCGCGGCTACGGAGTGCAGCACCGCGTACTTTCGCCTTGACTGCTCAAAGCCTATTACCGCGTTGCTGACTGCGCCGAGCAGTGCAAGCACACAGCCGACAACAAGTATCGAATAGATAACGGTCATAATGCTGCGGCAGTCCTCCTCGTCTTGCTGTATCATCTCGCCAACCGTGTAGACATCGGCACTCGGTATCCTTTCCTCGACAGCAGTCCTTAAGGATTGTACGCTGCCTGTCTTTGAGAGCTTGACGAAGATGCTGTCGATACTGTCGCCCATTTCTTTTGTATACCAGCGGCTGTTTACCACAAAGCTGGAAAAGTAAGCGGAAACGGTATCACAAAATCCTGCGATCCTGAACTTGTACTTTGGTATTTCCTTTTCGCCGTTTTCGTTGATGAAGTAATCATCGGAATCTTCTATCTCAACAGTGTCGCCTATTTTGATATTGTACTTTTGCGCGTACTGTCTGCCGACATACGCCTCGTCTGCGGCAGGCTCCTTGCCTATACCGCTGACAACAGAGTACAGCTTGAAATCGTTGTATGCGATAAGGGTTATATAGTGCTTTTTGCTGCCGTTGACCTTGCCGTTAATGAAGGATTGCGTATATATCTGATACTGCTCGACCTCGGGCAGCTTGGTGATGAACTCGCACTCCTTGCGATTCTTGTAAAGCGCGATCTGAACATCATAATGATAATGGTCTGTACTGTAGCTATCGGCTATCGCAGAGCTTACGATAAACACCGCAGTTGTTATTGCAAGTGCGATAAAGGTCAGCTGTGTGCTGGCAACAGAGCTTTTCTTATGCGAGCCTTCGTTTGCTGCAAACTTAGCCGTGGGCATACCGAGTGCGGCAAACAGCTTGACAAACAGCATTGAAACTGCCTTGATGATAATGGGCATAACCATTACCGAGCCTACGCAGATAAGTGCTATTGCAGCAATGCTCATAATCGTATCATCAGCTAACAATCCTGTGACGATACCTGCTGCAAGGATCACCGCACCGATGATTATTTTCTTTATGCTCATAACATAAGCGGTATCCCTTGACGAGAAGATGATATCACGCACAGGTGTCCTTACTGCCTTTATCAGCGCACCCGACTGACAGATTATCTGTATAACTATTGCAAGCACCACAGCAAGCGGATAGCACCAAAGCGGCATATCGTAATCGCCTGTCGAACCGAACATAGCCCGTACTGCAAAGTCGCCCGCAAGCACAAACAGGGCTACACCTATTATACCGCCGACAAGACCGTATACAGCGCTTTCGATAATAAGCAGTGTCGAGGTCTTGGGAATACTTCCGCCTATGCTTCGCAGTGTACCGATAGATGAAAGCCTTTCGTTTGCGATATGCCGCGACATTGAGTAGGTAAGAAACAGTGTCATCAGCAGTATTACCGCAAAGATAAGGTAGAACACCATTGTCTGATTGTTTATCTCATCAAGCATTTCATCGGTGAGCAGAGGATTGAAGGCGTACTCCTTATCCTTATATTTCTTTGCCAGCTCTACCGAAAGGTCGGTGACGTCCACGTCATCGGGCAGGTCAACTATTGCAGACTTGTAGCCCGTTCTGCCTGTAATAGCCTTGAAATTGTCCATATTTACAAGCAGCGTGTTCGTCTTTCTGCGCAGGTATTTATCCTTGCTTACCTGCTTTACCTTTAATGTAACTGTCTTGGCGATCCTTTCTTCGTTTTCATCGACCTTTGTAAAGGTTATCTCGACGCTGTCGCCCGCTTTGAGTGCCGACTTTGTCGAAAAGGCTTCGGAAATGATCACATCATTGCCCGGGTCAAGCTCGCTTTCAAGCAGTCCTATCTGCTTGCCGCCCTTTGAGTCAATAGTGGAAACAGACACGGGATATTCGTTTTTTGCGGACTTGGCTTTTACCTCCGCCGATGCCTGCATAAACATTTTTGTCCCATTCGGGAAATCGGCATTGTTAAGCTGAAGGTCGCCTGCTTTAAGGTCAAAAACAATCAGCTCCGCGCCGCCGTAGATATTCAGCAGCTGCTCCCTCATCGCGTGCTCGGGAGCTTCTCTGCCCGCTATGCAAAAAAGCATGGCAAACGCCGATGCCGCAAGTGCGATTATTATCGCAAACGAGCGAAACGGCTTGCCCATGATATTTCTCCTTATAAGTCTGCCAAGGATAGACATGGTATCAGTCCTTTCATTTTAGTCTGACCATATCATAGCACATATCCTGCACGCTTTGCGGCATTTGTTGTGAAATGACCTTTTTTTGTGGTGAAATGAAAAATGTGCGTTTCACATCGCCTTATGTTCAACCCACAACATTTTTGCACCGCTGACGCCAGAAACGTATTATAATGCAGACAAATGAAAGGGAGGTCATCCATATGAAAAAAATTCTTATCGCAGCATTATTTATCGCAGCTTTCGGATTCTTTGCAATCTATTTCTTTACCCCGAAGGAGAAGAGCAAGGAAGATATGCTCGACGCCTTGACCGAAAAGCAAAGTTCGTACAATGCAGTCGCTGATTACTTTATCAAGCACACCGACATTGATCCCAAGTACGTCTATGAACAGGATGCAGACAACTATCCCGGGATCGAGAATGCTATCAAAGAAGCGCTGGACGACGGTTTTCTGTACATCGGAGTAAGCAGCGATCACAGGGAGATCACCTTCGGGACAGCCGCGCAGGGTACATCTGAAGACCACAAGCTTATCTATTCGCCGTACGACAAGCCGTCAAGTGCGCCTGATGCGGAAGCGACAAAGTTCGGCGGCTGGTACATCAAAATGTGACCGCGCGCCCTTGACAGCACCCGTTATGTAATATATAATTGTAGCAGGAAAACACGCAAACGAAAGGAGAATTTCCAATGCCTGTTCTTGCTGCATTTATAGTGCCGCACCCGCCGCTTATCGTACAGGAGGTTGGGCGCGGCAACGAAAAAGAGGTACAGAAAACTATCGACTCTTACCGCGAGGTCGCACGGCAGATAGCTGCACTCAAGCCCGATACTGTCATAGTTTCAAGCCCTCACGCGCCGATGTACCGCGATTACTTTCATATCTCGGGCGGCGAAAGGGGTGTGGGCAGCTTTGCTGACTTCACAGCGCCGCAGGTGAGATTTGACGAAAAATATGACACCGAGCTTGCGCTCACGCTTGCACAGCTCGCACAGCAGGAGAATTTTCCCGCAGGGCTTGACGGCGCACGCAGCGGCGAGCTTGACCACGGAACAATGGTACCTTTGTATTTTCTCGAAAAGGAATACAAAGGCTTTGACCTTATGCGTGTAGGTCTTTCGTGGCTGTCATTCAAAAAGCATTACAGGTTCGGTCAGCTTATCGCACAGGCGGTCGAGCAGACACAAAGGCGCGTTGTATACATCGCAAGCGGCGACCTTTCACACAAGCTGCAAAGCTACGGACCGTATGGCTTTGCACCGCAGGGACCGCAGTATGATGCAAGGCTTATCGACGTTTGTGCGCACGGTGCGCTGGGTGAGCTGATGGACTTTGACGAAGGCTTCTGCGAACAAGCAGCCGAGTGCGGTCACCGCTCTTTCATCATAATGTCGGGCGCTCTTGGCGGCGCAAATGTCAAAGCGCATATGCTCTCGCACGAGGACGTTACAGGTGTCGGCTACGGCGTTTGCACGTTCTATCCGCAGAGCAAGGATGCGTATGTCGGGCTTGCACAGAAAACTATCGAGCATTATGTCACAACAGGAAAAATTCTTGCCGTACCCGAAAATATCCCCGAGGAAATGAAAACAGCGCGCGCAGGTGCTTTTGTTTCTATCCACAAGCACGGCGAGCTGCGCGGCTGCATTGGCACTATCGCACCGACCGAGCCAAGTCTTGCGCAGGAGATAATCTCCAATGCAATAAGTGCCTCGACCCGCGACCCTCGCTTTGATGCGATAACACAGGACGAGCTTTCGCAGCTTGAAATAAACGTCGACATTCTGGGTGAACCCGAGGAGATCTCGTCACTTGACGAGCTTGATGTAAAGCGCTACGGCGTAATTGTTTCAAGCGGGTACAAGCGCGGTCTGCTGCTGCCTGACCTTGAGGGCGTGGACAGTGTTGAACAGCAGGTGCGCATAGCGCGTATAAAAGGCGGTATAAGGCAAGACGAGCCGATAACGCTGCACAGATTTGAGGTCATCAGGCACAGATAAGGGGCGTGTAATAATGGCAGTTTGTGAGGTCTGCTTCAGACATTGTGAATTGAAGCCCGGGCAAACGGGCTTTTGCGGCGCAAGGATTTGCACGGGCGGAAAGGTCGTGCCTAAAGCTTACGGTGCGGTGTCGTCAGCAGCGCTTGACCCTATCGAGAAAAAGCCGCTGAACAGGTTTTACCCGCACTCAATGATACTCTCGCTGGGCAGCTGCGGCTGTAATCTGCGCTGTCCGTTCTGCCAGAACAGCGAAATATCGTGGTCGAGACAAGCTATGGAAATGGGCGCACAGCTTGAACAGCTCTCGCCGCAGGATGTTGTTCAGCTTGCGCAAAAATACAGACCGCAGGGCAATATCGGCGTGGCGTACACCTATAACGAGCCGCTGGTTAGCTATGAATTTGTGCGCGACACCGCACGGCTGGTCAAAGCTGCGGGAATGAAAAACGTGCTTGTTACAAACGGCAGCGCCGAGCAAAGCGTGCTTGACGAACTTTCGGACTGTATCGACGCTATGAACATAGACCTCAAATGCTTCAATGCCGATACCTATAAACTCACCCTCGGCGGCGACCTTGAGACTGTAAAGCACTTTATCGCGCGGGCGGTGCAGTTTTGCCACGTTGAGCTTACCACACTTGTCGTGCCTGGCGTGAGTGATGACGAAAGCGAGCTGCGTGAGCTTGTTGACTGGGTCGCAAGACTGCAAGGCGGCGAAACTCCCCTGCACCTTACGCGGTTTTTTCCGCGGTTTAAAATGACCGACCGCGCTGCTACGGACATCGCGCTTATAAAGCGTTTTGCGGATATCGCTCGCGAAAAGCTGAAATATGTATATATCGGCAACTGCTGAAAAACACAAAACGGGCTGCAAACAATTGCAGTCCGTTTTTTTGTACTATTGCTTTCTCTCCGCGGTGCAGGTGTACATCCTGCCGTTTACGGTCACAACGCCTTGCGTCAGTTTCATAGCAGGCGATGCAGGCGGAATGAACATAGCCTCGTTAAGCGCCGTGCTTTCCAGCCTGCCGAGATTTGTGATGCAGCAGCCGTTCGCGCCCGAGTATCCGAGTATCGTCTTTCCGACCGAAGCCGCAGCCTTGCTGTCAAAGCCGCCAAGCGCCGCAGGAGCAGCCGCGTCTAAAAGCGCAGGCTCAATGACCGAGTAAAAACTCAATACAAGGCAAAGTGCTGAAATATCGGCGATACGGTCACGCACTTCGTTGTGTACCGTGCGTGCTGTTTGCCAAATGCCGCGACCGCGCCTTTTTAGCTTTACAGTGAAAGCAGAGGAATAGTTGCCAAGCGCACCGCCGCGGTAGCATTCCAGCTTATTGCGCAAATCGCTTGCAATTATGATTTTGTACACGCGCTGTTTTTCAAACATATCCGCGAGCAGATAATCGTTAAGCGTAACGCCCTGCTGCTTGCACCTTTCAAGCAGCTCTGCCAGCCTGCTTTCATCGGTTATCGCCACATTGTGCGTTACCTTGTGGGTTTGCACATACTTGTTTGCAAACTCGCGGTAGCTCTCATAAGAAAGGTGCTTGCCCTCTTTTATCCACTTTTTGTTGTACATATTTACGAGCGTTCTGCTCAAACCGCTTATCTGCGCGCCGCGCGGCAGGTCGTCTGCTGACTGTATCAGGCTTTCCTCTGCGGTATCGGGCTTTTTGCCGCTTGCGTACATATCCGCAAACTCCTTCACCAGACCCAGTGCGCCTCTGCCGTCTGCAAGCAGGTGGTGGAAAACGAACAGCGCGCAGGTCTTGTCATTCATCTTCCACGCGAAAATGCGCAGCAGCCCTTGTGCATAAAGGTCAGGTTCTGTGCTGACCGCCTGCTCAAAGCAGTCGCGCAAGACCTTGTCATCAAGTCCCGAAAGCTCGTGATCAAAGACTTTGAGCTGTGTCCTGCCTTCATCGCCCACGGCATAAAAATAGCGGTCGCTTTCCTGTTCATAGCCAATGACTGCCCTTAAAAAAGGGTGTGCATATGTAACTGCATTGAGGGTGTGTGCAAGGCGGCTTTTGTCGCAGGGCGCGTTAAGCACACCGGCGATACCAAAGCACATCCCGGGACACATCAGGTGCGCTCGCTCGGTAAAAATATACTGTTTTTTCATCTTTGTTTCTCCCCACTGTTTGTCTTTCTCTTTTTGTTTTCTTCATTATCTATTGCTTTTTGTCTCTTTTTTTAGCAAAGCAATATTTAGTTTACCCTATATAATTATAACACACTTTGTAGCAAAAATCAAGTCTGAATTTTACTGTACATATTTTTGTACAGTAAAAGCTCCCGTGCATTCAATGAACACACGGGAGTGATATTCTATCCGAGGTCTGCGCGCATCTTCTTTGAGAAGGTAAAACAGCCAAGTGCAGTGAGAATCACCGCGCACACAACGACTATCAAAAGCGGCAGCAAAAAGCCTTCACCCGAGAAGTCAAGCACCACCGCCGAGCGAGCCGACTTTGTGCAATAAAAGAACGGCATACATTTGCACAGCTTGAGCATAATGCCGCCCGTGCTTTGCGCATCAAACCAGATACCGCCGAAAAATCCGCCGAGAGATATGATTATCGAGCAAAGTCCCGGTGCGGATTTTTCATTGAAAAGCACGCCAAAGATAAGCCCGAAGCCGATAAACATAAGTGCCGACGGGATAAGCAAAAGCATACACAAAAGCACTCCGAGAACGTTCAGCGTATTTCCGATTATGACCGAGATGATAAACGCTGCGGCAAATGTGATAATGCTTTGCACGACCGAAACTATCAGCATCGGGATAATGTAGCCTGCGGTGAGGTCTCCTGCCGTCATTGGCGTTGCATAAAGGCGCATCAGGAACGTGCCGCTGCGGTCAGTTGAAATATTGAGCGCAGTAAACAGCATTATGAACATCTGCCCGAACACCGCTACTCCTGGTGCGAGATTTTCGATATGGAAGGTCTTGACCGTTTCCTTTGGGATACTCTGGTCAACGACAGTCATTATAATAAGCATAATAAGCGGAAAGCCCACACAGAAGATATATCCCAGCGGGTCGCGCAAAAGCTCTTTAATATTGCGCGAGGTAAAAGCCCATGTCCTGTTCATTTCTCCGCACCCCTTTCAGCTATCGCAACAAATGCATTTTCAAGCCCCTGCACACCTGCCTGTTTTTCTATCTGCGAAAGCGTTCCCAGCGAGGCGAGCCTGCCCTCTATCATTATCGCTATGCGGTCTGAAAGCTGCTCGGCTTCCTCCATATAGTGTGTGGTGAGAATGATAGTCATCTTGCCCTTTAGCGACTCTATAGCACGCCACAGCTCGCGCCTTGCAAGCACATCAAGACCCAATGTCGGCTCGTCAAGAAACAGCACCTTGGGCTCACCGATAAGCGCCATAGCTATCGACAGCTTTCTTTTCCAGCCGCCAGAAAGAGTTTTGGCGCGCTTGTTTTTTACATTCTGCATACCGAAGATACGGATAAGTTCACCCGTGCGCTGCTCGCACTTTTGCTTGTCAAAGCCGTAAATACGGCACATAAATATCAGATTCTCCTCGACTGTAAGTCTTTCGGCTACGGCGGTATCCTGCGGTGAGATACCTATTATCGACTTTACCGCAGACTTATCCTTATCGCAGCTATTGCCCATTACAAAAGCCTCGCCCGAGGTCGCTTGCGAAAGACAGCACAGCATTCTTACCGTTGTAGTTTTACCCGCGCCGTTTACACCCAGCAGCGAGAAAAGTTCGCCCTGCTCAATCGAAAGGTCAAGGCTGTCAACAGCCGTGAGGTCTTTGTATTGTTTTGTCAGTCCCTTTGTTTCTACAGCAAGCATTGTTTTATTCACTCCTTGTCTTTATGTATCAGCTTTGTAAGGCTGCCTGCAATGCCGCCCATTTTAACTATCGCTATGCCGCCCTTGTTTTCGTCACCCAGTATCAGCATCGTATCGCCGGGCTTTATGTCAAACACCTTGCGGCAGTTTGCGGGAAGAGTCAGCTGCCCTTTTGAGTTGACGCGCGAAAGCCCGAAGATGTGCTTTCCGTCGCCTGTATGCACCTGCGCCCCGAAGCTGTGTACGAGCATATCAACAGTCGTGCCGTATATCCCTGCAAGCTTTATGCAGCTTTCAACATCGGGGATAGATTCTCCCCTCTCCCACTTGGCGACTGCCTGACGGGAAACGCCTATTTTCTCGGCAAGCTCCTCCTGTGTCAGTCCGCTTTCGGTGCGAAACATCTTTAGTCTCGAAAAATCTATGCTCATAAGCTGTCCTCCGTTTCATTTTCTAAAATCAGTATACAGCGGCTACAATGCAAAGTCAACATATCATTGTATACATTGATGTTACAATTGGTAGCATTGTAGGAAAATGTTGCGCACGGGCGACAAATTACCCGTTGACGATAAACGCGGTATATGCTATACTAAACAAAGATTAGACAAGGAGATTTCAATGAAACAGACTTTTTATCGCTTTGACACGCCCGTTAAAATATGCCTGCTTGCCGATATACATAACCGTCCGTTTGAGCAGATACAAGCCTCGCTCGACAAGCAAAAGCCCGATATTATCGCTGTTGCTGGGGATATAATCGAGCGCGTGGACAGATACACCGACCAGCCCGTAATACTTCAGCCGCAGTATTCACTGCCATTTCTGAAGATGTGTGCGCAGGCTGCGACGACATTCTTTTCGCTTGGCAACCACGAATGGATGCTCTCGCAAAAGGACAGAGAGATAATCTCGCAAACAGGCGTGACACTGCTTGACAACAGCTTTGTGCAGTATCAAAGGCTCTGCATAGGCGGGCTTTCCTCGTCGGGCGTTACCGCTTACGAGGAGTTTCGCAAAGATAAGCCAAAACCTTATCCTGAATGGAACCATTTCAACTCGCCGCAAAGAAGCGAACCGTATACCGACTGGCTGGCAGAGTTTGAACAGCAAAAAGGCTATAAGATACTGCTGTGCCACCACCCTGAATACTGGGTAAAATACCTCAGGGGCAGGAAGATAGACCTTGTCCTGAGCGGTCACGCACACGGCGGACAGATACGTCTTTTCGGGCGCGGGCTTTTCGCACCCGGTCAGGGTGTGTTCCCCAAATACACAAGCGGCATACACGGCAATATGATAATCTCGCGCGGGCTTGCAAACACGGGCAATCCGATACCGCGGCTTTTCAACCGCAGAGAGATAGTTTATATCATACCTCGATAAGACCGATGCAAAAGCGTCGGTCTTTTTTCTGCGCTGCCCACAAATGCGCATAAAAACGTTTGTTTGCGTTGCTTTTCGGACAAAAAGCTGTGCAAATCGACAAAAACTGTTTATTCTGTTGACATTTAACTAATACAGTTGTATATATATTCTATAAAAACTGCGAAAGCAGGAAACGGAGGAATTTGATGAAAAGAAGGTTTTATCAGCAGTGCTTGCGCTGACGCTGGTGTTCGGCTCGGCAGCAGCTCTTCCCAAGGGCGTTGTCACAGACACCGCAGGCATTACAGCAAGTGCGGCAGACACAATCCTGGTATCAGGCGACTACAAGTACAAGGTGCTTTCTGACGGAGCAGCACAGATAACGGATTACACGGGCAAAGCATCAACGCTCACTATCCCGTCGACCCTCGGCGGAAAGACCGTAACAAGCATCGGTAAAACTGCATTCACTATGTCAACAACGCTTACGAGCGTAACTATACCCGACAGCATTACAGAAATAGGCTACGGTGCATTTACAGTGTGTAGTAAGCTTACCACGGTTAAGCTTGGCAGCGGGCTTTCAAAAATCGGCATGTATGCTTTTGCACAAAGCGGACTGACAAGCATTGCTATCCCAGCAATCGTAAAGCAGATAGGTCAGTACGCTTTTGATAGATGTAAGTCTCTTAAAACAGTTACAATTGCCAGCGGAGAGTCTGCAACTGTCGATAACTATGCTTTTGAAAAATGTTCAGATCTGACCAAAGTGGATTTCGGTTCTACCGTATCAGCTATCGGTTCATTCGCATTCCAGGGCTGTACCTCTCTTACAAGTCTCGCCATTCCCGAAAGCGTCAAGAGCATCAATCAGCGTGCGTTCGCAGAATGCACAAAGCTCACCAATGTCAAGCTCGGAAACGGTCTGAAGACACTTGGCGTTGGCGCATTTATACTTTGTACGGGACTAAAAAACGTAACATTCGGAAAAAGCCTTGAATCTATCGGCAACAGCGCATTTGAGGACTGCACAAGCCTTACAGGTGTTACCCTTATGCCAAGCACCAAGACCATCGGTGAATCTGCTTTCAGCGGCTGTGTAGATATGACGAGCGCTGTTCTTTCGGGTGCAGAGGTCATCGGACCAAAGGCATTCTCGTATTGCATAAAGCTTACAGATGTGACTTTTCTTTGAGAAGGTCAGAGCAATAGGCGAAAATTCTTTTATGAACTGTGAGGAACTCGTTACAGTCAATATCCCCGATAATGCCAAGGAAATCAGAGAGCATTCTTTCGGGTTCGGATATAAAGACGGCGAATACAAAAAGCGTGTAGGTTTTACAATCTGTGGTGAAAAGAATTCCGAAGCCCAAAAGTATGCTGATGCAAACGGATTTACCTTCAAGGATACCGATTCACACGCACATACATACAAAGCAATAGTCGTGCCGAACACCTGCAAAACAGGCGGCTATACTCTCTCTATCTGCAAAACGTGCGGAGAGACCAAAACGGCGGCTGAAACAAAAGCAAACGGTCACCCAGGCGGTACATACTACAGAACCACCGCATTTGATACAACGGCAAAGACCTCTACACAGACAGGTGTCTGCACCGTCTGCGGCGGAGAAGTAAAAAAGACCACAAAGAACGCTATAACACGCCTTGAGGGCAGAAACAGATCCGGCACAGCAGCTGCTATCTCAGCTGCAGAATACCCAAGCACAGTTATTCTCGCAAACAGCATGAACTATGCAGATGCACTTGCAGGCGTACCTCTTTCTAAAAAGCTTAATGCTCCTATCCTTCTTACAAATACAGATTCGATTGACCAAACCACTCTTGATGAAATAAAGCGCCTGGGCGCAACTAAAGTTGTCATTCTCGGCGGCGAGGGCGCTGTAAGCCAGAATGTCGTTAATACACTTATAAGCAAAGGCATTGCAAAGGAAAACATCACGCGCATTGCAGGCAAGTCGCGTTTCGGAACAGCAGCTGAAATCGCTAAAAAGCTTGGCAGCGCACCGACAGAGGTATTTTTCGTATACGGTCTTGACTATGCAGATGCGCTGTCTGTAAGCACAGTCGCAACTATCAAGAACGCACCTATCATCTACCTGACAACAAAGGGCGATATGAACGCTGAAACAGCAACTTATCTCAAGACCTTAATGGGCAAAGTAACTACTGCATATATTATTGGCGGCGAGGGCGTTATCTCCAACGATATGATGAAGAAAGTCGGAACACACCTCCTGCTTGGTGATTCATCTGTAGTAAGAGTTGCGGGCAAAAACAGATACGAGACCTGCACCGAAGTAAACAGCAAGTTCAGTTCTCTCCTCTCATCTGACGGTATCTGCGTTGCAAAGGGACTTGACTTCCCCGACGCTCTTGCAGGCGGAGTTTACGCAGCTAAAAACGGTCTGCCGCTGTTCCTTGCAGACGGAAGCGCTCTTAAGGATCCACAGAGATCCTATCTTAAAGAAAAGAATCCAGCCAGAATAACAGTATTCGGCGGACAAGGCGCAGTTTCAGACGCACTTATCGGTGTAGTAGCAAACGCAAGCGTTAAGGCTTGATAAAATGTTAAAGGGGCTGTTGCAGCCCTAGAGCAAAAAAGAGAGCTTCGCACTCCAAAAAGGTAGTGCAAAGCTCTTCTTTTTGTGGTATAATATAATTGCAAAAAA
>OMXI01000044.1 GCA_900314975.1 uncultured Eubacteriales bacterium | reverse complement strand
CGGCGCTGACCGACCTTTCGGACGCTGACCGACCTCACGGTCGCTCAAGAGAGTATCCTTCGGATACTCCTTAAAAATCATGTGAGCGAAGCGAACACCACTACTATTCACTATTCACTATTCACTCTTCACTATTCATTGCTTATCGGCGCAAAGCGCCGATAAATTCTTATTTGTATTAGGAACATTTTTTACTCACTGTTATGGCTTTCGCGGAACGCCTTCAGCGTTTCGTGCAGCGTGAAATCATCATCATCGTATGTGTCATCAAAATCGTAGTCTGCAAGCTGCTGCATTACCTCAAGCTGCTGTTTTTGTACCTCCACCTGCTCGTTTTGCATCTTCTCCATCTTTGTAAAATGCTCGTGCAGGTCGAATAAGCGGTATGCCTCGCCCAGCTTGCTTGCCTGATATGTGCCAAGCAGCCCGATAAGATAATCAATCGCAGCGTACTCGCGGTATGGGCTTGCAATAAAGTCAATGTCAAAGCCGCGCTCAAAATCCTCAAACACCGCACGCGCCGTGTTCAGCTCGTCAAGCCGTGAACGCAGCTGCCCCTTGACGTCCTCCGTCTCGCGCTGCAAACGTTTCTTTTTGACATCCGCGACCGTCAGAGCGACCATAAGCACCGCAAACAGCAGCCCGACAAGAAACATCATCGGCTTGCTGTCCGCCTTGTAAGCCGCGTACATCATAACAAGCAAAAGCGCGCACCCCGCAAGCTGCGCAGGTATCGTGAGCATAGTCCACAGCGGCATTTGTGTCGGCGTGTCCGAAAGCCGCGTCACCTCGTCTGCAAGCCGCAGCGTATCCGCCTTCAGCCCGTTGTACGCAACAAGGTCAGCTTTGTATTTTTTCACTTTCTTTGTCAAAGCTTCAGCCTCGCGCCGCCGGTGCTCGTCAAGCACTGCCGTGCGGTCGTATACGCTGCCGCAGAACGAGCATTTTATCACCTTTTCGTCACTCGTCGGGTCTAAATTCGCACCGCAGCTTTTGCATACATATTTAAAAAGCTCCGCCATTTTGTCACCCCGTTTGTCTGTTATGTTTCTGTGTTATAAGCCTTTCCGTTAAATATCAATAGTGTTAGTTTTTTATTGGGGGCTTTCCGGTCAATGCCCCTCACCGTTCGCAAGCGAACGCTCAACCCCTTCGGGTTCATTTCTAATAATAAGTGATGATATAAATGATTTAGAGCAGCAACACAAAACTAAATGTGGAGTTTTTATCTCTTATCTCTTATATCTTACCTCTTACTTCCAAAAAAGCCCGCATATGCGAGCTTTTTGTGTTTAATTATTCAGCGTCTTTATCCACTTTTCAAGCTCGACCTCGCTTACACCCGCTGCAAAGCGCTTGCCCTCAAGCACATTCGCGCCCTTGCCGACAACGCCCTGCATATGCTTTCCGCTGTCGCCGATGCTGCTGCTGCCCGATGTCGCAAACGGCACGATAGTTTTGCCCTTGAAATCAAAAGTGTCAAGGAAAGTGTCAATAACCGAAGGCTCTCTGTACCACCATACAGGGAAACCCACGAACACAGTGTCCGCATCTGCCAGCGGAATATCCATAGCCTCAATAGCAGGACGGCAGCTCTCGTCGTTCATCTCTACCGAGCTTCTTGACATCTTGTCGCGCCAGTCAAGATCAGCCGAGGTGTACGGCTGCGTGGGTTTTATCTCAAATGCCTGTGTCTGCAAAACGTTTGCAAGCCTCTGTGCGACCTTTGCGGTCACGCCGCTCGCGCTGAAAAATACGACCAATGCGTTCATATCAATACCTCCTTGGTGAATAAAAGTTAACTTATCTTCCCGCACATAGTATAACACAACTGCCCCGATATTTCAATAGTTTTTTTGTTTATTAAGATAATGATTTTACATTTTGCGCGCAAAAAAGGGAGACCGAAATCTCCCTTGTTTTACTTTATTATAATCCCGACCTTTGCAAATGCCTTTGATACAGTGGTCTTATCCACCTCAAACAGCCTGCTTGAGCTTATCACCTTGTCGCCTGCATAGCGGAAAAACTCCGCGTAGTTTTGCTCAAAGTCCTTGCTTGAATACACCTTTGCCATAATGTATTTTTCCTTGACCGCGTAGTAGTTCACCGGTGATAGGCGCAGCATAGCCGCAGGGTTGCTTTCCATATTGCAGACCACATCATCATACCCGTTGTCCACAAAATGTATCTGCCTGCATTTGAGGTCCTTGACCTTTTGCCGCAGCGGGTCCTTGTCCTTTTTCAGAAACGAAAGCATCACATCACCCTATTTCAGCAGCCTTGCAAAAAGCACCTCGCGGCACTCTTCCTCAAGCTTGTCGTTTATCGGCTGTGCCACGTACTTTTCTCCCGTCTTGCGCGTCATAACATAGTTGATTATGTGGTCGCACAGCTTGGGGTTCTTGGAAAGCAGCGGTCCGTGCAAGTAAGTCGCCACAACGTTTTTCTCAATGTATCCTTCTGTCTCGCTCGAAAAGCAGTTGCCGTTTCCCGCAAGCACCTTTCCGAAAGGCGAGGTCACGTTCTGCGTCTGTCCGCCGTGGTTCTCAAAGCCGATGACCTTGTACTTTTCGCCGTCAAGCTGCGCCTCAATAACTATGTTGCCTATGCAGCGGTTTCGCTTGTCAGTCGATGCAACAGTGTAGTAGTCAAACATCGCAAGTCCCGGTATCTTCTCGCCGTTTGAGTCCTTGTAGTACTGCCCCATAAGCTGATAGCCGCCGCATATCATCAAAAAGAATGTGCCGCTTTCGTATGCGCTTTTTATCGCGTCCTTGCATTTGAGCAGGTCGTCTGCAAGTATCTGCTGTTCAAGGTCTGCACCGCCGCCGAGGTAGACGATATCATACTGCGAAAAGTCGCTCGTGTCATCACCGATAACGTGCGAGGACACCTCCAGCTCTATCCCGCGCTTTTTGCAGCGGTACTTGATAATCTCCACGTTGCCGCTGTCGCCGTAAAGGTCGAGCATATTCGGGTACATATGCAAAAGCCTGATTTTATGCATTTTCCGTACCCTCCTTGTATCGTTTTATCGCAGCCCTTGTAGGCTGTATCGCCGTGTAGTTTGCAATAGCAAATTTGTCGCCCACCGTAGAGAAAAAGCTCTTCATCGCTTCGTCAAGGTCGGGCTTTACAACTATCCTGTCGGGGTCGTAGCCCGAGCATTTTATCCTTATCGCAATGTCGTACGCCCTGCTTCCGCTTGTCACAACTCTTGAAACGTCCTTGAATATCGAGAAATTTATATCCCATATCCACGATACATCGTGACCGTCCGCAAGGTTGTCGTTGAGTACGAAAAGCAGCTCCTTTTCGCCCGGATGCTCGTTCATCACACGCAGAGTCATATTCGCGCCAACAGGGTTCTTTGCAAGGTTTACAAGCAGCTTGCTTGAGCCGACCTCAAACACCTCAAGGCGACCGTTGTTGACCTCAAAATGCTCAAATGTGTCGTGCAGAACGTCT
This sequence comes from uncultured Eubacteriales bacterium, assembly GCA_900314975.1. Taxonomy (GTDB): domain Bacteria; phylum Bacillota; class Clostridia; order Oscillospirales; family Ruminococcaceae; genus Hominimerdicola. The sequence goes on along the minus strand of OMXI01000044.1, from coordinate 14,552 downwards.
TTTTTTATGTCATACAGTTTAGATGCCGTGTACACCGCACCGAGATTGTAGATGTAGTAAATGCTGTTGTGGCTCGGCTTGTACTTTTCCCCGTCAATAACGAATGATGGTTCCTGTAAATCAACGTCCTTTACAATTACATCAGGTTCAGCGCTGCCAAAATCACACTTGGGGCAGCGGAACCTGCCAATGTGTGAGTACTGATAGTATTCGTATTCCAGCTTTTCATTGCAGAACGGGCAGTATTTGCCCTCACCCACCTCATAAGGCTCGTCCGTAGCACCCGCGTAACGCTGTACACTGAAATAGTGAACGTTCTTGTTATTCGGGTTTGCAAGACCTAAACGCGCAACGTTCGGGTCGTCACCGTTAAGCACAAGATTTCCCTCGTACGTTTCAAGGAACTTCTTGACTTTGAGTATCAGTGTCTCCACCTCGCCGTTCCTGTCAAGCTGGTCGCGGAAAAAGTTGAGTACCACAAGCGTTTCAAGCTTCATTTTTGAAAATATGACAGGAACGTGCGACTCGTCTATCTCCAGTACCAGATAGTCCGCCTTCACCCGCCCGTGAAAATCACACTCACCCAGCAGCAGCGAGGTTATGCCCGTGTCCAGATTGTTTCCCTGCTTGTTTGTGATGACTTTAAGGTCCTTGTGGTCACCGCTTGTGAATATATGATTGAGGTAATTCGTTACCGATGTCTTGCCGTTAGTGCCCGTGACCGCAATAATAGGGCAGTCCACCTTGAAAGCCTTCAGGCAGTTCTTGTTGAGCGTCCACAAAACAAGTCCCGGCGCGTTGCCCGCGTCCTTGCCGATAAGCTTTAAGCACTTGACCATTATCTTGCCGAAAAATATAGTCAGACCGTTTTTTAAACCCATATTCCGTCTTTCCCTTTCGCATTGACTTACCAATATATAATAAATCAATCTGACAAAAAAGTCAAGCACCGCGCGGCAAATTATGCATTAACAAAGGCAAGTCCGAATAGTATTAAATACAAGCTGTAACAGGGAGGGGACTTACAAAATGCTTGACTTACTTGAAAAGGACATCTCAAAGCCGCAGATAATAAACGCTGTGGGGTTAAGCACGCAGGAGGCGCAAAGCCGCCTTGCACGAAGCGGCGAGAACCGACTTGCGCGCAAAAAGCGCCAGTCTGCCGCAAAGATATTTGCAGGTCAGTTTCACGACATCATGGTGCTGATACTAATGGCAGCGACGGTCATATCCGTGCTGCTGGGGGAGTACGCCGATGCCGTGCCGATACTTTTGATAGTGATAATAAACGCGTTTCTGGGCTTTTTTCAGGAGTACCGCTGTGAGAAAACGCTTGAAAAGCTTGAAAGCATGACCGCACCCACAGCGCGCTGCTACCGCGACGGAGTGCTTGTGCGCATACCTGCCTCGCAGGTGGTGGAGGGCGATGTTATCGCGCTCGAAGCAGGGGACACCGTTGCCGCAGACGGCTACCTTATGACCGCAAAAGCGCTTCAGTGCGACGAGTCTATCCTCACGGGAGAGGCTGTCCCCGCCGCAAAAACCGAGCGCCGCAGCGAAACTGATTTTTGCTCGCCGAACTGTGCGTATATGTGCTATATGGGCACCACCGTCACCAAAGGCACGGGCGTTATGTGCTGCACCTCAACGGGTAGACAAACGCAGATGGGCAAGGTCTCCACAATGCTTGAGGAGATTTCTGAGCCGCAGACACCTCTGCAAAAAAAGCTCGGTGAGCTTGGCAAGATACTTGCGCTGATATGCCTTGGTGTGTGCGTGCTTGTCTTTGCCGCAGGCGTGCTGCGCGGCGAGCCTGTGCTTGATATGATAATGACTGGCATAACAATTGCTATCGCCGCAATTCCCGAGGGTCTGCCTGCCACCGTGACCATCGCCCTTGCGCTTGCCGTGCGCCGTATGCTGCGCCGCAGGGCTTTGGTGCATAAGCTGCACTCGGTAGAAACACTTGGCTGCGCAACGGTCATCTGCACCGACAAAACGGGTACGCTCACCCGCAACGAAATGACCGTCACCGACATTATGACGCTTACCGACAGTATCAACCGCTACCGCCTTGTCGACAGCAAAAACGGCAGCAGCCTCGTTACCGAGCGCGGCGAGAGCGTGAGCGCCGAGCAGGATACCGCCTTGCAAAAGCTATTTGAGTGTGCTGCGCTTTGCTCAAACGCCACACTTGATACTCCAAAGCAAAGCCGCAAATACAGCACCGCGCCTCGCTTTACCGCGCAGGGCGACCCCACCGAGACCGCCCTCGTCGTAGCCGCCGCAAAGTGCGGTGTGCTTGCAGCCGACCTTAACGTCAAGCGTACAGACGAAATACCCTTTGACAGCATTTCGCGCTGTATGACAGTCATCTGCAAGGATACCGCAGGCAGTGCATTCAGCCTTAAAAAAGGCTCCTGCGAGGTCATTCTTGCCGATTGCAGCTTCAGACTTTCGGGGTCGGGGGATATGCTCCCGCTCACTCCCGACGAGCGCCTTACCGCGCTCAAACAGTGCGATACCTATGCCGCGCAGGGTCTGCGTGTGCTTGCCTTTGAGCGTATCGACGCAGATAAGCGCGTGTTCCTCGGCTTTGCCGCTATGAAAGACCCGCCGCGCCCCGAGGCAAAACACGCTGTCGCCGAGTGTGCAAAGGCAGGCATCCGCACCGTGATGATAACGGGCGACCATAAGCTCACCGCGCAGTCTATCGCCGCCGAAACAGGCATCTATACCAAAGGCTCTCTTTGCATAACGGGCGCAGAGCTTGATAAAATGACCGACGAAAAGCTGTGTGCGATAATCGACAACTGCACCGTCTTTGCCCGCGTAACTCCCGAGCATAAGCTGCGTATCGTGCGCGCCCTGCGCAGCAAAGGTCACATCTGCGCCATGACGGGCGACGGTGTCAACGACGCGCCCGCCGTCAAGGAGGCGGATATCGGCGTGTCGATGGGCATTTCGGGTACCGAGGTCACCAAGCAGGCAGCCGAGCTTATCCTGCTCGACGACAACTTTGCCACCCTCGTCAATGCCGTCGAGGAGGGCAGAACGATTTATCAGAATATCCGCAAATTCGTGCGCTATCTGATCTCGTGCAATATCGGCGAGGTGCTGACAATGCTCGGCGGCATACTTATGGGGCTGCCTATGATACTTCTGCCCGCGCAGATACTTCTTGTCAACCTCGTTACCGATTCTTTGCCCGCAGTCGCACTCGGTCTTGAGCCACCCGAAAAGTCGTTTATGACGCGTCCGCCGCGTAAGGCGAGCGAGAGCTTTTTCAGCGGCGGTCTGCTGTGGAGAATATGCATCAGGGGAGTGCTGATAGGTTTAAGCACCCTCGCAAGCTTCACCCTGCTGCTCTCACTGACCGATTCGATACAGACCGCACGAACAGGCGCACTTTGTACCCTCGTTGTCAGCCAGCTCGTCCACGTCTTTGAGTGCCGCAGCGAGAATAAAACACTGCTCACCGCAGGCTGCATGGGCAATCCGTTCCTGCTGTTTTCAGTCGCACTATCAGCGTTCGTGTTGTTCACAGGGATATATCTGCCCGCTATGCAAGGCGTTTTCGCCACCTGCGCCCTGACACGTACACAGCTGTTTGTATCGCTCGGCTGCTCGCTTGCAGTACCCCTCGCCGCAGGCATCTTCAAAAAGCGCAAATAAGAATTTGCAGGGGTACGTTTGTCGAGTAGCTGGGGGAAACCCTTTTGGAGAAGGGTTCTCCCCCAGACCTGTATGATACCCTTAGGGTAGTGAAACCAAAAACCGAATAGGACAAATTGAAAAGCCAATGCTAACAATTAAGCATTGGCTTTTTGTCATATTGTTTCAAGTCTTCCCCTGTCCATCTCGTGTACGGTATCGCACAGCACGGAAATATCCTCGGCGGAATGCGAACAGATAAGTATTGTTTTGCCCTGCTCTTTGTAAGAAAGCAGATACTCTCGCATCTCCTTTACACCGTCCTTGTCGAGGCCGTTGAAAGGCTCGTCGAGGACAAGAATCTTCGGGTCTTCCATTATCGCCTGTGCAAGTCCTAATCGCTGACGCATGCCGAGTGAATACTTTTTGACGTGTCGCTTTAAGTCGGGATCAAGCCCGACTTTTTTCATCGACTCTTTGACCTCGTCCTTGCCAATTTTGTTGTTAAGACCTGCAAGCAGTTTGAGGTTCTTGTAACCCGAATAGTATGGTATAAACCCCGGCGTTTCGATTATAATGCCCATATCCTTTGGGAAATCAACGTCTTTGCCGACACGCTTGCCGTCAACAATTATTTCGCCATGTGTAACTTTTATAAACCCGCAGATGCATTTCATCAGCATTGTCTTTCCCGAGCCGTTCCTGCCTATCAGACCGTGTATCTTACCCTCATCAAACTCAACATTTATGTCTTTGAGTATCTGCGTTTTGCCGATAGACAGACTGACATCGCTTACCGTAATTATCCCCATTTTCACTCCACCATTTCTATGTTGTATAATTGCAGTTTCCGTGCCGCAGTAATGTTCATTGCAATGAGCACCGACACCGCTGCGCCGAAATAAGCATACGAACACCATACGGGAAAATTCTGCGCACGCAGTATCTCGTCATAATGCAGCCACACGATAGTGTTTGCCATTGGGAAAGCCCACATTGACGGCATTTTCAGCGAACAGGTCATCACCCCTGCGGCAACTATGAAGATCGCAGCGAACAGCCCGAATGACTGAATGTGTATCAGCTTGAAAAAGTAAATTATCAGCGACAGAGAGAAAAGATACATCGTCATCAGCGCAAGTGTGTGCGTTACCGCTGACATCAGCGAGAGCTGATTGTAGAGATTCGACGGCAAAAGCTGTGATGTGAAACTGCCTGCCTCGTTCGGAAAGCGTGCAGAATACTTAGTAACGGTATTACTCCAATCCTCTGCGAAGCTGCCGCCCGAAACGAGCATACTGCCGACAAGCACCGCAAGCAGAAAAGTGACTATCGCCATCAGCAAAAAAAGCACCTGTCCCCAGAACCAATTTGTCTTACCTGTGCGCCTTATGAAAAACAGAGTGCTGCCAGTCATTTTGGGGTAATCGCTTATCAGCACAAGGAACACGCACGGCATCAGCATCACGAGCATTCCCGAGTTCCCGACGGCAACAAACGGCTCTAAAATGTTGAGCTTTTCACCGAACTTTACAGCCCTTTCAAGCAGCGGCTCGACCGCAAGCGAACGCATAAAAACGAGCAGCACACCGACGATGATAACTCTTGGGTCGGTCAGCCATTTCAGGTACTCCGTGCGTGCGACCACAAATACACATCTGAGTCTATTCACCGCTGTCAAGCCTCCTCACCTGCAAAAACAGATACAGCGCAAATGCCGATATCACAAGCACTCCGCTGAAAACAAGCACGCTGCATTTCTGTGCGGACTGCGGCAGATGCGCAAGCGAATCGGGATGTATCACACCTGTTAATTCAAGCAGCTTTATATCGGTGTGCTGTATATCCGACACAGCCTGCGCCTGCAATTTCTGGCACAGCTGTCCGAGTGCGTATTTTAGGAAGAACGGTACGCACATAACAATATATTTGTTTCTGACGACAGCGGTCAGGAGCATCGCCGGCATTGCCCAGAATACGCCGTACATAAACACCGAGCCAAGTGTTTTGAGCAGCGGCACTGCGATCCCACGACTCATTTCGGGATAGGCAAAACGCATGCTTTCAAAGAATATCTCTCGCTGCTGTGCGGTGTAGCTTTCAAGGTGCGGAAACAGCAAAAGCACCAGCCCGATAAAGATAAGATAACCAATTACGACCGCAAGTCCTCCGCACAAAAGCGATGTCACAAAGCGTGATGTGTGAAAGCTTAGCCTGCTTGTTCGGAATATCTCAAAGCGCACCGACTTTGCCTCGTGTTCGTCGCAGATGAGCGGTATGAATGCGAATGCCGATATGATAGGTATGAACATCGGCAGCCAGCCGTCCGCACCTTTGAGGACAACGCTCTGTGCGCAGAATGATGTGTCGCCAAGCATAAAACTGCGGTCAAAGTTCATCAGTGAGGTGATGACTGAATAGTTATCGTTTTTCACGGTGTCAGTGTAGATCATGGCAGAGAAGCACAGCACGACCGTAAAAAGCACGCAGCCGAAAAAGCCGATATTCGTGACGATCTTTCTGATAATTGTCCGGGCTGCCCTCAAAAAAGTCATAGCTCTGCCTCTTTGCTTTCTTCAGGTGCAGGCGCTGCATAATAGTGGAAGCTCTCTCCGTCACAAGCGTTTACATAGCAATAATAAAAATGGTTGTCATTTTTGTTGTACAGCGTAAATTTCCACTCGGCAGCACACTTTCGCACGTCCTTTTCACGCTCGTATGAAGACGGTGCAGTCATCGTGTAAACAAGGTTGACCTGCCGGAGCTCAAACACGACCTCGGTAGTAAGCTCACTGCTGACCTTTTCAAGCGCTTTGTCGGCTGGCAGAATCTTGTCATACTCCTTCTCGTCAGAGATGTCAAAACATCTGAAAATACCATAAGCACTATCTACTTTGTCAGGTGTGACCATGCCGCCAAAACCGGAAATGAAAGTATAGTCTGTCGGCACCTTTCCGCTGTCAGGACTGTCAAACATTATGCCCTTGTAGTTTGCGCTCGTTTCAAAGCCCACACAGTAGTTTTTGCCGTCGGGCAGAAGATAGCTGCTTGCGCTTATGACCTGCGTGGTGACATTTGTGTCTTCAAACACCGGCAGCGAGTTCACATAGTCCTCATAAGTCCCGACAAGCTCACTAACAGGCTTGTTCACGCCCGAGATAAACACCGTTTCGTCGCTTTCGGGCTGAAAGGAATTGCTCGGCTTCAGTTCTGCTTTCGGATAAGACAACTCAAGTCTGCGCCTGCTTTCATTCGGATGCAGCAAGCTGTCAAGACCGCCTCTGTTGAAGCTCGACATTCCTCCGCAGTACAGCGGACTTTGATACAGCATAAACGAACGCTCTTTTTTCGAGGACGAAACATCATCATAAATCAATGTGAAAATATATTCCTCATTACTCTTTATCTGTTTCTCCAACTCGGATACTCTTTTAAGGTCGCTTATCTTCTCGCCGCTGTCGTTATACTGCACATGCGAATGCTCGCTGTCAACATAAAAGCAGCTCTCCTCGAATCCGCTGCCGAACAGATACTCATAAGTATGCTTGAACTGCTTGACAAACTCGTTGTTATCGGGCTGTTTCGGAGATGACCATGTGAATTCCCTGATGCTATTTATCTCTTTCGGCTTACTGATAATACATTCGGACGAGATACTAATGTTTTTGAACTCTTTGCCATTCTCTAAATCCTCAGCGGTAAGAGATTTGCTTAAATAATCTGATACATCAACAAGTGCTGACTGCGCATCTTTGGCTTTATTGCAGCCCGAAAGATTCAGCACTATCACCGCCGCAAGCAGAACACATATTATCCTTTTCATTTCATTCCTCCAAAAACAGACCGATAGAAAGGCTTTTGTCTCTCTATCGGTAATAACAATCAAAATATATTTTTGTGAGAAATTATTTTTCTGCATTTTTGACTTTTGCCGAGCTGCACAATTTCACAAGAGCGTCTTTGTCCAAATCACTGTAAACGGAGAAAATGTAATTGCCGTCATACCACTTGACTGCGCTGCCTCCGTCAGTTGTATAAACAAAAAATCTTATGCCGTTTTCTCCCGTGACATAGTCAGTGTGAGCATTTTCAACCGTGTAGTTCTCGTGGCTTGAAACTATCTGCTGCGAGAACAGGATATATCCGCCGCTGCCGTCGGAGTAGCTTTCCATAGCAGATGTCGGTGTAATATCGCTGAAAGACAGCTTGAAGCGCTGCGGAACGTTTGTGAGGGTATAGGCAAGACCCATAGTCTTTTGCGGCTTGTCATTCTTGTTCGCGCTGAAGGTCACCCTGCTGTCGCCGGTGTTATAGACAAAGCTCCAAAGCTCGCTCCTTGATGCGCCGATAAGAAAGCCCGATGCAAATATCGCAGCTATCACAAATATCAGCTTGATACGATTTCTGATACTTATCCTTCGGCGCTTTTCAAGACTGTCATCTTCAAATACAAGGCGCATAGCCTGCTCAAACTGCGGCGAGAAAACGTAGTTGTCGGGTATCTGCGGACAATCGGTCATCTTTGCAAGCGAGTCTGTCATATTAAGTTCAAGTACTGATGCAAATGTACTGTCATTCATTTTCTTTCTCCAATAAACTGCGCAGCTTGGCGCGTGCGTGGCGCAGACGCTGACGTGCTGCATCAAGCGAGATACCAAGTGCCTGCGATATCTGCTCGTACTGCAAATCAAGGCTGCACCGCAGATAGAGTATCTCTTTGTCGGTATGAGAAAGCCGCGCGATACACTCTTTCAGATGGGCAGTATCGGTATCGGGCAAAGGCATATGCTCAAGCTCGTCATTATACTCGACTGTTTCAACGGCAGTTTCCTTTTTGAGCATATTGAGTGCGGTGTTTCTGACAGTAATAACAAAGTAGGCTTGCAGTTTGTGAGAAGGCAGAGTGTGAATTTTTTTGAAATTCTTTGCGAGCTTCATAAAGCTCTCCGAGAGCGCCTCCTCTGCAAGAGCATTGTTTTTCAGCACTGCATACGCTGTGCGCATTCCCGTTATGCGATTTTCCGTATAGAACCTTTCAAACTCACCGCAAAGAGCTTTGTCGTCTATCATCGCAAAATATGTGCTTAGCATAGTATCACCTCTATGGAAATTGCGTTTTTCATATTATAGCACCTTTCACAGCGATATTCAAGTGTACTATTCTCATTATTCAATTTATGGCATTGTCTCGTCACCCTGCACAAAAATGCACCCGTTGAAAAACCTATCGTAACTTCTGCTGTCTTCAAGTATCTTTTTGTATTGTTTCATATTATGAAAGATTTCCGCCGAATAAAAATGCGCTCAAGCCCTTTACCTCCGTTGTTTGAACAGATTTTGTCGTTGTTCGTAAACGCTCACAGCTTGACGCTTGTGCAGCTCTACAAACTTGCATTTCAAGACCGCCAAAAAGCTTGACATACAGGTTTGCGTGGTGTAAAATTGGCATAGGAACTGAAAAGAGGTGACAGGTCATAAGATACCGAAAACGAAAATTCAAACCAATAGAATATGTTAAGCCAAAGGGCTCTTTGCTTACCGAAAAACGATAATTCGGCAAGCAGGGAGCCCTTGTTTATTGCCTTCGTAAATTAGCATAGGTCAGCACAGATCAGCAACAGCATCTTGAAAATTGAATAGTGCCGCAGCAGTTACGTTGCTTTCGATGGCGGGGTGGTGAGCCGTGCCAGCCAACAGTAAGTTGTTCTGAACAGCGCAGATTCAGATTAGCGATGAAAGTCGGGAGCGGATACCTGCACTCAGCCACAGTCCGAGCGTGATAAAACCGTCGCAGGCAATGGAAGTGCACGAGATAGCTATGCAGGCTATCGGCTGCTGTGAATTTAAAAGACTTATTGATTAAAGATTTAAAGGAGAGATCAAATGAACAAACTGATCACAAAGTCCTGCGAGGAAATAATGACCACGCTGTACAAGCCCATCGGGTTCGCCGTTGACGGCTTGCTTGCACAAGGCTTGTACATTCTTGCAGGCTCCCCGAAGGCGGGAAAATCGTGGCTTGCTTTGCAGCTGTGCCTTGCAGTTGCAAAAGGTGAAAAGCTGTTGGAGTGTGAAACTTCAAGCGGCACTGCGCTGTACTTTTGTCTTGAGGACGGGTACGAGCGTATCCAAAAGCGGCGGACAAGGATCCATTCAACATGGTCTCAGGCAGCACAGGACTCAACGGCTGTGTTGACGGACTTCTTGTTCTGATGAAAACAAAGCGGAGTGCGAACCAGGCTGTGCTGCATTGCACAGGTCGTGACATTGAGGACACAGAGCTGCTGCTCAATCGGCAAGGTGCAAGGTGGACGGTCACCGACGAGAGCGAGGACAAGCCGCCCGACATTTTTTCTTTTGCGATACACGATCTGATGATTGAAAAGCTCACGTTCAAAGGTTCGGCGACAGAGCTGTGCAGTCTGCTGACAAAAAAGTATGAGCAGGAGTTCTTTCCGAACATGATAAAGAAAGACCTGACCTTGCACGGCTACGAGCTGCAAAGCTACGGAGTTAAGTTCTCTCACAAGCGCAGCAATGGACAGCGGTTGATTATGCTGGAGTACGACCGTGACAGTGACACCGGTGACGGCAAAAATCTTATGCCCGAGCCGTCACAAAATGCTGACCCTGCTGTCACTGCCGAACAAGTCGAAAGCTCGCAAACCGTTGATACTATTGACTCTGCGGCAACAGAAGAAAGCAACACTTGTGAAAAGTCAGCTGACCCTGTCGGGCAGTTAGCTGTCCCTTTTCGGAAAGCAGCTGACCCTGAGTACATCATCATTGGCGGAAAGAAAGTTGAGTTGAAGCGATACACACTTAACGAGTTGCTCAACCAAAGTGCAGCAAGACTGCGAGAAAAGATTTTCAAGGAACGAGGTGTTCTTGTCCCCGAATTCGACCCCGCACTGTGAGCCGATTTGTGCCCACCCTCTCCCTCGGTAGAGAGTTTACCCGAGCCGATACCCGAAAGCGCCGCACAGGGCAGCGTGGCGCAAGTGTGAGCGAATGACAGCGCAAATAGTTCTCGCAGTAGGAGTTTACTATCTGTATAGTAACTTTTGAATTTGCAGAAAAGGCAAAAGCCCGTGCTTGAACGCTTTACAGCTCACGGTTGCCGTGTAAAACTGTTCCAAGTATCAGTATCAAACGGCAGTCCGAAAACCGCAGGGATTCTGTCAATGCCAGCATCGCCTTCGGCTGTCCGCCTGCCTCGCTAAAGCGGGTCGGCGATCTGCCGAGTCAGCCGGCTCGGGGCGGACCCCGGACCCCCTTTGCATATTGGCAGAAAAGAATATGTCTGAACTGATAACCCGACATTTTTGAGGGCAGCCGACGAGCAAAGCTCGGCGTGTTTGCGAGAGAATCTGCGAAAGGAGAATTGGAGTCAAAATCGAAAATTTGCAAAAGTACAGGCGTCAAAAATTGAAAAATCAGCCTTTTTCGGCGTTACTGCGAGGAATTGTGCAGGAGTCACGGGTTGTTTCAGAGGGAACTAAAAATATGTGTTGTAATTCTTAATGGCAAGTCAAAATCTAAATCGAAAGGAAGATCAAAAATGACAAACTACAATTTTAATGCAGACAGAAGAATGATGATTGAGACAACGAAAAGGAGAAATATATGGAAGAAAAGAAAACGAAAGAAACGATGCTGTTTACAGATAAAAAGCTGACGGTGGAGGGCAAGACCTTTGATGTGAGGCTGTGCTTCCCGACCACACCGACCGACTCCGTCACGGACAAGCTGTTGTATCTGATAAGCGGCAGGAAAAGTTAACAGAAAGTTATCTGGAAATGCAGACCGAGCAGGAGTATACTTTGTGTAGTCCTATTCGGTTTGATTCAGAACAACTTGTTCGGAAACGGAGGGATAAAATGAAACGATCAAACACGAATAACAATTTAATAACCGCTCTTTACTGCCGACTTTCACAGGAGGATATGCGTTCGGGCGAATCATTATCTATCGAAAACCAACGACTGATGCTGACCGAGTACGCTGAGAAAAACGGCTTCAAGAACATCAAGCTGTACATTGACGACGGCTTCAGCGGAACTGACAACACCAGACCCGCATATGTCGAAATGCTTGAAGATGTTAAGAATGGGCTGGTCTCAACTGTGATAGTAAAAGACCAATCAAGACTTGGTCGTGACCACTTGGAAACCGACAGGCTTATGGAGCTGATATTTCCAGCATACGATGTGCGGTTTATCGCTATCACCGATGGAGTTGACAGTGCCAACGGCTTCAATGAGATGTCGGGCATCAGAAATCTGTTCAATGATATGTATGCCCGAGACACAAGCAAGAAAATAAGAGCTGTTCAGCGTGCAAAGGGTGAAAGAGGTGAGCGCATAGGTGCGCACATTCCTTACGGGTATATGCGTGATCCAAACGACAAAAAGAAGCTTGTTCCTGATCCCGAGACCGCACCGATCGTTCAGCGTATCTTTAATATGTATGCCTCGGGCATTGGCTTTATTAAGATCTGCGATGTGCTGTCCAAAGAGAAAGTCCTTTCACCGAGCATGTACGAGTTCCGCAAAACAGGCAGCCGTTCGGGTAATCCCAACCCTAACAGACCTTACCATTGGGCGCAGGCGACGGTCAGAAAGATGCTGCTCAACGAGGTCTATTGCGGTGATACGGTGAATTTCAAGACCTACACCAAGTCCAACAAACTGCGCAAAAGGCTGAAAAACTCGCCAAACAAGATACTGACATTCAGAGATACTCACGAAGCGATAGTTGACCGCAAGACTTTTGACCTTGTGCAAAAGCACTTTGAGGGCAGAAAGCGTCCCGACAAGCAGGGCGAGATTGACAAGTTTGCAGGGTATCTGTACTGCGCAGACTGCGGTGCGAGAATGTACCTGCGCCGAGGAAAGATCGACAACTACTCCTGCAGCGGTCACAGCAAGCGAGCAACCGACTGCCGATCGGCACATTACATTCGTGCATCAGCGCTGGAAAGTGTCGTGCTTACGGCACTTCGGCAGGTAACAAGCTATGCAAGAAATCACAGCGAGGAGTTTTACAAAGCTGCGATGCAAAAGGGCGAGGAAGAATCCAAGAAACTTTTGCGTGACACTGAAAAGCAGCAGATCGAGCTGACAGCGAGGATCAAACAGCTTGACAACATCATAGCCACGCTTTATGAAGACAGGGTGATCGGCAGGCTCTCGCCCGAGAGGTATGACCAGTTATCAGCCAAATATGAGGAAGAACAGGCGGAAATCAAGGCAAAGCTCGCTGACATAGAAAGCAGAATCGACCGCCAAAAGCTGCGTGAAAGCTGCATAAGGAGCTTTATCAAGAGTGCAAACAGGTACGTAGATATGCCAAAGCTGACACCCGAGCTGCTGCGGACATTCATAAAGAGAATTGAAATTCACGAGAAAGAGCAGCGATTTTCACGCACCGCAGGCAACAAGATAGACATCTACTTTACATTTGCAACCGAAAGTGGTATGATAATAGACGGAACAACAAGCAATGAGCAGACCGAGACCGCACTGCTTGCAAGCTAAAACAAAACCTGAAAGGCTTAAAAACCTTTCGGGAACTTACATATCCAAAAACTACCCTAACGATAGCTTACACCCCCTTCCTAAACCTTTTAATGCTTTTTCGCCATTTGGGTCTGCGACCCAAATAACGAAAAAGTAATAGAGAGTTCAGAAGAGAGAGTTTGGGAAAAAACGCTCCCAAGAGAGTGCCCACAAAATGAAAGCCCGGAGCGTCACAAAGGTGGCTGCCAGCTCTAACTAATGCGCGACGGACAAGCGCGCCGCCGCGGCGGCAAATTCTGATTTGTCTGATATTAAAAGAGCTGTTACACCGCGTGGTTGCAACAGCTCTTTTGCTTTAAAACATTTGTATTATCAATCCGCTTGCGACAGCCACGGCATAAAGTATGCCCATTATCGCAAAGTTCTGTTTGTAGTTCTTGTTCGTTCTGAACAGTACCATAAGTCCGACGCCCGCGCCCGTGCAAAGTCCCGCGATAAGCGCGCCGAACGATACCACACCGCTGATGTACAGCTTTGTCAGCACCGCCGATGCCGCGCAGTTAGGTATAAACCCTACAAACGCCGCGATAACAGGCTGCGCCCAGCTGTTTGTCATCATCAGTTTTTCGACTGTCTGCTCGCCCGCAAACTCCATTACACAGCCAAGCAGTATGTTTACAATAAGAATGATGATTATGATATGCAGCGTGTGGTGCAGCGCCGAGTGCAGTATGCCGTGATGCTCGCAGTCGCAGTCAGCGCAAAGTTCCTTGAAAGGCTCCTGCTCTTTCTTTTTGCCAAAAAGCTTTGCGGCGATGTCAACAAGTATGCCCGCAGCCATAGCTATGCCGACTTTAATAAGTATCAGCTTGAGTATCTGCGGCGCGAATGATGGCTCTTTTATCATCAGCGGTATTGCCTCGTCGCTGGTGGAAATGTACACCGCGATAAGCGTTCCCATGCTGATAAGCCGACCCGCATACAGATTTGATGCCGCAACGGAAAATCCGCACTGCGGAATCGCACCGATAACCGCACCGCCGACCGAACCGAAGGGTCCCATTCTGCGCAGCGCATTGCCAAGCTTGTCAGAGCTTTTATGCTCGATATATTCAATTAAAAGATACACGCCGAACAAAAACGGCAGCGTTATCAGCGTGTCCTTAAACGCATCAAGCAATACGTCAAAAATCCTGTCCCACATAATATTCTCCGAATTTTAATGGTTAATAGTAACTTAAATATTTTATCACGCCTTGCCGCTTTTGTCAAGGCAAAAAAAAAGGGGCTGTTGCAGCCCTAGAGCAAAAAAGAGAGCTTCGCACTCCAAAAAGGTAGTGCAAAGCTCTTCTTTTTGTGGTATAATATAATTGCAAA
>OMXI01000001.1 GCA_900314975.1 uncultured Eubacteriales bacterium | reverse complement strand
TCAGGTGATACTCTCTTCCGGTCAGGACAGGCAGGATGAAGTAGTTGCAGAGAAGCCTGATAATACAGAGCAGTATGGCTTCACAAGAGGCGGTTCCTACTATGGAGGTGTGAAGTAATGCTGACAGAGAACACTATCACCAAGCTTCAGGAAATGCGACTGAGCACTATGGCAAATGCATTTAAAGAACAGCTTGCAGATCCGAATATATCGGAACTATCGTTTGAAGACAGATTCGGACTTCTTGTGGATAAAGAATGGGCAACCCGTAAAAACAACCATCTCACCAAGCTTATCAAAAAAGCTAATTTTGCAGATACAGGTGCTTGCGTAGAGGATATTGCTTATGACAAAGCACGAAAGCTTGACAAAGCTCAGATATCCCGTCTTGCAGGCTGTAATTACATCTTCGAGCATCATAACCTCATGCTCCTCGGGGCAACAGGCAGCGGAAAGACATATATCGCCTGCGCTCTTGGAATGTCAGCTGTAAGGCAGTTCCTTCCTGTCAGATATGTCAGACTTCCTGAGCTGCTTACTGAACTTGCAATAGCCAGAACAACAGGAACATACAGCAAAGTCATAGAGCAGTACAAAAAGCCTGCACTGCTGATACTTGACGAATGGCTGCTGTATCAGCTCAAAGAATCAGAAGCAAGGGATCTTCTCGAAATAGCTGAAGCTCGTTACAAAAAGGGATCAATGATTTTTTGTTCGCAGTTTGATGTACCGGGCTGGCGTGACAAGATCGGTTCACCTATTATTGCAGATGCCATATGTGACCGTATCGTTCATGATTCATATCGCATCGTAATTGAATGCGAAGAATCTATGAGAAAGATATTCGGCGTAGAACAGTCAGAAGCATAAGGAGCCTTCGGCTCATCGGGCTCTGCACCAAACAAAATGACTGCGTCGTTCAGAGGTTTATCGCTCTTGTTTCCAAGTAATGCAAAAGGCGATGCCGCATATCGCTGACATCGCCCATTACTTGTAAACCTCACGGGACGCTCAGGTCGCTCCTAGAGCGCCACCTATCCTCCCTGTGAGTAAAGCATAATTATTTATCATACAAGTTTTACGATGTCAATGTACAACTACTGCGACGACACTGTTCATTTTAAGCGACGCTACTGTTCAACTTCGCCGGCCGCGGGTGTTCAACTTTGGCGCTATATTCAACTATCCAAATCGAATTGAGGAAGATGAAAACCTAATTTACAAAATTGAGCTTGATAATATAGAATTGCCAAAAATAAAGATAAACCATCGCTATCCAAATAAACGGTATTATACATTAACCGCATATAACGGAAGAAAGCTTTTCAAATGTGGTGTTCCAGTTTTTTACGATTTTTTCGAACAAAAAGATATAATAGATCTTCGTATAACCACTGGAATAGAGATGAAATACGCATATGTGTGTTATAATGCACTTTTTCATTTACGATTACACAACACAAAGAAAAATCCTGTGTCTTGTTTGACTTTAAGACAAGAATTTAGTAGTCAGTCATTTGTTTTTCAGTCAGAAAAAAATAGATATAATACTGGTTTTTGGACAGAGCATTATTGGATAAATAATACTACTACAGAATTTCATAAACGCATTCGTTCATTAAGTAAGAAATATGTAACGATACTTGATAGAGAAGAAAATGATAAAAAAACTCTTTCATTTACAACACCAATTGAACCGTTTGCACAGGAATTAGAGAATATAGCGATTATATAAATAGCTCGCTATCAGTCTAAAAAGGCAATATATTGACAAATATCAGTCGAAATGATAGAATAGTAGGTGATGAAAAATGGAAATATATTTGATAGTATACCTATTGTTCAACACAATCTGGAGCAGTTGGTATGCTATTCATACAGCAAACAGGAGTGATAATATGCCGTTATGGAGTGAACTTTTGATAGCTGCCGTTCCCGCAGTAATAACGGGAATAATAACATATAAAGTTACAGCTAAAAGTCAACTTAACAAAAATTCTGACATAATCAAAGAACTGAAAGAGTCGAACGAAAGAGCTTTTAACGCTATTAAAGACGACATTGGCAGAGGTACTTTTACTTCTGCTACACTCACAGAGCAGCACAAAAATCTGCAAGAAGAAATCACAAGGGATTTTTCAGCTATTCAAAAAAGGTATGAGAAAGAAGATGCTGCATATGACAAGTATTCAAGGCAGCAGCTTGATACCGATAGTGCAATTAAATTCTTACTTGAAGATTATAAACGGCTTATAGGTGAAAACGCTGAAAAAGAGGCATATATCAGAGAGTTAGAGCAAAAGCTGTTTCAATATCAAGGGAAACGGCAAGAACTCGATCTGACAGGGCAGAGCCAAAGCAGAGGACGATAAGCATATATAAACTTATTATTTAACATATTAACAAAATACACAAATTTGATGGTCTATATTCGTTTAGTCTGCCAATTTACAAGTATGTATTTTTGTGGTATACTTATAATAGGAAGATGTATAACCACATGACAATGAAAATTGTCGCACGACAAAGGGGTGAAACGCTATGACAAAGAAGATTATATCTGCTATCCTTGCACTCACAATGCTGTTTATGACAGCCTGCGGTGCGGATAACAGCACAGATACAAGCAAGGCAGATACAACCACAACTGCGGTGGCGCAGGACAACAGCGAGATAGACAGTTCTTCGGACAGCGAGGAAACTACCACAACAACAGCTGATACAACGACTACTACATCTGATACATCTAAAAAAGAGGAAAAATCCTCGGACACAACTACTACATCAGCGACAACTACAACCGCAAAGGCGCAGGCAACTACCACAACAACAAAGCAAGCAGCTATAACAACAAGGGCTACTGTAAAGCCTGTGCAGACTGCAAAGGCAACAACAAAGTCTACAACGAAAGCAACAGTTAAGACTACAAAGGCTACACAGGCAACTCAGCCTGCAAAGAATAAGTCTTCACTGGATTTAGCATACGAGGCGGTTATCCTCGGAACATCTACAAAGGCACAGCGTGACCTTATCTGCAACGATCTGAACAACTACGTTATATCAAAGGGTTACAGCAAAAAGCTTGATAAGAGCCTGTATGCTCTGTCTGATGCGAACGGCAAGCCTACGGAAGATATAACTAAGGCTGTCGGTTGGGGAAACAGCGGATTTAACGAGGGTTTGGATCAGTCAAGCTATACAACAGCTTATCTTTTAGGCACATCAACTCTTGAAAAGGCAAGAGAGGATTATAAAACAAGACTAAGAGGTAGTATTGATTACAACGCTAAAGATATAAAGTCATACGTTGGTTCATTTCAATTTAATGTGGTAATCTATAAAGACTCAGGCATTGCTGTACAAAGGGTGGATTTGCAACACAAGTATAAAATACCACAGTATACTATGGTTCTGTGCTATATCTAAATAAAACATAAAGCTGAATATCATACAAAAGACTACAATTCAAACAAATTGTGGTCTTTTTTTATTGCCTGAAAAGAGAAAAAGAGATTGAATTTTTTTCTTCTTTTTTTAGATAAACTGAATGGAGGAATGATAAATGAACAAGTATCGTCACTATGGCGTTCCTGAGCCGCCTTAGAACAGGATAAGGACTAAAACAAACATAAATCTATGAAAGGAAAACGCTATTATGAAATTTAAAAAGATCATAAAGAGAATTGCAAGTGCGGCAATGGCATTGGCTATCTGTGCGACAACTATCACAGCAAGTTTTAATGGTGCGATAACCGCAACAGCCGCAGAAGATAAGTTCTCTATAAAGGTTTCAAAAGACAATTACGGCTTTTGGCATTACACAGGATTTCCTGCACTTGAAAGCGGTATTTCTGCTTTCTGCTACAACTATGGCAAACACGCTTGGTCGGGTGATACCTACACCGAGAGTGATGTATCATATAGTGATGTAACAAAAAGGTATCTTGGATATGTTCAGTATTATGGTTATCCTAATGCCGATACATCTGATGTATATTTTGGTGCAACACAGTGTCTTATTTGGGAGATACTCGGCGGCTATCGTTCGCTCGATAACAGCTTTACTCTCAAGGGTGCAGGATACAAGGGACTGATCTCGTCACAGGTACAGAAAAAGGCTTATGATGATATTGTAAAGAGAGTGCAAAATCATCGTGATACTATGTCTTGTGCAGGAGATACTTTTACACTCAAATTCAATCCTGCAAACAAAAGGTATGAAACAACAATAACCGATAACAATGCGGTCGGCGGTGCTTTCAATTTCGTTGCCAAACTGCGCAACGAAGGCTTTACTGTTGAGCAGAAAGACAGCAAGCATTATACGGTTGCTACGACTGCGCCAATCACATCTGCTAAATCTGTTTCGTTCTCTAAAAACATACCGTTCAGATACAAGCAGACAAGTGTTACATACGTTTGCGCAGGCACAATAAGTGGCAGACCTACACAGGATAATCAGGTTATGGGTATGAATAATAAGATTGACCCAGTTCCTATGCGTATTACGCTTGCAACTGAAAAAAGCGGTAGTCTTTCGTTTGATAAGAGATTTTTGCGCACAGACGGCTCGGTAGCTGACAGCTTTATGTTTATCTTAAAGGCTCAAATGGTAACTATTCGTTTGTTGCACTCAATCATTCCGCAGGTGTTGACTTTACTGGCTCAACTGCAAATATAAAGGTCAATTCGGAGAATGGTAAATGCTCGATAACAGGTCTGCCTGTTGGCAATTACACTTTGATTGAAAATCTTGATACAACTGAAAATGTTGATTTTCTGCTTTCACAGGATATTTCACTTTCCGTTAAGGCAGGCGAAACAACAGAAAAGAATGTAGATAATAAATCGGAAAACAATTACTACGGCATAAGAATTGTAAAGCATTGGATTGACGAAAAGGGCAACGATTATAGTAGCGCAACTGAAACAGACTATAAGAAATTGCTCGATTTGTATAAAGGTGATGATACCAAAGTACAAGAACTGTTCAATACCGCAAAATTCAGAGCATACGTTATAGTTAATAACAAAAAGTACTATTTAATGCAAGGCGGCGGTTTGCATTATAAAGACACTACCCAAAATATAAACTTTGATGGTTGGATAGTTGAAAACGATAAAGGCGAAAACAGCAACGTAATGGTATCGGGCAAAATGGCAGGAATTTGTCCTCACGTTGAATGTGCGAATTATAATGAACTTGGTATTTTTGGATTTGATGTAAGTAATTTTGATAATGGTGCAGTTGGTGCAAGTGTAGGCGCTGATGGAACTATATTAAGATTACCTTCAATCTACATTTACGGACTTACAAAGCAAACAGCAGAATTGCAAATAGATACAGACCATTGGCATTATTCAAAGGGTAAGATAGGTGTAAATGGTACAGTTGCAGGCAGTAAAATATACTTTGAGGAAATCGCATCTGATAAGACTTATGCCGCTGTTGCACAGAATGTTGACAGTATTACCGCAACGGGTGTTGATTTTACACGTTCTGACGTAGCTGATATGTATAACTACAAAAGGGTGTACCCACTTAATGTAGTTAAAAAAGACAGTGTTACAGGTGCGGCGGTACAGGGCGCAAGATATGGCTTGTACAATGCAACAACAAACGAACTCGTTGACGAGGGAACAACTGACGCAAACGGCTCGATCACATTTGAAAATCTTGCAGTCGATAAGACTTATTATGTTAAGGAAATCGAAGCCCCGTCAAACTATATGATTGATCCCGAAAAGCACGAGGTCAAGTTTAAGGGTAGTCTTGACGGACTGGCTCTTACACAGAGAGTGCTTGATGAACAGGAACTTGATGTCAAGGAAACTCCAAAACTTGCTGACTTGAACATCTTGAAAAAGGACAATCTCGGCAATATCGTTGCAAATGTTTCATTTGATGTTATTACCAATCAGAACATCAAGTATAACGACAAGACTTACAACAAGGGTGACGTTGTTGCAACTCTTAAAACCGATACAAACGGCAAGGCTGAAATCAAAGATTTGCCGCTTGGTGAGTATAAGATAAAGGAAACAGGCACATATCAGCCTTACGTTGTTACAAACGAGGAACAGATCGTACTGTTTGAGGGCGCAGAGGTCGCACCGACAGTAAAGTATGTTTCTAAAACGCTTGAATTTACTAACTACATTCAAAAAGGCAAGCTGACGATCAAAAAGGTCGCAACTTTTGACAACAACAAAACCCTTGCTGGCGCAGATTTTACTGTAACTGCGGCAGAGGACTTTGTTGTTAATGGTCACAAGATACATTCCAAAGGTAACGTTATAGCTACTCTTACAACAGATGAAAACGGCATAGCTACTAACTACAAAGAGGTTGACGTAACAGTTGATGAAATCCCGATGTATGCAAATGCAAAGTATACTGTTACTGAAACAAAAGCTCCAGAAGGTTACACTCTTAATAACTTCGACAACACAGGTCTTTGACAATGACGAAACAAAAGGCTCAATAAACGTTCAGAAACGCACAGAGGGCAATTTGAATGTTAAGGGTATCAAGTTTACACTTTCGGGTACATCTGCACAGGGTAACGTCATTACAAGATCTGCGGAAACGGACGATAAGGGTAATGCACTCTTTACACAAATTCCTGTTGGCTCGGCATACGAAATCGTTGAGGACGGAGATACAGTACCGACTGCATATTTGGTTGCCGAAAGCAAAGACAATGTGAAAGTCGAATATGCAAAGACAACTAACGTTGAGTTCTATAACGAGGAAAAAACAGGTACGATTAGTGTTAAGAAACACACAAAAGGTGATTTGAACATCAGCGGCAAGCGGCATTACCTTTACGCTTAAAGGCACAAGTCAGAGTAATCGTGAAATAACTATAACAGCCAATACTGACGATAAGGGTATTGCTACTTTTGAAAAAATCCCAATCGGTGTGTATACGATCTATGAAAGTGACAACGTTCCTGCTGCGTATCTTATTGCAGAGCCAAAGAAAGACGTTAGGGTTGAATATGCAAAGACAACTAATGTTGAGTTTACTAACGAGGAAAAAACAGGCTCTATTAAATTGCAGAAACGCACAGAGGGTAATTTGAATATAAGTGATATTTCATTTACTCTCAAAGGAACGGCTCAAACTGGCGAATATGTTGAGATAAGCGCAAAGACAGACGATAAGGGCGTTGCTACATT
Source organism: uncultured Eubacteriales bacterium (assembly GCA_900314975.1). Lineage (GTDB taxonomy): Bacteria > Bacillota > Clostridia > Oscillospirales > Ruminococcaceae > Hominimerdicola. The sequence goes on along the minus strand of OMXI01000001.1, from coordinate 194,971 downwards.
TGAAAATATCCCTATCGGCTCGGCGTACGAAATCGTTGAGGACGGGGACACAGTACCGACTGCATACCTTGTCGCTGAAAGCAAAAAGGACGTAAAGGTTGAGTATGCAAAGACAACAGACGTTGAATTCTATAATCAGCACAAAACAGGCTCGATAAAAATTCAGAAATCAACAAGTGATAATTCTGATAAGATAAACAATATTAAGTTTGTCCTTTCGGGCAAGGCTGACTGTGGCTTGGACGTTGAAATTAGCGCAACAACTGACGATAAGGGTGTAGCTACATTTGAAAATGTTCCGATAGGAACGTTTGAAATCGTAGAGGATGGAAAAACTGTTCCCGTTGGCTATCTTATTGCAGAGCCAAAGAAAGACGTTAGGGTTGAATATGCAAAGACAACTGATGTTACATTCACTAACAAGCCTACTGAAATCGAGTTTTCAAAGCAGTCTGCAACTGGCAGCGGTGAGCTTAAGGGTGCAAAGCTCCAGTTGTTTGATGAAAAGGGTAAACTTGTTGAGGAATGGACATCGGGCACAAATCCTCATGTTATCAAAGGTAAGCTTGCGGCAGGCGGCAAGTACAGACTGCATGAGTCACTTGCTCCTATCGGATATAAGGTAGCAAGCGACATCGAGTTTACTGTTAATACTGACGGAAAGGTTCAAAAGGTCGTTATGTATGACGAAGCCGAGGAAAAGCCTGAGCGTCCACCACAAACGGGCTACACGGAGCATAATCCTATGGTTTTCGTCCTGCTTGCTGGTATAGCACTCATCAGCGTATTCTCAATCTTTGTTAAGGTATCTTCAAAGAAAAAAGAAGATGAGTAACACTATTTATTATTTTTGTCGCAAGACAAAAACTGCATTGAGCAAGAGGGCGATTTTGGTTGTATATCTTTATGGGTTGATAAATTGAGATCAATGACACTCATCTAAATCATATACGATAAATGTCAACAAAAAACTAAAAATGATACGGTAAAGCGGTACAGTTGTGCCGCTTTTACTTTATCTAAAAAAGAAAAAAGAAAGGAGTGAAAGCGTGAGATCAACAGGTATCGTGCGCAAGATTGATGAACTTGGTCGTATTGTACTGCCGATAGAGCTGCGCAGGACATTTGATCTTGCAGTCAAGGACGCAGTTGAGATTTACACCGAGGACGATAAAATCATTCTGCGAAAATATAAGAACGCTTGTGTTCTTTGCAATAGCGTTGAGCAGGACAAGCTCATAGAGTTCGATGGTAAACAGCTTTGCAAGGACTGTATTGACAAGCTTAAAAAGGTCAAGTGATATAAATGCCAAAAACAAAAACAGGGAGTGTAGGCATACACGGATTTACTTGGAGTGCTGATTACGGAGCATATCTTATAAAGCTCCCCAAAAGCATGGCTGATAAGTTATCCAACGATACATATGAGATACACATAGATGAAAAAAGAAATCTTTACTTTTGCAAACAGTATGAACGCTGTACTTTTTGCGGAAAGCAAAGCAAAGATTACATCTATGGAAAACCTGTGTGCCGCAATTGTATGCTTCGCATAAGAAAGTTGGAATTTGACGATAAGGAGAGATAATGATGCGTACTAACACTGGATACTGTTCTAACTTTTCTACAAGTCGGTTTGTTTTACCGAAAGAGCTGTTTGATAAGCTCGGATACAAGGAAACAGATCTGTTTTCAGTGAAACTCATTCAAGACGAAAATGCTGATTATCCGCTTGTCGTTAAGTATGAGCTGTTGGAAAGGAGTGATACCGATGATGTAAAGGGTAGTCTTACAAACTGCGTTTTGTGCGGTTATGATACCGCAGATATTTCACATACTCTAATGGGCAAGCCTATTTGCTCGGATTGTGTGAAAAAGTTAGGAGATGCGTTTAAATGCAAGGACAAAAACAAGGATTAAGTAAGTTTAAGAATTGCAGTCCGCAGACCGCAGTCCCCGATAAGTGTAAAAACTGCCGTATGAACTGCGGCGGTAAATGTGTTTACACAAAACAGCAAATACCCGAAGAAGATGAAGAATTGATTTTGCTCGATAAGAGCGCATCACGAAAAAACCATTAAAACTATAATTATTTAAAAGGAGCTAATATTATGAAAATTACTATCAACACACGCCATGTAGACATCAAGGAAAATCCGTACATCAAAGGTTATGCAACTCTCAAGTTTGATGATAAGTATGTTCTCGAAGCTGTAAGGATTGTTGAAAACAAGGACTCACAGCTGTTTGTTGCGCTTCCTTCAATCCCTGTCGATCCCGAAAAGAATGACGGCAAAGATCATAAGGAGGTATTTCACCCTATCACAGAGGTTGGCAGGAACGGTCTGAACAGAAACATTCTCAAGCAGTTTGCTGATACTGAAAAGGACGGTAAAAACATCGCATATGACATTGGTGATAGAATGTCGTTTGAGCCGACTGCTTCTGCAAAGAATTTCAGAAACGCACAGGGAGGTACAAATACTGTTGCGTTTGGTTCAGTCAAGTTCGGTGAGGACTTTGTATGTGACTATGTGAGCATCAAGAAAATCGCAGAAAGAGATGAAAACGGCGAGACAACAGGTAATTATACAAATGATGTTTACATTGATACTCCTAACCGTAAAGTCAAAGATCCTGAAAAAGAGGGCAAGATGAAATACGCACCGTATTTTCATCCTATCACTGCTGAAGCAGCCGCAGAGTTCAAAGAGGTCTGCGTAAAAGCTTTTGCTGATTACAAGGCAGAAAAGGAACGCAGCTACGACTGGGGCGAGGGCGTTGAGGAAACAAGAACAACATCACAGCAGAAAGCTGTCGCTGCTGACAATTCACAGGAGGTCGGCGGACTGGATATGTCCGAGTTTGAAGATGAGTCGCAGTTTGAAGAACTCGATCTGACTGCCAGTAATGGCATATCAAGATAACTCGGAATATAACGATTGATGATTTTGTCGCAAGACAAAATATGAGGGGGAGGGCATAGTCACGGCTATGCCCTTTTGCCTTTGTATAAGGACACGCTATCAACCACTTTGAAATATTTTGCGGAGGAGAAACACAATGAAGATCAACAAGGACAGCTCGGCGTGGAAAGATTTTTTAACATACAGCTCCCGTATGTTTTCTTTTTCTTTTTCAGATAAATTAGCATTGTATAAGAATTATCCCAATGCTACTGCGCTTGCGACTTATGAACAGTGGAACAGTTTAGGGAGAAGAATAAATTATGGTTCTAAAGCTATAAAGCTTACTGTTAAAAATGAAACAGTCAACTATTTTGACATAGCGCAGACAAAAGGCGAAGATATATCAATATGGAGTTATGACGAGAGGTATAACAACAACTATATAAGAATACTAAACGGACTGCATTTGTGTGATGTTGCTGTTGTACCCGAAAAGAAAATGGATTTGAACATATCAGACTATGTACTCAATTCTTTGAATAGAAGGGATAGTATATCGTCTGTTATTAAAATACAAGGTGTCGCTGAACTTATAAGCGATAGTGTCGCATACATGACATACAAGCGTTTGGGCTTGGACGATAAAGCTGAAAGTATTGACCTTGAATATATTTCAAGCGTTGATGATGCAACTTTGGCGTTTATAGGTTCTGAAACATCTGATTATGCCCGAAAGTTTATTCTTGCGGCAAGATATACTGTTGCTAATACCATTCCTTTGGCTATCGAGGATACGGTCACAGTTGTGAATGATTATGAGATTGCAGATACAGAGGAAACAGAGCCGCAGGCTATTGAAAATGAACAGGAACAGGCAATTACAGTTGAGGAAAACGAAACAACTGTAAATGATGTAGCACAGGATAATGATGATTATAATGAAAATGAGCCTGTGCAGGAGCAGGAAGATATTGACGAGGAACTTGTTTCAGAGGAAGAAAGCATAGTAACTGATGCTGAAACTGAAAATACCAATAACATCATTTTTGATGAAAACTTTAAAAAGGTCGTTGTATTTCAGCAAAATATTGTTGAAGAACAGAACAAGACCGCAGAGCTTGTTGAACACAAGCATATAATGAACTTTACAAATCAGCTTATCTACGAGCGTTTTGAAAAGCTTTTTCCCGAAATAGTAAATAATGAATACAGGTATTTGCGCCTTGAAGCCGAAGGCTATGATCCGCTTGTAATTGAGGACATCTCAATGAGCTATGCAGGCGAAGAATATTCTATTGTTCACTATTATGAGCAAAACGGAGATTTGATGCGTGATCCCGAAATTACATTTGTAATTGATAGGAACGATAAGACTATTATGGCAACATCGTATACGCAGGATAATCTCGGTCTTTATCAGGATTTCACACAGGGCAGCAAAGGTCGTTCAGACTGTGAAAGCTTTTTCAGACAATGGCTGCAAAACATTGATAATCAGCCGTATCACCGTGTAAAAGCTATTGAAAGCGGAACAGATAACGAAATTACATTTGAAACGGAGCTTGATATAGCTAAAAAGGCTATCACTGATTTCTGTGAAAGAGAGTTCGGTGTAGGTGACGATATTCCGTCAGTAAGCTTTGACAACTTGAAAGATGTTTCTTTGGCTTTTACTACTGTTACTGATTTTGAAATACCTTTACAAGTGTCTGCTGACCTTGTTAACTGCAAAATAAACTATATGCTCGGCGACAGTGTTCTTGCAAAAACTGATGATTATAAGAGCTTAAAAGACCTTGCGGAAGATGTTACTAATTCGTCTTTTGATAACTGGGTATCTGTTTATGATAATATAGGTCGTGATGCTCTTGAAAAATATCTGCTGGTCAATGGGTATACACAAAAGGTAATCGGTGACGGACACAGGATTTTTGACGGTTTTCTCGTTGACGAGTGGGCTGAAAACGGTCTTGCAGGCGAAACAAGGACAATATTCACAGTTGTTTCTAATGAGTTTTCTGATGAATATGTTGCACAAGCATATATTACAGACGGAGAATTTAAAGGCAAGTATCTGACTGATTACTCATACAGACCTACAAAAGACAAGGTTTTCAGCGATTTTACAGATAAAATAGCTGAAATAGCTATTGACCGTAACGAAGCAAGAGCTGAAGGCGTTTCTGCGTCTGCGCTAAAGATTATTACTCTATATAAGCTTGGCGATTTTTATGAGATGTACAACGAAGATGCACAGGTCGGCGCAAGGTTGCTTGACAGGCGTATTCTGAAAAAGGGCGGCACAAATGGTATGGCTGCTTTTTCAATAGAGGAATATGACAAGTGTATTCAAAAACTGCGTGATAACGGCTATGAGCCGATTGTGTCTGAAACAAGCTATTACGGCGCAAGCGCAAAACCAATAGAATTGCCGCCTGATTTACCTGAATTGTATTCAGAGCATTATAACAGGCTTTATGAAGCATTGAACAATGTAGAGGGCTATGATAAGGCTGTTGAAATAGGTGACGAATATATTCGTGAAAACGAGGAATTTGTCACAAAGTTCAATTCTTTGAACGGAGATATTATGTCGAGTGACCGTGAGGTTGCGGCTTTTGCTTTTGCGCTTGCTGATGCAGGTCTGATAGATAATTTTGCTCAAAATACAGCAAATGAAAAAAGTCAAGAAACATCTGAAAGAAAAGGACTACATTTGTCCGATTTAACAGATGAACTTGACTCTAATCGTAGTATATCATATAGCATTGAAGATGTCAATAGCAGTGATTTTGCTAAACAGATAGATGCTGTTTTGAATGGTACTTTTAATAGGTATAATGCCTTGAAAGTTTGTGATACACCCAAAATTCTATTAGATGTTGGTTGTGAACAGTTACCCATGCTTTATACGCAGCCGCATTTGAGAAATGCAATTAAGCAGCAGAATGAACATTCTCATAGACATGGGCTTACAATTGAACAAATAAAGCAAATTCCTTTTTTAATTGCAGATCCTGTTATGATTATGGACTCAACCTCAAGAAATGATAGTATTGTTATAGTTACATCAGAATTTGATAGAAACAATAATCCTATTGTTGTAAGTGTATATCCAAACGGAACAGGTCGCTATGAATTGGAAACAGTTGATACTAATTTCATTACAAGTATATATGGTAGAGAAAACTTCGGGGGCTTTTTAAACAGAGTAGTAGAGAGTGATAATTTACTTTACTATGATAAAGAAAAAAGTCAAGATATGCTCCGTGTGTTGAGACTACAATCATCTCAAGGCGTAAGCACGCTTGACTCTAATATCATTATACATCAAAGCTACAATATTGTCAATACCAGAATAAACAAAAAGTTTAATGAGCATTATGACAGGTTGTACAAAGCTCTTGACAATGTTGAGGGTTATGCAAAAGCACTTGAAATCGGGGACGAATTCATAAGGAATAATTCTGCCACTGTCGAGCGTTTTAATTCTTATCGTAAGGATATTATGTCAAGTGACCGTGAGGTTGCGGCTTTTGCATTTGCTCTTGCTGATGTAGGTTTGATAGAAAACTTTGTTGAGCCTGCACAGGTGCAGACAAAGACACAAGAGCCTGCGGTAACGCTAATGAGTGACAGCACAGAGGTTATTGAGGATAATGCAGTATTTGATAATGAGGTCGAGGACTATACAATGACCTTTATATCTCAAGATGATACTGCACTCAACGCTATTAAAGACAGAGCTTTGTCTTTGGGCGCAACTTGCACAGAGGATCTAACAGCAAATAAGCTGATAGTTCAGACATGGTCGGAGCATTATGACGATTTGCTCTTAACAGCGTTTGAAAATGATGTGTCCGATGTGGAAACGGTCAATTCAAAGAACAATCTTATTTTTGAAGGCTATTTGCCTACAACAAGATATGTTGTCATTCATAACGACCAGTATGATACTGTTACAGACAGTCATAATTATCCGTATAATGTGCAGATATGGCACAGTATAGAGGATAATCATTTTGTTTATTCGGGACAAGGGCGTTTCTGTAAAACTCTTGATGAAGCAAAAGAGTATGTAGAGAACGACAGATATATTCATCAGCGGTTGAGTGAACTTGATTGGAAAACAGGTGATGAAATATACTTTGAGGATACTCATTATATTATTGAGAATATTGACATATCAAGAAACAGAATAGATCTGCTTGATAACAAAACTGCACAGGCTGAATGGGATTGGTATCCTCTTACTCGTGATGAAGATCTTCTTTATGTGCTTGAAAACTATGATATGAATGAAGCAAAAACAGCAGTAGTTGAGAGTATTAAGGCTGAACTGCCTGCAAACTTTCATATCGAGGATGATAATCTGTCTATGGTCGGCGGCGCAAAGACTAAATACAAGCAGAACATTGAAGCTCTTAAAACGCTGAAACTTATCGAGAGTGAGAAACGGTATGCAACGCATGATGAGCAGATTGTTTTGTCACAGTATGTCGGTTGGGGAGGAATACCCGAAGCATTTGATAATACTAACAGCAGTTGGTCTGATGAATATGCAGAACTTAAAGCTTTGCTGACCGAGGACGAATACACAAAGGCTCTTGCTACCGTAAACAATGCTCATTATACACAGCCTATTATCATTAAGGCTATGTATAAGGCGGTACAGCAATTTGGTATCAAGGGCGGAAATATATTAGAGCCTTCTGCCGCTATCGGTAATTTCTTGGGCTGTATGCCTGACGAGCTTGAAAGCAAATCGAAACTAACCGCAGTTGAGATTGATGATGTATCAGGCAGAATATGCAGACAGCTCTATCCGCAGGCTAATATTCAGATCACTGGATTTGAGAACGCAAAGCTCAATGAAAACTTTTTTGACCTTGCTATCGGAAATGTACCGTTTGGCAATTACAGCGTTTTTGATCGAAAGTATAACCGTGGTAACGCACTTATACATGATTACTTTGTGCTAAAGTCGCTTGATATGGTCAGACCTAACGGTATTGTAGCCTTTATAACTACATCAGGAACACTTGATAAAAAATCAAGTGCTATAAGACAGGCAATATCCGAAAAGGCAGAGCTTATAGGAGCTATAAGGTTGCCTAACACAGCGTTTAAGTCAAATGCGCTCACAGAAACGGTAACTGATATTCTTTTCTTGCAGAAAAGAGCATTGCCAAAGACTGTTGAGCGTGACTGGTTTGATGTTGTAGAATATATGAACCCTGATGCAAGAAATCAGTGGGAAATGGCTACTGGAATATACTACAACAAATATTTTGAACAGCACCCCGAAATGATTTGCGGTACTTTCAAGAAAGTATCAGGCAGATATGGCGATGAGCTTACAGTCGAGCCTTTTGAGGATAAAACACTTGAAGAAAGCCTTAATGAGTGTATTCAGCGACTTGCAAGCAATATTGTTGTTGCGCAAAGTCCGATAATAGAAAAATCCGATCATCTTAATGAAAACAGAAATCTTGAAAGAATACCTGCTATTGAGGGCTTTAGAAACAATGATATTACTATTGTCAATGATAAACTGTTTCAGCGTGATGGTAATGAAATGGTGGAATATGTATGTGACAAGAAAAACAAGGAACTCGTTTTTGACATTGTAAGACTTGCTAACAAGGCAAGAGAGTGTTCTGATTTACAGATAACCGACATCAGCGATGAAGAATACGACAAGTCAAGAGTTCAGCTGTTTGATATGTACACTGCATTTGTCAAGAAAAACGGCTATATCAACTCAAAGAAAGTAAGCTCGGTTCTGAATAACATTCAATTTAATGACCGTTCTCTGCTTATAGCTTTAGAGGAGGTTCGTGACAATAAAACATATCCGTCTGCTATGCTTCAGCGCAGAGTTGCGCATTATCGCCACAAAATAACACATACAGACTCGGTGGCTGATGCTTATCAGGTATCGCTTGCTGAAAAAGGCAGAATAGATCTTCCGTATATCTCACAGCTTTGTTCTGAAAGTATCGAGGATTGTATTACAGAGCTTAACGGTACACTTATGTATCGTGATCCAATGGTATTAAGCAAAGAAGGAGCTGATATAACAGAAGGTTGGATACCGCAGGACGAATATCTGTCAGGCAACATCAGACAGAAGCTTTCGGCTGCGTCTGCTTTGGTACGCATACACCCTGAACTCGATGTTAATGTCAAGGCTCTTGAAAGAAATATGCCTGAAAGGATAAAAGCGAGTGATATAGCTTGTCAGCTCGGTTCATCGTGGATACCTACAAAGTATATTGACAGATTTATCGAGGAAATCTTTGATATGCCATGGTATACATCAAATATCAGAGTAGAGCATAATCCTATCAATTCATCTTGGTATGTATCGAATAAAAGTATCGGTAACGGGCGAGATATAACAAGTGTTGAATATGGAACAAGAGATATAAACGCTTTGGAGATACTTGAGGTTTGCTTGAACTTGCGTGACCCCAAAATATATATGGAGGTAGTCGGAGAGGACGGAAAGCCAAAGCGTGTTGTTGACACCAAAAAGACGGAGCTTGCTTGCAACAAGGCAGAGATAATAAAAGACAAGTTCAAAGAGTGGATTTATCAGGATGCGGAGCGTACTCGTGATTTAGAGAACATATATAACGAAATATTCAATTCTGAAAAGAACAGGCATTTTGACGGTTCACATCTGACTTTTGAGGGTATGTCAAGCGACATTGAATTGCAGGAACATCAGAAAAATGCTGTCGCAAGAGTAGTCTATGGTGGAAACGCTTTGCTTGCTCATTGTGTCGGCGCAGGCAAGACTTACGAAATGACCGCCAGTGCTATGGAAATGCGGCGTGTAGGGCTTGCTACCAAACCGCTGTTTGTTGTCCCTAATCATCTTGTTGCACAGTGGGGAAAAGAGTTTTATACGCTTTACCCTAATGCTCATATTCTTTTAGCAACAAAAGAAGATTTCAAAACCAATAAGCGTAAGGAATTTGTTGCAAGGATAGCTACTGGAGATTATGATGCAGTTATAATGGCTTACTCAACTTTTGAGAAGATAGATGTATCACCCGAAAAGCGCAGACAGTATTACAGAGAAGAAATTAACGAGCTTAACGCTATTATAGAAGCGGAAAGAAATCACGGAAAGAGCTTATCTGTAAGAAACGCACAGCAAATGCTCAAACGCTTGGAAAAGAACTTGAAAGACTTGGAGTATGTTGATCCGAGGGACGAAGAAATATACTTTGAGCAACTCGGCGTTGATGCGCTTTTTGTGGACGAAGCACATAATTTCAAAAATCTGTCTATAAACACTAAACTCGGCAGAGTATCAGGCATAAATAGTGCAAAATCAAAAAGAGCGAGCGATATGCTGTTGAAGATACGCTGTATCAAAGAAAAGAACGGCAATCAGGACAGAAATGTTGTTTTTGCAACGGGTACACCGATTTCAAACAGCATCACTGAAATGTATGTAATGCAGAAATACTTACAGCCTGACTATCTGAAAAGCAAAGGCTTGCAGGCGTTTGACTCTTGGGTAGCTGATTTTGCGGAAATATCAACGCAGATTGAGCTTGCACCTACGGGCAACTCTTGGCGTTCAAAAACACGCTGTAATCAGTTTAAAAATCTTCCTGAACTAATGACAATGTTTAAGCGTTGTACTGATGTTCAGACAGCAAAGATGCTTGATTTGCCGATACCAAAGCTAAAGAACGGTCAGGCAACTATCTGTATCATTCAACCGTCTGCTGAACAACAGGCATTTATAAAGAGCTGTGGTAATAGAGCTGACAGGATACATTCTCGCAAGGTCGATCCGAAGATAGACAATATGCTCAAAGTTACAAATGACGGTAAGATGTGTGCGTTGGATTTCAGACTAATAGATCCGTCTGTGCCTGATGATCCTGCAAGCAAAGTAAACTGCTGTATAAGGAATGTATTTAAGAAATGGGAGGAAACAAAAGATGATAAGTTAGCACAGGTCATATTCCTTGATAGGTCTACTCCCTCAAAGGATTTCAATTTGTACGATGACATCAAGAAAAAACTGATAGATAAGGGCGTACCCGAAAAAGAGATAGCTTTTATACACGATGCAGATACAGACGATAAGAAGTTAAAGCTGTTTACGGATGTAAACAAGGGAAATGTTCGTGTTATTATTGGCTCTACCGAAAAGCTCGGTGCAGGAACGAATATGCAGGAAAAGCTTGTAGCTTTACATCATCTTGATGTGCCGTGGCGTCCTGCGGATATAGAACAGCGTGAAGGTCGCATACTGCGGCGTGGTAACACCTGTGATGAGGTCGAAATATTCCGTTATGCAACGGAAGGTACATTCGATAGCTATTCTTGGCAGATAATTGAGAATAAGCAAAAAATGATTTCACAGGTAATGACGGATAAGCCAATGGGACGTAGTATTGATGATGTTGACGAACAGGCTTTAAGCTATGCTGAAATAAAATCTTTGGCAACTGGTGATGAACGCATAAAGGAACAGCTTGAGCTTTCTATGGAGGTCACAAAGCTTAAATCACTTAAAGGTCAGTTTCTATCAGAGCAAATAAGCGCAAGGGATAAAAATACATTTGAGTATCCTAACCGTATCAACAAAGAAAAGGAGCTGATTGAGAGGTTCAAAACTGATTGTGATTTCATTGAACATTCTGAAAAGCCGAAGAAGTTTATCATTAAAATGTGTGGCGGTATGTTTACCGATAGGGAAGAAGCAGGCAGTTTCATCAGAAAACTGCGTGATGCTCACGCACACAGTAAGTTTGAACTCGGCAATTATCGTGGGTTCGATTTAAGTTTGGAATACGAATATCACGATTTGGCAGAGGGCAGATGGAACATTGTTATTCATCGAAATGCAAGCCGATTTGCTTCTATTGGAACTGCGCTTGTTGATGTATTTAACAACATAGATCAAGCAATAGATCAGGGCTTTAAAGATGGACTTGACGCACATATCCGTAAACTTGAAGATCTTGAAAAGAACTTCAAGCTGTCACAGGAGATTGAACACAGAACATTTCCTCGTGAACAGGAGCTGAGAGAAAAGACTGAAAGACTTGAAAAGCTCACAAGTGAGCTTAAACTTAACGACAGGTCTGATAACAGCGGCGTATATCTCGATGAGGGTAAAGATGCGGCTGATGAAGATCTTGATTTGACAAATTCTAATAGTAGAAAAGGTAGGTGATGATTATGAATGACTGTATCAAATTGATAATGCGTTCTTCGCACAGATATAGCACTACCGTTTATTTGCCGCATACTCTTATGCGGCTTTTTTTCGGTAATGCAGACTATATGTCTTTTCTGAAAGACATTCAGTCTGACAAGTGCTTTATCAAGGTCGAAAATGCTGAAAGCATTAAATCTTATGAAACTGATCCGACAATAAGCAGCCTTGTATTGTTGGAGTGCCTTATACTTACTGGAAACTGTAATGATGCTGTTCATGATAACATTCAGCAGTTTGTGCTTTCTGATAAGTCGTTAAGAGGTTATGCAGTCAACTATGAATTAAATACCGTGCAGGATATAGAGTTTGCTATATCCTGCAAGACCGATTACATATCGGTTCTGCGGTTGTCAATTCAGAAAAGGGCAAAGAATGTCATAGCAAAGCACTATTTTGAGAAATACACAAGTCAGAAAGGTGTGGTGACATAATGGCAAGGAGTAACTACATAGGTTCGGGAAGAAAGTATGTTCGGTATACTGATGAACAAATACGTCGTGTCAGACAGACGGATATGCTTGATTTTTTAGGCAGATATGAGGGGTTGACGTTTAGACGGACTGGCAAGGTATACACTTGTGTTCAGCACGATAGTCTTATCGTACAGGCTGACAGGCAACGATGGGTTTGGAACTCACGAACAAGCAGTACAAACAAAGAAGGGCAAGGGCTGAATGTGCTTGATTATCTTGAGAAAATCAAAGGGTACTCTTGGCAAGAGGCTATGGCTTTTATGCTTGGTGAGGGAAAAGATGTTGCTCGGTCAAATGTTGATACGGCGGCTCTTTCTAAAAAAGAAGAAAAGAAAGAGTTTGAAAAGCCCGAAAAGGACACAGGGCAATACAAGCAAGTTTTTGCTTATCTCACAAAAACACGATGTATTGATCCGTCAGTAGTTTCGTACTGCGTGAAACACGATCTTATATATCAAGAAAAAAAGTTCAAGGACGGCAAATTTGTCGGTTACAATGCTGTTTTTGCAGGATATGACGAAAACGGCGAAATGAAATTCGCTGAATGCAAAGTCACAAATCAGTTTGCAAAACAGTTCAATATCAACGTTACTGGCTCGGATAAACAGTACAGTTTCAATATTACTAATCGAATGGCAGACACAGACAGGTCTACCGTTTTTGTTTTTGAAGCACCTGTGGACTTGCTTTCTCACGCTACAATGTATGTTTTAGCCGAAAAAAAGAAAGCGGCGGCTGAAGAACGTGAGCCTAATACTGATATATGGCTCAAACAAAACAGGTTGTCGCTATCGGGAAGGAGTGTGTGGGTGCTTGAAAAGTATCTTGAGCGCAATTCCGATATAAAGAACATTGTTCTATGCCTTGACAATGATTATTGGGGACAAAAATCATGTTCTGAAATACAGGAACAATTAGGCGGCAGATACAATGTTACAGTACATCACGCAAAGTATGGCAAGGACTATAATGAGTGCTTACAGCATTTTGTAAAAGGCTCGTTGCCGCCGCCAAAGGAAGAAAAATTGTCGCACGACACAAAACAGAAAGCTGTGTCGCACGACACAAAGCAGGAAGGTGATACAACGGAAAAATCATTAAATTCGGCTAAAGTGGAGGGATTGAGATTTATTCACAATGAGCATTACAGTGGATTTACTGAATTAGACGGAAAACGAATTGCAAAATTTATGCCTGATAGAACACAGTATCGGGTAATCACTTTTGAAAACGGATACAGCCAAAGTGATGATTATGTCAACAACTTTAACGAGGTAGTATCAATAGCGGAGAAACACGCTTTACATCTTAAAGGAATTGATAACGAGGAATTTGACTTGACACAACAGGCTAACAGGGGGAGGTCTTAATATGTCTGATTATTTGACTTTCACACGCTTTAGTGATGGGTTGAAAATCCGTAATGGTGATACTGTTGATGGATGGACTTATAGAGTCTATGAGGATGCAACGGGTGTGGTATATGAAAAACAAAAACAGTCCGAAGTTGTTGATGGATTGTTATTAACAGTATATAGCGATTGTAGTGCTTGTGCTGAACTTAATGGGAAACGAATAGCAAGCCGCATGATAGATAGTCCTTACTGGCAAACCGCTTTATATGATCCAAACACAAAGAACTTTGCGGATATGATTATTCTGATACAGTCGATGATTTTTGTTCATCGGCTGAAATTTTTGCAAAAAAACTTAAAGGAATTGATAACGATGAACTCGTTATTGATGATAAAACACAGCGGTCACGCTGAAATTTAAACAAAATGGAGGAATTTCAAATGAAAAACAAAACTATGAAAAATGGTGCAGCGAGGAAAATCATTTCGTTTGCTTGGCTGTCAACAGTATTTACAATGCTGTTCACTGTTACAGCAAGTGCGGAAGGCAAAGGTGTACAAGGTATCAAGGACTGGATACTCAGTATTGCCAAAGATCTTAAAGTTATCGGCTATGCAGTAGGCGTTCTTGCAGTAATCGTTCTTGCTATCATTATCATTGCAGGCGGCTCAGGCGGACTGCAAAAGGGCAAGGCGATAGCTGTTCCAATTCTTGTCGGTGTTGCTGTCCTTTCATTCGGTACTGGTATTCTCGGCTCTCTTGCAGGTTCAGATAATGTAACAGAGGTCGCTTATGATACATCTGTTAATATGAATATCGGTGATGCTGCTGATCCTTACGAGGTATCTGTTGTTGACTTTACATAATGTAAAAGGTGCATTTTATATGCACCTTTAAGTTTCTGAATATCGGAACTTTGTCGCAAGACAAAAATCGGAGATTTAAAGGTGCATATATCAAATATGAATATGGAGGTAATTAAAATGACAATAGCAAAGAAAATAAACCGAAAAAAGCGAAATCAAAAGCTGTTTAATAAGCTTATGGCTTTCTATTTTGCAATAGTGTCTTGTTCTGCACTTGGCTTTATATCGGCATTTGCAGACGATCAATACGGCTTAAAAGGAAAAAATGTAAGTGTACTTGAGAATGTAGAGGTCTGTACTGGTTTGAAAAACACTTTTCGTGGTGTTGGCTATTTTTTCTTGCGTATTCTTGCGGAAATAGTTTCTGACTTTGAAAAAGCGGTAGATATTTTGCTAAAGCTCAATCTGTATGATCTGATTGATAAGTATTTCAAAATTGATACTTGGGGTAAAAACATAGCGGCAGCAGTCTGCGCATTAGCGTTGATTTTTGTTGCTGTTCTGCTCATTTTCAACGCTGACAAATCAAGAATTACTGATTTCGGCAGAGGTATTATAATTTCAATCACACTTATAATTGCGTTGCCAGTGTTAATTAAAGCTTTAGGAGAGTTACAGATAATAGGTGTTGATGAAAGCAAATCTCTTGTAGGACAAGAGCAAGAATATGTTACCGAAGATGGTCTTGTTGGAAGAATGTCTTTGGGAGAATTGCTGTTGTGTAATAATGTAATTGATGTTGAGGAAAGTATAGTAGCAAATAAACTTGTGTATTTGTCCGAGCTGAAAGGGTTCAGGAACAATTCAGGTAAAATTCTACAACTTGATTATAACAGACTTTCGACAAATATAAAAGAAAAGCCCGTAACAATCGTTTCTAAAGTTCAACCGCAACAAAAGTTTTCTAATCTTACTCTTGAAAACAAAATAGAATTGTGCGGTGTGGAATATTTAAACAAAATATATAATGACGGTTATCAAGTTGCTCTTAAAAACTATGAGGATTTTAAGAATAAAACAATAGAAGAAAAGAATAATGAAAACTATCATGTGCATTTATTGTCACATTCAAGATGGCTTGGTGGTTTAAATCAAGAATATTTAACCTACATTCCAGAAGAAAGTGCCGCTGACTATATGCCATATGCATTTCATAGTGATAATACGCAGTTTAATCCAGCACATGAAAAACTACGTTGGGCAGAGTATAGGATCTCGGAGGATATGGTATCTAATGCTATTAGCAGATTAAGCAGCGCAGGTATCATAGGTTCATCATCTGCTTATTTTAATGGTTTTGGTGGGGATAATACGCAGTTAGCTCAATTATACAGAAATGTTTGTTCTAACAATAAAGTTAACGGTACGGATAATTCTACTATAAATAATACTGTTAAGGCATTGGAAAGCATAAAAATAAAAGTCGGTGATTATGATTATTCAGTTATGGAATGGCTTAATGTTTCTAACAACAGAGAGTTGTATGAAAACACAGAAAAACTTAAAGATATAAGCAGTCAGTTTACAACAATTGAAGATTTAGAGCAATATAAAGTTACAGATATTCAGAGCGGAATTGCATATGCTTGGCGTTCAATAGTTACTTGGGGACACGCTGATGAATATGTTTACAAGTATAATTTCAATTTTCTGCGTGGTGCGTTTGAACTTATTATTGTTGCTTTCTGTTTATTGTTTGCAGGCTTAAAGGTTGCTTCTGTATTGTTTGATATTATATTTGCAAGATTGATTGCTCCGATTGTTATAGCATCTGATATGCACGGCTCGGGCAGAGCTAAACAAATGGTACAAAATCTTATAAGCTCTTATCTTATATTGATTACAGTAGTTTTGCTTTTGAGAATTTATATAATGGTATTGTTTGCAATAAAAAAAGATGGCAGTGCCGTTGGAAACAATTTAGCCGCTGAATTGATGATTATGCTCGGTGGAGCAAAATTTGTAATCGACGGTCCTGACATAATCGTTAAAATACTTGGCATTGATGCAGGCGTTAAGTCAGGACTCGGTACTATTATGGGTATTAGAACAGCCGCAGGAATGGCTCGTGGTGCTGCTCATTCTGTATCAAATGTTGGTCATAAAGTCGCACATACTCCGCAAAAAGTCGCTAATAATTTTGGTCAAAGAAAAGAAGCGTATCGTAATTCAAGAGATAGTGGACATGGCAGAGCAAGAGCTGTTGGTTCATTTATAACTAACGGCGGTGGTGCGACTGGCAGAGCATTTAATGAGGGTAGAAACTCTACATATTCACGAAATGCAAGCACAGCCAACAGGAGAGAAGATAGACAACAACTATATAACAGCGGTAATTCACAACAAGGCGGTTCGTCCAATAATGATGGTAACACTGGCGGTAGCAGTGGCGCAGGCGGCGGTCAGCCGCAAGCACCACATGGCAGCAATAACAATACTGTTGTCTACGCAGGCGGCGGTGAAAAGGGCGAAAAAGGCGATACTGGAGCTAAAGGAGATAAGGGCGAACAGGGCATACAGGGTATGCAAGGACAAAAAGGTGAGCAAGGCGAAAAGGGCAAAGATGCAGATGAAGGCTTTGCTCAAAGAGAACGCAGGGAGGAACAGATGCGTGGTCGTGCTTTCCCTGATGACCGTTAAGGAGGTTTTCATATGAATGATGATATTTCGGCAGGAGTAATTCCTAAAAAGACAAAAGCTACAACAACAGTCGTAAAAGGGCTTGATGCTACAAGGTTCTTCGGTGTGATCGGAGTTATAGTTGTTACAAATTTTGTCGGAGATCTCTTTGGCGGCGTGCTAAAGTTTCTATTTATGGGCTTTTGCGTGGCTGTGTTTTTCGTTTTGACATCTAAATCTCCGTCAAATCCGACACAGCCGTTCTACTTAGGACTGGTATCATTTATCAAGTATTTGTGCCGTAATAAGACCTATTACGGCACAAATAGCGAACAATACAAAAAGTATGAGGAGAACAAGGAAAATGCTAAAAATAAAAAGAAAAAACGAAAAGACAGCTCGAAGTGAGCAAAAGCAGTCAAAAGGAAAAAAGCCTTTGCCGTTCACTTTAAGCCGTGATATGCGCAACAGCATGGACTTTTCTGATTATCGTCTTGGTGAGGAAGATGTTAAGGGATATTCCACGAACAAGGCAGATAAGATACTTAATCACTTTTTCCGTGTGAAAATCGGAGGAAAAGAAAAGTATATGTGCCTTATAGCGATTTACGGCATTGATATTCTGCATTATTCTATTGAAGATATGCGTTCGGCGTTTGGTACATTCGGTTATGCTACAAGGTTAATAGATCTTCCGCACAAGTACATATTTACTCACAAAACTCCCGATCTGTCACGGCAGAGGGAGTTTTTAGAGTATAAGTTAAGTAAAGCGGCGAATGAGTATATCAAAGAGCTTTTGCGCATTAAAATCCGTCAATTTGAGGACTTTGAAATACATCACAATGGCAATCTTGCTTATCTCATCATATTTTCAGATAAGGTAGATAAGCTCTATGACGGTGTTGAGGACTATCTGAACGGTATGGGTTATTGCCGTATCGTTCTTAATGCAATAGAGGACAGTGTCTTGTTCTTTAAGAATTTGCTTTCATTTGAAACAAACGAGGAACAGGAAAACATCAATTATAATGTATTGAACGATTATATTCTGCCTGATAGTGTTAAATATGGACAGGCACATTTCTGTGTAAATGGAAAAAAGTATATCACTCCAGTCACGGCGTATTCTTATCCTGCAATGCTATCAAAAACTGTTTTTACTGAACTTATCTATGAAAACTCACATGATGTAACTGCAACTTGGGATATATGCTCAATAGATAAGTCTGTGGTCATTTTTGACCTGAAAAACAGTATGAAAGAGCTTGAAAGCCGCCGTGTTATCAATGAGGATATTGGTGACAGAATGAATACGCAGACAGAACTTGAAAAACTGCAAATGATATATGACAGCATAGTCAACGGCTCGGAGCAGATGATGTTCACGACTTTGCGCTTTTACATATGTGCTGACGATTTGGAGCAGCTTCGCAAAAGAACAAAGTCTTTTATGAAACAGCTTGAAGGCAATTCGGGCATAATGGGCTTTATCAACATAAACGAAATGCAGTCGGAGTACATCGGACTGGTCAGCGAACTGAATACTATTCGTACACCAATGCCGCTGTACGATACTTTCTGCAAGCAGTTTCCGTTCTATTATCAGGAGCATATTGACAAGACAGGGCTGTATTTTGGTTCATCACAGACAGACGGTCTTGTTATTCTTGATACATTTACGAAGGATAAGATAAGAACATCATTTGACTTGCTTGCTCTCGGTCTGAAAGGCGGCGGTAAGTCGGTAACGCTCAAAACTATGTTGCAGGATCAGCTCTTGCTCGGCAACAAGGTTATGGTAATCGACATCGAGGGCGAATATGCGGAGATGTGTAAAATCTTTGACGGACAGCTTATAAAGCTTTCTAAAAACAGCACAATAAATCCTTTGCAAATACGAAATACTATTGTTGCAAAGGCAGAAAACGCTGATAGCGAGGAACAGCTTAATTCGCAGGAGGAAGCTATTGATGCTAACTTTACAGCAGAAATCTCACGAATTTGTGTGTTCTTCAAGAGGTTTGCAGTCAATCTGAACGCTGACGATATGGCTATGATGCGTGATGTGCTGCTTAAAGCTTTTCAGCAAAAAAGCATTGATAAAACAACTGATGTTACAGGTCTGAAAGCAACTGATTTTCCGCTGATGTCAGATTTGCTGTCAGTCGTAGAAAAACAGCTTGAAAAAACCACATCAGAAGCAGACAAGGCGTCACTTCTGCGTATAAGACGAGTTGTTACAGACCTGACTATACACGGAGTATACGGCACAATGTTTGACGCTTATACTAATGTTGAGGTCGATAACAGCAATTTTATTGTCTTCGATGTACACACTCTCTCGGATATGGACGATAATGTTTTTAATGCACAGCTGTTCAATATAATGAGCGTTATGTGGTCGGAAATCTGTAAAAATGTTGCTTATAATGCGTATCTTGTCAATCCTCAAGACCGTAGAAATGTAGTGTGTCTTTTCGATGAAGCACACAGATTTATTTCATCAAAGAATACTCTTGCGACAGAGTTTATTCTTAAACTCCTGCGCCGAGCAAGAAAATATGATGCGGCTTTGTGGTTTGCTACGCAGTCTGTTTTAGACTTTGTTCCCAGCGAAAGCAATGAGGATACCGACACAGTTCGTAAGATTTTTTCGCTTGTACAGTATCGTGTTTTACTCAAGCAAAGTAGTGATAGCCTTGAAACATTACAGCGGCATTTTCCTCAGTTTACTCTCTCTGAACTGGCAAACACAGACAGTTTTGAAGCAGGAGAGATGCTGCTTGCTTTATCATCAGGCAATAATAAAATTCATTGCCGCAGACTTGCAAGTGACTGCGATCTGCTCTATATCGGCAACAGTAGAGATAAGCAAGAGATAATCTACAAGATATTTAACAGACTCTATGGGTTTCATTACAATGCAAATGAACTGGCAGAAAAAATGAATAACGACCGTGATTATTTCATTGAAACATTTACGGTTGAGGTCTTTGAATACTTTGGAATTTCAGAAAATTGCAGTAGCTTTTTGTATCAAATGGTGCATACTTTGGTGCAAAATCTTACGCAGAATTTCATTGAAAAGAATATGAGGTGAGCGTATGTTTGAGAAGAAAAGTAATATAATTTACATCATATTCTTATCAGTAGTTGTGTTTATAACCGCACTTTTCTTTACTGCAATTTCGCTGAAAAAAGAAAAAACCGACTATTCTGTTGACTATAATACTACAATTTCTCTTGGTGATTATATTGCAAAAATCACTAACGGTACATATGTTTCTGACACAAAAGAACTGTATTTTTACTTGTCTACAAAGCAAAATAACAGTTCGGAACATTCATCATCAGAGCCGCAGTTGAACAGCTTGAGAATAGCTTTTCGAGATAAAAAAGGTAATGAACGCAAGGAAAACCTGACTGAAAAGAATGAAATCAGCAAGATAAATGATATGACCTACAAGGTATCAATGGCTGATATTTCAGATGATTACCTTTATGTTTATATCGAAATGAAATCTGTCCGTGAGGAATATCAGGACGAAGATACTATTGATGAGTTCGGCAATACTCAAAAAGGCGAGATACATAAAAAAGAAGAATATATCCAGTATGTAATCATGGATCGTGATGATATAACGGTAATTTCAAGCAGTGATGATAACGAAAAACCTGTAACATCTATCTCATTTGAGAAGCCAAAGGAAACGGAGAATAAGATAGAAACAATGAATATGGATAATAGTTCTGATGCTGAAACAAAGAGAAAATCAACTGAAAGCTACTCTAAAACAGAAACAAGTATTACAGAAAACACATCATCTGCATCACAAAACACTACTGTGACAAATGCAAATATCACAAGTAATAATAACAATGGCGGCGGTGGAAACAGCCGTGATAATTCTGTGACTACAACAGCAAAAACGACTGTGAAATCTTCTGCAATAACGACAAAAGCAACTACTACAACGGTTAAAGCTACTGCTAAAAATACAATTACTACCACAAAAAAATCTGTAACTGCGGCGGTAAATAAGCCTACAGAATTAAAAACAGAGCCTGCAATTCCGTTCACTTTGAAACTTGAAAATACAGCAAAAATTAAAGCAGTTTACACGCCAAACAGCTATGTTCCTACGCTTAAATGGGAAAGTTTTGATACAAGTAAAGTCACAGTATCACAGGACGGAACAGTTAAG
Organism: uncultured Eubacteriales bacterium; assembly: GCA_900314975.1. Lineage (GTDB taxonomy): Bacteria > Bacillota > Clostridia > Oscillospirales > Ruminococcaceae > Hominimerdicola. Next base: position 173,281 of record OMXI01000001.1, on the reverse strand, counting down.
GCTGTTGGTTATGGCTCTACTATTATAAAGGTCACAGATACTAAATCGGGTAGTACCGCAAGCGTGATGGTAACTGTTAATTGAGGTGAAAACAATGGAAAATGAGAAAGTAAACAGCATTGAAATTAACGAGGAAATCAATGAGGAAATGATTGAAAACGAGGTCATTGATGATATGGAAACAGAACAGGAAAAGGTGTCGCAATACTCGGAAAACGAACTGATTTATCAATATCCAGTTGACGAAATGCTCGCCAGTTATGAGGACTATTTTAAACAGGAGTATCGCAAAAACAAGAAAGTTCTGCGAAACCTAATGTTTATGTGTTTAGGTTTTCTTGCTTGTTTCACGTTGTACTATGTGCCTGCATTAAGCCGTTTTTCAACTCTTTTTTTGATTTGTTCAATCATAATATTGGTGATTACATCTATGTTTGCAAAGGCTATCACAAATAAAAAAAGCCTGCATTTTCTCTCAATAAATGCTGATGAAAAGCGAGTGATACTTACATATTATTCACAGGCAAAGAACTATAAAAGAGAGTATATTATTCCTTACAATCGGGTATTATCGTGCAGATTTGTCAATAAGGATTTTACAAAAATTCAGTTTGTTTTGAAGAATACTAAATGCAATTATTACAATATGAACGATGAAATCGAGAAAACAGATAGTACAGCTTTTATGGTTTTTAATCTCAATCCTTTAAGCTATGAGCAAGGCTATTTTATGTATGTTGCTGACAAATTTTTTGATATAAAAGGTTATCAGCTTACGGATAAAATAATAAAGAAATACGGCAACGCAGACGAGTATTTCGAGTATCTTCAAGAGGGGAGTGGTGAGGAATGAGTACAGAAATATCATCAATGATTGTCCGCTTTAATGACGATAAAATAATTAAAGGACTGGACGATATAGCAGAAAAGCAAGACATAACACGAAATCAATTAGTAATCAATATTCTTCAAATATTTATCTCCGCTAAAGATGATTTTGTCGCATCTTGCTTGCCGCTTATAGTTCACTCAATGGTAAAATCGGAGATAAATGAGCTTATGAGTACATCAAAAGACATTATCAAAGATATATACATAACTATATTAAAACTACGCAGAGTTACAGAAAAAATTGATACATTTCTTGCTCCAGAGTTTGAAAAAATCGAGTATGATGAAATGAAAATCAATGAAATTTTACACCTGATAGAGCAATCTGAAAAAGAAGAAAATGAGTAAAAAATTCTATGTATTCTTGCTCGATTTCTGCACAATTACTTTGCGAAAAATCATCAAAAATCACTGTGAATAATTTGTTAAGATACAAAATGTTCATAATCTGATTTGGCAAAATGGAACGATATGGATATTATGCGGTAAAGTGTATTTACCAAAAGCGGTTAAAACGGTAAAGTGTATTTACCGAAAATCACTCAAGCGGTAAAGTGTATTTACCGAAAACCGTTCAAACGGTAAAGTGTATTTACCGAAAACGGCTAAAACGGTAAAGTGCCTTTACTGTTTTTGAGCTGTGTGATATCACAACGGAGTTGTGAAAGTGGCGGTACTACCGCCACTTGACAGTGGGAGTGATATCACTCCCTTTATGCTCGTTATTCATTCGTGTAAGCTAAAAGCATAGTTCGCTCATAAAACCTTGCCTTAATCTACAACAATAAGGAGTTGCTTATTATGTCAAAAAAAATAAACCGTACTTATTCATTTACAAAAGAAACAATTGAAAAACTGGAGCTTCTTATGGCAAAAGCTGAATATGAAAGCTCAAGTGAGTATATTCGTGAACTTATTAATGCCGAAGCTGATAAACAAGGAATTATTCTTGAAAAGGAAGAATTCCATAACAGCGTAAGCAATAAACTTTCTCGTTCAGAGGTTGTCCGCAGACTAACTCATGTTGAACAGTTGCTACTGCAAATAAATTATAAACTCAAAGATAATAATGCTATGACTTATCAGATCCGTGACGGTATCAATTCTTATCTCAACTTTGCCGCTATTGAACCGTCATACTATGAGTCTGAAACTGAAAAGGCAGAGCCGCATAAATGTCTTACTCAGTCGGAAATTAATTATGAAAATAAAATGCGCAGGCTTGCCGTGGAAAAAGCTAATAAAGGGTAGGTGTTTTGAATGGGCAGTCCTGCGGTTATCTTTAAAAACAATTTTTTATACGACTGGTATGTTGGCGGTGCTGACTATTATGATTATCTTGGTCGTCCCGAAGCTTTTGAAAGCAAAGATAATCATTCTCTCCAAGAAGATAATGAGGAACTAATGAATAATCTGATAGACCATAACTACGACTACTTTGTCTATATGAAAAATGAACACAAGTCTGACGGTCTTTTTGATAATGAAAACAACCTTTTGTCGCAAGACAAAATAGACAAATACAGAGAGTATGAAAAACAATCTCAAAAGGAAGGCTGTCCAAAGTACATTTGGATAGTTTCATTTGATAATAAGTTTTTGGAGGAAAACGGTCTTATGGTCAAAGGTCGTGTTGACCTTAACCGTTTAAAAGATGTTGCTCGAAAAGGAGCAAATTCTCTCATTCATTCCTCTAAAAAACTTGATAATGATAACACCTACTGGACAGCGGCTATTCATACCAATGAGGATAACATTCATATTCACTATTCGGTCTGTGAGTATCACAGACTGGAGGACAGACGAGTAACCTATGCAGGCAAGGGACAGGACACCCTTGAACTGTCTGCTATGCGGAAAATGAAAAGCGTTATTGCCAATGATATTGTCGGAAAAACTCGCACTCCTGAACTGACAGCCTTTAAGCGTGAGAACCTTATCCCTACATTTGCAAGTGCGATAACCGCCAGTAAGGATATAAAAACGCTTGTAAAAAAGCTGCCGCCTAAACCTCCGCACTCTGCGTGGAAATATGACAGTAAGGCGGTAAAGCCTTTTCAAGCTGATATTAACGAATGTATTGATAAAATCATCAACTCAAACGAACATCTTAAAAAGATTTATGAGATGTATGTTGATGCTTTGCAGGACATGACCAAAAACTATGAGCATTTTTACGGTGAAAAATCACAAGCTACTGCGTATGCTCAAAATCAGCTCGATGATTTTTATAATCGTGCAGGCAATAAGCTTTTGCAAGCTATTGCCGAGATGTCCGAGGCGGACAAGCCTGCGCCCGTTCGGGCGTATCTAAAAAAAGAAGAAAAAGAGGATTTTGCTGAGTATAAGCGGCTCGTTGGTGACAAAGAGTATGTTCGTGCCGCTGATGTGCTGAAAAAACATATTGACAATCCTACTTTTGAGTACAATCTTGCTCGGCTTTATGCTGATAAGTTTATCGGTGTCTATCAGGAGCGTGGCTTTGAGATGCTCAAAAAGATAGCTGATGATCCAAAGCATTACAGCTGTGATAAAGCAAATATGTATATCAGCAAAAAGTATCTTCGTGAGCATGATTATATCAATGCTGAAAAAAGCCTTATTCCGCTTGCGGAAAAAGGCAATATCTACTCACAGTACAGTTTAGGAAAGCTGTATCTGCGAGAAGAAAGCAGAGATATAGAGAAAGCTGCATACTGGCTAAAGAAATCTGCCGATAACGGTAACGCATACGCCCAGTGCGCTTTTGGTCTGCTTTGCGTGAAATCTGATAATCAGGTTCAAAGGGCTGTCGGATATCATTATCTCGGACAAGCTATGCTCGGCGGTAATCAGTTTGCCTACAATTATTTGCAGTCAAATAAAGCTGATTACAAGAAATACAATCCTAAAGTCAGAACGGTTGCCAAAGCTTTAAGACCGACACAGGTAAAAAAAGCTGTAAGCAACTATCGCAGTTCCGTTAATGAGTGTTGGAACATCATCAAAAAGATGATGGGAGAGTACGAAAGTCATATCAAGCAGCTGCAACGAGAGTTTGAATACGAAAATAATGTTGTGGTTGATGAATACGATGTTGGGTATGAGTATTCTATCGACTGATAAAGGAGAATTGTTATGTATGAAGATGATGAAAAAATAGCAAAACGAAGGGCGTGGGTAAGATTTGCTCAATTTTTTGGCTTTATTATTCTGTTTTATGTGCTTATTTGTATAGCATCTAACTATCTTGCACTGGGAATGAAATATATGGGTGAACACCAAAAACCTGATTTTAATAGTCAGACCTTTTGGGCGGTTAAGCTGAAATACTTTTATATTCCCGACAAGAATTTCCCTTTGCCTGTTACCGCTTTAGGTTCTGCAATTATTTCCCTTTTGCTTGTTATGCGACTTGATACTAACTGGCACATTAAAAATGACAACAAAAATATAAAGGGTAGGGAGCGTTTTATGAACGAAAAAGAGCTTGATGATCTTTTGTATTCATTCCCCATAAACAATATGGAGAGTGCTGAAAAAAGCGGTATTATCCTTGCGCTGCAGGACGGACGCTATTATGTAGATGCTGAAACGATACATAGCTTGATTATTGGTACAACAAGGTCAGGTAAAGGTCAGACCTTCGTACTGCCAATGGTGCGCCATATTGCACTTTCCAAAGCCAAGCACAGTATGGTGCTTAACGATCCAAAGGGTGAGATACTCGAAAACAGCTATGATATGCTTGTGAACAACGGCTATGAGGTCAGAGTGATAAATCTGCGTGATACAGATAAATCATCACTGTGGAACCCATTACAAGATATTATAGACCTATACAAGCAAGCCTGCGACACAGCTACCCGTCTAAATCGGAAACCTGAGTTGTCCGAGTGCATAAAACAGGTTCAGTCCCTTGCTTCTGTCTTTACCGCCAACGATCAGTCCGATCCGATTTGGCCGGGTAGCGCAAAGAGCTTGCTTGTCGCTATGATATTGTTCCTGCTCGATCAGGGCTACAAGAATGGACACCTTGAAAATGTGTCTATGTACAGCGTGTATATGATGTTTATAGCTTTCGGTACGGAAAACGAGGTACAGAGCGTGAATGGTGCGAAAAAAGAGATAAATGCCCTTGACAGCCTTTTTCAAGCTCTGCCAATAGGTTCTCCTGCCAAATCAGCCTATGCTACATCACGCTTCTCGTCAGGTGATACCCGTTCCTCAATATTTACCACATTATCGCAGAACATTGACATTTTCGGTTCGGACACTGGTATTTCAAAGCTTACAAGTGGCAATCAAATTAAATTTCAAGAGCTTGCTAATCCCGATAAGCCTATGGCTATTTTTATGGTCGTACCTGATGAAGATCCGTCACGCCATGTTATTGCTTCACTTTTTATCAACCAGTGCTACAATGCCCTTGTTCAGTATTCCAGTACATTTACTGGACAGAAATTGCCGCAGAGAGTGCAGTTTATACTTGATGAGTTCGGAAATATGGTGCAAATACCCGTTATGGACACCAAAATCACTGTCGGTGCAGGACGAAATCTGCTTTTCAATTTGTTCGTACAGGACTTAAATCAGCTTGATACCAAATACGACAATGCCGCAAAAACTATCCGTTCTAACTGCGGTAATATGATATACATAAACTCTCTTGATGATGATACGAACAAGTATTTTTCGTCAATCCTCGGTGATAAGACAGTTGAGTATAACACCTATTCGGGAGATCTTCACAGTTTCCTTTCTCACCAGTCGGGAACTGTTGACAGTGAGCCGCTTATCAAGCCTGCGGAGCTTGGGCGTATGCCGTTCGGTTCTGCCATTACAAAGCGGCAGAGGTGCTATCCGATTAAAACACGCCTTAAACCGTTCTATGAGTTTAAGCTCGAAGCTACGAGCATAGATAAAATATCACAGTCAATGGATCTGATACATCAGGAGCTTGATGATACCATATATCCGCTAAATGAGATATGGGAGCTGCTTTTTGAGCCAGTAGTAAGTCCCGAAGGATTTATTTACAAGAGAGATTTGTCGGAAGATACACACTATTATAAGGTTGCGGCTGATAAAAAAGCCGAGTGGATAAAGTTCAGCATAAATGAAGAAAGCGAAAAGCGTTCAAATACTATCCATAAGGATTTTATGAGAAATCCCGAAAAGTATATTTCTATTGACGGAAACACAAGAACAAAATGGGATAATAAGCGGCTGTCACTGGCGGCTGAAAAGCAGAGCAATAATAATACTGTTACTAAAACTGATTTTACCGATAAGACAGAGCAGCCGCCTTCAGAGCTTGATATAGCAATCAAACAGCTTGAAAGCGTTTCTGACGATAAGTCGGCATTTATGCGATACATTGATGAGAAAAACTACAAGAACGCAAAAGCTGTTATCAATCAGGCTTTTGTGCGCAAGCAGATCGACAAGCGGCAGAACGAGCTGTTGATTGAGTTCTTAAACAAGTTTTTCAATCACACAAACGGTGAATAGTGTATAAAACTGTATGGTAAAACTTTTAAAATATTAAAAGTTGCACAATATTTGTTGAAAAACATTGTAAGGTTTGTCAATGGAAATATTTACCACAATGTTTTATACTATAAATATCAAAAAATCAAGGAGGTGTGTGCGAGTTGAGAATACCAAATAGCTTTTTTGAACAATACAATGACAGCAAGTCCGAGTTTATAGTTGCCTGCGCTCTCTATGCGCTCATAAATGCTCGTACACGCCTTTCACGCAACGGGTATGAAATATGTGTCAAGCAGGAAACTCTTGCTTTTAAATGCCGTATATCGCTTGCTACGGTGCGCCGTGTACTCTCAAGGCTTGAGGAAAAGGGACTTATCACTCACAAGTACCGCACCGAGAACGCAGTAGGGGATCTTGGCACATATCATTACAGCGTGAAGGTGTATTCTCTTAAATCGAATTATACATATGTGGATAGCTATTATCTGTCAAGAGTTCCTAACGATCTGTTCTATTTTTATTGCCTGTTCTGCCGCTTGGCTGACAGCAGAACACACAGGTTCTATCAGAGCTTGCGTGATTTGCAATCCATAACTGGCTTTAAAAGGTCGAGGATCTCAGGCTACATAAAACGCATGATACAGCTTAATCTGATACGAAAGCGCAAAAAAAGAACACGCTGTGGTGATTACGCCCACAACGTGTTCACAGTAGCTACTAAATCTAAAGGTAACATCCGACCAAAGATAAAACCTTTATTTGATACAAGAGTATCACATAATAAAGGTTTTGTCAAGAGGTTTTTGAACTTTTTTGAGAAAATTTTTAGAAATCTAATTTTGGACAGGAAAAAGAGGACTCCTTTTTCATTTAGGGGTGGTGGCTAAAATGATACATCATATACTTAACCCATTCGTATTATCTAAAAAAGAATAAAAAAACATAGTTCTCTAATATACTTAGTTCATATCTTTGTAGTTTAGAGTAGGCGTTTTTCTGAAAGAGGATCGTTCATGTGTTCAAGAGCCTGCGTGTGTTTGTAGGCGGTACGTCCGTAAAGGCAACAGCAGGCGGTGGCGTAATTCGTTCATTTTTTCTTTTTTCAGATAATTCGATAGCAAGCTCTTGAAAAGCGTTGAACGAATGTTCAGCAGCGGATCGGCGGCGGTGCAGCTGTCGTGCGGCAAAAAAATGAAAGTTGGTGTAAAACGCAGAAAATGTGATAAAAGCATTAAATCAAAAGAAAAGTGCATAATAAGTCTTGACAAAGTATATACAGTAGTATATACTAATGGTAAGGAGGCGATAATTATGATTATGGCGAAACTTATAACTAACGGTGGCAGTCAGGCTGTTAGGCTGCCAAGAGAAATGCGTTTTGAGGGAACGGAGGTCTGTGCTTCAAGGCACGGTGACATGGTTATTCTAACTCCAAAAGATAAGCAACTTGATATATTTCTTGAGGGAATAAGTGAGTTTACTGATGACTATTTTGAAACAATGGATAATAGACCAAAATTCACAGAAAGCAAAAGGGAAACGCTATGAAATATATGCTGGATACCAATATCGTTATTTTTGCACAAAAGGGAAATCCCAATGTTTTATCGCATATACGAGAAAAATATCAAGAGGGATTATGTATTTCAGCTATAACTCTTGGTGAACTGGAGTATGGTGTTTATAACAGCCAAAATGTCGAGAAAAACCTTATTGCTCTTGAAAAAATGCTGTCTTTGGTAGATGTATTGCCATTTGATGATTATGCGGCTATCGAATATGGTAAAATTTATGCAGGCTTAAAAAAGAAAGGAACTGTAATAGGGACAATGGATGCTCTTATAGCAGCTCACGCAAGGTCGCTTAAACTGATAGTTGCAACAAATAACGAAAAAGAGTTTTGCAGAGTAGAAAATCTTAAAATTGAAGATTGGCTAAAATAGAATAACTACAAGCAAGTAAAGCAGGCAATTATGTGCCTGCTTTTTTTATCGCAGAAAGGAAATTGTTTATGAAACTAATAATTGCAGAAAAGCCGTCAGTGGCAAAGGGTATCGCTGCTGTTGTCGGTGCAAAAACGCTGAAAGATGGGCATTTTGAGGGCGGCGGATACCTTGTATCGTGGTGCTACGGACACTTGGTCAAGCTAAAAACACCTACGGATTACGGTAACGGTTGGGAACAGGCGTGGAGCTTTGAACAGCTCCCGATCATACCGCAAAAGTGGGGATTTAAGGTTGTGGAAAGCGGCAAAAAGCAGTTCTATATCCTCAAGGAGCTGATGAAAAGAGCTGATGTGTCTGAAATCATCTGCGCCACTGATGCTGATCGTGAAGGCGAATGTATCTTCCGTTATGTGTATTATTTCGCAGGCTGTAAAACGCCAGTCAGTCGATTATGGCTGTCAAACCTTGAACAGTCTGCAATCCGTAAGGCGCTGAACAGCGTAAAGCCTATGTCTGAATATGATAACCTTTTTGCCGCAGGCTATGTCAGAGCAAAGTCGGACTGGCTTGTGGGCATGAACGGCTCTCGGCTATTCTCCTTGCGTTACGGTTCACGGCTCACTCTTGGCAGAGTTCAGACACCTACGCTTGCAATGATAGTTCAGCGTGATTATGAGGTCGATAATTTTGTTAAACAACGGTTTTTCACTGTTGACCTTGACTGCGGCGGTTTTACATTAACATCACCACGAATTGATGATGAACAGACAGCTGAAAGACTTGCAGCTGCTTGTGACGGTAATAATGCCGTTATAACATATGTCAAACATGAGATGAAAAGCGAAAAGCCGCCAAAACTCTACGATCTGACATCATTACAGCGTGACGCGAACAGAATATACGGCTATACCGCAAAAGAAACGCTTGACTATACTCAAAAACTTTATGAAAGCAAGCTCGTTACATATCCTCGTACCGACAGTCAGTATCTCCCTGACAATATGGCGCAGGAAACACTTGATGTTATCCGTGTTTGTACTAATGCGTTTGAGAAATTTAAAATAACTCATTCTCCTGATATTTCACGCTGTATCAATAACGCAAAGGTAACTGGACACCACGCTATCATTCCTACGGCAACTGTGCCTAATGCAGACCGTTCCGCACTGTCAGAGGGGGAAAATAATATTCTTATGCTTGTAATCACAAGGCTTATATGTGCGACTGCTCCCGACCACAAATATGAATTCACAAAGGTAATCGCACTCTGCTGTGATACAGAGTTTACCGCAACTGGCAGGACGGAAATCTCGGAGGGGTGGCGCAAATATGCGAAAACATCTGAAAAAGAAAAAAATGAAAAGGACGAAATAAAACCTTTGCCTAACATCACAGAGGGACGAAACTATGATGTAGTTGCCGCCAATAAGACGGAGCATTTTACTACACCGCCAAAACCGTACACCGAGGATACTCTGTTATCCGCTATGGAAAGGGCAGGCAATGAGGACTATGAAGATGATGAAGCTGAAAAGAAAGGACTGGGAACTCCTGCGACAAGAGCGGCTATAATCGAGCAGATCGTTAGGAATGGATATGTTGAGCGGCAGAAAAAGCAGCTGCGGTCTACGGATAAGGGCAAAGAACTTGTAAAGGTCGTTCCTGATGAGGTCAAGTCACCAAAGCTGACAGCACAGTGGGAAACAAAATTACAGCAGATCGAACGCAGACAGTATTCAGCAAACACTTTTCTTGATGAAATAACCGCCTATGTTACTGAAATGTGTGGCAAATACAGCTCCGTTGATAACTCATCTGCACTTACCGCTGTTATCAACAAGAGTAATGAACCGTTAGGAAAGTGTCCAAAATGCAGTGCCGATGTTGTAAAGGGCAAATTCGGCTATTACTGCAAGGATAAGTGTGGTATGAATGTCGCAAAGGTCTACGGCAAAGAGCTGACGGAAACACAGCTTAAATCGTTGCTTGATGGTAAATCTATCTCATATACTGCAAAAGGCAAAAAGACGGTAGTCCTGCCGCAAATCGAGAAAAACGAGTACAATGGCAAGATTAACTATCAGTGGAAAACCCAAAATCCATATAACAAATAAAATTGTCGCACGACAATTTTGTCTTGCGACAAAATAATAAAGGAGTAATAAATATGGCTTTGATATACAATAACAGAAATGATGAAATGGTAAGAACATACCTGAAGAAACTCAAAATTGACAACGGCTTTACAACAGGAACTCTTGCAGAAGCCTGCGGCATATCAAAAAGGTGGCAGCAGGAACTGGAGTCGAACAGAGATTTTACAACGGCAACACTCGTTGAATATTTTGTAAAAGTATCAGCTGCTTGTCATGTTTCCGTTTATGATTTAATGCTGCTTGAAACAGAGTTTCAGCTTCAAAAGATGAAGGTTGATAAAATAAGAGGGGAGGATAGCGAAAATGACGGAAATAAATAAAAACGATTATGTTTTTCCTCGCTTTTCGGGCTGTCTGACTGGCAGGCTCGTCCTCAAAGAAAATAAAGGAAAATTTATGATGCTGTACTTTGACAACACGGACAGTAAAAGCAAACTTACAAAGTATGTGTTGCTTGCTTGGGCTACTGGTTCTGATACCTACACTGTATCGGGGGTAGATGTTGCATCTCTCCCGATAGATACTGTGTGTAAATGCGGTTTTGATATTTCAAAAACTGAAAAAGGACAGCAGACTAAACTTAACTATGTGAAAAAGGTTTATTCAAGCACAATCAGCTCCAAAGGCGGCAGCTCGGCGGAGTTGTACGCTAAACAGTTTTTCTTGATGTTAATAAAACGTGCCTATCCTCGTTGCCTGATAGCTAACCTTGCTGTGCGCAAATATCTTGACGGTAGTATTTATCTTTCTGCGTGGGATAACAGTATAAACACCTGTTATGAGGTCAGAAAGCAAGCTGAAAACTGGCAGATCAAGCGGTTTAAGACAGGGGATAAGTCCGAAAAGGATACAATAGTAACTATTGACTATCGGTCTTATGATGTGCTTACCAAAGATTATAAATAAACTGGAGGGTGATTATAATGAGTGAATACAGACAGTATGAAAATGCTGACAGCCTTGAAAAAAGGCTTGAGGATATGCAGAAGCAGCTGAAAGACAATCCGTCAAATATTGATTTGGCAATGGATATTGATGAAATGAAACAGCGTATCAACTATGCGTGGCAGGACAATGAGGATTTTAACGAAGATTGCGAACTTGATCTGACAGAGCAGAGCAAATGTGCAGAAAGATAGAAAAATGAAAGTTGTGTGAAAGCCTTGACAAAATAAGAAATGTAGGATATAATACTTATAGAAGCACTATAAGTGTCTAACGAGAGGTTGGCTCGATAAAAATCCGTAACTAATGCTGTACGAATGGGACAGAAGGTCGGCGGACGACATAAAACTCCGTAACTAATGCTGTACGAATGGGACAGAGGGTCGGCGGACGACGGAAAAACCAATCACTAAAGGGAAATGATCTACACTGCGGTGTAGCATTTCCCTTTTAAATTTTAGGAGGTTGCAATGAATAAAAATGAAGCGTTAAGTGCTATTTCAAAAGCTGCTCGTATTTATGAAAATGAGTTGTGTAATAAGAACGTTTTAATAGTTTATGGAGCAATGTTACATCCACAATATATTGAGATAACTTTTTTGCCTACAAACTTTTTACATCTTACTGGAGTTGTAAAATCAACTAATCTGAACAACATAGAATTTTATAACAATGTCATTGATAACAAACTTACAGTTAATGATTTTGATTTTAAAGACGAAAAAACGGAGCTTAAGCTCGGAGTTTTAACGCAAACAATTAAATTAAAGCAAAATGCTCGCATGGTAGGCACATACTCAGATAATAGTAATCATATTTTGCTACAAACAGAAAAACTTGCAGGTACTACTAATTCGTGTATGGGTTTTATTCAACTCAGAAACGGATTATATGTACCTAATACGGTATTAAAAGCAGATATTCGTGATGAGGTTGAAAGTACGCAAAGAGTTTTGGCGATAGCAAATAAAAATATATCTGATAAAGCATATGGTACACCTGATTATATTGCTAAAAAGGTTGATTATAACAGGCTTGTAAGAACATTAGAAAAAATGGGGACAGGTTTAAAACTGAAACTGATTGATGAGCCTGTAAATGATACTTGCAATGCCAATAACAAAACGCAAAATGACACCGATAAACTAAATACGGCTGAAATAGATTTTGAAGAATTACTGATTACCGCAGAAGAAATATATAATTCTGCTTATATATGGAGCAGTCGTGCAAACACATACGAATACCCCAAAGCAATAGATGTAATGAAAGGACTTGCACAGTTTGAAAAAAAACAAGATACCAACGATGCGCTGGCAAAAGCCGATGCTATTGATACTTGGCTTTCGTTTTCAAGCAAACTTGCAGGAAACACTAACGCTACTCAAAAAGATATTTTCACATATAACAGAGAATACTGGGAGTTGTTTAATGACTGCATTGAAGATTTACGCTTTTATGTAGAAAACGAACGAGAACTTAATAGTGATATTCATATATGACAAAAGCCGTCCTGTGTGGGCGGCTTTATTTTTTTGTCTTTTTTTTTGAGATTGTCGTGCGACAATTTTTGACGTGCGACAAAGTCAGATCGCTATGCTGTTGTTGATGTCGTTTGCCATTATGTCGAATTTTTTGTTGCTGAAATGCGTATAGATGTTTGCCGTGGTGCTGATCGTGCTGTGTCCGAGATACTCTTGAATGTCCTTTATATCATATCCGAGTTCCTCGTGCAGATATGTAGCGCAGGAATGGCGCAGATCGTGAAAGCGGATATGCTTGCTTGTAGTTTTCCTAACTATTTTTCGGAACTCTTTGTCAAGATAATTCGGCTTGATAACCGTTCCTCTGTGCATAATGCAGATGTAGTCTGTGTTATCGGGATTTCTGCTTGCTTTAACGGCTGCAAGCATACAAGCGAGATTAGGAGAGATGCTCAATGTGCGCATTGACGATTTATTCTTTGTGTTGTTGCTGCACAGTATCTCGTCCTTGCAGGTGTCCGTGTTCCACAACTGTACGATTGTATGTTGTACTGTTATCTTATTTCGATTAAGATCTACATCACACCAGCGCAGCCCAAGAGCTTCTGACCGCCGCAGTCCGAGCTGAATTGCAAGTTGTATCGGTAGGTATATCTGCGTGTTCTTACTCTGCTCGATAAGAGCGTTGAGTTCATCAATGCTTAATGTACTGGAGCTGAATATTTGCTTTTTAGGCTTTTCTACCTTATAAGCCACATTGCAGCTGATGTAATCATGTTTAATAGCGTAGTTCAGACAACAGCGTATGATTGCATGAATGTGCAGCACGGTGTTGATACTCATTCCATCACTTATTTTGTACGAATAGAACTGCTCTATATCTTTTGCAGTCAGTTCGGATACAAAAACATTCTTTGATATAAAGTAGGGGATAATGTGCTTGTTGGTAAGGAAAGCATATCCTGAATATGTGTTTGGTCTGACTTTCATTCTCCACACATTCAGCCATTCCTCAAGCAAAGCTGTAAAGGTTATCCGTCTTTCATTCCGTTCGTCAATCTGCGCTCTTAAACGCAGATTTTCTGCGGATAGTCCGACTATTATCTGTTCTAATTCGGCTATCCTGCTTTTTGCTCTGTTCTCATTCATTTTTTTACACTCCTATTTTTACACAAGATTGTTAGTATGCACAAATGGGCAAAAAAAAATCGTGAAAACTCACAATTTTTGAAAATTTTTTCTATTTTTCTATTGACAAGCTTGCCCATTTATGTTATACTATTTATAATATAAAGTGCAACAAAGCACTCACCGACAGCCCGTTGCTACCAACAACGAGCTGTCCTCCACAACAATCGAACGGCGATTGCTATGAAACTTGTGAATGCCTAATGCTCATGCTGTTTATTATAGCACGAGTGAGGATAGATGTCAAGTGTTTCTCGTTTGATTTGCGTGGACGAGAAGCACTTTCTTTTTGGTATTAACCTCTCGGGGTTGATATATACTGCACCATTTAATTGAATAGTTACCTTTGTGTTTACAAGCCTTGATCTCTTGTACTCAACAACTGCTGTTTAGTCTACTGTCGGGAGACAGAAGGAGCAACAGCCGCATCATAACAGTTTTGCATTTGCAAGCCTGCCGTTTGGTAGATACTTTGATGTGCGCCGTGATTACATCAACTGATGTATAGCGAGTATATACCGCAACAGCGTGAGATACCGAGTAGGAGCAAAACTACTGTCGTGATGACGAGGAGTAAATCAAGAACGGGCGTGTGAGAAACCTTATGCTGTTTTAAAAGTCAAAAGGGGTACGGTGCTTACTGCTTCAGCTGCGTCCTCACATAGCCAAAGAATAAAAAAACCAAAGATTAACGGAACAAACAGTACAGAATATATTTTAAGCGTTGTATGAGAACGCTTATGGATATATTTTAGATACACAATGTTTTCCATAGGCGAGTTATTTGACAAACTCAACTAACTTACCTGTGGAACAAGTCCCTTCATTTTGGGGACTTGTTCGACAAGTAAGAATGAGCTATTGGGGATTTGAACCCCAGACCCTTTGATTAAAAGTCAAATGCTCTACCTACTGAGCTAATAGCTCATCACACTGAAAAATGCACAAAATCGGTTTTTAAGCCGCATAAGCATTTGCAAGTGCTTATATATTATATCAAAAGAAAGTCCGTTTGTCAAGCATTTTTTTAATTTAATAGTAAATAAGGTGTGAATATTTGACAAAGTGCAGATTCAGTGATATAATGATAAAGCATTTTTTTCAAATAAGGGGGAGAACAAAAATAAATGAAAAAGCTGATGAAAAAGGTCAATCTGGGCATACTGATAGCCGCCGTGCTGACAGTAGCAACAGCGGCGTATGTTATCATCACCGATATTTCATTCAGCTCAAAGGAAAGTGAGCTGAAAGCGTTCATCACGCGCTATATCGACGATTGCAGTAAGGCTAATATCGGCAGCAGCAAGCAGGTGCTTGATAACCAGAAGGACGTTATCGCCGAGTATTTTTCCGACTATGAAGGCACTTACGAGGGACGCGATTCTTACGACACAATGAACGCCAAAGAATTATCCGAAATCCTGCAATCGCTTTGTACGGATGACGGCGACAGAGAGCTGGGCAGCGTAACAGACTGCAAAGCAAGCATAGGAAATGTCGAGTGCGAAAAGTACGGAATGAACTGCGCAAAGCTGACCGTCGACGTTACAATGACAATAACAGCAAAAGGCGCGCAGGCAGTCGTCTGCGAGTGCGGCGTACCGGGCTACGTTGAATGCCGGGCGAAAAATGGCGAGGAGCCTGTCTATGAAACGACTGTACCTGCAAAGTACATTTTTATCCTTTCGCCGTCCGGTTCATCGTGGCTTATAGACTCTGTCAGGGCAATTGAGGATTCACCGCGCAGTACCGTGCGCGTTATCAGCGGCGGGATCTCACCTGATTCGCCCGAAGCATATTATGGCGGGGAGGGCGATGACTATGAATGACAGCGTTGTTCTTGACATAAAAGACCTGTGCAAAAACTACGGCAGCCGTGCGATACTGCGCAATATAAATATGCAGTGCCGCGCAGGCGAGGTTTTTGGCTTCCTCGGACCTAACGGCGCGGGCAAAACTACCACAATCAAGATAGTTGTCGGGCTGCTGGATAAAGACAGCGGCGACGTGCAGGTGTGCGGCAAAAGCCTTAAAACCGATTTTGAGGGCGCTTTGCGCAATATCGGCGCAATAGTCGAAAACCCCGAGCTTTACAAGTTCCTTTCGGGTATGGATAACCTGAAACAGTTCGCGAGAATGCGCGGCATTGACGATATAAACAAGATAAACGATGTCGTAAGGTTCGTGGGTATGACAAACCGCATAAACGAAAAGGTCAAGACCTATTCGCTGGGTATGCGCCAGCGCCTCGGTGTTGCACAGGCACTTCTGCACGACCCCAAGCTGCTTATCCTTGACGAGCCAACAAACGGACTTGACCCGGAGGGCATACACGACCTGCGAAATATCCTCAAAAACCTTGCCCACGAAAAAGGCATCTGCGTAGTTGTATCCTCGCACATTATGGGCGAAATGGAACAGCTGTGCGACAGGGTTGGCATCATCACCAACGGCACAATGGTCGGCACATATACCGTTGACGAGCTTATCAACAAGAACACAGGAAGTTTGTGTACCTATGAAATAAAGGTCGACGATGCGGCAAAGGCAGCGCAGCTGTGCGGTCTTGACGATAAGTGCTGCACTGTCGACAGCGAGAAAAATATCCTGCTTTGCAGCATTACGACCGAGAACGAGCAGGACTCCATCGCAGACATCAACAGCCGTATCTGCGCAGGCGGAGTAAAGCTGTATACCGTTGCGCGCCAGGATAAGCGCAGCCTTGAAGATGTGTTCATCTCACTTACTCACAAAACGGAAGGAGATGGACAGATTGAGTAGATTTTTCAAGCTCGTGCATAACGAGTATACAAAGATTTTCAAAAAAGGCGGAACAGCCGCGATACTTATACTTATGACAATTGTTGTTATCGTTTTTGAGATTTTGCTTTGCGCCACCGCAGAAAAAAGAGACAGCAGCGATGGCATGGCTCCTGCTTGGTCAGAGGAAAATTACAACAATTTCTATAACAGTATCGGGCACTCAAACGACGCAGCCAAAGCACATAAGCTTGAACTGCTGGAGTATATGAAGAACAATTCTCTCTCCACAAATACCTGGGGCGGCAATCTGCTTATGGTCTATGTCAACCATCCGTATGCACAGCAGGAGGACTTTCCCAAGGATGAAGTCGCGCGCATAAAGGAGTATATCGCGCAGGACGATTGGAAGGGCTGCTACAGCTATGCGCTTGAAAATACCGATCTGCCCGAAGATATGCGTTGGGAGATGAATTTCCGCGCCGAGCATAACATCAAACCGCAGATGAATGATCACACCGACAGCCTTATCGATAAGATACGAGGGATTCAGGCGGACACAGGCGGCAAAGGAGCCCTTACGCAGTCGCAGAAGGACAAAATAGCGGTTTACACCTACCAGCTTGAGCATGATATAACCATCAACGTTGCCGATTATACAATCAGCGAAAGCGTTGTGGAGAACACCTGGGGTGCGTGGACATTTTCCAGCGGGCTTATCTATGTCGTAGCTGTTGCTATGATGATATTTGCGGGAAATATCGTTGCCAACGAGTATTCGCAGGGTACGATAAAATTCCTGCTGGTAAACCCCGTCAAGCGCTGGAAAATACTTGCCTCAAAGCTGTTTACGGTAATGACGCTCGCGTTTGTGCTGCTTTTGATAGTTTTCATTTTCAGCGGCTTGTGTGCATCGCTGTTTATCGGTGCAAACGGGCAGAAAGCCGCGTGGCTAACAGTGACCGACGGAAAGGTCAGAGAGTCATCAGCGCTTGCGTTTATAATAGAGCAGTGGCTGCTGCAGAGCATAACCCTGTTCGTGCTTGTAACGCTTGCATTTTCACTTTCGACATTCTCAAGGAAAAGCTCTGTCGCAATAGCGCTTTCGATAGTCTGCATCTTTGTAGGCAACACGATAACCTCGCTGCTTGCAGTCTTTGAGTGCGACTGGGGACGCTTCCTGCTGTTTGCAAACCTCGATATCAGGGGCATTGCCGCAGGTGAATCAATGTTTTACAGGCAGTCTGTAGGCTTTGCGGTTTTCGTGCTTGTCGAGCATATGGTGGTGTTTATCATCACAGCCTTTGATTCTTTCAGAAGAAAATCCGTCTGATTTGTTCAGCCGCTTGTGAGCATAAAAGCTCGCGGGCGGCTTTTTTTGCAAGAATTGTGTTGACGAATTGCAAAATATATTATATAATAATACCAAATAAGATACGAAACGGAGAGCTTGTTTTGAACAATTTGAAACAACTGCTCGCTTCGGCGAAAACTCTTGTCATCTTCAAAAGCCTGCATCAGCAGCCCGTGTTTGAGAAATTCCTCGCGGCTGCACAGTCAAGCCTTGATGATGACAGCGTAACAGCAGCAGAAAAATACTGCGATTTTGTCAGCGAGCTTTATTCATACAGCGACGACCTTACCGAATATATCCTAAAGCTTGTGCTTGAAAACGAGAACCTGTTTATGCTGCGCAAGGGCGAGGGCAAGCCAACAGGCACCTTGCTTGAGGAGTGCCTTGCCAGCGAGCTTGAAACGATACAGGAGCTTGCCGAGGTGCCAAGCGAGGAGATTATCTCAAATATCGCTTATGACGGCTTTTTGCCGCGCTATAAAACGCAGAAGCTTGATTTTTCGCAGATATACGCCGATAGGATACATATGATAGGCAAGTACGGCTACGGCATCTATTCGCAGTATCACGTGTTTGTTATCGAAAACGGCGCTATCGTGCCTGTCGAGTGTCCCGACCCTATCCGCCTTGAACAGCTTTCAAACTATCAGCTTGAAAGGCAGCAGGTCATAAAGAACACCCTTGCTCTGCTTGCGGGCAAGCCTGCCAACAACGTGCTTTTGTACGGCGACTGCGGCACGGGAAAATCCTCGACCGTCAAAGCGATAGCCAATGAATACTGCACGCAGGGACTTCGCCTTATCGAGCTTAAAAAGAAACAGCTGCATGAGCTGCCGAAAATAGTCGAGACCGTCAGCAAGAACCCGCTGAAGTTCATCATTTTTATTGACGACTTGTCATTCACCGAGGACGACGACGATTTCGCCGCACTCAAAGCAATACTCGAGGGCAGCGTTTCGTCAAGCGCCGCAAATCTCGCAATATATGCGACCTCAAACCGCCGCCACCTTGTAAGAGAAACGTTCTCCGCAAGGCAGGGCGACGAGATACATTTCAAAGATACAATGCAGGAGCTGCTTTCGCTTTCGAGCCGCTTCGGACTCACCGTAACCTTTCAAAAGCCCGATAAAAAGGTTTTCCTCGACGTAGTCAAGGACATTGCCGCGCAGTACGACCTGCAAATGCCGCAGGACGAGCTGTTTATGCAGGCAGAGGCTTTTGCACTTGCAAGAGGCGGACGTTCACCCAGAGTAGCAAAGCAGTTTGTTGAATACCTGAAAGGATGTGGAGATAATGCTTGAATTCGTAAAATGTGAGACCGACCATAAGCTCAGAAGAACCGCCGAAATGGCGAGTGACATCTGGCACGAGTGCTTTGAGGGCGTTATTTCCGACGAGCAGATAGACTATATGGTCGATAACTACCAGTCTTTTGCCGCCATAAAAAAGCAGGTCGGCTCGGAGAACTACGAGTACTACAACTTTGTGCTTGACGGCACAAGGATAGGCTACTTTGCCATTGCACCGCAAAATGACGGCACGCTGTTTTTGTCAAAGCTGTATATGTATAAGGAGTACCGCGGCAACGGATATGCCTCAAAAGCCTTTGAGTTTATCAAGGATATCGCAAGGCAGCGCGGACTAAAAAGCATCTGGCTGACCGTCAACCGCCACAACTACGGCGCTATGAAGGTCTACGAGGCGTTTGGTATGAAGGTCATCAGAGAGCAGGTCACCGATATAGGAAACGGCTTTGTTATGGACGATTACGTGTATAGCATAGACGTTTAAAACAATCCATTTTTTTGTACATATAATACTCCCTGAAATAATTCTTTTCGGGGAGTGAAATTTTTTTGTTATGTTTCCTCTTAATTTGCGTGTATTATAGTGAAAGCGCTTTTGAAACAAACGGAGGTCACCATGCAGGACAATGAATTATTACAGCTGTTTCTTGACAGAGATGAACAGGCTATAAGTGAAACTGCAAATACATACGGCAGATACTGCCTGTATATCGCCGATAATATCCTGCCCAGCCGTGAGGACAGCGAGGAGTGCATCAACGATGCGTATGTCACGCTTTGGAACACAATCCCGCCGCAGAAGCCCGAAAGTCTGAAAGGCTACTTGGCAAAGGTACTTCGCAACGGCGCGCTATCAATGCTGCGAAAGCTCAACGCCAAAAAGCGCGGCAGCGGTGCGGTAGAAGAAGTAATCGACGAACTGCGCGAGGCAGAGACCGATTCGCCCGAAAGCATAACCGATGCAAAGCTGATGGGCGAGCTTATAAACGGGTTTGTCTGCGGTCTTGAAAAACAGCAAAGAATAATTTTTGTCAAAAGGTATTGGTATCTCTGCCCCTCAAAACAGATCGCCAAAGAATGTGATTTGAGTGTGGGCAATGTGAATGTGACACTCCACAGGCTGAGACAACAACTAAAAAACTATCTGGAACAGGAGGGGTTCAAAATATGAAAAAAGAGGAGATATTTGAAATGACAAAACATCTTGATGAAAAGTATATCCTTGAAGCAGCAGCTGAACCCAAGAAGAATATAAAGCTCAAAAAGAGGATAATATCATTCGCAGTCGCAGCAGCGCTGACAGCATCTCTGTCGATAGGTGCATTCGCAGCGTATAAGGCTCTCAACAGAGAAAGCGTAAGCACATATTACGACAGCAGCGCTATCGATAAGCTGGAGCGCAGCGGTTATGTTTCGGGTCTGACCACCGAGAATGAGCATTTCAGGTTTACACTTGAAACCGCTGTAAAGGACAACTACAACCTTTTGGCAGTAGTTTCCGTCGAACCGCTTGACAGCTATGCCGAGCAGTATATCAAAAAGGATTATGCAGCGATATTCACCAATGCGACCTATGCCGATACGGGAGATGAGGTCGACGGCTTCGCTTCCATGGCAGGCATGAAAGGCTATGAAAAAGGAAAGGCTTACTCGATGCGTCTTGAAGTTCCCGTCAATACCGTTAACGGTACGGCAGACCTTTCAAGACCGATAAACCTTAAATTTGTCAGAGATCAGAGCAACGAAGCAGCATTAGATGTTGATCTGTTCAAGGGACTCAGCCTTGACCTCAAAGATATCAAGCAGTCCAAGAATGCGGTGTTCTATTCACCTGCAGGCGAAAAGCTGGATGTTTCCGAGTTCAGCATTGCTGTTGATTCCCCGCAGTTTAGCGTTAAAGATGTTGAATCCAGTGATCTTGCTCCGGGCAAGGAGTATAAATTTAAGTTCGACCCTGAAGGCGTGAAGATGCACTACAAGGACGGCACAATAGGTGAGCTTAGAGAAAAGCTGAACGCTATCTATATGTATCTGACCAAGGAAGAAAAAACAGTAACTATTTTAGACCTCAATACTCTTATCGACCCCGAGCAGATAGACTATATCGAATACCTCGGCACCACCTTCAAAAGAAAATAACTGTCCAAAAATATGTACTAAAAAGAACTCTCCAAACGGGGAGTTCTTTTTTTTGCGTATTATTCACACTCTCGAAGCCAGCAGCTTTGCGATTATAAGATCGCTGTCGGTGGTTATCTTTATGTTTATCGCGTCGCCCTCAACGATGTGTATCTTCTCGCCCTTTGCCGTGAAAATGCTGCACGTGTCGGTCAGCATTGCCCGCTGCTCACTGTCAAGCTCGCTGTAGTATCTGTCCAGCAGCGTTATGTCAAAGCTCTGCGGAGTCTGCGCCCTGTAAAGAGTGCTGCGGTCAAGCGTACCGTCAACAGTCTCTCCACCCTCCGAGCGAATCACCGTGTCAACGCACTTAACGTAAGTTCCGCACGCCGAGTATTTGAGCGCACCGATGATGTTGTCCTCTATCATCTTGTCCGTCAGAAACGGTCTTACCGCATCGTGCGTGATGATAATATCTCCCTTTTTGACCTTGTGCGCAGCCTTTATCGCCGCAACAATGTTCATCACCGTCTCGTTGCGGTCGCTGCCGCCGTCGACTACCTTAACGCGCTTTGTGTCGATATTATATTCCGCAAGCAGCGTGTCCATTACCTCGTGCCATTCGGGCTTTATGCCTATGTAAATTTGGTCAATGTGCTTCTGCGCCGCGAATTTCTCCACAGTGTAAATGATTATCGGCTTGTCAAGCACCCTTATAAACTGCTTGGGCACATTCGAGCTTTTCATTCTTGTTCCGCTGCCGCCCGCAACTATACCTGCAAAAATCATTTTTGTTCTCCTTAAAAATAAAGCTCCCCGCTTTACGAGGAGCTTTTTGCTGTCATCTTACTTTATACCGTACTTTTCAAGCAGCGCCTGGATCTTTGAGTGAGGGTCGATAACATTTGATATCGACAGGTCGTGATTGAGCGATGCGATATAGTAAGCAATATATTTAGCACAGTCGACCTCGTGGAACCACGGGCTTGAAAGAAGCTCAGGGGTCCTGTATGTGAGGTTGGTGCCGAAAACTCCGTCGATTATGCCGTCTGCATAAGCCTTGTCAAACGCCTCAAGACCGTTTGTGAATATCGGATATGTAGCATAGCAGAAGATCCTGTTAGCCTTGCGCTTTTTAAGCTCGATAGCGATGTCAAGCATAGATTCGCCCGAGGATATGATATCGTCAGCAACAAATATATCCTTTCCTGTAACGTCATTACCCATATACTCGTGAGCAACGATAGGGTTTCTGCCGTTTACGATAGTAGAGTAGTCACGTCTCTTGTAGAACATACCCAGGTCAACACCGAGTATAGATGCATAGTACATATTTCTGCTGATAGCACCCTCGTCAGGTGAAACTATCATATAGTGTTCCTTGTTAGGCTTGAAATCATCGATGCTTCTGAACATAGCCTTCAGCACCTGATAGGAAGGAATAATGTTGTCAAAGCCCATAAGCGGGATCGCGTTCTGAACTCTCGGGTCGTGAGCGTCAAATGTAAGAATGTTTGAAACGCCCATTGCCTGAAGTTCCTGAAGCGCAACAGCGCAGTCGAGCGACTCGCGGTAGTTTCTTCTGTGCTGTCTGCCGCCGTAGAGGGTAGGCATTATAACATTTATTCTGTGGGTCTTTCCGCTTGCCGCCTGGATTATCCTCTTCAGGTCTTGATAGTGGTCGTCAGGAGACATACAGTTGAGCTGTCCGAAAAGCTTGTACTTGCAGTTGTAGTTGCCCACATCGCACAGAATGAAAAGATCGTTTCCTCTTACAGTCTGCTTGATAAGTCCCTTGCCGTCGCCCGAAGAAAATCTCGGACAGTCAGCTTCTACAAGGAAAGTGTCCACTGCATACTCGTTTTCGTTTGCCCAGTTAGTAAGATACCAGTTGACCTTCTCTCCAAGATCTTTAGCACCGTCCATAGCAATAAGACCCAAAGGAGCCACTCTTGAATTGTTGTCAAAAAGTATCTTGTCAGCGTTATTACCCATTATTTCTTCCTCCGTATCCACAAATTTACAGCCGTTGCAAAGCTGTATCGCATACAAATTTATTATACTTCATCTTTCGACAATTTACAATACCCTTTGCGCTATTTTGCAAATTTCAACCTTTTGAACAAAAACAAACCGCCTGACCATAAAATATTATACATAAATCGCATAGTGTGGATAGTTACCAAAAAAGTTCACAGTATAGCGCCTTTTTTGTAATGTGTAATTAACCTAAATGCTTGCATTTTAATAGCAGATGATGTATAATATAATGGATTAGGTATGCACAGTTTAAGACGTGAAAATGCCGAAACTGCGCATTAGCGCCTTATATCAGCAAATCATAGTGAGGAGTATGTATTTATGACAAGGTCACAAAGGTATTTCAGTGAAATGAAAACGAAGAGAGTAGCCTTTATAGGCGTGGGTGTAAGCCACCTTGCACTTATCAGGCTGTTTCTCTCAAAGGGTATAAAGGTCGTTATCTGCGACCAGAAGGAAAAGGACGATTTTGACGAGGCAGTTTACGAGGAGTTTGTCGCAAAGGGCGCGGATTTCTCTCTTGGCAAGGACTACATAAACGAGATATACAACTGCGATGTAGTCTTCAGAACGCCGGGCTTTTACTTCAACCGCCCTGAGCTTGAAAAGGCAAGACAAATGGGCATAGTAGTAACCAGCGAAATGGAAACGTTCTTTGACCTGTGCCCGTGCAGAACATACGGCGTTACGGGTTCGGACGGAAAGACCACGACCACCACGCTTATCAGCGAGTTTCTCAAAGCCGAGGGCAAGCGCGTGCATATCGGCGGAAACATCGGCAAGGCACTTCTGCCGATAGTTGAAACCATCTCCGAGGCAGATGTCGCCGTAGTCGAGCTTTCGAGCTTTCAGCTTATCTCAATGCGCGAATCTCCCGATGTAGCGGGCATAACAAATATCAGACCAAACCACCTCAACGTACATAAGGATATGCAGGAGTATATCGACTCAAAGAAGAACCTTATCCTGCACCAGAATTCCTACTCAAAGACCGTTTTGAGCTATGACGACGAGACCACAAGAAGCCTGAACGACTGCGTTCGCGGCAACCTGCGTTATTTCAGCCGCACACAAATGGTCGACAACGGCAGCTTCCTGCGCGATGACGGTATGCTTTGCTACAACGACCACGGCAAAGTTACCGAGTACGTTCATATGAAGGATATCAGAATACCCGGTATGCACAACGTCGAGGACTACCTCACAGCTATCGCTATGACCTATGGAGATGTGTCGGTGCAAAGTGTTGTTAACGTTGCCAAGACCTTCGGCGGTGTCGAGCACAGAATAGAGTTCGTGCGCGAGCTTGACGGCGTTAAGTACTATAACAACTCCATAGCATCAAGCCCCACAAGAGTGCTTGCCTGCCTTGATGCTTTTGACCAGAAGCAGATAATGATACAGGGCGGTTCTGATAAGGGAATTTCCTTTGCACCAATGGCAGACGCACTTTGCGAAAAGGTCAAGGTGCTGATACTTATGGGCGAGACCGCGCAGAAGATAGAGGACGCGGTAAAAGCGTCCGAAAAGTACGACCCTGCAAACATTCGTATAGTAAGAGTCGCAGATATGGCAGAGGCGGTCGAGATAGCTCACCACTACGCCGTTGAGGGCGATATAGTCTCGCTTTCGCCTGCGTGTGCAAGCTTTGATATGTACAGAATGTTCGAGGACAGAGGCAGACATTTCAAACAGCTCGTCAACGAGCTTTAAGGAAAGGTTTATATGGAACTTCTAAAGACCCTCACCGAGCTATGCGCACAGCGCGGAGTATCGGGTGATGAAAAAAACGCAAGCGAAAAAGCCGCGCAGCTTTTGCGCGAATATGCAGACGTATCGACCGACGCTTTCGGCAACGTATACGGCATTGTCGGTACGCACGAGCAAAGCAAACAAACGCTTCTGCTTGAAGCGCATATCGACGAGATTGGTATGATAGTCACCTACATCACCGACGACGGATTTCTGAAGATATCTTCCTGCGGCGGTACGGATGAAAGAGTGCTTACCGCACAGCAGGTCACTGTCTGCGGCAGGCAGAGTCTCACAGGCGTGGTCACATCTATCCCGCCCCACCTGCAAAAAGACGGCGAAAGCAGCGAATCGGGCAGCTATTATGTAGATATCGGTATGACAAAGCAGCAGGCTGAAAAGGTCGTTTCACTCGGCGACAGAGTGCTTGTCGAGAACGAGCTTGAAATAATGCGTGAGCATATCGTCACCTCAAAGGCGCTTGATGACCGCAGCGGCGTTGCGGCGGTGCTTTGGGCGCTCGATAAGCTCAAAGGCAAGCAGACAGATTACAACATCAGCGTGCTTTTTGCCGCACAGGAGGAAACAGGCGAGCGCGGCGCTCAAACGGGCGCATACCGCCTTTCGCCCGACCTTGCAGTAGCCGTTGACGTGTCCTTTGCAAAAACGCATTTTGAAAGCGAGGAGGACTGCGGCATAATGGGCAGGGGAGTTATGATAGGCGTTGCCCCAAGCCTTTGCGCAGAGCTTTCGGACGCTTTCATAAACACCGCAAAGCAAAGCGATATCCCTTATCAGATAGAAGTGATGAACGGCAAAACAGGCACCGATGCCGACAAAATAAGCGTTACAAAATCGGGCGTAAAAACCGTCACCCTTTCGATACCCCTCAAATATATGCACACTCCCACCGAGGTGCTTGACCTGCGGGATATAGACTACACTGCGTCGCTTATCGCAGAATTTGCACAAGGCAGGTGTGAGATATGACAGATTTGCTTAAACAGCTTTGCCTGCTTGACGGCATATCGGGCGACGAGGGACGCGTGCGCGATTTTATAATCTCACAGATAAAAGACTGCGCCGAGATAACCGTTGACCCGCTGGGCAGCATCATAGCCTTTTGCAAGGGCGAGCAGACACCCAAAAACAAGGTTCTCGTCTCCGCGCATATGGACGAGGTGGGAATGATAGTTACCTACATCAACTCCGACGGCACGCTCAAATGCGACTGCGTGGGCGGTGTTGACCCCAAGGTAGTTTACGGCAAGCGCGTGCGCGTGGGAAAGAATAAGATACTCGGCGTTATCGCAGGTACAGCGATCCACAACGTTCCAAAGGCTGACCGCAGCAAAGCCGTGCCTTTTGATAAACTTGTTATCGACATCGGCTGTGAGAGCAGACAGGAGGCGGAAAAGCTCGTCAGACAGGGCGACAGCGTAAGCTTTGTTTCCGATTTCACCCGCTTCGGTGACGGCTTTGTAAAATGCAAGGCGATAGACGATAGAGCAGGCTGCGCGATAATGATACAGCTTATCAAGGACAGACCCAAGTTTGATACCTATTTCACGTTTGTTGTGCAGGAGGAGATAGGACTGCGCGGTGCGACAGCCGCAAGCTATACCGTGAATCCCGACTTTGCGTTCGTGCTTGAAGCAACTACCGCCTCGGATATCCCCGAAAGCGAAAACGAGAAAAGGGTCTGCGAGCTTGGCGGCGGCGCAGTGGTCTCCTATATGGACAGACACACTATCTATGATAAGCAGATGTATGACCTTGCATTTGAGACCGCAAAGGAAAACGGCATAGCCGTGCAGACCAAATCAGTCATAGCGGGCGGCAACGATGCGGGCGCAATACACCTCTCGCGCGGCGGCGTAAGAACGACAGCTGTCTCGCTGCCATGCAGATACCTGCACTCGCCGAGCTGCGTGATAAACAAAGCCGATATGCAAAGCGCGTATGAACTTGTAAAACTACTTTTGAACAGGACTTACAATAAATGATTTACCAGCTTAACGAGCCTGCGATAGATATGCAAATGCTTGAAAGGCTCACCTCAAACAACTACACACGCCGTATCAAATCGCACTTTTATGCCTACTCGACCAAGTACGACTTCTGCCGTTTTTTCGCGGTGGACGACTACGACAGTCACCTTGGCATCATCTGCGTTTTCAATTCGTCAATGATGGTATCTATGTTTGAGGGTGTGACCTTTGGCGAGGATACGCTGTCAGAGATTGCGTCGTTTGTCGTTATGAACAAACCGTACTCGGTCGAGTTTCCCGTGCAGTACGCACCAGCGCTTGAAAGAATGTGCAGTATCGAGTACCTCGGCGACAAACGTACCGAGTTTGCTTTTGCCGCAGCGGGCGAGCTGCCCGAGCTTGATGTGCAGGAGCTTCCGCGCCTTGATGACGTGTACAGCATACTTGCGCAGTGCTTCCCCGCGATAAAGAACAACCACGGGCTGTGGCTCACCGATACCTCACACCGCGTGCGCAGAGGTCTTGCACAGAGCTTTATCCTTGAAGGCTGCACCACAGCTACCGTGCAGTACATAATAGATAAAGTCGCGCTGATAGGCCACGTCGGTACGCTGCCCGAGGAAAGAGGCAAGCACCATGCGCGCAGGCTGCTTTACTGGATAGGCGAAAAGCTGACCGCAGACGGCTTTGAGGTAAGGCTGTTCGCGCGCCCGCACCGCGTAAGCTATTACGAGGAGATAGGCTTCAAAAAGTGCGGACTTGATATAGTTTTAGAGAGAAAAGATAAAGATTTTTAGAACAATAAGGAGAACAATATGATACTCACAGTAGTAAGCACGATCGTTTCATTTTCGCTTATGCTCGGCGGTGTTCTTATGAAGATAACCGCCAACAAGCCAATAAGCGAAACAGTCGGCTTCAGAACACACAAGGCGATGCTCAACGTCACCAACTGGCACAATGCCAACAGCAAATGCGGCAGCTTGTGGCTGCTGACAGGCGCAGCAGGCTTTGCACTGACGATGCTTATCCCACTTGTGATAATGCCAAGGCTCAATACAAATGCCGATGTTGTCTTGCAGATCCTGCCGCTTGCAGCACAGATAATCACCTCTGCTGCCTGCGCAGTACACGTTGAAAGAAGCCTTAAATAAGTCTCTTACAGGTGGTGTATTTAGTTATGGTGCATTCCCAAACGCAGCAGATAGTTTTTACAGGCTCCGTACTGTCAGGATATTTCCTTTCGGGCGTTGTGTATATCTTGCTGCCGATAGCTGCATACCTGCTGATGATGCACCGCAAAGCCGCAAGGTTTTACCCCGTTGTCACAGGTGTTATAGTCTATTTTATAGCAGAACGCTTCAGCGCACTTTTTGCAAGCCTTTTCGGACTTTCTCAGGGCTTTATGAGCAAGACGGTGATAGCAGCCGAGATAATATGCTACCTTGAAGAAACGGGACGGTATTTTGCTATGAAATATCCCGTCACCGATATTAAAAACACCAGCTCCGCTGTTTGTTACGGCATTGGTCACGCAGGGCTTGAATGCTTTATCCGCGCATATCAGAAATTCCAGCTTTATTCTTACGGACAGCGCCTTAACAGCAAAGGGCTTGACAGCTTTATATCGGGCAAATCGGCTGAAAAGGCAGACTCGATAACACGGCAGCTGCAAACCTATGCAGACCACTCGCTGTTTTTAAGCATTGTTGACTCGCTCGGCAGCATCGTGACCTTTGGAGTGCAGATAGCACTTTCACTTCTGATATTCAAGAAGATCCACTATGAAAAGCGCTGGCTGCTTTTGGCGATACTTCTGCACCTTTTTGTGAACTTCGCCGTGTGGCTCGCATCGCTCACAGAGGATCCGCTGTTTACCGATTTTATAGGCATCATAGCAGGCGGTGCTGTGATCGCGATAGTGTTCAGGATCATCGGCTTGCACAATTGTATGAATGAAATAAAGAATACATCAGGCAATAAATAAGATAAACCGATCTATAATTAAAAATCAAAGGAAGATAATAATGACAGAAAACTTGTTTGGAATAGATGAACGTATCCTCGCACTTGCGCACGAGGCTGAAAAAGAGTGTGAGCAGATGTTCGCACAGACGGACGAGATAGCCCGCTTCAACGGCGAAAAGGTACTCAAAGCCTTTATTGATAACCGCGTCAGCGAGAGCTGCCTTAAAGGCACAACGGGCTACGGCTACGGCGACTGCGGCAGAGATACGCTCGATAAGGTCTTTGCACAGGCATTCGGCGGCGAGGATGCTATCGTTCGCCACACCTTTGTCAACGGCACGCACGCGCTTTCCACCGCGCTGTTCGGCGCATTGCGAATGGGCGATACGCTGCTTTCCTGCGTCGGCAGACCGTACGATACCCTTGAGGGAGTGATAGGTCTTACAGGCGAAAAGGGTTCTGGCTCGCTTATTGATTTCGGCGTTAAGTACGAGCAGGTCGATCTGATTGACGATAAATACCCCGATCTTGAAACGATAGCGCAAAAAGCAAAGACCGCAAAGGTCGCGTATATCCAGCGCTCACGCGGCTATTCGCTGCGCCCGTCGCTCAATGTTGAGATAATAGGAAAAATAGCGCAGACTGCAAAGAGCGCAAACCCAGATATTATCGTTATGGTCGATAACTGTTACGGTGAGTTCGTCGAGAAAAAAGAGCCGCTTTCGGTCGGTGCAGACCTTATAATAGGCTCGCTTATCAAAAATCCCGGCGGCGGCATCGCAAGCACGGGCGGATACATCTGCGGCAGGGCAGACCTTGTTGAAAAGTGTGCCGACAGGCTCACCTGCGTCGGTATGGGCAAAGAGGTCGGCTGTACGCTTTCGCAGAACAGAGAAATGCTGCTGGGCTTTTTCCTCTCGCCGCAGACTGTCGCAAATGCCGTAAAGACCTCGGTATTCGCGTGCAGACTGTTTGAAAAACTCGGATTTAAGACTCTCCCCGAAAGCAGCGAAACAAGAACTGACATCATCGCATCTGTCCTGCTTGAAAACGAGCAGAACCTCACAGCCTTTTGCCAGGGAATTCAGAAAGGCTCGCCCGTGGACAGCTTCGTGACCCCTGAAGCGTGGGATATGCCGGGCTACGAAAGCAAGGTGATAATGGCAGCGGGCGCGTTCACAATGGGCGCATCTATCGAGCTCTCGGCAGACGCACCGATAAGAGAGCCGTTTGCTGCGTGGCTGCAAGGCGGCATAACCTACCCGAGCGGCAGAATGGGTATCCTCGTTGCCGCAAACGAGATGTGCCGAAAAGGTCTTTTGAGACTTTGAAAGGAGCAGCTATGTTTGACATAAAATTAGGCGAGGGAGTCGGCGATATAAAGCTGGGTATGCATATGCACGATGTGCGCGCCCTGTTTGACGATTTGCAGACAGTAACCGATACTCCCTACGGCTACCCATATGAAGTGACTACGATTACAACGATGATTTTCAGATATACTATGACCAGGACGGCTGCGTGAATTTCATAATGTGTTTTGATGTGGAAAAGCTCTCAATGGACGGTGAGAAATTCACCGAAAACAATTCGCTGTGGGGCTTGTTCCGCTGGGTGCAAAAGCAAGACCCCGATGTTAAAACAGACTCCGACGGTTTTTGCAGCGACGCTCTCGGCTTCGGCGTGACATTGGGCGATTGTGAGCCGCTTGAATACTGCTGCGGCGAAAGACTTTTTGATATGATCGAATGTGTGCAGCTCACAGTAAAGGACTTTTGGAAAAACGAGCCGCACCCTGATGATGACGAGTAAGATGAACGACTTTATATAAATCCAAAAACGAAAGGAACGAAAATTATGGCAGAGATATTCAGCGTAAAGGTAAAGGATATTGTTGACCAGCTCAACTGCGAAATGGTCTATTCGCCCGACAGCCTTGACGAAATAACCGTTACCGAAAACGACTGCAACCGTCCGGGCTTGCAGCTTATGGGCTTTTACGAGTATTTCAACGCGGAGCGCGTGCAGATTTGCGGAAATATGGAGTTTGCCTACCTTGCATCTCTTGACGAGAACACAAGATACCAGCGTATCGATGCGCTTTTTGCGACCAAGATACCTCTTTTCATCGTCGCAAGAGGTCACGAGCTTTATCCCGAAATGCTTGAAATAGCAAAGAAATACGAGGTGCCTATCGCAAGAACTCCCGACAGCACAACAGCGTTTATCGCCTCGCTTATAGGGTACTTGAGCGTTGAGCTTGCACCGCGTATCACGCGCCACGGCGTGCTTATCGAGGTCTACGGCGAAGGTCTGCTTATCGTCGGCGAAAGCGGCGTAGGTAAGAGCGAAACTGCTGTCGAGCTTGTAAAGCGCGGTCACCGTCTTGTCGCAGACGACGCAGTTGAGATAAGAAAGACATCAAACAAAACGCTTGTCGGCTCGTCACCCGATAATATCCGCCACTTCCTTGAGCTTCGCGGTATCGGTATCATCAATACCAGAAGACTGTTCGGTATGGGTGCCATCAAGGTCAGCGAGAAGATAGACCTTATCGTTGAGCTTGAGCCGTGGGACAGCACCAAGATATACGACAGAATGGGCGTTGACAACGAGTATACAGCTATCCTCGGCGTTAAGGTACCAAGCCTTACCATACCTATCAAGCCCGGTCGTAACCTCGCAGTTATCCTTGAGGTCGCAGCTATGAACAACCGTCAGAAGAAGATGGGTTACAATGCCGCTGCCGAGCTGCTTGAAAACCTTGGTCTGCAAATGGATAAGAAGGACAAGGTCAAGAGCTGGGATAACTTTTAGAGGTAAGAAGTAAGAGATAAGAAGTAAGAGATAAGAAGTAAGAGGTAGGAAGTAAGAAGTAAGAGATAAGAGATTTAGATTTTCAGATAGTAAGGGTGAATGAAATGAAAATAATTGGTGATATGCACACGCACACACTTGCATCAACTCACGCATATTCGACCATTACCGAGAACTGCCGCAGCGCCGCACAGCGAGGAATAAAGGTCGTTGCGATGACGGACCATTGGGGCGAAATGCCCGATTCACCGCACATCTGGCACTTTGATAACCTGCGTATCCTGCCGAGAAAGATATGCGGCGTAACAGTGCTGAAAGGCGTTGAGACCAATATAATAGATAATGAAGGGCGCTTTGATATGCCCCGAAAGACTCTTGAAAAGCTTGAATGGGTAGTCGCGTCGATGCACAGGCAGGTCTACCAGCCCACAACGGCGGAAAACCATACGAGAGCCTACATAAAGGCAGCGCAGGACCCTATCGTTGACGTTATCGGGCACTGCACAACAGATATGTTCCCGATAGATTTTGAAAGGTGCGTAAAGGCGTTTAAGGAGTACGGCAAGCTTGTCGAGATAAACGAAAGCTCGATACTTTACAAAAGCGGCTCGTTTGAGAACTCCTACGAGGTGCTGCGCCTTTGCAAAAAGTACGAAGTGCCTGTCGTTTTCGACTCCGATGCACACTACTGCGACCTTATCGGCGTGGTGGACACCGCACAGAAAATCGCGCAGGAAGTGGATTTCCCGGAGCATCTCGTGATAAATGCCGACCTTGACAAGCTTGCAGAGTTTGTCCACCGCAAGCACCCCAAGATAGAATTCCTTTGAGAAAGGAGAGTCCATATTTTTGGACAGTTCCCCTATGAATACACAAAGACTTTTTGAGACCGCCCGCGCGTGCGGCTGCGAAATACTTATGAATGAACCGCTTTGCGCACATACTACCTTTAAGATAGGCGGCAGCTGTATCGCACTTATCGAGGTCAATTCCGCGCAGAGCCTGCGAAAGCTGCTTGATGCAGCGCGTGCAGACGGTGTGCGCATATTCGTGCTTGGCAAAGGCTCCAATGTGCTTTTTGCCGACGAGGGCTTTGACGGCGTAGTGCTGCATATCGCAGGCGAAATGGGCGAGGTCAGAATGCTCGGCGAAACAAGCATCTACGCACAGGCAGGCTGCAGCCTTGTGAAGCTTTGCCGCTTTGCACTTGAAAATTCGCTGACAGGACTTGAATTTGCCTACGGTATCCCCGGTACTGTCGGCGGCGCGGTCTTTATGAATGCGGGCGCGTACGGCGGCGAGATGAAAGATGTCGTCAAGTACTGCACAGCGGTAAACCGCCACGGAGAGCTTGAAAAGCTGACAAACGCACAGCTTGACCTTTCATACCGCCACAGCAGCATTATGCAAACGGGCGGAGTCGTCTGCGATGCGGTCTTTGAGCTGCAAAAGGGCGACAAAGCGCAGATAGAAAGCAAAATGAACGAGCTTATGGGCAGGCGCAGAGATAAGCAGCCGCTTGAATTTGCAAGCGCAGGCTCGACCTTTAAGCGTCCCGAAGGTTTCTTTGCGGGCAAGCTGATACAGGACAGCGGGCTGCGGGGCTTCACCGTAGGCGGCGCGCAGGTGTCCGAAAAGCACTGCGGATTTGTCATAAACAAGGGCGGCGCAACATCACGGGACGTTGTCTCGCTTATCGAACAAGTCCAAAAAATCGTACAGGAAAAAACAGGGCAGTTCCTTGAATGTGAAGTCAGGATAATCCCTTTCAAACAGGAGGTCTAAAAAATGCAGTTCGTTATAGTTACGGGTATGTCGGGCTCTGGCAAGTCAAGCTGTATTGAAGTGCTTGAGGATATGGGCTATTACTGCATAGATAATATGCCTCCCGAGCTTATCGGCAAGTTTGTGGATATCTGCAAACAGTCCGACGGTAAAATAGAAAAAGTTGCATTCGTTATAGATATACGCAGCGGCGAGCTTTTCTCAAAGATGAAGGACGCGCTGACGCTGCTCAAAGAGGAGGACATCGGGCTGAAGATAGTCTTTCTCGACTGCTCGGATGATGCTATCATCAGGCGCTATAAGGAAACGCGCCGTAAGCACCCTCTTGACGAGGTGTCATTTGGCAATATCAGAAAAGCGATAGAAACAGAGCGCGAGACTCTCGTGCCGATAAAAGCTATGGCGGATTACTATTTTGACACCACCAATTCATCAGCAGGCGAGTTTCGCGAGAGAATGCGCGAGGTGTTCTCCGAGGCGACCGATTTTATGCGCATAGATGTCCGTTCATTTGGCTTCAAGTTCGGCTATATGCCCGAGGGTGACCTCGTGTTTGACGTAAGGTGTCTGCCAAATCCGTTTTATATTCCTGAGCTTAAAAACCTCACGGGACTCAACCCCGAGGTGTACACATATGTAATGAAATTCGACCAGTCAAAAAGGCTGCTCGATAAGCTGTGCAACCTTGTTGATTTTCTTATCCCGCTTTACGAAAAAGAGGGCAAGTCGCAGCTGGTCATAGCGTTCGGCTGCACGGGCGGAAAGCACCGCAGCGTAGCATTTGCCGAGGCGCTTGCGCAGCACCTTCGCGAAAAGAACCACACAGTAAGGATACAGCACAGAGATATCGAAAAACACTAAAAGGGACAGTCATAAATGCAGGAGCAATCGTTTTCATACAGAGCAAAACAGGAAATAATCGAGCGCATAAACTCACGGGACAAGGCTGATGCCTGTCTTATGGGCGTGCTTTTGTGCGCCAATTCGCTTTGTGCCGACGATATCACCGTGCTTACCGAGAATGACCTTCTGCGCGACTTTTTCGTGCTCAACGTAAACCGCATACTTGAAAGCAGCAGCGCCGTGCAGGTCACGCAGATACAGCGCAAAGGCTCTGCGGTGCTTTACGACCTCAAAATCACAAGCGCGCAGGACAGGCTTTATATCCTTGACTATTTTCAGCTTGACGAAAGCCGCGGAATGACCAAGGACGACCTGCCCAAAGCAAAGTATTACCCGTATGTCGTGGGCGGTATCTTTCTTGCCTGCGGCAGCGTGAACAACCCCGAAAAAAAGTATCATATGGAGTTCGTTATGCCCACGCTTGAGCTTTGCAACTCACTTGGCTTGCTGCTTATCGACAGCTATGGCATAATCCCCAAGCACGTCGAGCGAAAGCACTACCAGATAGTTTACGTCAAGGACTCCGAGAACATCATCG
Source organism: uncultured Eubacteriales bacterium (assembly GCA_900314975.1). GTDB lineage: Bacteria > Bacillota > Clostridia > Oscillospirales > Ruminococcaceae > Hominimerdicola. The sequence continues at coordinate 137,863 of OMXI01000001.1, read as the reverse complement.
ACATACTCACAATGATGGGTGCGCAGATGTCCTCGCTTGAAATAATGAACGTCAAAATGCTCAAGGACGTCAAGAACAAGATAAACCGCTCTATGAACTGTGACAACGCAAATATTGATAAAACTCTCTGCGCCGCGGAAAAGCAGATTGCCGATATAGAGCTTATAGATTCGACAATGGGCATCGGCAGCCTGCCCGAAAACCTGCAAAGCATCGCACTGCTGCGGCTTGAAAATACCGATTTCTCGCTCAACGAGCTTGGTGCGGCGCTTGAACCGCCCATATCACGCTCGGGCGCGAACCACAGAATGCAGAAAATTGCCGAGATAGCCGAAAGTATACGAAAGGAAAAGGCGAAAAAGAATTGACCGATTTTGTACATCTTCATCTGCACAGCGAGTATTCTCTGCTTGACGGTGCCTGCCGTCTCACAGAGCTTGCCGCGCGCGTCAAAGAACTTGGACAGACCGCCTGCGCCGTTACCGACCACGGAAATATGTTCGCCGCAGTCGAGTTCTATAACGCCTGCAAAGCGCAGGGGATAAAGGCGATAATCGGCTGCGAGACCTACGTTGCGCCGCGTACGCGGTTTGACAAGGCTGGCAAAATAGATTCCTCGCCCTACCACCTTGTCCTGCTTTGCAAAAACGAGCAGGGCTACCGCAACCTTATAAAGCTTGTTTCGCTTTCGTACATCGAGGGGTTTTACAATAAACCGCGCGTAGACGAGGAGCTTTTGCGAAAATACAGCGGGGGACTTGTCTGTCTTTCCGCGTGCCTTGCGGGCGAGATACCCCGCAAGCTTACAAACGGCGACTTTGAGGGCGCAAAACAGACCGCCCTGCGCTATAACGAGATATTCGGTCAGGGCAATTATTACCTTGAATTGCAAGACCACGGCATTGACGACCAAAAGAGGATAATCCCGATGCTTGCGCGGCTCTCGCGTGAAACGGGCATACCGCTTGTGGCTACCAATGATGCGCATTATCTTCGCAAAGAGGACGCAAAGGCGCAGCGTGTGCTTGTGTGCATATCAACTGCCACAACGCTTGACGACCCAAACAAGCTGGAGTTTCCCACCGAGGAGTTTTATGTCAAAAGCGGCAGCGAGATGTCGCAGCTTTTTGCCAATTACCCCGAGGCGATCGAGAACACCGTTAAGATAGCCGATATGTGTAATGTCGAGTTTGAGTTCGGCAAAACCAAGCTGCCGTATTTTCATATCAACGGCGTGGACGACAATGAAAAGTTTCTGCGCGATATGTGCAAAAAAGGCTTGTACAAGCGCTACGCACAGCCCACGGACGAGGCAGTCAATCGCCTTGACTACGAGCTTGACATAATCACAAAAATGGGCTATACCGACTATTACCTGATAGTCTGGGATTTTATAAATTACGCCAAAACGCACGGCATACCCGTCGGCTGCGGCAGAGGCTCGGGCGCAGGCAGCCTTTGTGCCTACTGTATCGGCATAACGGGTATCGACCCGCTTAAATACAATCTTCTCTTTGAAAGATTTCTCAACCCCGAGAGAGTTTCAATGCCCGATTTTGACGTTGACTTTTGTATGGAAGGACGTCAGCGCGTTATCGACTATGTAATAAACAAATACGGCGCCGACCACGTCGCACAGATAGCTACCTTCGGTACGCTTGCCGCAAAACAGGCGGTGCGCGATGTCGCAAGGGTAATGGGTCTGCCGTACCAGACGGGCGATATGGTATCTAAGGCTGTGCCGAGAGGTCTGCCGCTTGCAGAGTCTGTAAAGCAGGTTCCCGAGGTCGCAAAAATGTATAACGCCGACCCAAAGATAAAAGAGCTTATCGACACCGCAATGAAGGTCGAGGGTATGCCGCGAAACGTCTCCACGCACGCGGCGGGCGTTGTTATAACCAAAGAGCCCGTGGACTATTACGTTCCCGTCTATGCGCGTGACGGACAGGTATCAACGCAGTATACCATGACTATCCTCGAACGGCTCGGCTTGCTCAAAATAGACTTTCTCGGGCTGCGCAACCTGACCATAATCAACCACACCGCACAGCAGGTAAAAAAAGACCACCCCGATTTTGATATAAACAAAATCCCTCTTGACGACAAGGCGGTATACGAAATGCTCTCGCAGGGCAAAACAGACGGCGTTTTCCAGTTTGAAAGCGCGGGAATGACAGCCACCATAACCAAGCTTAAGCCTACTGGCATAGAGGACCTGATAGCAGTCATCTCTCTTTACCGTCCCGGTCCTATGGATTCCATACCGACATATATCCGCAACCGCCACAACCCAAAGCTTGTCACCTACAAGCACCCGCTTTTGAAAGATATACTTGAAGTCACCTACGGCTGTATAGTCTATCAGGAGCAGGTTATGCAGATATTCCGCAAGCTTGCAGGCTATTCGTACGGCAGAGCGGATATCGTGCGCAGAGCTATGGCAAAGAAAAAAGCCAGCGTGCTTGAAGCAGAGCGCAAGGCTTTTGTCTACGGCGAGCAGGGACAGTGCGTCGGTGCAGTCGCAAACGGAGTTCCCGAGAATATCGCCAACGAGATATTTGACGAGATGTCGTCCTTTGCAAGCTACGCCTTCAATAAATCCCACGCCGCTGCTTACGCGACAATTTCCTATCAGACGGCGTATCTTAAATGCCACTACTACAAAGAATATATGGCGGCGCTTATGACAAACGCTCTGCTTGACTCCACGGACAAGCTTTTCGGCTACATTTCAGGTGTCACAGCAAACGGTGTCAGAGTGCTTCCTATAGATATAAACAAAAGCGAGAAAGGCTTTATCGCACAGCCCGGCGGCATAAGGTTTGCACTGCTTGCCGTTAAGAGCCTTGGCGAATCTGCAATTGCGTCTATCATTGCCGAGCGTAATGCAAACGGCGAGTTCAAATCCCTTTGGGACTTTTGCACACGTGTCAGCGGGCGTGATATAAGCACCCGCACGGTCGAGGCGCTGATAAAAAGCGGCGCGTTTGACTGCTTTCCGAACAACCGCCGCGAAATGCTCGATGCCTGTGCCGACATTATGACAAGTGCCGCACAAAGCCGTGAAAGCAACCTTGAGGGTCAGCTGGACTTTTTCGGGCTTGGCAGCGATGACAGCGGCGCAAGTCTTGAAAAGCCTATCCCAAAGAAAGAAGAGTACCCCGCAAAGCAGCTGCTTGCGCTTGAACACGAGGCGCTGGGTATGTATATCTCGGGTCATCCCGCAGATGATATAATGCCCTTTGCAAAAGCTGATAAGTGCCTTACCTGTGCGCAGATAGCAGCCGAGCACGAGCGCACAGACGGCGCAGACGAGGGCAGGGCAGTCAAAGCCGTGGGCATGGTAGTCTCCCGCAAGGAGCTTAAAACCAAAAAGGGCGATATGATGTGCTTTGCCGAAATCGAGGACGCTTCCTCGTCGATAGAGCTTGTCGTCTTTCCCGAAACCTACCGCGCAGCATCGCACCTGCTCTCACAAGGGCAGCTTGTGTACGTCACAGGCAAGGTTTCGGGGCGCGAGGACGAAAAGCCCAAGATAATCGCCGAGCATATAATAAACGCAGACAGCTTTGTCCAGAGCTGCCTGTCGCGCGATCTGTGCATAAGAGCCGATTCACGCGATACTGACCTTTTACAAAGCATAAAAGACTATGCAAAGCAGGTGCAAAGCGAGCAGAGCCAGAGCCGCCTTATAATCTACTTTGCGGATCTGAAAAGAAAAACGATGATAAAAGAAACGCCCTTCATAACGCTTGATGCGCAAACGCTGAAAGGCTTTGCAAAGATAGCGGGCGAGGACAATACAGCTTTTATGGAAAAGAAAAATTAACCTGCGGCAAAATACTGCTGCTTGTCAGGAGGAATGATATGCCAATCGCATACAACAAATCAGTTATCGGTGACGGGATAACCCTTACCGAGATAACCGACCCGAAATTCAAATCAAACTATATCACTGTGACCTTCGCCGTGCCTGTCGACGAAAAGACAGCACCGCTGAACAACCTTGTCACAGATATCCTTGCATCGTCAAACCGCAAGTGTCCGTCAATGACACAGATGACAAAGAACCTTGCGTATCTATACGGCGCTGTGCTTTCGGCGCGTTCAAGGCGTGTGGGGGATATCCAGGAAAACGGTCTGAGCATCGAGTATATCGGCGACGAGTTCACAATGAACAAGGAGGTCATCTCCGTCAAAGCGGTGCAGACTATGCTTGACTGCCTCTTTGACCCGCAGCTTGAAAACGGAGCGTTCAGCGAGAAGTATGTGTCCATGCGCAAAAAAGAGCTTGAGGATACTATCAGAGCCGAGATAAACGACAAGTTTGGCTATTCAATGCGCCGCGCAAGAGAGGTCATCTATAAGGATGAGCCTGCCTGCGTAAACGTGCTTGGCACTATCGAAAACGCAAGAGCAGTCACACCGCAGCAGCTTTTTGAAAGATACGAGCAGCTCAAACGCAGCGCGCAGATTGACATAACCATGTGCGGAAAGGACTTTGAGGCGGTCAAGCCCGTGATAATCGAGGCAATGGGCAAGCTCAAGCGCGAAAACGTCGTTAAAGTAAGCTACCAGAAGCCCTCACCCATAAAGCAGCTCACCGAGCGCGTCAGCGAAACACAGGATATCAACCAGAGCAAGATGATAATGGCTTTCAAGTCTGACTGCAGGGACATCTATGTTGCAAAGGTGTTTGCGGCGCTGTACGGCGGAACTCCGTTTTCAAAGCTGTTTGCCAACGTGCGCGAGAAGATGTCGCTTTGCTATTACTGCTCGGCTGTCTATGCCGATCTCAAAGGTACAATGATAGTTTCAAGCGGTATTGCAAGAGAGAATATCGGCATCGCCGAGAAAGCTATCCTTGACCAGCTTGAAGCTGTAAAAAACGGCGACTTTACCGACGAGGAGCTTGAAAACGCAGTGACATACCTTTGCACAGGCTTTAAGTCCAACAACGATTCCATTTACCGAATGGTAGAGTATTACCTCGCACAAAGCACGCGCGGCACAGCGTATACGCCCGAGCAGGTGTGCGATATATTCAGAAATGTCACCAGAGCGCAGGTGATTGAGTGCGCAAAAACATTCAGGTACGATACCTTCTATGTTATGCAGTCACAGCAGGAGGTGAGCGGTGATGAATAAGCAGATAATCAAAAGCGAGCTTTTGGGTGAGCAGTATACCCTGGTTCATCACGATTCGGGACTTGATATCCTTATGTGGAAAAAAGAAGGCTTTTCTACAGTCGAAGCACTTTTCGGCACAAAGTACGGCTCGATAAACAACTGTTTCAAAACAGACGATACGGGTGATTTCATACAGGTACCCGACGGCATAGCCCACTACCTCGAGCATAAGCTGTTTGAGTCTGACGATAACAGCAATGTTTTTGAGCAATACGCCAAAACGGGCGCGGCGGCAAACGCCTTTACTGCCAACGATATCACAGCATACCAGTTCAGCTGTACCGACAATTACGAGCAGTCGCTTGAAATACTGCTCGACTTTGTGCAGTCTCCGTATTTCACCAAGGAGAACGTTGAAAAGGAGCAGGGCATAATCGCGCAGGAGATACAGATGGGCGACGATTCGCCGTCAAGAAAGTGCTTTAAAAATCTGCTCAAAGCGCTGTATGTGAACAACCCCGTAAGGATAGATGTCGCAGGTACGGTAGAGTCTATCGCGCAGATTACTCCCGAGCTTTTGTACACCTGCTACAATGCCTTTTACAATCTGCACAATATGACCCTCTCTATCGCGGGCAATATCGACGAGCAGACCGTGCTTGACATATGCGACAAAAAGCTCAAGCCAAGCCGCGATATCCACCTTGAAACGAGGTTCCCCGACGAACCGCCGCAGGTGTGCGAGCATAGAGTCAGCCATACCGCAGCTGTCGGCATACCCGTTTTCTGTATAGGCTTTAAGTCACAGGCACCGCAGGGCAGAGAGTATTTCACCAAAACGGTCATAGCCGCAATGCTGCTCGAACAGCTTGTCGGTCAGACCTCACCGCTGTACAATTCTCTGCTGGAGGAGGGACTTATCAATCCAGCCTTCGGAACGTTTGTATATGCAAGCCCCGGCAGATTTTTCACCTGCATCGTCGAGGGCGAGTCATCACAGCCCGACGAGGTCGCAAGGCGCATCTATGCCGAAATTGAACGTCTCAAAAAAGAGGGTATCGACACAGAGCTGTTTGAGACCGACAAGCGTGTGCGCTACGGCGAAAAGGTCAGCAGCATAAACGATGTTAAGGCGTGTGCAGACGCAATGCTTTATTACAGCTTTGACTGCGAGGATATGACGCTGTTTGATGATCTGGGAATGATAGCCTCTATAACCGCGGAGGACTGCGAGAATATGATAGACGATATCCTCAGCACCGACCGCAGCAGCATAAGCATAGTGACAAATAAAGAATAATTATAGGGACAGAAAGGAAGAATGTAAAATGATACAGGCTGTTCAGACATTAGCGCAGCAAACCGGCGAAGTCTGGGATAAGCTGAATGACAACCCGAACCGAGTGTACTTTCCAAACTTCGGTGACGGTGACAACGTGCTTAAATCGGGCATTGACATCGACAGAGTGATGTTCACTATCCCCGGTACGAATTTCAAGATATACTGGTACGGATTTCTTATCGCAGTGGGTATCGTGCTTGCACTTATCTACGGCTTTAAGAAAATGAAAAAAGCGGGCATCGACCCCGACCGTGCGACCGATGCAGTCATAGGCGGTTTCTTCGGTGCGATCATCGGCGCAAGACTTTACTACGTTATTTTCAGCGATTCAACGCCAATAACTAAGTTCTTTGATTTCCGAGACGGCGGACTTGCGATATACGGCGGTGTTATCGGCGCGATACTCGTCGGCGGTTATATAACCAAGCTGAAAAAGCTGCGCCTTATGACAATGCTTGACGTTGCAGCACCCTGCTTTTTCATCGGACAGGCAATAGGGCGCTGGGGCAACTTTTTCAATCAGGAGTGCTTTGGCACAAACACCGACAAGCCTTGGGGAATGATAAGCCTCACCACCGCCAACTACGTCAGCAAGAACATCACCGACGGCAGCGTTGACCCGACTCTCCCCATACACCCGTGCTTTTTGTACGAATCGCTGTGGTGCCTTGCAGGCTTTATACTGCTGCACCTCTACTTCAAGCACAGAAAGTTCGACGGCGAGATCTTCCTTTGTTATACAGGCTGGTACGGTCTTGGCAGATTCTTCATCGAGGGTCTGCGCACCGACTCGCTTTACATCGGCAGCGTAAGAGCCTCACAGCTGCTTGCGGGACTTTGCTTTGTTGCGAGCGTCGCAGCGATAATCGCTATCCGCGTAAGGATCCATAAGTTCAAGGACTATGTTTTCTTCAAGGATACCGAGCTTTCGCGCGAGATGATACTCCAGTACGATAACCTCAACCGCTTTGAGAAAGAGCGCAGAGAATTAAAGTCCAAAATATCCGAGGCAAAAAAGAACGGCGAGGACACAGCCGAACTTGAAAAAGAGTACGAACAGCAGTTCGGCGAGACCGCCAAGAAAGCAAGACAGGAGGCTCTTGATAAGGCAGAGCAGGCTGACATAAAGGCTGCTGCCGAACGCAAGGCTGCAAGAGCTGCTCTAAAGTGCGAGACCGATGGCGAAAAGTCCGAAGAAAAGAATGTCGAGCCAAAGGCAGAGGAGACCAAGCCCGAGGAGAAAAAGTCAGAGTCAAAGACGGAGCAGCCCAAGTCCGAGGAGAAAAAGTCAGAGCCAAAGACGGAGCAGCCCAAGTCCGAGGAGAAAAAGTCAGAGCCAAAGGCGGAGCAGACCAAAACCGAGGAAAAGAAAGCCGAAAACAAACAGCAGTCACAGCCCAAGCAGAATAACAACAGCGGCACAAACAACGGTCAGAAAAAGAAGAACAACTACCACAGCCGCAATAACCGCGGCAAGAACCGCAATAAAAATAATGGCGGCAATAATAATGGCGGCAATAAGCAGGGCGGTAAGCAGAACAATAACAGCAAGCCCAATAACAACAATAAGCAGGGCGGTCAGAATAATAATAACAAGCCCAACAACAGCAATAAGCAGGGCGGCAATAAAAATAATGCCAATAACAACAAAAACAAGGGCAATAACAACAAGAACAAATCAAATAACAATAACAACAAGCCAAACGGCAATAACAACGAGGTGAAATGATATGGCAAACATAATCGACGGAAAGGCAGTTTCCGCACAGGTAAAAGAGGATATCAGAGTTGAAACAGAAAAGCTGAAGGCACAGGGTATCGAGATAGGACTTGCAGTCGTTATCGTCGGCAACGACCCCGCATCACAGGTGTATGTTAGAAACAAGGAAAAGGCTTGCGAAACAGTGGGCTTTAATTCCTACAAGTATGCACTCCCCGAGGAGACTACCGAGCAGGAGCTTCTCGCATTGGTCGACAAGCTCAACAATGATGACAAGGTAGACGGCATACTCGTTCAGCTGCCGCTGCCAAAGCATCTTGACGACAAGATAATCATCAACAATATCCGTCCCGATAAGGACGTTGACGCATTCCACCCAGTAAATGTGGGCAAGATAATGATAGGTGATTACAGCTTCCTGCCCTGCACACCCGCAGGCGTTATGGAGCTTATCAAGTCAACAGGCACCGAGATAGCAGGCAAAGAGTGCGTTGTTATCGGCAGAAGCAATATCGTCGGCAAGCCGCAGGCTATGCTGCTTTTGCACCAAAGCGGTACCGTCACTATCTGCCACTCAAAGACCAAAGACCTCAAAGCCGTTACAAGCAGAGCAGATATCCTCGTTGCCGCAGTCGGCAGAGCTAAAATGATAACAGCTGACTATGTAAAGCAGGGCGCAGTCGTTATCGACGTTGGAATGAACAGAGACGAGAATGGCAAGCTCTGCGGCGATGTTGACTTTGAAAGCGTCAAGGATAAAGCAAGCTACATCACTCCCGTACCCGGCGGCGTAGGACCTATGACTATTGCCATGCTGATGAAGAATACCCTCACCGCAGGCAAGGATCATCACGGCGTAAAGTAAAGTGTAAACTTTTCGTGAACACCCTTTACAAAACAGCGCCTATACTGTATAATAATAAATGCTGTGTTGACAGCGTATCCCTGCCGCAGAATATGGGTAAAGCCCGAACGGGAAAGCTACCTGCCATATCCTTCGACAGCGGAAAATAATAATGAAAGAGGTACAAACAAATGCTGAGAAAAGACGAAAAGACAGCCGTTATCGAGGCTAACAAGACCCACGACAACGACACAGGATCCCCTGAGGTACAGATAGCTATCCTTACAAGAAGAATAGCAGACCTTACCGAGCATCTCAAGACACACAAGAAGGACAACCATTCAAGAAGCGGTCTGTTCAAGATGATAGGTAAGAGAAGAAATCTTCTTAACTACCTCAAGAAGAAGGACATCAACAGATACAGAGCTACAATCGAGAAGCTGGGTATCCGTAAGTAATTTTTGTGATTATCCATTAAGGCAGAGGCAATTTATTGTCACTGCCTTTTGGTGTATCATACACAAAAAACAAAGCAATGTTTGGTGCAGGCGTATTAGCATTAAACAGAGGTTATGCAAAGCGTAGTCTGTGTTTATTGCTAATGCTTTCACCAAATAGAATAATGAATTTGGAGGAAGAAAAATGTTTGAGAATTTCAGAACTTTTGAAACAACTTACGTAGGCAGACCTGTAAAGGTTGAAACAGGCAAGACCTGCGGACTTGCAAACGGTTCGTGCTGGGTAAGATACGGCGAGACAGTCGTTATGGCAAACGTTACCGCATCTGCAAAGCCAAGAGAGGGCGTTGACTTTTTCCCGCTCTCCGTTGACTTTGAAGAGAAGATGTATTCAGTAGGCAGAATACCCGGCTCTTTCACAAAAAGAGAGGGCAAGGCTTCTGATAAGGCTATCCTTGCATCAAGATGTGTCGACAGACCTATCAGACCGCTTTTCCCAAAGGATATGCGCAACGACGTAACAGTAGTTATCACCGTGCTTTCCGTTGACCCCGACAACTCACCCGAAATTGCAGGTATGATAGCCGCATCTATCGCTATCTCCATTTCCGATATTCCGTGGAACGGACCTGTTGCATCTATCAATGTCGGCTATGTTGACGGTCAGCTCGTACTCAACCCTACACTTGAGCAGAGAGCGCATAACGACCTCAACCTCACAGTTGCAGGCTCTGCCGAAAAGGTGGTTATGATAGAGGCAGGCGCTAATGAGATACCCGACGACCTTATGCTTGAGGCTATCAAGTTCGGTCATGCCGAGATAAAGAATATGGTAGCATTCATTTCCGATATCCAAAAGCAGATAGGCAAGCCGAAGTTCGAGTTTGAGTCTATGGAGCTTGACCACGATATGATGGACAAGATCCTTGATCAGTTCGGCGATAAGCTCAAGTATGCACTCGATACAGATGATAAGACAGTAAGAGATGCAAGACTTGTTCCTATCCAGGACGAGATTGTGGAAACATTCTCCGAGGAGTATGAAAACCTTCCCGACATTATCGGCGAGGTAATGTACAAGGCACAGAAGACTATAGTAAGAGAGTGGCTGTATAACGGCAAGCGTGTCGACGGCAGAGGTATCGACGAGATAAGACCTCTCGCTGCCGAGGTAGGCGTTCTGCCAAGAGTACACGGCTCGGGTATCTTCACCAGAGGTCAGACACAGGTTATGACAATCGCAACCCTCGGTCCTGTCTCCGACGCGCAGAAGCTCGACGGACTTGACGAGGAAACATGCAAGAGATATATGCACCAGTACAATTTCCCGTCCTACTCCGTAGGCGAGACAAAACCGTCCAGAGGACCCGGAAGACGTGAGATCGGTCACGGCGCACTCGCTGAAAGAGCGCTCGTTCCTGTTATCCCGTCTGTTGAGGATTTCCCGTACGCTATCCGCTGCGTATCAGAGGTTCTTTCCTCCAACGGCTCAACATCACAGGGTTCTATCTGCGGTTCTACTCTTGCGCTTATGGACGCAGGTGTTCCTATCAAAGCACCTGTTGCAGGTATCTCCTGCGGTCTTATCACCAAGGAAGACGGCAGCTGGATGACAATGGTTGATATCCAGGGTCTTGAGGATTTCTACGGCGATATGGACTTCAAGGTAGGCGGTACAAAGAATGGTATCACAGCTATCCAGGTGGATATCAAGGTAGACGGACTTACCTACGATATAATCGCAAGCGCGTTTGAAAAAACACACAAGGCAAGAAACTATATCCTTGACGAGATAATGCTCAAGGCAATCCCGGAGGTAAGACCTACAGTAAGCAAGTGGGCTCCCAAGATGCTCACAACCAAGGTTCCTGTCGATAAGATCCGTGAGGTCATCGGTTCGGGCGGAAAGGTTATCCAGAAGATCTCCGCTGACTGTGAGGTCAAGATCGACATCACAGAAGAGGGCAACGTATTTGTATCGGGTCTTGATCTTGACAAGGCAAAGCAGGCTATCGCTATTATCGATACTATCGCAAACGATCCCGAGGTAGGAGCTATCTACAAGGGCAAGGTAGTCAAGCTGATGCAGTTCGGCGCATTTGTTGAGATAGCACCGGGCAAGGACGGACTTGTTCACATCTCAAAGCTGGACAAGCAGAGAGTTGAAAAGGTCGAGGACGTTGTTTCCGTAGGCGACGAAATAGTTGTCAAGGTAATGGAGATAGACAACCAGGGAAGAATAAATCTTTCCAGAAAAGATGCTCTTGCCGATATCGAGGCAAAGAAGAACGCAGAGCAGTAATTTGCATAATTTCAGGCGGGCAGTTTTGGCTGTCCGCCTGTTTGTTCACAAAGCCGCATCATTTTGCATATCATAAAGCAAAATGTACGGAGGTGAGCATATGCTTTACAGTGTAATAATAACAGCTTTTATCGCGCTTGCAGTCATAGGTATCTTCTGCTATAAAGCCGTAAGGCTCGACAGATGCAGGCGCAGAGTAAAAAGCTATCTTCTTATACCCTGCACCTGCACCGAGCGCGAGCTTGAAATGCTGGTCAAGGGCTGTTATTGGGAGGAGGTCATTGCAGGCAAGGAGTGTATGCGTGACATTATCCTGCTGACCTCTCACAATGACGAAATAAGAACCAAAGCAGAAAGTCTTGAAAGGCAGTTTGGCATAGTCCGAGCCGTCGATGTTTCAGACATTGCAGACTTTCTGGGAATGAATGATAACTGAAAGGAGTGCCGTGCCGAGTGAGTGCCGAAAAAGAGCGTATCACCCTTAAAGGTGTGGTAGACTGTGTAGTCTTCAAAAGTGATAATTCCGCATACGGTGTAATAATGCTCGATACAGGCGATGCCCTTGAATCCGTAACGGGCAATCTTGCCGACGTGCAGGAGGGCGAAATGATAACCGTTGAAGGCAGCTACGAAACAAGCGCAAAATACGGTCTGCAGTTCAGAGCAGATGTCTGCTACCCGCAGCTTCCCGCCTCAACAGAGGGCATTTTCAAATACCTTTCAAGCGGCGTTATCAAGGGCTTGAAGGCGGTGGTCGCACGGCGTATCGTAGACCTTTTCGGCGAAAACTCCTTTGATGTGATAGAGAATGACCATATGAAGCTCACACAGGTCGAGGGTATCTCCAAAAAGACCGCAAAAAAAATACATGACGGCTTTGCCGAAACAAACAAAGTGCGCAGCCTGCTCACATTCTTGAAAAACCACAGCATCAGCGCCGATTACGGCTACCGCGCGTGGAACAATTGGGGAGAGCACGCACTTGAAATGATACAGTCAAACCCATATGCCCTTTGTTCGCCGCTTGTCGCTATGCCATTTGAGGAGGCTGACACGCTCGCGCGAAAGCTCGGTGTCGCAGCGGACAGCGAGCACAGAACTATCGCCTATATGGAGTTCGTCCTCAACAGACAGGCAGACGAGGGAAACACCGCTATGCCTATTACGGCGCTGGGCAAGCAGACCACAAAATACCTTGGGATAACGAGTGAACAGTTCAAGCACGCACTTCGTACAAGGCTCGACGACGAAATGCTTTTCTGCTACGAAATAGACAGAAAAAAGCATATAATGCTGCGCAGCCTCTTCACCGCGGAAAGCTTTATCGCGCGCCGTCTGTGCCTTATGCGCCAGCTTACATACGATACGCAGACCGACTTTTCCGCGGTCATCGACCTTGAGGAGCAAAATAACGGCATACAGTACGAGCAAAAGCAAAGAGAGGCTATCAACCTTGCGCTTTCAAAGGGCTTTCTTGTGCTCACGGGCGGTCCGGGTACGGGCAAAACGACAACGCTCAATGCGATAATCTCGCTGTATCAGCAGCAGGGACTTGAGGTGTTTATCTGCGCGCCTACAGGCAGAGCCGCAAAGCGAATCAGCGACCTTACAGGCTTTGAAGCCAAAACTATCCACCGCCTGCTTGAAGCGCAGTTCGTCAGCGACGGCGTTACCCATTTCAAAAAGAACGAAAACGATATGCTCGACTGCGACGCGCTTATCATCGACGAAATGTCAATGGTGGACGCACAGCTTTTTGAGGCTCTGCTGCGTGCGGTCAGCATAAACTGCAAACTCGTGCTTGTGGGCGACAGCGACCAGCTGCCGTCTGTCAGTGCAGGCAATGTGCTTAAAGATATCATCGACAGCGGTGCAATGTCCGTTGTGCGTCTGACGGAGGTTTTCAGACAAGCCAAAAAGTCCAAAATCGTCGTCAATGCCCACAGCATTGTCGAGGGTGAGCCTGTCGACCTTACAGACAGGTCAGAGGGCAGCGACTTTTTCTTTATGCAGCGCACCGACCCTGCGGGAGTTTCACAGCTCGTGTGCGACCTGTTCGGCACAAGGCTGCCCGAAAAGTACGGCATCTCACCGATGCAGGATATGCAGCTTATCACCCCTACCCATATGGGACCCGCAGGCACTGCTGAGCTTAACAAAACGCTTCAGCAGCTGCTCAATCCCAAAATGGCAGGCAAAAGCGAGATAAAAAGCCGCGGCATGATTTTTCGCACAGGCGATAAGGTCATGCAGATAAAGAACGATTACCAGATACAGTGGAAAAGAAAAACCGACGACGGCGCAGAGGAAAGCGGCGCAGGCATCATCAACGGCGATATCGGATATATCGAAAAGGTCAATAAGGTCCTTGGCATCTGCGAAATAAACTTTGACGGCAGGGTAGCGGTGTACAGCACCACTATGCTCGATAATATTGTGCTTGCATATGCAATAACCGTGCATAAAAGTCAGGGCTCGGAGTTTGATTATGTAGTGCTTACGCTCTATGGCGGCTCTGAAAGGCTTTATTACCGCAATCTGCTCTATACCGCAGTCACCAGAGCGAAAAAAATGCTCATCGTTATTGGCTCAACAACGCTTTTTAATACAATGATACGCAGCCTTAACAGCAATACGCGCATCACCGCGCTGAAATGTATGATCCAGGAGCTTGTTTCCGAGGACGACGAGGACGAGCTTGCTTTGGAGTAAACGGGAAGTGGTGAAATGAAAGTCAGCCTGCACAGCGTCAGAAAATACATAACCGATATCTTTCTGCCAAACAGATGCCCCGCCTGCTCAAAGCTGATTAAGTGGGATATGCTCTTGTGCAACGAGTGCAAAAGCAGAATGCACCTTGCAGCCGACGAGCTTTGCAGCGTTTGCGGCAGGAATGTCTGTTCAGACCATTCGCAGCTTGCGTTTGATAACTGCATAGCGCTGTTTTATTACGAGCAGCCCACAATAAACGCGATTTACGCGCTCAAGCATAATAAAGCGGTCAACCTCGCCGAGTACAGCGCAAGCCTTTTGAAAAAGCAGCTTGAAAAGCTCGGTATTGCAGACAAAGCAGACCTCGTGACGAGCGTGCCTATGTCGAAAAAGAAACTGCGAAAGCGCAGATATAACCAGGCGGAGATAATCGCAAAGTGCCTCTCCCAAAGCCTTGATAAGCCGTTTGATGCGCACCTTTTGCTCCATTCGCCGAGTCTGACCGAGCACCATAAGCTCTCAAAGGCAGATAGAGTCACAGATGCGCAGTCCAGTTATTTCCCGAACCCGAAGCATAACGCAGTCAAGGGCAAAACGGTTATCCTTTGCGACGATGTGTATACCACGGGCGCTACCGTGAATGCCTGCGCAAAGTGCCTTAAGCAAATGGGAGCAAAGCGCGTTGTTGCCGTGTGTATCGCAGCTGCAAAGCTTGAAGAAAGACGGTATGAAGATAGTTAGAGGCTGCTAACTCTAAAAAATCTGTTAAGGGCTTGAAAAACGTAATTATATGTGATATAATGAATTGAATAGGTATTGCCAAATAATTTGTAGTGCGGTTAAAGGAGTGTTATCATGATAAAATACAAGAACCATCTTGGAACTATCGGCATTTCAACAGCGTATTTAAGACAGCTTATTTCCAATACTGCAGAAAGCTGCTTCGGCGTAGCAGGGCTTAATGCCTACGGCGCAAAACAGGGCGTGAGAGCCGTGCTCAAAAAGGAAAACACCACCAAGGGCGTTATAATCCGTCAGGACGGAGAGCAGCTGGTGGTTGATCTGCATATAACGGTAAACTATGGTGTAAATGTTGGCGCCATTGTCGAGAGCATAATACACAAGGTCACCTACGTCCTGCAGGAGCAGGCTGGTGTCAGCGTAAAATCCGTGAATGTGTTTATCGACGAAATGATCAACAACTGATGACTGGAGGAAATATCCCGTGATAGAAGGAAGTATGCTTCGTGACGCATTTATAAGTGCGGCACACAGTATTGCAAATCAGAAAAAATCAGTGGACGAGCTGAACGTTTTCCCAGTGCCGGACGGCGATACGGGAACGAATATGTCTATGACCATAGGCAATGCTCTGCCCGAGCTTAACAAAATGAAGAACGATGTGGACTGTTCAGAGGTCACAAAAACAATGGCTTCTGCACTTCTGCGCGGCGCAAGAGGAAACTCAGGCGTTATCCTTTCCCTTATTTTCAGAGGCTTTTCAAAGGGTCTGTCGGGCAAGGAGAAAATGTCTGCCGAGGACCTTGTGGTAAGCCTTGAAAACGGCGTAAAGGGCGCGTATAAATCGGTAATGAAACCAACCGAGGGTACTATCCTCACAGTCGTGAGAGAGTCTGCCGAGAAAGCAAGAGAGACTCTGCACTCCACCAATGACCCGTGCGTTATTATGGAGGAGGTCTGCACGCAGGCTGCAAGGTCACTTGAGGAGACTCCGAAGCTGCTGCCCGCACTTGCTAAAGCAGGCGTAGTTGACGCAGGCGGAAAAGGCTTGCTTATCATCTTTGAGGCTATCAGAGACGTTTTCAACGGCGGCGAGATAGTACAGGCGGAAAAGGCTGAAAAGAAAAAGGTCACCGTCGAAACATTCGCATCTGCAGTGGGCGAGTTTGACCAGGAGATAACCTTTACATACTGCACCGAAATGCTTATCACCAAGAAAAAAGACTGCGCAGACCCGTCAAAGCTGCGCGCTTACCTTGAAACGATAGGCGACTGCGTTGTCGTTGTCGACGATGACGAGATAATCAAGGTACACGTACATACCAACGATCCGGGTAAAGCGATCCAGAAAGGCCTTGAGTTCGGTTATATCAACCTGCCGAAGATAGAGAATATGAAGCTCCAGCATGAAGCAAAGCAGCAGGAGGTCAAGCAGCAGTTTGTTCCCGCAAAGCCCGAAAAACAGTACGGCTTTGTAGCTGTCGCAGCAGGCAACGGCATAGAGGCTATGTTCAGAGATGTCGGTGTTGACTGTATCGTCAAAGGCGGACAGACAATGAACCCGTCGACCGAGGATATCCTCGCTGCAATAGAGTCCTGTCCCGCAGAGATAGTTTTCGTGCTGCCTAACAATAAGAATATCATCATGGCTGCCGAGCAGGCTGTAAAGCTTGCCGACAGAAAGGTTTGCGTGCTTCAGACCAGAACTATCCCACAGGGAATGTCAGCTATGCTCGCATTTGACCCTGATGCCGATTTCAACGCCAACCGCAAGGAAATGACGGCTGCGCTTGAAAGAGTGTCAACAGGTTCCGTTACCTTTGCCGCAAGAGACAGTGACTTTGAAGGTCACGCTATCAAAAAGGGCGAGATACTTTGTATGGAAAACGGCAAGCTCGCACTTGTCGAAAGAGACTTGCAGAAAGCTGCCTATAAGCTCACCAAAAAACTCGTAAAGGGCGATTCAGCGTTCATCACCATTCTCTACGGTGCAGATGTTACCGACGAGGCTGCCGAGGCGCTGTATAAGCAGGTGAGCGCCAAGTTCACAAACCTTGAGGTCAACCTTATCAACGGAGGTCAGCCCGTTTACTACTACTACATTTCAGTTGAATAAAAAAACAAAGAACTGTACAAATTTCTGTACAGTTCTTTTTCTTTTACTTGTATTTTTCAAGTTCTGCCAAATCGTACGGCGTCTTCTGATATACGCAGTAGTTGAGCCAGTTGGCGTATGCCAGATTTGCCGAGCAAGCCCAGTCGAAATTAGGCGTTTTGGTCACATCGTCGTTAGGGAAGTAGTGCTGCGGCATATCGATCTTCAGCTTGCGGTCAAGGTCACGGAAATATTCCTTTGCCAGCGTGTCACGGTCATACTCCCAATGCCCGAAAATGTAGTAGTTGCGCTCTGACTTGTCTGCAAGCATATGCAGACCTGCCTCCTTGGACTCTGTAAGTATCACAAGGTCATCGACCTTTTCTACATCTTCCTTGCGCACCTCCGTATGCCTCGAGTGAGGGCAGTGGAACGTGTCGCCGAAGCCCTTTAAAATCGGGTGCTTGCGCTTCAGATTGCGGTGCCTGAAATCACCGAACATCTTGCTTTCAAGCTGGTATTTGGGTATGCCGTAATGGTAGTAAAGCCCCGCCTGCGCACCCCAGCAAATGTGTATTGTCGAGAAAACATTGGTCTTTGACCACTCAAAAACCTCGCAAAGCTCGTCCCAGTAGTCCACCTGCTCAAAATCCATAAGCTCAACAGGCGCACCCGTGACGATAAGCCCGTCGTAGCGATTCTCTTTGATCTCATCAAACCCCTTGTAGAAAGCAAGCATATGCTCCTGCGAGGTGTTCTTTGAAACGTGGTTCATCTGCACAAGGTCAATGTCAACGTGCAGGGGAGTGTTGCTCAAAAGCCGCAAAAGCTGCGTTTCCGTAGATATCTTGTCAGGCATCAGATTGACAATGGCTATCTTCAGCGCACGTATATCCTGATGCAAAGCCCTCTCGTTGCCAATAACAAATATATTCTCGTCCTCAAGCGTCTGGAACGCAGGTAGGTCGTTAGGTATCTTGATAGGCATGCATATTCCGCCTTTCTTTGATATTCTGAAAGTCCATTATAGCACTTTTTTGTGCCAATTGCAACCCCTGCGCACGCTGATTTCATAAAATGTTAAACATAGCGGGCGCTAAATGAAAATAATCTGCAAAATTCAAAAAAAGTTATTGCTATTTGCTGAAAAATAGTTTATAATAGAAAAGGTTATTTTAATGACAATAATCGAAAAGGAGTTTGTGGAAATGAAAATTCTTGACACTATCGGATTTGTTGAGGGCTTTGACCCCGAGGTTGGTAAGGCAATGGCTGCCGAGCTTGCAAGACAAAAGAGGAATCTTGAGCTTATCGCAAGCGAAAATATCGTTTCGCCCGCTGTTATGGCAGCTATGGGCAGCGCGCTCACCAATAAGTACGCAGAGGGCTATCCTTCCAAGAGATACTACGGCGGCTGCGAGTGTGTTGACGTTGTGGAGAATATCGCTATCGACAGAGCCTGCAAGCTGTTTGGCTGCAAGTTTGCAAACGTTCAGCCTCACTCTGGCGCACAGGCAAATATGGCTGTGTATTTCGCACTTTGCGATGTCGGCGATACCATTATGGGTATGAGCCTTGACGCAGGCGGACACCTTACCCACGGTTCACCCGTTAATATGAGCGGTAAGAACTACAACTTCGTTCCTTACGGACTTACCGATGACGGATATATCGACTATGACCAGCTTGAAAAGCTCGCAAAGGAAAACAAGCCAAAGCTTATCGTAGCAGGCGCATCTGCTTATCCGAGAGTTATAGATTTTGAGAGGATCTCAAACGTTGCCAAGGAAGTCGGCGCATACTTTATGGTCGATATGGCACATATCGCAGGTCTCGTAGCTGCGGGTATGCATCCATCTCCGATACCGTATGCAGACGTTGTTACTACAACTACTCACAAAACTCTGCGCGGACCAAGAGGCGGTATGATACTCACCAACAGCGAAGAACTTGCAAAGAAGTTCAATAAGGCTATCTTCCCGGGTACACAGGGCGGTCCTCTTATGCACGTTATCGCAGGCAAGGCTGTATGTCTCGGCGAGGCTCTCAAGCCCGAGTTCAAGGAGTACGGCAAGCAGATAGTTGCAAATGCCGACGCTCTTGCAAAGGGTCTGCTCAAGAGAGGCTTTGACCTCGTTTCAGGCGGTACCGATAACCACCTTATGCTCGTTGACCTTCGCCCGTTCAACGTAACAGGCAAGGAGCTTGAAAAGAAACTCGACGAGGTGTTCATCACAGTTAATAAGAACGCTATCCCCAACGATCCGCAAAGCCCGTTCATCACAAGCGGCGTTCGTATCGGTACTCCTGCCGTTACAACAAGAGGTCTCGTTGAGGAGGATATGGAGCTTATCGCAGAGTACATCTACCTCACAGCATCCGATTTTGAGAACAGCGCCGACAAAATCAGAGCAGGCGTTAACGAGATATGCAAGAGATATCCACTGTACGAATAAATTAAACATATCATCAGTAAGAGGACACATTTCTGTCCTCTTATTTTTATGTCGGTTTTGCGTGATATGGTGTTGACAAATCGAAAAAAATGTGCTATCATCATAATACATCTATAAAAGATATTAAACAACTGAAAGGGTGTTATGATGACCTCGTACTGTTATCCTGTCTGCAGCGATACCAAGTCCCTGCCGATATGCGTAAGCGGCGTCGGCGTGAGAGAGCTTGACGGCATCGTGCGCAGAGAGGACGGATATCCTTACCACCAGTTATTTATATGCAGCGAAGGCAGCGGCAGGGTGGTGACAGCGAATAAGCGCTGCAACGTGCTTTCGGGCGACTTTGTGTATATCCCTGCAGGCGTGCCGCACGAGCTTGTACCTACCGATACAAGATGGCAGCTTATTTGCGTTGACCTCGACGGCAGCAGTATCGGCGAACTGCTTGAAAGCGTAAAGCTCACAAAGCTGCGCTGCGAAAAGCTGTCCGACCACGAAACTCCCGCAAGAAAGATACTTGCCGTGATGAATACCGTCCGTGAGGGCGGAAATGCCGTCGTAAGCGACTGTTCAGCGCTTGCGTACGACTTGCTTATGCTGCTGCATAAGCAGATAAATATCGAGTCCGAATCGTCGGACGGACAAAAATTCGCGCAGCTCGCGCCTGTTATCGACTATATCGAGGGCAACTACCAGTCGGATCTTTCACTTGATAAGCTGTCTGCAATTATCGATGTTTCACCGCAGTACCTTTGCAGACTTTTCAAGGACTGCTATGCTATGCGCCCGTTTGAGTATCTCGCAAAAAGGCGCACCTGTCAGGCAAAGCTTATGCTGCTTGAGGATAAGTATACCGTCAACGATATCGCCCAGATAGTCGGGTATAACGATTGCAGCTACTTCTGCAGCGTTTTCAAAAAGCACGAGGGCATTTCACCTGCCGAGTTCAGAGCCCTCAACTGCATAAGTGATAATTAGAACTGCGCTTGACAATCACCTTGAAGTGATGTATAATAATCAAGTCGGTCAGCCGCTGTGGCGGAACAGGCAGACGCAAGGGACTTAAAATCCCTCGGTAGAAATACCGTACCGGTTCGACCCCGGTCAGCGGCATGGAGAATGTGGTTTTTACCGCATTCTCTTTTTTTATGTTTGTGTGAAATCAGCGTTTCGTAAATGTTTCAAATTGCGTGATTTTTCGGACATTTGCCATACTCGTACTAATAATGCAACAAAATTCGGATAAGCGTCCGAAAGCTATTGTGCAATAATACGAAAAAAGGCTTGAAAAGGTTGACATTATGGACTTTTTGTAGTATCATTATATCGTGATGTGTTGCGCCCGCAAGCAGTTTTTGGCAAAGAAATTTATGGGTGCATCGCACAGGGGATAAATCAAAAATAATGTGAGACAATAATTACAGGATTGGATAATGATGACAATGAAAGTACCGTTTTCTCCACCGGATATAACACAGGCAGAGATCGATGAAGTCGTAGAGGCACTGCGCTCTGGCTGGATAACCACAGGACCGAGAACCAAACAGTTTGAAAAGAATATCGCCGACTATGTAGGTACCAAAATGGCGTGCTGCCTTAATTCGCAGACGGCCTGTGCAGAGCTCGCTTTGAGACTGCTCGGCGTAGGCGAGGGCGACGAGGTAATAACTACCGCCTATACATATACAGCATCAGCATCAGTCGTTTCCCACGTAGGCGCAAAGCTCGTGCTTATCGATACGCGCAAGGACAGCTTTGAAATGGACTACGACGCGCTCGAAAAAGCTGTAAATGAAAAAACCAAGGTCATAATTCCCGTTGACGTTGCAGGCATTCCCTGCGACTATGACAGAGTGTTTGATATAGTGCAGCGCAAAAAGAGCCTGTTCAGACCTTCAAACGTTATTCAGAAGGCTATGGGCAGAATTTCAGTCAATGCCGATACCGCCCATTCGCTCGGCGCAACAAGAAACGGCGTGAAAACAGGCGCTATAGGCGATTTCAGTGCGTTCAGCTTCCACGCAGTAAAGAACCTTACTACCGCAGAGGGCGGCGCACTTACCTGGAAAACTATTGACGGCTTTGATGACGAATCGATATATAAGCAGCTTCAGCTGTTCAGTCTGCACGGTCAGAACAAGGATGCACTTGCAAAATCAAAGCTCGGCTCGTGGGAGTATGATATAATCGGCACCTGGTATAAATGCAATATGACCGATATGGCTGCCGCAGTCGGACTAAAGCAGCTTGAAAGATACGACAGCATCCTTAAAAGACGCAAGGATATCGTAAAGTATTACGACGAAAAGTTTAAACCTATTGGTATCAGAGTGCTTGAACACTATACAGACAAGTACGAATCATCAGGTCACCTTTACCTGACAAGAGTACCGGGAATCACACCCGAGCAGAGAAATGAGATAATCGTAAAAATGGCAGAGCTGGGCGTTGCGACTAACGTTCACTATAAGCCGCTGCCTATGTTTACCGCATATAAGGAGCTGGGATTTGATATCAAGGATTTCCCCAACGCCTACGCTAAATATGAAAACGAGATAACGCTTCCGCTTCATACCTGCCTGACCGATGAACAGGTCGAGTATGTAGCAGATTGCTATGTAAAAACAGTTAAGGAGTATATCCGTTGAAAAAATGGGAACAGCTGCCCGAGGATATGAAAACCCCTCAGGTGCGAAAGTATTACAACATACTGCAAAAAAAGCGTTTCAGCCTTGCGGTGAAAAGAGCGTTTGATATCGTCGCTTCGTCGGTAATGCTGATACTGCTCTCTCCCGTTTTCCTCGTACTTGCAGTCGCAATAAAGAAAGACTCCGAGGGTCCCGTCTTTTTCAGACAGGAGAGAGTTACGCAGTATAAAAAGCATTTTCGCATATTCAAGTTCAGAACTATGGTCAACAATGCCGATAAAATGGGTACGCAGGTCACTGTTGGCAACGACAGCAGAATAACAAAAGTCGGCAGTATGATAAGAAAGTTCAGACTTGACGAGATCTGTCAGCTTATCGACGTTTTCAGAGGCACGATGTCGTTTGTCGGCACAAGACCCGAGGTGCCAAAGTATGTTGATAAATACACCCCCGAAATGAAAGCTACGCTGCTTCTCCCTGCGGGAGTTACCTCGCAGGCAAGCATCTTTTACAAGGATGAGGACAAGCTGCTCGAAAACGCAGCAGACGTTGATAAGACCTACGTCGAAAAGATACTTCCCGAAAAGATGAAATATAACCTCAAAGCAATAAGAGAGTTCAGCCTGCTTAATGAATTGAAAATAATGTTCATGACCGTGTTTGCGGTCGCAGGTATCGACTTTTCCAAAAAGGATAAAATTAAAAGCCGCAGGCGCAGACCTTGCACAAGGAGAAAAGCTGATGTATAAGATATGTCACGTCACAAGCGCACATAAAAGCACAGATGTCAGAATATTTGAAAAAGAGTGTACCTCGCTTGCAAAGAACCCCGATTATAAGGTCTATCTTGTAGCGCAGGGGGACAGCTGTACAAAAAACAACGTTCGCGTTATCGGCGCGGGCGAAATGCCTTCCTCAAGAAAAGAGAGAATGCTTGAGTTCTCCAGAGCCGTCGCTAAAAAAGCACTCAAGGTAAATGCCGACGTCTATCATTTTCATGACCCCGAGCTGCTTCAGTTCGTGGGCGCTTTCGTGAAGAAAGGTAAAAAAGTTATCTTTGACTCGCACGAGGACGTTGCGGACAGTATCCTTGATAAAGAGTATATGCCCGTGCCCGTCAGAATAGGCGCAAAAAGCGTATATGACGTGGTGCAGAAAACAGTCCTTAAAAAGTGCAGCTATATTATAACCACTACGCCGCATATCGTCGCAAAACTAAAGAGGTATAACCCAAATGTCGCTATGATAACCAACTATCCTATCATCGACGAGGAGTTTGAAAAGCAGTTCGACGGCTGCGAAAAGTTTGCAAAATCGCTCTTCTTTGCGGGCGGTATACAGTACCAGTGGACGCATAATAATATCGTTAACGCTATCGCCGATTTAGACGGCGTTACATACGAGCTGTACGGCAGTTCCGACGACGGCTGCCTTGACGAGATAAAGACCCTCAAAGGCTGGGAAAAGGTAAACTATCACGGCTCCGTTCCATTCGCACAGGTGCAGGAGGCTCTGCATAAAGCGGGCATAGGTATGGCGCTGCTCAAACCGAGCCACAATACAGGCGGTATGCTGGGTACTATCGGCAACACCAAGCTGTTTGAGGCTATGAATGCAGGTCTGCCCGTCATTTGTTCAGACTTTAAGCTGTGGAAAAAAATCGTCGAGGGAAACAATGCAGGTATCTGTATCAGATACAACGACGAGCAGGCGCTTAAAGACGCAATTATCAAGCTCACCGAGGACGAACAGCTCTACAGGCAGATGGGTGAAAACGGCAAGCGTATCGTCAGAGAAAAGTACAACTGGGCATCACAGGAAAGAAAGCTGATGCAGGTGTATAAGAAAGTTCTCGGCGAGTAAAGAGCATTTTTGATAAAGCGATAAAGGGGATAAAACCTTGAAAATACTTGTGTGCGCAAGAGGCTACAATTCGTTTGGTGAGAACAGGATAGGTACATTCGAGCTTGACCAGGCTAAAGCGCTCAAAGCCGCAGGCTGCGACGTAAGGATAGCAACGCTTGACTTGCGCTCGGTCAAAAGCATAAGACCAAGCGGCGCAAAGCTGTTCGCGGCAGACTCAATGCACTGCGTTACTGTCAATTCATTCAGCAGTATGCTGCCCTCAAGGCTTTCCGAAAGCTGCGGTACAAAAGCAGCAAGAGCTGCGCTCAAATGGATATGCGGCGACGGCTGGCAGCCCGATGTCGTCCACGCGCACTTTACCGAAATTGCAAGCTGCTTTGCAGGTGCGCTCGGTGATACAGTCGCAAAGT
The DNA here is from genome assembly GCA_900314975.1 of uncultured Eubacteriales bacterium. Classification (GTDB taxonomy): domain Bacteria; phylum Bacillota; class Clostridia; order Oscillospirales; family Ruminococcaceae; genus Hominimerdicola. Next base: position 113,139 of record OMXI01000001.1, on the reverse strand, counting down.
TCGTAGTCACAGAGCATTCGTCACTGATGAATACCGAAAAGCCCGACGAAAAAAATCTCACGCAGGCGAAAAAAGCCTACCTCGCCGCAGATAAGGTCATCGCGGTCAGCAGCAGGCTTGCACAAAATATCAAAGCATCAACGGGCATTCAGCCCGAGGTGATAGGAAACGTCGTTGATACGGACGCTTTCAGCAGTATATCGCAAGGCAGCGGAGAGAGCAGCTTCAGGTTCGTCTCCTGCGGTAACCTTGTAGATGTCAAAAACTTTGAGCTGCTTTTCAAAGCATTCTCAAAGCTGCAAAACAATAACGCACAACTAACCGTTTTCGGTGACGGCGTTAAAAGGGCAGAGCTTATCTCCTTGTGCGAAAATCTCGGCGTGGCTGACAGGGTACACTTCAAAGGTCACCAGGTGCGCGAAGTGATAGCAAAGGAGTATGCACAAAGCGACGCGTTCGTGCTTGCATCAAAGTCCGAAACGTTCGGTGTCTCGTTTATCGAGGCAATGTGTGCAGGGCTTCCCGTTATCGCAACAAAATGCGGCGGTCCGCAGGATTTTGTGAATGAACACAACGGTCTGCTTTGCGAAAACGAAGATGCCGATTCGCTTGCAAAGGCAATGGACAAAATGATGCTCACGGCAAATAGCTATGACCGCAAAAAAATACACGGCTTTGCCGTGGAAAACTATTCTCCCAAGGGCGTTTCGCAAAAGCTCACAGCCCTTTACAAAACACTTTGACAAGTCAAAAATTGCTTTGTTTCATCAGAGCATAGGATAGATAAATTTATTTACGAAAGGTGAATGAAATAGTATGAAACAGGAATTGCTCAAAAAAATCGCAGAAAAGAAAATCATTGCAGGTGTCGTAGGTCTGGGTTATGTCGGACTTCCGCTTGCAGTCGAGAAAGCAAAGGCTGGCTTTAAGACAATCGGCTTTGACGTTCAGAAAGCAAAGGTCGATATGGTCAATGCAGGAAAGAACTACATAGGTGACGTTGTTGATTCCGACCTTGCAGACCTTGTTAAGAACAAGCAGCTTGAAGCGACTACAGATTTCAGTTTCATAAAGGACGTTGACTTTGTTGCTATCTGCGTTCCTACACCGCTTGATGCACATCAGGAGCCTGATATCAGCTATGTGCGTGATTCCGCTACCGCAGTTTCCAAGTACCTCAAAAAAGGCACAATGGTAGTTCTTGAATCGACCACTTACCCGGGCACGACCGAGGAACTTATCAAGCCTATTCTCGAAGAGGGTTCTGGACTTAAGTGCGGCGAGGATTTCTACCTCGGTTTCAGCCCAGAGAGAGTAGACCCGGGCAACCTTATCTATAAGACAAAGAACACTCCAAAGGTAGTCGGTGCTATCGGCGACGATGCCGCAGAGGTCATCTCCGCAATGTACAGAGCAGTGCTCGAGGGCGAGGTATTCACCGTTAACAACCCTGCCGTTGCAGAAATGGAAAAGATCCTTGAAAATACATACAGAAACATCAATATCGGTCTTGTAAATGAAATAGGCAGACTTTGCAAGGAAATGGGCATTTCCGTGTGGGACGTTATCGATGCCGCTAAAACAAAGCCTTACGGCTTCCAGGCATTCTATCCGGGTCCCGGACTTGGCGGTCACTGCATTCCGCTCGACCCATACTACCTCACCTGGAAGGCTCGTGAGTACGGGTTCCATACCACCCTTATCGAGAACAGTATGGTTATCAACGACGGTCAGCCTGCTTACTGCGTAGAAAGAGCTATGCATATCCTCAACAGACATAAAAAGGCTATCAACGGCGCAAAGGTGCTTGTTCTGGGCGTAGCTTACAAGCAGGATATCGACGACTACAGAGAAAGCCCTGCTATCAGAGTTATCAAGGAGCTTAAAAAGGTCGGCGCAGAGGTTACATACTTTGACCCGTGGGTACCCGAGTTCAAGGGCTACGGCGAAACAGGCAAGAGCATACCCGAGCTTACCCCCGAGGTCGTAAAGGATGCAGACCTCGTTATGATAACCTGCGCACATACAAACGTTGACTATGCTATGGTCCAGCAGAACGCAAAGGCTATATTCGATACCAAGAACGTAATGAAGAATATCCATCCGAGAGATAATATCGAAGTTCTTTAATTGGAGGAGCAAAGTCAATGAAATACGCACTGATAGGCTGTGGAAGAATTTCCACCAATCATATAAAAGCCGCTGTAAACAATAAGCTTGAAATTGCCGCTGTGTGCGACGTTCTTCCCGAGAAAATGGAGGAGCTTCTCGCAAAGCACGGTCTTGAAAAGGACGAGAGCATCAAAAGATATACCGATTATAAGGTGATGCTCGAGGAAATAAAGCCGACACTTGTAAGTATCGCTACCGAGAGCGGTCCTCACGCAGAGATAGCTCTGTACTGCATCGACAAGGGAATAAACGTCATCATCGAAAAACCAATGGCTATGAATATGGCTGATGCAGACGAGATCATCAGACGCTCTAAAGAGAAGAACGTCAAGGTCTGCGCCTGCCACCAGAACAGATTCAATGTCGCTGTTCAGAAAACCAGAAAGGCACTTGAGTCGGGACGCTTCGGCAGACTTTCACACGGCTCTATCCACGTCCGCTGGAACAGAAACCACAGTTACTACGATCAGGCAAAATGGCGCGGTACCTGGGCACAGGACGGCGGATGCCTTATGAATCAGTGCATTCACGGCATCGACCTGCTTCGCTGGATGTTTGGCAACGAGGTCGACGAGGTTTACGGCGCTACCAGGCAGCAGTTCCACGATTACCTCGAGGCAGAGGATATCGGTATGGCAGTCGTTAAGTTCAAAAACGGCGCTGTTGCAACAATTGAGGGCACTACAAACGTATACCCCAAGAACCTTGAAGAGACTCTGTACATCTTCGGCGAAAAGGGAACCGTTAAGATAGGCGGTACCTCAACCAACAATATCGACGTGTGGGATTTTGCCGACGAGAGCGATGCAGACCAGGAAAACAAGGGACTCAAAGAGGCGACCAGCAACGTCTACGGCAATGGTCATACAAGCCTTTTCGCAGACGTAATCGACGCGATAAACAACGACAGACAGCCGTATGTTGACGCAGTTGCGGGCAGAAATGCACTTGAAATGATCCTTGCGATATATAAGAGCCAGAAAACAGGCGAGCCTGTAAAGCTGCCTCTTAAAGACTTTGCAAGCATCGATATGAAAGGTGAATTTTAATGGCTGATTATTTTCTTCACGAGTCAAGCTACGTTGATGACGGTGTGCAGATAGGCAAAGGCACAAAGATATGGCACTTCTGCCACGTGCAGAAAGGCGCAGTTATCGGCGAGAACTGCTCTTTCGGACAAAACGTCAACATCTCCAATAACGTAAAGGTCGGCAATAATGTCAAGGTGCAGAATAACGTTTCTCTCTACGAGGGCGTTGAACTGGAGGACTACGTTTTCTGCGGTCCTTCCTGCGTTTTCACAAATGACCTTACCCCAAGAACAAGATACCCCAAGGGTCACGCAGGGTATAAGAAAACGCTCGTAAAGCACGATGCAACTATAGGCGCTAACGCAACGATAGTCTGCGGTCATACCCTCGGCGAGTACTGCACTATCGCCGCAGGCGCAGTCGTTACCAAGAACGTTCCCGCGCACGCCCTTATGGCAGGCGTTCCCGCAAGACAGATAGGCTGGACCTGCGAGTGCGGACAGGTGCTTGACAAAGACCTTGTCTGCCCGGACTGCAAAAGAAAATTTGAAAAGAGTGAGGATACTATCCTCGAGGTGAAATAAATGGAATTCAGAGACCTTAAAAAACAGTATCAGGTACTTAAAACAGATATCGACAGCAAGGTGCAGACAGCCTGCGCAAATGCACAGTTTATCGGCGGCGCACCTGTTAAAGACCTTGAAAAAGCACTTGCAGAGTATGTCGGCGTAAAGCACTGCATAACCTGCGCTAACGGCACAGATGCCCTTTCCCTTGCAGTAATGGCGTGGGGTATCGGCGAGGGCGACGCGGTTTTCGTTCCCGATTTTACATACTTCGCAAGCGGCGAGATAGTTGCCTACGAGGGCGCAACACCAATTTTTGTCGATGTGTGCAGGGATACCTACAATATCGACCCCGTCAAGCTCGAAAAGGCGATAATCAAAGCAAAGGACGAGGGCAAGTATAACCTTAAAGCAGTTGTCGCAGTTGACCTCTTCGGTCTGCCTGCCGACTTTGACGAGATAAAGAAGATATGCAAAAAGTATGACCTGCTGCTGCTTGAAGACGGCGCACAGGGCTTTGGCGGCAAGCTTGGCGGAAAGACCGCCTGCGGCTTTGGCGATATATCTACTACCAGCTTCTTCCCCGCAAAGCCTCTTGGCTGCTACGGCGACGGCGGCGCAGTATTTACGGATAACGACGAGTGGGCTGACCTTATCAGAAGCTATGCCGTTCACGGCAAGGGCAGCAGCAAGTACGACAATATCCGTGTCGGCGTAAACAGCAGACTTGATACCGTTCAGGCGTGCGTGCTTGACGTTAAGTTCGACGCTTTCAAAAAGTACGAGCTTGAGGACATCAACAAGGTCGCAGCAAAGTATACCGAGCTTTTCACAGCCGCAGGTGCGCTTGAAAAGGGAATGGTGCTGCCTGTTATCAAGCAGGGCTTTTACAGCTCGTGGGCGCAGTACACTATTCAGCTGCCAAAGGGTGCCGACAGAGAAAAGATCCAGAGCGAAATGAAGGCTCTGGGTATCCCGACTATGATCTACTACATCAAGCCTATGCACTGCCAGGGCGCTTTTGAAGGCACAGACAGCGCAGTTGCCGATTGTGAGGTCACAGACGAGATATGTGACAGAGTTCTGAGTCTCCCGCTTGACCCATATAAGTCCGACGAGGATATACAAAAGGTCGTAAGTGAACTTATTAAGCTTGTCTGATACAATACCGTCTGCCCGAATTAACGGGCAGGCGTTTTTCTTTTATTCAAAGTGTAAAAAATAATTGTACTGAATGTGTTTTTTTGCACAAAACACTTGTAATCTGCATTGATTTTTGTTATAATATTATGGTGTAAAAATATTTTTAAGGGGTTCACCATGAACGAAGAAAAAAAGACTATAAAGGTCAGCGAAGAAGATATCAAGCTTGCAAAACAAGCCGCCCCCGCAGACCTTCAGGAAGACGAGCCTGTCAGCATATTCAACGAGGTACTCGATTGGGTGGAATCGTTCGTCTTTGCTATGTTTGTCATCATACTTATTTTTATATTCTTTCTGCGTATCGTCACAGTCGAGGGCGCGTCGATGAATCAGACCCTCGACGATAAGGACAGGGTCATCATAACCCATCTGAATTATACGCCAAAGCGCGACGATATAGTTGTCGTAAACAGCCGGGTGCTTAATAAAACGATAATCAAGCGCGTTATCGGTGTCGGCGGCGATACGGTAAAGATAGACTATAACGTAAACAAGGTGTTTGTCAACGGTAAGGAGATAAGCAACGAGCATATCAACGGCACAATGATAAACAAGGGTATGTTCGACCCCAAATTCCAGACCTCCGAGGGCGTTTACGAGTACAAAGTACCCGACGGACAGGTGTTTGTAATGGGCGATAACAGAAACAATTCGACCGACAGCAGAACAATAGGCTTTATCGATAATAAAGACGTTCTCGGTCATGCGATATTCAGACTTTATCCGTTCAAAAAGCTGGGCAAGATAAAGTAATAAAGGCAAAGGTGAAATAATGAGCGAAGCAGCACGTGTCCAGTGGTTCCCCGGACATATGGCTAAAACACGGCGAATAATGGCTTCAAATATGAAGCTGGTCGATGCCGTGGTCGAAATAACAGATGCAAGGATACCATATTCCAGCAGGAATCCCGAGATAAAAAAGATAGTCGGCTCAAAGCCGCGTCTTGTGCTTTTGAATAAAGCAGATTCAGCCGACGCAAATATGACGGAGCGCTGGATAGAGTGGTATAAGAATAATGGAGTCAGAGCAATAGCTACCGACTGCCGCAGCGGCAAGAACGTTAACAGGTTCTATTCCGAGCTTAAACAGATACTCAAAGACGATATCGCAAAGTGGGACGCCAAGGGTATGACAGGCAGACCCATACGCATAATGATAGTCGGTATCCCCAACGTAGGCAAATCATCGTTTATAAACCGCCTCGCAGGCTCAAAAATGGCAAAGGTCGAGGACAGACCCGGCGTTACAAAGGGTAAGCAGTGGGTGAGCCTTGATGAAGGCTTTGAGCTGCTTGATATGCCGGGAGTTCTCTGGCCGAAGTTTGAGGATAAGCTGGTCGGTGAAAGACTTGCTTTCACGGGCGCAGTAAAGGATCAGATAATGGATACCGAGTTCCTTGCGTGCAGATTGCTGGAGTTTTTGAAGGACAATTACAACGACCTGCTTGAAGCGCGCTACGGCATCACAACAGGCGATATCCCGCCGTGCGATGACGAAACTATCGGCTGCGTTGTGGGATTTGAGATACTTGAAAGAATAGGCAGAAAAAGAGGCTTTCTTGTTTCGGGTGGAGAGATAAATACGCAAAGAGCCGCAGATACCGTCCTTGACGAGTACCGCAGCGGCAAGATAGGCAGAATGACTCTTGAACAGCCAAAACCAAATAAAAGGTGATAAAATGACCCTTGCAGAGTTTGATAAGCAGTACCAAAAAGAATATCCGCTTGTCTGCGGCTGCGATGAAGCAGGCAGAGGACCTCTCGCAGGCGACGTTTTTGCCGCAGCGGTTGTCTTTGATAAGGACACCGTCATTGAGGGCATAAACGACAGTAAAAAGCTGACTGAAAAAAAGCGCGAAAAGCTCTTTGACGAGATAAAGGAAAAAGCACTGTACTGGTCGATAAAGCGGGCGAGCGTCGAGGAGATAGAAAGCATCAATATCCTGCAAAGTGCGATGCTTGCTATGAAAAGAGCAGTAGAAGACCTGCCCGTTAAGCCCGATATCTGCCTTATCGACGGCAACAAAACTCCGCAGCTTGAAGAAAAAGTGATAGCAGTTGTTGGCGGCGATGCAAAGTCGCAGTGCATAGCAGCGGCATCTATTCTTGCCAAGGTCGCAAGGGACAGATATATGCTTGAATTGGCAGAGCAGTACCCGCAATGGCAGTTTGAAAAGCATAAAGGCTACGGCACAAAGCTGCACTATGAAATGCTCGATAAGCACGGCGCAAGCCCGATACACAGACCAAGCTTTTTGAAAAAGTATTATGCAAAACTATCAGAGAAATAGCAGAAAAATAGGTGATATCGGCGAGCAGGCGACCGCCGAGTTCCTTGTGCGCCACGGTTATGCGATACTTGAGCGCAACTATACCGTGCGCGGCGGAGAAATAGATATCATCGCATCAAAGGGTGATGTGACCGCATTTGTCGAGGTCAAAACGCGCAAAGAGAACCCTCTTGAGCAGGGCGAGGATGCAATAACTCCCACCAAGAAAAAGCGCCTTGTCGCCGCGGCGCAAAGATATATTGACGAGGTAATGAAGAACTGTAAGCAGTGCCGCTTTGATGTGGCAGTCGTTACAGTCTCGGATAATGCCGTCAAGCATTTGAAATACTATGTGAATGCGTTCGACGGCAGCAATCAGTAAGGAAAGGTCGTATAATTATGTATTACAAAAGCACAAGAGATTCATCGGTGAACGTAACCTCTGCACAGGCGATCGCGCAGGGCATCTCTGTTGACGGAGGACTGTTTGTTCCAAGCGAGATACCGTCAATCACAATGGACGATATCAAAATGCTCGGCGGTATGGACTACCGTGAGAGAGCAAAGTTTGTTTTCTCAAAGTTCCTCACCGACTATACCGAGGCAGAGATAGCATACTGCGTTGACGGCGCGTATAACACCAAGAGCTTTGACTCGGACAATATCGCAGAGATAGCACATCTCTTCGACGGCACATATATGCTCGAGCTGTGGCATGGTCCTACCTGCGCGTTCAAGGATATGGCGCTTCAGATACTGCCGTACCTGCTCACAACTGCGACCAAAAAGATAAACCTCGATAAAAAGGTCGTTATCCTTGTTGCAACATCGGGCGATACAGGCAAGGCTGCACTTGAGGGCTTCAAGGACGTAGAGGGTACCTCTATCCTCGTGTTCTATCCAGATAACGGCGTTTCCGCTATGCAGAAAAAGCAGATGACCACGCAGGAGGGCAGCAACGTCGGCGTATGCGCTATCAAGGGCAATTTCGACGATGCCCAGAACGGCGTAAAGGCTATCTTCACAAATGACGAGATAAAGAATAAGCTCGGCGAGAACGGCTTTATGTTCTCCTCTGCAAACTCTATCAACTGGGGCAGACTTTCACCGCAGATCGTTTACTATGTATCCGCTTATGCACAGCTGCTTGCCGACGGTCAGATAGACGAGGGCGAAAAGATAAATATCGTCGTTCCTACAGGAAACTTCGGCAATATCCTCGCAGGCTACTATGCAAAGCATATGGGCGTTCCCGTTAATAAGCTCATCTGCGCATCAAATGCAAACAACGTGCTGACAGATTTTCTCACCACTGGTGTCTATGACAGAAACAGACAGTTCCACGCAACTATCTCTCCGTCAATGGATATCCTTATCTCCTCTAACCTTGAAAGACTTCTCTATCTTCTCTGCGGCGAGAATGACGCACAGATAAGAGAGTGGTTCGGCGCACTTGCAAGCACAGGCAGATACGAGGTTACCGACAGCGTTAAAAAGGCTCTGTTTGACGAGTTCTACGCAGGCTGCTGCAACGACGAGCAGACAAAGGCAACTATCAAGGAGTATTACGAGAAATTCTCCTATACCTGCGATACACATACAGCCGTTGCAGTAAAGGTCTACGAGGATTATGTAAAGGCAACAGGCGATAAGACAAAGACTATCATCGCATCTACCGCAAGCCCGTATAAGTTCTCGGGCAGCGTGCTTTCCGCAATCGGCAAGGATACCGATAAGGACGAGTTCGACCTCGTCGACGAGCTGGCAGAATGCTCAAAGCTGCCTGTTCCGCAGTCGCTTGCCGCACTTAAGAGCAAGAGCGTTCGCTTTGATAAGGTCATCGACAAGACCGAGATGAAGAACTTTGTCTTTGAAACACTTGGCATCTGATATCTTATGTACCGCCTGACTCGTTCAGGCGGTCTCTTTCACAAAAGGCTGTCAGTCTCTTGCCTTGAAAGTCTTGCACTGTGTCTCGTCACAGCAGTCAGGCTCTGAGCAGGTGCAGCAAACGTCTATCCTGCCTGCAACGCACTCGTGAGAGTTTCTGTTGTAAACACAGCTGCTTACATCACAGTTAATGCCCTGTATCTTTTCCTTATCCATTGATATCACTCCTTTTTGCAGTGTCCTGCACTCTTTATTATGTGCATTTTCATTTCGATTATTTAGCCGGAGGTGAAATTATTGAGCGTATTTGCAATAGCAGACCTTCACCTGCCGCTTGGTGTCAATAAGCCAATGGACATCTTCGGCGGCTGGGACAACTATGTAAACAGGCTCCGCGATAACTGGCAAAACAAGGTCAGAGCAGATGATACAGTCATAGTTCCCGGGGATATCTCCTGGGCATTGAAGATAGAGGACTCGCTTAAAGATTTTGAGTTCATCGAAAAACTTAACGGCACAAAGGTATTCCTGAAAGGCAATCACGACCTTTGGTGGAGTACGCGCAGCAAGGTCGAGAAATTCTGGGCTGACAACGGCTTCAAAACTCTCCGCCTTGTGCAGAATGACCATTATCAGATCGGCAGCAGCGCAGTATGCGGCACTCGCGGCTGGATAAATGACGACAGCGAGCCCGCTGATGCCAAGGTGATAGCAAGAGAGGCTATCCGCCTTGAACTTTCGATAAGATCGGCACTTGATAAAGACCTTGAACCGATAGTGTTCCTGCATTATCCGCCTGTTTATGCCAATAACTGTAACCTCGATATCCTTGAGGTGCTGCATAAGTACGAAATAAAAAACTGCTTTTACGGGCATCTTCACGGAAATACCCACGCATTCGCCATAAACGGCACTCGCGACGGCATAACATATCAGCTCGTATCCGCTGATTTTTTGCATTTTGACCCAATGGATATTACTAAAATTGTGCAAAGTGACAAAACGTAAAAAAACGCTGGAAAAAGCAGCGGTTATATGATATAATGAATAAGATATATTTATATTGGAGGAATTTAAAATGAGTTTAAAAGCTACAAACAACGTTGAAACCAATAAGTACGAGCTGGAGATAGAGATATCTGCCGAAAAGTTCGAGGAGGGTATCCAGAAGGCTTACCAGAGAGAGAAGAACAAGATCCAGATCGCAGGCTTCCGTAAGGGCAAGGCTCCGAGAAAGCTCATCGAGAGAGAGTACGGCGAAGAGGTATTTTTTGAGACAGCCGTAAATATCCTCTATCCGCAGGAGGTCGACGACGCTGTTAAGGAGTCCGGACTTGAGATAGTTGCAAGACCTGACGTTGAGATCACAGATATCTCCAAGGCTGACGGCGTAAAGATCAAGGCAACAGTTATCACAAAGCCTGAGGTTGAAATTAGTGACTATAAGGGTATAGAAGTTGAAAAAGAGGTCAAGACTGTAACTGACGAGGACGTTGACAAGCAGGCTGACGCTCTCAGAGAAAAGAATGCAAGAGTCATCACAGTTGACGACAGAGCCGCTGAAATGGGCGATGACGTTGTTATCGACTTTGAAGGCTTCAAGGACGGCGTAGCTTTTGACGGCGGCAAGGCAGAGGACTTTACTCTCGGTCTTGGCAGCGGTCAGTTTATCCCGGGCTTTGAGGAGCAGGTCGCTGGTCATAACATCGGTGAGGAGTTTGATATCAATGTATCCTTCCCCGAGGACTACCAGGTAGAAGACCTCAAGGGCGCACCTGTTGTATTCAAGATCAAGCTCAAGGGCATCACAAAGAAGGAGATCCCGGAGCTTGACGATGAAATGGTAAAGGACGCAACTGAGTTCGATACAGTTGAGGAGTATAAGGCTGACGTAAGAAAGAAGCTTGAAGAGCACGCACAGCACCACGCTGACCACGACGTTGAGGACGCTCTTATGGATAAGGTCGTTGAGAAGATGACCGCAGAGATCCCACAGGTAATGTTCGATAACAGAGTCAACGAGATGATGATGGATCTCGAGCAGAGACTTGCACCGCAGGGCATCACAATGGAAATGTACTGCAAGTTCACAGGTCAGGATATCGAAACTGTTAAGAAGGCATATAAGGAGCAGGCTGAAAAGCAGGTAAAGCTGCGTCTTGCACTTGAAAAGATCGCAAAGCTTGAAAACATCGAGGTAACCGACGACGAGGCTGCGCAGGAAATGCAGAAGATAGCTGACCAGTACAAGATGAAGCTCGACGAGGTCAAGAAGTATATAAGCGAAGAGGATGTCAAGAAGGATATCGCTGTAGGCAAGGCAGTAGAGCTTGTAAAGGACAGCGCAGTTATCAAGGAAAAGTAATATGCATACAATAGAGCTGCTGATAAAACGGCAGCTCTAACACACTTAAAAAGGGCATAGCCCTGTACATACCGACCTGTGTAAAAACAGGCGGAACAAGGAGGCAAATAATATGGCATTGATACCTTATGTAGTGGAGCAGACCAGCCGCGGAGAAAGAAGCTATGATATCTTTTCAAGACTTCTCAACGACAGAATAATAATGCTGTGCGACGCGGTCGACGATGCAGTCGCAAGCGTGGTTGTAGCACAGCTTTTGTACCTTGAGGGACAGGATCCCGAAAAAGATATCGACCTGTACATCAACAGCCCCGGAGGCTCAATAACAGCAGGTATGGCTATCTACGATACAATGCAGTATATCAAGTGTGATGTATCGACTATCTGCGTGGGCATGGCAGCGTCAATGGGCGCGTTCCTGCTTTCAAGCGGCGCAAAGGGCAAGAGATTTGCACTTCCCAACAGTGAGATCCTTATCCACCAGCCTCTTATCGCAGGCGGCGGACTTTCGGGACAGTGTACCGATATCAAGATACATTCCGACCATATGGTCGCTACAAGAGAAAAGCTCAACAGAATTCTTGCCGAGAATACAGGCAAGCCGATAGAGCAGATAAATATCGACACCGAGCGCGATAACTATATGACCGCTCAGCAGGCTTTGGAGTACGGACTTATCGATAAGGTAATCACCAAGAGATAAGATGTATAAAATGCCGGAAAGGTATGGATTGATATGGCTAACAACGACCAGAAAAAGTGTTGCTTCTGCGGCAAACCGGAAAGCAGGGTAACAAGTATGTTCTCCGCAGGAAATACGCATATATGCGACGAGTGTGTGCTGTATTGCTATGACCTGCTTGCAGAGCAGAACGGCTTGCCCTCGTCAAAGAGCAGAATGTCAAAGAAAACCTCGCCAGAGCGCTTTGGAATGATAGACCTCAAAAAGCCCTCGCAGATAAAGGCGGTCCTTGACCAGTACGTTATCGGACAGGACGACGCGAAGATAGCGCTTTCCGTGGCTGTTTACAACCACTATAAGCGTATAATGTCTCTCACCGATGACGACGATGTCGAGATACAAAAGAGCAACGTGCTGCTGCTCGGACCTACGGGTACAGGCAAAACGCTGCTTGCGCAGACGCTTGCAAGGCTGCTTAATGTACCGTTTGCTATCGCAGATGCCACCACGCTCACCGAGGCAGGCTATGTAGGCGACGACGTTGAGAATGTCCTCACAAGACTTATTCAGGCTGCGGACTATAATGTCGAGGCTGCACAGCAGGGCATCATCTATATAGACGAAATTGATAAGATAGCAAGAAAGTCCGAGAATACCTCTATCACGCGTGACGTAAGCGGTGAGGGCGTTCAGCAGGCGCTTTTGAAGATCGTCGAAGGCACTGTTTCAAACGTTCCGCCACAGGGTGGAAGAAAGCATCCGCATCAGGAGTTTATTCAGGTAGACACCAAGAATATCCTGTTCATCTGCGGCGGCGCATTTGACGGACTTGAAAAGCTGATACAGAAAAGAACCGATTCGTCATCGCTGGGTTTTGGCAGCGCGATAAAGAAAAAGGACGACGAGAGGGACATAATGAAAAAAGTCCTCCCGCACGACCTTGTAAAGTACGGAATCGTTCCCGAGCTTGTCGGCAGACTGCCTGTTATCACCGTGCTTGACGAGCTTGACGAGGACGCGCTCTGCCGAATCCTCACCGAGCCGAAGAACTCGCTGATAAAGCAGTATACCAAGCTGTTCAAGCTGGATAATATCGACTTTGAGGTAACCGACGAGGCTATGCGCGAGATAGCTAAAAAGACTATCGCACAGAAAACAGGTGCAAGAGGTCTGCGCGCAATAGTTGAAAGGATACTCACAAAGATAATGTTTGATGCGCCAAGCGACGAAAGCATCGTATCTATCAAGATAAATGCCGACTGCGTTACCGATGACGCACCGCCCGAAATCAAGAGAAAGCCTCTTGATATCGCACAGTAAAACAATAAGGACTGTTGTACCATTGCAGTACAGCAGTCCGTTTTTTTGTACTTATTTTTTGTGCAGTATCTTTTTCAGACCCTTTGACAGATAGGAAAGTCCCCATTTTACGCTGCCAAAGTAAAGCACCACGAGCAAAGCAACGCAGGCAATATAACCTACAATCGTCAGTATGCCGAACTTGAAAAACGTGTTGTAGAAGCAGTACAGCACCACCGCAAACGTCAGCGTGTAGAACCTGCCCAGCTTGAAATCAACGTAGAAATACCTGTTTGACAGCACCGTGCGCAGCGTGAAGAAAACTATGTACGAAATACCCGTCGAGATTGCCGCACCCTTGCCGCCAAGCCTGGGCACAAGTATCATGTTTCCGATTATGTTTGTCGCGCACGCACCGGCAGATACAACTATCTGCATCATGCTCTTTTTCTTGAAAACAAGTCCGCTGACCGTCGTTTCAGAGATAGTGTACATTATCGGATTAAAGCATAAAAAGGGAAGTATCGTCGCAGCCTCGCGGTATTTTGCGCCAAGAATATACACAAAAAGGTCTTTAAAAAGTATCAGCGACAAGCCGATAAAGAACATTACTATCGTTATAAGCTGGTTGCCCTGCTGGTAGAACGACTTGTCTTCGGGGTCTTTTGTGTAATGCTCGACCGACATCGGCTGCCATAGCGTGTTGAAGGTGGTCTGTATTATCGCAAAAACGTTTATCAGCGTTATCGCAGATGTGTAAACGCCAATCTCGTGGTCTGTCCTGTAAATGTCCAGCGATATCTTGTCGATAGCCGAAAACAGCGTCGCAAGCCCCATAGAAAGAATGTACGGATAGCCAAAGCGCATAAGCTCCTTTCGCGGAGTCTCACACGCGCTTTTGTCAGTGTGCGGCTTCCACAGCCGCCTGTTCGCTGTAATGCTCGTGAACAAGCATACAAACGACGCAATAGTGGTCGATATAACCAGCGCCATAACGTGATTGTGCTTGAAAAGGAATATCAGCGGGAACACCGCCGCAAGATACATCAGCTTGTGAATGATGTTGAGCAGCGAGTACAGCTTGCTTTTGTATTCAAGCCGCACCAGCAGCAGACTGAATCGGTAGATAAGCTGAAACAGCGTGAAAATGCAAAGTATCCCCATTATCAGCGGGTCAAATTTGAACTTCACCAGACCGCTTATCGAAAGAGCCATAACAATTCCGCTTACCGCAAGGCAAAGCAGAACAGGTATCACAATGCACTTTGAAAGCAGCGAGCGCTTGTAATCGTCCGTGTCCTTTTCGTAGTAGTACCTTACGAGCGCCTGGTCAAGACCTATGCAAAGCACCATTACCGCAAGGCTGGAGTACATATTGAAAATGCCGTATTTACCGTTATCCGATGGGTCAACAAGGCGCGTGATTATAGGCTCTGTCAGCAGACCCAGCAGCATATTTATCACCGTGCCGCCGCCGATAATGGTAAAGTGCTTTAAAAAGCTTTGTTTCTGTTGTTTTTGTTCCATTTTTTATCTTCTTTCGTTATTTTACATACAAAACTATAATACTACATCAGCGCCGCAAAGTCAACGCTTTTGAGCTTTTTTGGGATATTGCACAACTTATCTCGATTATTGCAAGCTTTACTGCGTAAAAAGGCAATGCCGACACCTGCGCTTTTGCAGATATCGGCATTAGTAAAACCGTATAGTATCTTTTGTCCTTTGTCTTATTCTTTCATTCGTATATCCTGCGCTATCTGCGAGTGCGACATATTGCGCAGCGGCAGCAGATATGCACACATCATCACCGCAGCCATAAGCCCGAACACTGCTATCACCGCTGTAAACGGCAGACCTGCAGGCTTTGCGTTTTCGTCTATCAGCTTAAAAATCACCGACGCCGCTGCTGTGCCGATAAGAGTGCTTATCGCCGTAGATACACACGAGTAGAACAGCACCTCTATCCGCAGCGTCTTGAAAACCTGCCGCAGCGACATTCCGCAGGCACGCAGCATTGAAAGCTCGCGCCGCCTGTTGACCATTTCAGTCGCCGAGGTCGAGGCAACATTTATCATTGCCACCGCAAACACTATCACCGCAAGCGACAGTCCGGCTATCCGCAGCGCCTTTGCCGACCTTTCAAGCGTCTGCTTTTGAGCAACATTGCTGGTTATCTCTGCCCTGCTGCCGAAGCTTTCCTGCAGGAACTTTTCCGCCTCGTCCTGCCTGCCGTCTTTGACAACAAGCCCAACCGACAGTCTGTCCATCGGATAATCTGTCGTAAAGTTATTGTAATCAGCAGCTGTCAAATCTTCATCTATAAACACGACCCAATTGAAAAGCTCATAGAAATTGTCTATCGGAACTATCGCCGTAAGACTGTGGTCGGAAATAAACTCATACTGCTGATCATTTGGTTTAACAGTGTACGTTCCGCTTACATCAAACGTAAAATCACGTGACTTCGTATCGCCGCTCTCTCTGTTCCCGCTTGTTATCTGAACTGTTATCCTGTCAGGAACACTTTTCATTGTGTCGCCGCTCTCGACCCATTTTTCAGAGTAGTCATCGGGCTTGTATATCTTGCTGCAAAGCAGTACACCGCCCTTTTGCACAAGCTCATCGTAGCTGATATCGCTATTTATCTGTTTATAGCTTTCGCGCGTCACGGCGGTGAACTTTATCTCAAAACCGTCTTTGTTCAGCTCATCGCTGATAAAGCTCCTGTCCCAGCTGTTATCCTTGTCCCAGCAGCTGAAGCTTCTTGTAGGGGTCATTATCATTCTGAAAAGCCCCGAATCGTAAAGCGCTTTGTAATCATCTGATATATTTGACTGCTCGTTGAATTTGCTTTCTATCTGTGCGGTAAAATCTACATCGTCGGGGAAGTATATCTTATTGTCCGACTTATCCACCGCATAGATAAGCGCCGCGATAGTTATTACCAGCGTCGCGCTGACGACAGCCGCAAGCATCGTGATGAAA
This sequence comes from uncultured Eubacteriales bacterium, assembly GCA_900314975.1. Classification (GTDB taxonomy): domain Bacteria; phylum Bacillota; class Clostridia; order Oscillospirales; family Ruminococcaceae; genus Hominimerdicola. The sequence continues at coordinate 96,673 of OMXI01000001.1, read as the reverse complement.
AACCGCATCTTCTTTCTGAACGCGCTTCTTATCGCGTACCCCGCGCTGAACCCGAACAGCCTTTTTGACAGCCACTTGCGTTTTACAGCCCTTGGCGGCTTGGTGCCGTCGGCAGCACGGGTCTGCACAGCAGGCATCTTTATCATTCTTATCGCAGCGGCGTATGCCGACAGCAGCACCGAAAAAACAGTTATCGCAATAACAAGCACCATTATCGGCGCAGATATTTCAAGCTTAAAGAATTTGTCCGTTACACCGCTTCCGTAAAGCGCATCAAATATCTTTATCGACATTATCTTTGAGATTATCGCCTTGCCCGTTGCAAAAGCAAGCCCCACCGCAATAGGCAGCGCAGCAATAAGGTAGAGCAGACATTCGCCCATTACCATTACAAACATCTGACCGTTAGAAACGCCGACGGTTTTGAGCGAGCTGTACTGCGACAGCCTGTACGCCGAGGAAAGCTCAAAGGCATTATTTATGATAAGCCTTGCAAAGAAAACGAATACCGCAAGTATCACCGCAAACACACCGAGAATTATCGTCGGGTCTGACAGGTTAGGATTGTAAAGACTTCTGCCCTCGTAGAAAAGCAGTATATCGTGTTCTTCTGCGGTCGACTCATACTCGTAAAATGCGCCACGCTTGTATGTGTCGTTCAAGCCGACTGTTTTCTTTATCTGTTCTGCCTCGTCGTCAATGTCAAGCCCGTCGCTTATGCGTGTATAGCAGTCACAGCTTACAACTGGGAACAGCTTTTTTGCCTGCTCGTCGTCCTCATACAGATAGCCTGCAAAAGAAAACTCAGATATGCCGACGATCGTTGCTTTGTATTCTATCGCCTCGACAGGCTCGCCGTAGGTCTTTGCCTGAGCCTCCATAAATTCTCTGTCCTCAAATGCTTGCAGGCTGTGGTCGCCAAGCTTATATCCCCAGCTCCACAGCTCGTCCTTTTCCACTCTGTCGCTGAGAGTGAACAGATACCTTATATTACTTAATGCTTCTGTGTACTTATCAATGCTATACATATTCCTGCTGTATACACTGCTTATCTGCGTGACAAAATTGTTGATTATCAGCCACGCATCCTCCGACCTGTCCTTGAACGTGTAGACCTTTTCGTTGGTCATATCATTCGGGTCGTCTTTTTTAGGCACCATTTTTTCTTTGTACTCCGAGTATGTCACGGTGCCTTTTCTGACCTCGTATCTGAAAACGACAGTATCGCCTATATCAAGGTCTCTGTTTTGCAGCACCCAAGATGACATAGTGATCTCACCCGCTTTTTCGGGCAGCCTGCCTCGGAGCAGTCTGTCAGTGCCCGACAAGCTCAGCGCATCGCCCGAAACATAGCTGTAAAAATTGGGACTGACAGCGCTTTTGCCATTTAGCGTAAATGTCGGCAGATAAAACTCGCTTGCTCCCTTGACCTTGTCCTTGTATTTATCAAGATAGTCCTGTACAAAACCGTACTGTGCCTCATAGAGCCTGCCGCTTTGCGAAACGGCAGCGTTCTGCGAGACCTGCTTCGCCTGCTGTTCATTCTCGCAGTGGAATTTAACGTGATAGCTGCCGTTTTCGTATTTTTCATTTGAGCGCAAAAATGACACGGTCGAGCTGAAATATATCCCCAGCACCGTCATCATATACACCGCAAGCAGTATCGACAAGAAAGACAGCAGCGTTCTTTTGCGGTCCTTTTTCATCCACCGCCAAGTGATAAGAAACAGCCTGCTCATAGCCTTATCACCCTCTCGTCAACTATTTTGCCGTCCCGCATCTTTATCACTCTGTCTGCCTCGGCTGCGACATTCTTATCGTGCGTTACAAGCACAACAGTAGTGCCGTACTTTTCGATAAGGCGCTTGAACAGCGAAACTATCTCGCGCGAATTTGCGCTGTCAAGGTTGCCCGTCGGTTCGTCCGCAAAAATGCAGGGCGGCTGTGCCATAACAGCCCTGCCGATAGCAACTCTCTGCTGCTGTCCGCCCGAAAGCTGCGAGGCATAGCAGTAGCGCTTGTCTGTCAGCTTTAAAACCTCCAGCAGCTCGTCGAGCCGTGCCTTGTCCACGTTTTTGCTGTCAAGGTCAAGCGGCAGAGAGAGATTCTCCTCAACGTTGAGCACGCTTATCAGATTGTAAAACTGGAACACAAACCCCGAGTACCTGCGCCTGTACTGTGCGAGCTTTGAGTCCTTGAGCTTGGTTATCTCCCTGCCGTCAACGGTTATGCTGCCAGTGTCCGGCTTGTCAAGACCGCCCAGCAGATTGAGCAGCGTGGATTTTCCGCTGCCCGATTCTCCCGTAACAGCGACGAATTCGCCCTTGTAAATTTCAAGGCTTATCCCGTCCACAGCAGTGACCTTTTTCTCGCCCGTCCCGAAAGTCTTTGTAAGCTCATCAGCGCTTATCATTATCTCTTTTTCCATACCAAGCACTTCCTTTTGATTTCCTGTTTTGATAATAACACGCCAATCTTACAATAACGTTACAAAACGAAATTTTATTTTAAAAATTCCAGCCTTATCTGCGTTCCCTTTCCAACTGCCGAGTTTATATACATTTTTCCGCCCAGTCCCTGTACTATCTTTTGGGAGATCGACATTCCGATACCGACTGCCGAAGGGTCTGTCGCTGCCGATTTAGAATAAAATCTCCTGAACAGCTGCGGTATATCCTCGTCAGCTATACCCTCGCCGTTGTCTGCAATTATTATTTCTGTAGAAAGGGGAGTCTGCTTTGCCGTGATAGTTACCTTTCCGCCCTTTGTATGCTCGCACGCGTTCTTGACAAGATTTGATACAGCCTCGCAAAGCCACGTTTCATCACAATCAAGCATTATTTCCTGCAAAATCTCTATCTCTATCTGCGTGTGATTTTTTGCCGCAAGTTCAATAAGTGCCGCACAAGCCTTTTGCGCTATCTGCAAAACGCTGCCCTGCTTTATGTCAAACTCCACCGCGCCCGCTTCAAGCCTTGCCAGCTTCAGCGACTGCGTACACAGCTTGCTTATGCGCTCAATGCACATCTTGTCGCGGTCAAGATACCCCGACATCTCCTGCCTGTTCATCGGGTGAGTGCGGTAGATCTCATTGTTCAGCGTAAGCCCTGCAGCAGGCGTTTTTATCTGGTGCGAAAAATCCTGCAAATACTGCACAAGGTACAGCTTTTCCTCCGATATCTGCCTTATCGAGCGTTCGCGCTCTGCAATAAGCCTGCCTACCTGTTCCGAAAGCAGCAAAAGCTCACGGTCGGAAAAATCGTCAAGGCTTTTTTGCTTGTTTTCCGCTGATACAGTCAGCTTTCTTATGTTCCCGAAAAGATGCATAAAGCACGCACACCCAAACAGTGCGCACGCAAAAACCCCGACAGCTGCAACAGCACACGGCAGCACAGACAGCGAGTAGGCATACTCAAACCCTCTGCCCGTACCTGCCTTAAATCCGTAGTCCGACAGCACAGCTTCGCCCGCCTTTATATAGCTTTTATCATCCTGTGTAAAGGCTCTCGCGATCTGCTCGTCTGTCAGTTCACCGCTTTGCGAAAGCCTGCCCGCTGCTGCAAGCATATGCTCGCATACCTGCGTCTGTACATCCTTTGACGAGTACGACACAGCCCATAAGCACACCCCGAACGTTACCGCACAAAGCACCGCCGATACCGCAAAAAACACCAGCGCCGTGCGGTTTTCGAGCGTCTTTATCAGTCGTCCCATTTGTAGCCTACTCCCTTCACAGTAACTATCCTGCCCTTGCCCGTGAGCTTTGAGCGTATCCTGTTTATCGCAACCGACAGCGTGTTGTCCGAAACAAACTCTCCCTTGCTGTCCCACATATGCGCAAGCAGCTGCTCTCTTGTCAGCACACGCCCTTTGTTGAGTGTAAAATAGCTGTAAAGCCGCTGCTCCGTTGCGGTCAAACCGCTTGGAATACCACTTTCAAAACCGCTGCTTCGGCGCAGAAGGGCATTTATCCTTGAAACAAGCACCTGCCCCGAGAAAGGCTTTGTAACATAGTCGTCAGCACCCATGTCAAGCCCCTTTGCTATGTCCGAATTATTGTCCATACACGAAATAATTATCACAGGCATATTGCTGCTTTCTCTGATTTTTTTGAGAACATCAAAGCCGCTGCCTCCCGGCAGCATAAGGTCAAGCAGGCATACATCGCACCCGTCAAACCTTTCAACAGCCTGCGCGCAGTTTGTTGCACTCACCGTTTCAAAGCCGTTGTCTGCAAGTATCACCTCAACAGCGCTGCGTATAGTAATATCGTCCTCGGTTATAAGTATCCGTGCCATATTGTTTCTCCTTTTTTTGCTGATATCGCTATAAATTTTATCACTGTTGTCAGCTTATGTCAATACAAAAAAAATCAGCGCCCGTTTTTCGAGCGCTGAAAACTGTATCAGAACAAGCTGTCCATTTCCTTTATCAAATCACCGAATACCTCAAGTGCGTCATTCACAGGCTTTGCTGTCGCCATATCTACACCTGCACCGCGAAGCAGAGAGATAGGGTCTTTCGAGCAGCCGCCCGACAAAAATCCGATGTAGTCCTTTACCGCGCTCTCGCCCTCTTTGAGTATCCTCGAAGAAAGAGCAATAGCCGCAGCGATTCCCGTCGCGTACTGGTAAACGTAGTAGTCATAGTAAAAGTGCGGTATACGCGCCCATTCAAGACTTATCTGCTCGTCAAGCACGATGTCGTCACCAAAGTACAGCTTATTGAGGTCTTTGTACATCGCGCACAGCGTCTGTGCTGTAAGACTCTCGCCCTGCGATACAAGCTCGTTTATCTTCAGCTCAAACTCCGCAAACATAGTCTGCCTGTAAAGCGTTGTGCGTATCATCTCCAGGAAGTAGTTTATAAGGTACGCCTTTTCCGTCTTGTCCTTTGCGTTTTTGAGCAGATACCGCATCAGAAGTGCCTCGTTGCAGGTCGAAGCGACCTCGGCAACAAAGATAGAGTAGTCGCTGTAGCAAATCGGCTGCGTCTTGTTTGAAAGATACGAGTGCACCGCGTGACCCATTTCGTGAATCAGCGTAAACATACAGTTGAGCGTGTCCTTGTGATTCAAAAGCACATACGGGTGTACCCGCGCCCCCGCAGAGTACGCACCGCTTGTCTTGCCCTCGTTTTCGTACACGTCTATCCAGCGGTTGTCAAAGCCCTCTTTGATTATCTTAAGATAGTCCTCGCCCATAGGTGCAAGCGCCTTGAGCACAGTTTCCTTTGCCTGTTCAAAAGTTATCTGCATATCAAAGTCGCTCACAACAGGCGTGTACAGATCATAAAAGTGCAGTTCATCAACACCGAGCAGCTTTTTGCGCAGCGCCACATAGTCATACATATAGTGCAGATTATCATGTACAGCGTCAATAAGATTGTGATAAACCTGCGTCGGTATCTCGTTCGCCGAAAGGGAAGCCTCAAGGCTCGATTTGTACTTTCTTGCCTTGGCGTAGAAATTGACCGCCTTTATCTGCGCACCCAGGGTAGCCGCGCAGGTGTTTTTGAACCTCTCGTATGTCGAGTACATCGACTCAAAAGCCGACTTTCTCAAAGCCCTGTCGCTTGACTGTACCAGCGGAATGTACGTCGAGTGCGTTACCTGATGTGCCTTGCCGTCCTTGTCCACAGCATCGGGGAAGGTAATGTCTGCATCTGAAAACATCGAGAAAATGTTTTCGGGGGAGCTGCCCATCTCCGAGGTCAGCGCAAGGATCTTTTCCTCTGCTTCCGAAAGCACGTGGTCTTTCTTTAACCTTATCAGCTCCAGCTTACGCCTGTAAAGATCAAGCTCTGGCTTGTTTTCAAACATCTTATCAAGCACAGACTGCTCAATAGCAATAAGCTCAGGCGTTTCAAAGCTGCCCGCCGAGTTCACCTGCATAAACACGTTCATTACCTGTCCGATCATATTCTGATATTTTGCAACCGTGGTGTCCTCGTCGCTTTTTCTCTGCGCGTAGTTCACAAGGCTGTCGCCCAGCACGGATATCTCGTCGCACATCTGCATATACTCATACAGTGTGTCAGCGCTCTGCGCCAGCTTTCCCTTGTACTGCGGCAAAACGGTAATAAATCCCTTGAGCCTTTCAAGGTCCTTTGCCCAAAGCTCGTCGTCAGCGTAGATGTCGTTTATTGCCCACTTGAACTTTTCATCGACCTCGCTTCTTTTCGGTGTGCGTTTTTCTTCACTCATTGTATATTCTCCTGTCTGTTAAAATCTTCACATTCAGTATACCACAAAACTCTTGTCAAAGCAAGTAAAAAGAGGTCAGTATTTAAACCGACCTCTCAATGATCATATGTTCAGGAACAATCTCGGGTTCACCGCAACATTGTTGAGTCTTACCTCAAAATGCAGGTGAGCGCCTGTTGACCAGCCTGTAGAACCGACCTGACCGAGTACATCGCCCGTATTGACCTTCTGACCTACATAACAGCTAACATTTGTCTGATGACCGTACAGTGTCCACAAGCCGTTGCCGTGGTCAACAATACAGTATCTTCCGTATCCGCCGCCGCAGCCGCAGGAGTAATCCTTGCCATAATTGTGAGGACAAAGGTTCTCAACACGTATTACCGTTCCCGGTGCAGCCGCGCAGATGTTAGCGCCCATTATGCCGTACGAGCAAATATCCATACCGTTGTGGTTAGAGCCCCACCTCGGACCGAACTCCGAAGTGATTCCGTAGTAGCCCGGCACAGGCCATGCAAGCTGACCGCTGCCTGTTGTCGTTTGCTGCTGTTGCTGCTGTTGTTGCTGCCACTGCTGTTGTTGCTGCCATTGTTGCTGTTGCTGCCACTGCTGTTGCTGCAAAAGAAGCTGGCGCTGACGCTCCTCTTCCTCTTTTCTCAAACGCTCCTGCTCTTCCTTTACCCTGATAGCCTCGCGCTCTTTGTACAGCTTGGCAAGCTCGTCCTCAAAGCTGCTCTGATCCTTCTGAACCTTTGCTTTGTTTTCCTCGTAGTATTTTTTCTGTTCTTCAAGCTTCTTGACCTGTTCCTTGCTCTTGTTCATCAGGTCCTGAAGCTTTGCCCTCTGGGTCTCGTGACTCTTTTGCTGATCCTCAAGCTTTTTCTTGTTTTCCTCAAGCGTAGCCTTTTTGCCCTCAAGCTCCTTCTTGTCAGCCTCAAACTGCGCCTTCAGAGAGATAAGATTATCTATCATCTCGTTGTCGTGGTTAGCGACTCTCTTAACAAGCTCCAGCTTCATCAGCATATCGTAGAAATCCGTAGACCCTGCTATCATGCTTGAATATGAATCATCGCCTACTATGTACAGCGCACGCAGTCTCTTTTTGAACTCGTCCGTGCCTGTGTCTATCTCCTCGCGCTTTTTGATTATCTCAATTTCGCTTTTTTCAATATCGGTAGTAAGCTCGCTTATCTGACCGTTAAGCTCTGTTATCGAGGTTTCCAGCGCAAGAATAGTTTTCTGAACAGTTTCTATCTGCTTGTTGATTGCCTTTTGTGTCTCTTCCTCTTTTTTGATGTCGCCCTGTGCCTGCTGTATCTGCGAATCAAGCTGCTTTTGCTGATCCATAAGCTCCTGTATTTGCTTCTGAGCCTCGGAGATCTCGTTTTCGTTCTGCTGTGCTTCCTCGCTTATAGCCGATGCGGACTGCACGTTTTCACCGTTTCTGCCGCTGTATACCATAAGTGAAAGGCACAGCACCGCCGAAACAGCGCACGCCAGACATCTTTTCAACAAAGATAACCTTTTCACGTTTTCCTCCAAAATATTACACAAAACAGTGGCAGGTCAGGCAAATGCCCAAACTGCCGCCTGATTTTTATTAAACCTTCAAATGCTTGCCTGTGCTTATTGACGTACCGATAGCGCCGATAAACGCGCCCGCTACAAGATAGGATACCGTTACGGGAAGCAGCATCGAATCAAACGAGTAGATGTTGTTCAGACCGAACACACCGAACAGCTTGTAGTCGTTGGTAAGTATGTTATAAACGCCTTCATAAGCAAACTTGGTAATGAACAATGCGCAGCACGATGCAAGAAGTCCTACGACCATACCCTCGATAAAGAAAGGTATCCTTATAAAGCTGTTGGTCGCACCGACATACTTCATAATGTTGATTTCCTTGCGCCTTGCAAAAACGCTTGCTCTTGTAGTATTTGAAATGATAATAAGTGAAACAAGTACCAGAGCTATAACTATAGCAATGGCAACAATAACGAAAATACGTCTGAAACTGATAAGAATATCAGCAAACTCGGTAGGGGACTGCACCGATTCAACGCCTTCAAACGTCTCAATCTGTGCCGTGGTGTCGTTCATCTTCTGAATGTCCTTTACCTTGAGTCTGAAAACATCGGGCAGCGGATTGTCATCAGCATATTTGAAGTAATCCCTCTGTGCCTCGGTCATTTTCTCCATCATGTCCTTCCAGGCTTGCTCACGGCTGTAAAGCCTCAGCTCGCTGACATTCGGGATATCCTCGATTTTAAGCTGCAAATCAGTCATCGACTGCTTTGAAACCTTGTCCTTAACAACAACCACTACCTCGCTCTTTTCCTCGATATTGCCTATGACTTTATCAAGGTTTATCGAAACGAGTATCGCAAAGCCTACCATAATAAGCGAAACGAGAAGAATACAAAACGATGCGAATGTCATCATCTTGTTGCGCCAGATTCCTTTGAAGCCCTGACGTATCAGGTAATTAAAACTGCTAATTTTCATTGGAACCTCCTATAAATTCGTCGAACTGAATGTTTCCCTTGTTGATATTGATAATGCGTCCTCCGAAGTAACGCACAAGGTCATGCTCGTGTGTTACCATAAGAATAGTAGTGCCGCATTCATTGATACCTTTGAGAAGCTCAACGATTTCATAAGAAAGCTCAGGGTCAATGTTACCTGTAGGCTCGTCCGCAATAATAAGCTGCGGGTCATTTACAAGCGCTCTTGCGAGTGCAACACGCTGCTGCTCACCGCCCGAAAGCTCGGTAGGGTAGCTCTTTGCTTTTTTTGAAAGACCGACCAGGCTGATAACGTAGGGGACTCTGCTTCTGATGTACTTTGCAGGTGCGTCGATAACACGCAGTACAAAAGCGATATTCTCATACACCGTCATCGTCGGTATAAGTCTGAAGTCCTGAAATACAACGCCGATAGTGCGGCGAAGCGCAGGAACCTTTTTTCTCTTTAGTTTTCTCAGGTTGAATCCGTTTACCAATACCGTGCCTGTTGTGGCATCTATCTCTTTTAGTATCAGCTTGATAAGCGTGGATTTTCCGGCACCCGAGGGACCGACAACGAAAGCGAAATCGCCGTCGTTGATTTTGAGATTGACCTTGTTTAATGCGTCCACACCGCTTGAGTATGTAACGGACACATCTTTAAACTCTACCAAAATTTTACACCGCCTTATAATTAGGCCGAAGGGAAATAGTCAGATCAGAACTTGACCGGGTTAGCGGCAAGATACTTTTTGACCATAAGAGCTATCTTGAAGATGATAGCATGGTCAAACTCTCTGAGGTCAAGTCCCGTCAGCTTTTTGATTTTTTCAAGTCTGTACACAAGGGTATTTCTGTGTACGAACAGCTTCCTTGATGTTTCCGAAACGTTCAGATTGTTCTCAAAGAACTTCTGTATAGTGAACAGTGTCTCGTGGTCAAGAGACTCGATAGAGCCTTTCTTGAAAACTTCTCTTAAGAACGTTTCGCAAAGTGTAGTAGGAAGGTGATAGATAAGTCTTGCAATACCGAGGTTGTCATAGGAAACGATATTCTTGTCAGTATCGAATACCTTGCCGACCTCAAGCGCGATCTGTGCCTCTTTAAAGCTTCTTGCGAGGTCTCTCACACCCTGTATAACAGTACCGATACCAACATTTACGCGGGTATAGAACTCACTTGAAAGGGTGTCTGAAATTGATCTTGCGAGCTTTTCGAGGTCCTTTGACTCAACTCCGCTCGTAACCTCCTTGACAAGTACGATATCAGACTCCGTGATATTGAATACAAAGTCCTTGTTCTTGTCAGGGAACAGGTTCTGAATAACGTCATAAGCGGGAACGTCGTTTGAAGAAACTATCCTTATCAAAAGAACAACGCGTGAATTATCACTGCTGAAGTGGAGCTCACGGGCTTTAACGTGAACGTCGCCCGGGAGAACATTGTCAAGCACAACATTTTTAATGAAGTTGTTTCTGTCATACTTTTCATCATAATACTGCTTGATGCTTGAAAGGGTGATAGCAAGAATACTTGCATACTTTGCTGCAACCTCGTCAGTACCCTCGACAAATACAGCGTAGTCCGGCTTCATGTGAGCGCCGAACGGCTTGTAGGTATAGCCGTCACGCACAAAAACGTCGTGGGATTCGCCTAAGTCAAGAGACACGAACTCATTTGTCGTACCGATTTGAGCCAACTCGGAACAAGCAATGATAGTTGCAGTTTCGTCGATAACACCGATTACACAATCGATAGTATCACGCATCTGGTGTACAACACTCTGAAATAATCTGTTTGACATAGTATTTCTCCTCTACTTGCATAAATATTGTTCGCATTGTTAATTTGCTGAATGTACCCGTGACAAACGAGCACACTTTTGTAACATAACACTATTATAACAAAAACAAATCCATTTTGCAAGTGCTATATAGTAAAAATGTGCAAAAAAGTTTGTCATTTTAGACAAACGCCGAGCGAATGCAATTAGATATTACAAATTGTAACACATTTGACCGCTGTATGTGTTAATTTTCTGTTAAAGGCAAGCCTGTACAGCGATTTCCGCGCTGTTTTGCACACTCATTGCGCTGCTTTTCGTAACCATTTTGTAATTATTAAAATTTTTGTTAACTCTGTCAATTTTCCGCCTTGAAATATGTTTAAAGGTGTGCTATACTAATCAAAGAATTAAAAAAAGAGGAGTGCGTGTATGAAAAAGCTCATTGAAACGGGTAAAATAGTTTCTGTGTTCGGCATTAAAGGCGAGGTCAAGGTTCAGCCTTGGTGCGACGACCCGCAGCTTTTGTGCGAGCTGGATACACTTTATTATAAAAGCGGGACACCCATTGAGGTAGAACACGCGCGTGTAGCCAAGAATATAGTGGTAATGAAGATAAAAGGCACAGATACCGCCAACGATGCACAAAAACTGCGCAACAGAGTGCTTTACCTTGACAGAGACGATGTCGAGCTTGAAGAGGGCGCATATTTTATACAAGACCTTATCGGGCTTGCCGTAAAGGACGCAGATTCGGGCAGAGTTTACGGCGAGATAACCGATGTTACGCAGACAGGCGCAAACGACGTGTACCATATTAAAGCACCTGACGGCAAGATGTACTATATCCCCGCGATAAAGGAAGTTGTAAAGCAGACAGATATCCAGGGCGGTGAAATGCTTATAACACCGCTTGAAGGGCTGTTCGAGGGCGCAGAGGAGGTCAGGTGACGTGAAGATAGTTCATGCAGCGATCTATTACTCAGACCTTGAAGCCGCAAGGTCGTTTTATGAAAAATACTTTGGTGCGCGCTCGGGAAAGCTGTACCGTAATCAGAAAACAGGCTTTTGCTCGTATTTCCTTGATTTTGATGAGGGTGCAAGGCTTGAGATAATGTCAAAGCCAAGTATCACCGGTAAGCAGACCTCAGATTCTTTGGGATTTGCACATATATCTTTCAGCCTTGGCAGCGCCGAAGCGGTAGACAGTCTGACCCAAAGACTTAAAAATGACGGCTATACCGTAATTAGCGGCCCGAGAACAACAGGCGACGGCTATTACGAAAGCTGCATTGAAGATGCACAGGGCAACAGGATAGAACTAACAGTCTGAAAAGGAAATTGATATGAGAATTGATATAGCAACGCTTTTCCCTGAAATGCTTGAGAATTACCTCTCCCAGAGCGTTGTGGGCAGAGCCAGAGACAAGGGCATCTTTACGGTCAAATGCCACAATATCCGTGACTATACGCTTGATAAGCACCGCAGGGTAGACGATACTCCGTACAGCGAAAGACAGGGCATGCTTATGCAGTGCGAGCCTGTCTACAACTGCTTCAAAGCCGTCACCGAGGGCAGAAAGCCGCACGTTATCTATATGTCCCCGCAGGGCAGAACGCTCACGCAGCAGCGCGCAAAGGAGCTTTCGCAGCTTGACGATATATTTATCCTCTGCGGTCACTATGAGGGCGTTGACGAGCGTGTTATCGAGGAGATAGTTGACGAGGAGATATCCATCGGCGACTATGTGCTTACAGGTGGCGAGCTGCCTGCACTTGTGCTTGTCGACAGCGTGGTCAGAATGCTTGATGGTACCCTCTCCAAAGCCGACTGCTACGAGGACGAGAGCCACTATAACGGGCTTTTGGAGTATCCGCAGTACACCCGCCCTGAAATATGGCACGATAAGCAGGTGCCGCAGGTACTGCTTTCGGGACACCACGCAAATATACTCAAATGGCGGCACGAGCAGGCACTTCTTATCACGCAGAAAAAAAGACCCGAGCTGCTTGAAAAGGTCGAGCTTACCCCTGCCGATTTAGCAATTTTACACAAAAATGGCGAAGAATAATTCATAAAAATCTAATCTCTTTGTTTAGACTTGACAAAGATGTTAAGAACTTTTGTACGTTTCGCCTTTTCAGACCACATTTTCTGTACAGAATAAACAAAACAAACAGCATTAGTTGACTCATTTTAGTTGATACATACAAAAATATCGCAAAAATATACTGTTTGTCTAATTTTTGCGTTGACGAAACAATTTTTTGAGAGTATAATACTATATATCAGGTGAAAGGGATATGCAAACCTGTAAATATTGTGTTTTTACCAAAAGATAATAATGAAATGGAGAGATTATTATGTTCGTAAAAGACGTTGTTGTTCAGAATCAGGTAGGTCTTCACGCTCGTCCTGCAACATTCTTTATCCAGAAGGCTAACGAGTTCAAGTCATCTATCTGGATCGAGAAAGAGGAGAGAAGAGTAAACGCAAAGAGCCTTCTCGGTATCCTTTCTCTTGGTATCGTAGGCGGCACTACAATCAGGATCATCGCTGACGGCGCTGATGAAGAGGATGCTGTAAAGGGTCTGGTTGACCTGGTTGACAGCGGTTTTTCAGAGGACGCTCGCTAATAAACATACGATAAAACAAAGGGCTTGCTGTATGTAAGCCCTTTTGTTGTGTCTTTTAAACAAAAAAAGGACCCGCATAAAGCGGATCCCTTGCAAGTCTTGAATTAGTCCTTGTCAACGTCCTCAACAGCGTCCTCGACCTTGTCGAGATCAGCCTCAGCGTCGTCTGTTGTCTCTTTGCAATCATCGCAATCGCAGCAATCATCAAAATCGTCATCGAGGTCCTCATAATCGTAGTCCTCAAGCTCCTTGTGCTTCTTGAAAGCCAGGAAAGCTGCAACAGCAACTGCTACTGCACCAACAACAGCAAGAATCTTAAAAATAGTGGACATAATCAAATACACTCCTTTGAATTGATTTCTAACAATAAATTAGATTACATACAGTATAACACATTCGCCACAAAAAATCAAGCACTTTTTGTACATTTCTTGCAAAATGTATATTTTTTTTAAAAGCTTTTGTCCCGATTGACTAATTACTACATATTCCCCGTCAGGTTCATTACAATGCTCAGTGCAGCGAGCGGTGCAGTCTCACAGCGCAGTATCCGCGGTCCGAGCCCGATAGCCGTTGCACCCTTTGATGTGCAAAGCTCTACCTCGCTCTTTTCAAATCCGCCTTCGCTGCCGATAAAAATTCCAATGCTGGAATCATTTTTCAGCCCGACACTGCCAAAGCTAACGCCGCCGCATTCGTAGCAGATAAGAGGGAAGTCGTTTTCAGCCAGCTGTTCAGATGCCTGTTCGAGCGTGAGCAGACCGCTGACCTGCGGTATGATACCGCGCCCGCACTGCTTTGCAGCCTCAAGAGCTATCCTCTGCAAGCGTTCGCGCTTCTTTTCAAAATCCTTTTGCGTTGGTCTTGCAACGCAGCGGCTCGTCAGAACAGGGCAGATGTTTGTCACGCCCAGTTCAACAGCCTTTTGTACAATAGTATCCAGCTTGTCACCCTTTGGCACAGCCTGAAACAGCGTGACCTTTATATCAGGCTCGCTGCGGCTTATTTCCGAGGAAATTATATCACATACGACATTTTCGTCCGATATTGACTTTATACGGCAGCTGTACTCCTCACTCTCACAGCATACGGTTATTTCATCGCCGATACGCATGCGAAGACTCCTGCCGATATGTATCGAATCAGGCTTTTCAAGCGTAACAGATGTTCCCGAAAAAGCGCGCTTTTGCGCAAAAAATCGTGGCATTTTTACCTCCTGTAACAATTATTAAATTTTATATATCCGAAAAGGTTTTCTACAAATTTAGTATAACATAGTTTAACAGTAAATTCAACAAAATTCATAATATACGTAAAAAGTTTTAATATCCTGTTCATATGAATAGGCTATTATATTAACAAGGAAAACGAAAGGGTTTTCCTATAACAACTTTGGTATGTTGGCTTTTACCCCAGGCCTTCATATATTTGGTTGTAGATTTATCTACAACTTCTCCCCTATAATTTTTTATTTTTTGGCTCCCACAAATCTCGTGGGAGTTTTTTTTCGGCTGTCGCAGCGCTTCAGCTGTCGGCAGGGAAGTTTTATAGCAATGAAAAAGCGGTGAAAGCATATAGCCTTCACCGCTGATGTTGTTTTTAGAGCCTTATAACGCCGATAGTGACCTTCTCGCCGTTGATATCCCACTCCTTTGAGTTCTCAGCCGTCTCGCCAAACCTGATATCCTGCGCAAGTACGTCGCGGCTTATCTGCTCTGCGTTTTTCTTGACCAGCTCTGTGAGCTTGTCGTTGCCCGTGAGATAGATGTTGATGTGGTCCATTACCTCAAAGCCCGAATCCTTACGCATCGTCTGGATCTTGCTGGTGATCTCTCTTACAAAGCCTTCCTCAATAAGCTCATCTGTCAGTGTCGTGCTGAGCGCAACCGTAACTCTGCCCTCTGTGAGCGTGAAGAAGCCGTCCTTCTGCTGCGATTCAATAAGCACATCTTCCTTTGACAGAGTTATCTCGCCGGTTGAAATGTTCATCTTGAGGAATCCCGTGCTGTCAAGCTCTGCCATAGCCTTGTGACCGTCAAGCTCTGCAAGGTTATTTCTAATCTCGCCAAGGTTCTTGCCGAACTTCGGTCCGAGCGTCTTGAGCTGCGGCTTGAACTTGTAGTCGATGTACGAGGATGCATCCTGTGTAAATACAACCTCCTTGACGTTCAGCTCGTCTCTGATAATATCCGTGTAGAAACTGTCAAGAACGTGGTCTGCACAAACGTACATAACGCTCAAAGGCTGTCTGTTCTTGAGATTTGAGCCGTTTCTTGCACTTCTTCCCAGAACAACTATGTCAAGCACCTCGTCCATATCGCTTTCAAGCTGCTTGTCGATCATCTTTTCGTCGGCCTCTGGGTACAGGCAAAGGTGAATGCTCTCGGGAGCGTCCTTGTCAACGTTTCTCACAAGGTTCTGATATATTTCCTCGGTAATAAACGGAACCATCGGAGCAGCGACCTTGCAAAGATTTACAAGAGCCGTGTACAGCGTCATATAAGCATTTATCTTATCCTGGCTCATACCCTGTGCCCAGTATCTTTCACGTCCGCGTCTTACATACCAGTTGGAAAGGTCATCAACAAACTCCTGCATAGCCTTTGCAGCCTCGGGTATCCTGTAATTTGCAAGGTTGTCGTCAGCAGCCTTTATCATAGAATTCATCTTTGAGAGGATCCACTTGTCCATTACAGACAGCTTGTCGTATTCGATTTCGTACTTTGTCGGGTCAAACTTGTCTATATCCGCATAGAGAATGTAGAAAGCATATGTATTCCACAGCGTGCCCATAAACTTTCTCTGTCCCTCTGTAACCACTTTACCGTGGAACTTGTTTGGCAGCCACGGAGCAGAGTTGGTGTAGAAATACCATCTGATAGCATCAGCACCGTATGTCTGTAAAGCT
Organism: uncultured Eubacteriales bacterium; assembly: GCA_900314975.1. Taxonomy (GTDB): domain Bacteria; phylum Bacillota; class Clostridia; order Oscillospirales; family Ruminococcaceae; genus Hominimerdicola. Next base: position 80,635 of record OMXI01000001.1, on the reverse strand, counting down.
TCCATCGGGTCAACAGCGTTGCCCTTTGACTTTGACATCTTCTGTCCGTTCTCGTCCTGAACAAGACCGAGTACAATTACGTTCTTGTATGGAGCCTTGTCAAAGATAAGCGTCGATATAGCCAGCAGCGAGTAGAACCAGCCTCTTGTCTGGTCAACAGCCTCGGAGATAAAGTCAGCAGGGAACTGGCTCTCGAACAGCTCCTTGTTCTCAAACGGGTAGTGGTGCTGTGCGAAAGGCATTGAGCCCGAGTCAAACCAGCAGTCAATAACCTCCGGAACTCTCTTCATCTGCTTGCCACACTTTGGACACTTGATAGTTACAGCGTCAATATACGGTCTGTGCAGCTCGATATCGTCAGGGCAGTTGTCCGACATAGACTTAAGCTCCTCGATAGACCCTACAGAGTGCCTGTGACCGCACTCGCACTCCCATATGTTCAGTGGTGTGCCCCAGTATCTGTTTCTTGAAATGCCCCAGTCCTGAACGTTTTTCAGCCAGTCGCCGAAACGTCCGGAGCCAATGTTTTCAGGTATCCAGTTGATAGTGTTGTTATTGGCGATAAGTCTGTCCTTAACGTCGGTCATCTTGATGAACCAGGAATCTCTTGCGTAGTAGATAAGAGGGGAGTTGCATCTCCAGCAGTGCGGATACTCGTGCTCGAACTTCGGCGCAGCAAACAGCTTGCCCTGCGCATCAAGGTCTTTGAGTACCTCGGGGTCTGCCTTCTTTACAAACAGTCCGGCGTAAGGCGTTTCCTCTGTCATCTCGCCCTTTGCGTTAACGAACTGAACAAACGGCAGGTCATAAGCTCTGCCTATTCTTGCATCGTCCTCACCGAAAGCAGGCGCGATATGAACGATACCTGTACCGTCTGTCATAGATACATAGTCGTCGCAGGTAACGAAATGTCCCTTTTTGCCCTGCTTTTCAGCGCTAATGCCCGCACATTCAAACAAAGGCTCGTATTCCATTCTTTCAAGGTCTTTGCCCACATAAGTCTCAAGCACCTCGTAAGCTGCTTCGCCGTCCTTTGCAAGACTTCCCAGCACCGTGTCAAGCAGTGCCTGCGCCATAATGTATGTGTATCCGTCAGCAGCCTTTACCTTGCAGTAAGTGTCAGACGGGTTTACGCACAGCGCAACGTTTGAAGGCAGTGTCCACGGCGTAGTTGTCCACGCAAGGAAATACTCGTCCTTGTCCTTTATCTTGAAACGTACGATAGCCGAGCGCTCTTTTACAGTCTTGTAGCCCTGTGCCACCTCGTGAGAAGAAAGCGGAGTTCCGCACCTTGGGCAGTAGGGGACTATCTTGAAGCCCTTGTACAGCAGTCCCTTGTCGTATATCTGCTTGAGTGCCCACCACTCCGACTCGATAAAATCATTGTGGTAAGTAACATACGGGTTTTCCATATCAGCCCAGAAGCCTACAGCCGAGGAGAACTCCTCCCACATGCCCTTGTATTTCCATACCGACTCCTTGCACATTTTGATAAAAGGCTCAAGTCCGTACTCTTCTATCTGATCCTTTCCGTCAATGCCAAGGGTCTTTTCAACCTCCAGCTCAACAGGCAGACCGTGAGTGTCCCAGCCTGCTTTTCTCGGAACCATTTTACCCTTCATTGTGTGGTATCGCGGTATCATATCCTTGATAGCACGGGTGAGAACGTGACCGATGTGCGGCTTGCCGTTAGCCGTCGGAGGTCCGTCATAGAATACATATGATTCACCCTTCCGGCGCGAATCAATGCTCTTTTCAAAGATGTTGTTCTCGTCCCAGAATTTTTCGATCTGCTTTTCTCTCTGAACAAAGTTCAGGTCTGTCGAGACTTTTTTGTACATGGCTTTTCTTTCCTTTCAAAAGTTTACAATAAAAAAACTCCCGCCCCAGAAAAAAGGACGAAAGCATAGCTTACGCAACCACCTGTTTTCATCATACGTGATAGTACGAGCTTTTCCTAACGCGAAAAGAAACGGCGCGGCTTACTGCTTTTTCAGCCTTGCAACTCGGAAGTGATATTCTGCTTATGGTACTTGTGCCGCACTCGCACTGTCATACGGCTCGCTGAAACGTTCCCGTCAAAGCATACTGTCTTCGTCACAGTCTTTCAAATATAGAAAAATTATATCACAAACATTTGCGCTTGTCAAGCACAAAGGCGCACTTTTAAAGGAAATATAACATATCCGTCTGCGCACGCGCCACATTAACTGTCCAAAAAGATTGACAATAAGGTATTTATGTTATATAATAAAAGAGCATGTAATATATTTGCGCCTGCATTCAGGACGCAGAAAGGGGAGAATAAATTGCTTTCTGTTATAATACCGAGCTATAACGAGGAGGGCAACGTTGTAAGAGCGGCTGATACAGTGTCACAGCTTCTTGAGGATAACGCCATAGATTACGAGCTTGTATTTGTAAATGACGGCTCGAGCGATAAAACGTGGGAAATGATAAACGGTCTTGCACAGTCAAGGCAGCATATAGTCGGCGTGAACTTTTCAAGGAACTTCGGTAAGGAAAGTGCTATCTTCGCAGGACTTGAAGTCGCAAAGGGCGATGCCTGCGTATTGCTTGACTGCGATCTGCAGTTTCCGCCCGAGGTCATCATAGAAATGTACAACATCTGGAAGAACAACGACGTAGATGTTGTCGAGGGCAGAAAAAAGTCAAGGGGAAAAGAAAACTTTGTCTACAAAGCCTTTTCGCACCTTTTCTACAAAATGATAAACGGCTCCAGCGGGCTTGATATGCGCGCCGCGAGCGATTTCAAGCTGATGGACAGAGCAGTGGTCGACTCGCTCAACGCAATGCCCGAGCGCCTTACGTTTTTCAGAGCCATGTCAAGCTGGGTAGGCTACAAGACCGAGCAGGTGTACTTTGATGTGCGCGACAGAGAGGTCGGCGAAAGCAAGTGGACGGTCGGCAAGCTGATAAAGTTTGCGCTCAACAACATCACCTCGTTCACATCCGCACCGCTTCAGATAGTCACCGTTTGCGGTATCATCACGTTCATCATCTCGGTGATAATGGGCATCAACACCCTTTACAACAAATTTTTCGGTGACGCATCTGCGGGATTCTCCACAGTCATCATTTTGCAGCTTTTCACATCAAGCATCATAATGTTCAGCCTCGGAATAATCGGATTTTACATCTCAAAGATATATGAAGAGATAAAACAGCGCCCGAGGTACATAATAAAAGAGATAGTCAGAAAAGACACATTCAGCGGCGGAGGATACAAATGGAAGAAGTGATAAACAAGTCAATAGCTGCAAACGGCAGCTTTGCACAGCGCCTGCGGCATTGGTTCTATGATAAGCGCTGGTACTTTGCAGCGTTCTTTCTGCCCACAGCGATACTGTTCGCGGCATATGCCGTGTTCAAGGTATTTCCCTTTGGCGATAACTCTGCACTTGTGCTTGACCTCAACGGTCAGTATGTCTACTACTACGAGGCTTACCGCGATGCCTTCTGGGGCGACGGCAGCTTCATCTACGACTGGTCGCGCAATCTGAGCGGCGAAATGTTCGGTATCTTTGCGTATTACCTCGCAAGTCCGTATATGCTTATAATCTACCTGCTGCCGCGGGCAATGATGCCTGTATCTATAATGATAGTGCAGCTTGCAAAGGTGGGTTCAGCTGCTGTAACGTTCAGATTTTTCCTTAAAAAGATATCGCCGTGCGAGCCTAAAAAGCTCTCTCTTATAGTTTTTCCGACAGTCTATGCGCTTATGGGCTATATGGTCGTTCAGCTTATGGACCCGATGTGGCTTGATGCACTTATACTGCTGCCGCTTATATGCGTGGGCGTCAATAAGCTCGTTAACAACGGCGTAATGCTGCCATACATCATACCGCTTGCACTGATGTTCATAGCGCATTTTTATATCGGCTACATGGTGGGTATTTTCACTTTCTTCTATTTCTGCTATACCTGCCTTTCAAACAACGACAGAAAGCTCCCGCAGCATTTCTTTAAAAAGTGCTTTTATTTCTGTATCGGAACGTTAGTCGCGCTTATGTGTGCTTCTTTCGTACTGATCCCTGTCTATAACTCGCTCAAGCTCGGAAAATTTGACTTTACAACGCCTGATTTCTCGCTTGCAACGCAGTTTGATTTTCTGACCTTTGCGACCAAGCTCTTCCCGATGTCCTACGATACGGTCTATCCCGAGGGCTTGCCAATGATATACTGCTCGACAGCCGCGCTTATCCTTGTACCGCTGTTCTTTATGAACACAAAGATAACCATAAAGGAAAAGACCGCAAACGGCGTGCTTACCGCACTGCTTGTAATACTTATGTACATCAAGCCCGCGGATATGGCAATGCACGGCTTTCAGGTACCGCAGTGGCTCCCGTTCAGATATTCCTTCATCTTCTCGTTTATGATGATCTATATGGCGTTCAGAGCCTTTGAAAACCTCGACGGCATCACAATGAAAAATGTCGGCGGAGTCTACGCGGGACTGATGATATTCCTGTTCTGGTGCGAGCGTGAAAACTATAAGCATTTCCAGATATTCGAGTCAACTACCGTCGACGGAAAGAATTCCGTAGTGCTTCAGGGTATATGGGTGGGTATGATAGCATTGAGCGTGTGCTTTTTGTTCATACACCTTTTGAGAAAATACCCCAAGTCAAAGATAGTGTCTGTCGCCTTTGCGGGCGTAATGTGCTTTGAGCTTTATGCCAATGCCGTAGATACCTTCCGCAAGATAGACAAAAACGTTGCCTACAGCAAGTATTCGTCATATCAGCCGTATTTTACCGATTTAAGAGCGGCAGTCAAAACCATTGAGGACTTTGATAAAGACCCTTTCTACCGTATGGAAGCTAACTTCCACCGCACAGTAAACGACCCTATCGGCTCGGGTTATAAGGGAGTGTCACATTCAAGCTCTACCATGAACGCGCCCGCGCTGAAAATGCTTCAGAGAATGGGCTATGCCTACGGCGGTCACTATACCAAGTATGACGGTGCGACCTACCTTACAGACGCGCTGTTTGATATAAGGTACCTTATGGAGAAAACGGGAAATACCACCTACGTTGATTCAAGGATACACATTCCTGATGAGTATAAGCTCACCACCGAAACTAAACAGCACGATTCTACCTATAAGTTCTACCGCAACCCCAACGCGCTGGGTCTTGGCATGGTAACGGGAACGCAGATTTTTGATGTCGTGCTTACCGATGATGACCCGTTTGCCAATCAGAATGCCGTGTTCAGCGCCCTCACAGGCAAGAACAAGCGCTATTTCACAAGGCTTGACTGCGAGGAAGCAGAGCTTAACAACGTGTTCAAGGAAACTCTCGTTGACGGACATACAAAGTATTATGTCGATAATACCGCCGTCACCGATTCGCACGTTGACTATCTCGTGAAAATGGACAGCGACAGCGGGCTTTATATGTATTTCCCGACCGTATACGAGCGCAACTGCAACGTTTGGGTGCAGGACGAAAAGACCTACAGCGAAATGATGACGCCAATGGATTTTGCAGGTCAGTTCTTTGTGGGAGACAACTACTCCATACTCAAGCTCGGCGATTTCTACGAGGGTCAGACTATAAGGGTCAGAGTCACTATCGACAATAAGGATAACGAAGCATTCTGGAAGGATTATATCTTCTGCTCGTTTGACTACGATACCTTCTCACAGGATTGCGCAAAGCTCCGGGAAAGAGTAATGGATATCACCAAGTTTGAAGATACCTATATCGAAGCGACCGCAACAGCCGAAACCGACGGACAGTACCTGTTCACTACCATTCCCTACGAGCAGGGCTGGACAATTGAGGTCAACGGCAAGCAGGTCAAGCAGGAAAAGGTGCTTGACAGTCTGATAATTGTTCCTCTTGAGCAGGGCGAAAACAAGATAACCTTTAAGTTCCTGCCAAAGTATTATGTCGATTCGCTTATCATTACAGGCTTCGGAATCGTACTGCTGGTGTTCGTGTTCCTCTCGGAAGTCAAAAAGATAAACTTTGCAGGGCATCTGCTCAAAAAGGTACAGCTTAATCCCGATGACCTTCCACAAGATGAACCCGATGACGAGGCAGATGCGCAGCAGGAACAGACAGACGAGGAATCTGATGATACCGGGGAGCCAAGCGAGCCCGAATCAGAGCCTTTGCCCGACGAGTGCGAAAGCGATGAACAAGCGCCTGCCGACGAATGACAGATTACCGCATTTTGTGACCTGTTTTGATAATAATATTTTTTATTAACTATTGACAAAGGTATTTATATGCGTTAAAATATTAGAGGTGAGACAAGCTCTCGCCTCTGATTTTTTTATTGGAAAGGACAGATAAAAATATGGATACCATAAACAGAGCCTACAAAAAGCTTACCAATGCAAACGGCATTATCCGTGTTTTCAGTATCATAGCACTCGTTATCGCCCTTATCGGCTCGCTTTTGGAGCCTCTGGGCAAGCTGATCTACAACATGATCTTCAGCAATAAGATCGACTATCTCCTTGTAAAGACCTTTAAGAGCTATATCGTATCATCACAGTATTCGCTCTTGTTCCTTGTAATGTCCGTTGTGCTTATGGTAGCAGCGTTCAGCTCAAAGCGCAAGAAGAACATCGGTCAGGGCTTTGGCTCACTTTATGTGCTTGTTCCTGTAGTTGTTTCTATCGCACCGTTTATTGATATGCTTGACTACTTTAAGTCGGGCGCACATAAGTATTATTCCAACGGCGCAGACAACCTCAAGTTCCGCGATCTGTGTATCATCCTGGTATACATCCTGCCGCTTTGCGCAGCTGTACTGTTCTTACTTTGCGGACTTATGCTCGTAGTCAAAGCATCGGGCGAAAAGCCGACAGAGGTTACCTACGTTCCCGTCAAGGTAAAGCAAAAGCCTGTACAGCAGGGCTTTGCACCGCAGAATCAGTTCAATCAGAATATGAATCAGGGCTTTGGTCAGCCGCAGGGCTTTAACAACAATAACAACACTATGGGCGGTTTTGGCACAGCACCTTTCGGCGCATTAAGCGGCAATACACAGTCGCCGTTCGCAAGACCGCAGGATACAGCAGTACCCGCAAGCGCGCCGCTTATGGACGAGGTAAATACCTTTATGCCCAAGCCTGAAAAGAACGATGCAGATACCTTCGCACCGATTACCGAAAAGACCGAGCAGCCCGCTGCAGGACTTCCAAAGGTCTGCCCCGAGTGCGGTACCGTTCTTGCAGAGAATGCAAAGTTCTGCAAAGGCTGCGGAAAGCCTGTTTAATATCAACTGCAAAGTGCGCTTTCGGGCGCACTTTTTTTGTGCCATAAAACATCTATTGACAAAAAAGCCGTAAAGGAATATAATTAAAAGTGCAGAATTATCACTCTTTATGTCTGGAGTCAAATATATGAACAAGAATGTCCGTAAAAGAAAAACGCCTATCGTGGCAAAGATAAACCCCAGAGGCGCAGCTGCTATCGTTGTGTTGGGCATATTTTTGATGTGCGTTGTCGTGCTTGTGTCAAAAGCACTTTTTGTCAGCAATTCAAAAACTATGGCAGAGGGTATCGACACAGCAACTATATCCGCAACGCAGACCGTATCATCCGATAACAGCGCAGTCCCTGGTGCAGTAACGACCACAGTACCCGTTACAACTACCGCACCGCCGACGACCACCACACCAGCAACTACAACGCAGGCAGTCGTCAAAATGAAAGTGCTTGATGTTACATACCTTAAGCAAGAGCCTGACGAGCAGGCAGAGAACGTCATAGTTATGTCGCCAAATATCGAGGTAGATGTGCTTGAAACGCTTGACAGCGGCTGGTCAAAGGTAACCTTCCTCAATGTCACTGGTCAGCTTACAGGCTATATCCAGTCATCATTTCTGTACTGATGAGCAGACAAAAGTATACTATCCGTTTGCCCGACGGAACCGTTCAGCCGTTCGTGCTTGATGTCGGCAGACGAAGAACTCTTTCGCTTGCATTTGTGGAGAACGAGCTTCGTGTGCGCGTGCCGTACGGATATTCAAATAAAGAGATAAACGATTTGATTATCTCAAACAGCGAGTGGATAATCTCTCAAAAGCAAAAAAACAGCAGCCGTATCGGTCTGCCGCAAACCTACGCGCAGGGCGAAAGAATAAGGCTGCTCGGAAAAATCTATACTATCAGCTACAGATGCAGCGAGAAGTATTTCAAGCCGTATCTCGATGAAGACGAGCTTGTCACAGCCGTGCGTCCCGAAAGCACACAAAGCTACAAAAAAGCGCAGGTCGATGCCTTTATAAACGAGCTTGCATATAAAACCATTACTGACTGTATGAACGCAATGTGCCAAAGGGTAGGGCTGTATCCTTCAAAGGTCACGGTAAAATCAATGACATCGCGCTGGGGCTCGTGCAGCGCAAAGGGCAATATCGCGATAAACTATAAAACCGTGCAGTTCCCGCGAGAGTGTATCGAGTATGTGTGCGTTCACGAGCTTTGCCATATTAAGCATATGGACCACAGCAAAGCGTTCTGGGATATGGTTTCACTGTACTGCCCCGATTGGAAAAGACTGCGCAGCATAATGAATGAATAAAGAACCGAAATCGCCATTCGGTTCTTTTTTTATTGCCGTCGGTATAATATCCGCAAAAGCCGAATATATTGTTTTAGCAGGCAAAACTCAACGAGAAACAGGAGGCTTTTGAAAATGGATACAATGGAATTTAAGCTTGAACGGCAAACATTCTGCGCAGGTCAGACCGTACTTGATACCAGCGTGGAACAGTCGGTGGAAAAAGACTTTGTACTGCCTGACTACTGCGCGGATATTTTCAGAATACTCAAATGCGAGGTCGATACCCGTGTGATGTCACAGACGATAAACGGCGGAAAGCTGACATTTGAGCTTGGCGTTAGCGCAAGAGTGCTGTACTGCAGCGAGGGCGACAGCAAGGTAAACTGCATAGTGCAGAAAATGAACTATACCAAATCGCTTGACCTTACCGACAACTGCCCAAGCCCGTCGGTGTTTATCACATCAAGGTGCGATTATGTAAACTGCCGTGTTATCAGCCCACGCAGACTTGATATACGCGGCGCAGTCACCTCACGCGTAAGGGTAGTGTGTGAGAAAAAGCAAAGCATCATAACAGGTGCATCAGGGTGCAGCATACAGCTGAAAAAGCAGCTGCTCACATACCCTGCAAAGCGCCTTACAGCCGATAAGCGCGTAACCGTCATAGAACAGCTTGAGCTTGCGCCCGACAAGCCGCCCGTAACACAGGTTATAAGGACCGACTGCTTTATCGAGCCTGCCGAGCAGAAGATGATAGCAGGCAAGCTGGTCACAAAGGGCGATGCACATCTTACAATGCTTTATACCTGCGTTGATTCTTCGGGCGAGGATACCATATCTGCTATGAAATTCACAGTCCCGTTCAGCCAGATAATCGACGTTGACGGCATAGACGAGAGCTTTGAGGCAAGCGTGAGGATAACTCCCTCAAGCTGCGAGATAATGCCCGCAGCCGATTCGCAGACATCTCTTGAATGTGAGCTTGTAATGCTTGTAAGCTGCGAGGCGGTCAGGTACGAGACCGCAGATGTCGTTACAGACGCATACTCTACCTGCTATGAATGTGATTTGAAAACTGCCGACGGCAGCCTTGAAAGCGTTCCGATAGCCATAGAGCAGAACAAAGTCGTCACCGCAGCCGTTAAATGCCCCGATGAAAACATACAGTGCGTTTACGACAGCTGGGCAAGTGTCGACAACACAGGTGTGCGTATAGATGACGAGCAAAATGCATTCGTCATCAGCGGCAACGTCAAGTTCAGTCTGCTTGCAAAGACCGAAAACGGAACACCAGTTTTTCTTGAAACGCAGGAGCCGTTTGAACATACCGTTGCGCTGCCCGAACAGTTTGACACTGCTGCGTCCTGTATCTGCGAACCAAGCGTCTGCGTTAAGGGCTGCGAATACAGGATAACACAGCCCGACAGTGCAGATGTCACAGCAGAACTCGTAATAAGAGCAGATATTTCATCAAGCGCCGCAAAGCAGCTTTTGAGTGATATAACCGTAAAGACCGACAGCCCCAAAAAGCGTGACGACGGCTGCGCTGTAAAGCTTTGCTACTGCAGCGAGCAGGACGATATATGGGATATAGCCAAGAAATATTCTACATCCGTTACCGCAATAATGGAGGAGAACGAGCTTGACACAGGCAGCACGGCGCACAGCGGAATGCTGCTTATCCCGCTTATGAATTGAGGAGGTACAGATAATGGCACAAGACATTTATGCAGACATCGCCGAAAGAACGGGCGGTGATATATATATCGGTGTGGTAGGACCCGTGCGCACGGGCAAATCCACATTTATCAACAGGTTTATGGAGCAGTTCGTTATACCCAATATCGAGAGCGACTTTCGCAAGGAACGCGCAATCGACGAGCTGCCGCAGTCCTCTGCGGGCAAAACGATAATGACCACCGAGCCGAAATTCATTCCCGAGGAGGCAGTCAGAGTAACCATTGACGGCGGCGCGAGCTTCAATGTGCGTATGATAGACTGCGTGGGCTATATAATCCCCAGCGCTATCGGCTATATCGAGAACGATTCGCCGCGAATGGTCGATACACCGTGGTTTGACGAGCCGGTGCCGTTCAACATGGCAGCAGAGGTCGGCACCGAAAAGGTCATTACCCAGCACTCGACCATAGGTCTTGTCGTCACCACAGACGGCAGCATAACCGACCTTCCGCGTGACGAGTACGAGGAGTGCGAGCAGCGCGTGATAAAAGAGCTGCAAAGCATCAATAAGCCGTTTGTCGTGCTGATGAACAGCCTTGACCCGACCGACAAAGATGTGATAAAACTGTGCAGCGACCTTACGGAAAAATACGGCGCACCTGTTATGCCCGTAAGCTGTATCGACCTTGACGAAGACGACATAAGGCAGATACTTACGCAGGTGCTTTATGCCTTCCCTGTAAAAGAGGTCAATATCTCAATGCCGAACTGGATAAACTCGCTTGAAAAGGGACACTGGCTCAAGCAGGCAGTCTTTGAGCATATCAGAACTGCCGCCGCAGAGGTCAGAAACCTGCGTGATATTACAGCACTTGCCGATTCTCTCTCACAGTGCGAGTATATAAACGCAGCATCAGTTTCGGGTATCGACTTGGGAGAGGGGAGTGCCACCGTAAACGCACAGCTTCAGCCGTCACTGTTTTTCAAGGTCATCGGCGAGGCAACAGGGCTTGAGGTCAGCGACGAGAACGGTCTGATGAACAGTATAATGGAGCTTGTAAAGGTCAGACAGCGCTTTGACAAGTACGCCAATGCTATCGACGAAATGGAGGCAACAGGCTACGGCATAGTAATGCCCTCAATGCAGGAGCTGACACTTGACGAACCCGAGATACTAAAGCAGGGCAGCAAGTACGGCATACGCCTTAAAGCTACCGCGCCCGCAATACATATGCTCAAAACCACCGTCAATACCGAGGTCGCTCCAATAGTTGGCAGCGAAAAGCAATCCGAGGAGCTTGTGCTTTATATGCTCAACGATTTTGAGGATTCCCCCGAAAAGATATGGGAGTCCAACATCTTCGGCAAATCCCTGCACGAACTTGTCAACGAGGGCTTGCACACCAAAATGAACAAGCTGCCTGCCGATGCCCGCAACCGCTTGCGCGAAACGATAGAACGTATGATAAACGAGGGCTGTTCGGGACTTATCTGTTTTATCCTCTGACACAAAAGCCTTATACTTTGCAAAGCACCAAAAAAGTCCGACTCACCTTAAACGGTCAGCCGGACTTTTGCATTTTAGCACTCTATTGAGCTGTAATACTCCTCAAGCTTTGGTCTTGCACGCATATAGAACGGTTCAAGCATTTTGTCAAACTGCGTTCCCATACCTTCAAGAATGATTTTATTCGCTTGCTCAAATGACATTTTTTCTTTGTATACTCTCTTGCTCACAAGCGCATCGTAAACATCGGCAATAGCCATAATGCGCGCCTCGATCGGAATCTCGTCCGCCTTAAGACCGCACGGATAGCCCGAGCCGTCCCAGCGCTCGTGGTGGTAGTGTGCGACATTCTCCGCAATTACGTGGAATTCAAGGTCGTCAGTGCCTTCAAGTATCTGGTGAACTATCTTTGCACCCTCCGCAGCGTGTTTTTTCATCTGCTCGTATTCTTCAGCAGTGTATTTGCCTGGCTTGCGAAGTATCGCATCGTCTACAGCTATCTTTCCAAGGTCGTGCATAGGCGCAGCCTTTATTATGCGGCTGTAGAAATCCTCGTGCAGATTAGCATAATGTGCCTTTTTCATCTCGTCTGTCAGTAGCTTTACACCCATGCTCGTTCTCTTGATGTGACCGCCCGTTGAGTTGTCTCTGCTTTCAACCATGGTCGCCATGCTGATTACCAGCTTGTCGTGCATCTCAATGATGTGATTGGTCTTTTCATAGACCTCGTTTCGCAGCTCGTCATTGAACGAGTTGATAAGCTTTATGTACTGCTGGTTCTTTGTGTCGTCTGTAATAAAGAACTGATAGCCTTTGTTTTTGCGCCCATCAAAAAGGTAAGTGATGTTCACAAGGTATATCTTGCCGTCTTTTTCGTAGTACAGCTTATTTTTGCTGTCGTCCTCGTTGAACTCGTCAAGCCATTTTACGAACGTATTGTTTACATCGTCGCTTTTGGTTATCGACTTGTCAACAGTGAGCTTTTCAAGGAACGGGAAAATCTTTCTGGCTGTTTTATTGCTGCCCAGATACTTCTTTTTAAAGTCTATCGAAACAAATCCCGTGTCGCCCGATTCGACCATAGAGTCAATAGCCGTATCCGTGACGTTGTAAAGACCGATTTTGTAAACAATGATAAGATACATCGCCTGACCGAACACATACGCCGCAGGCAAAAGCTGAATGTTTTCGATAACGCTTCTTCCAGAGAAGTAAGCCGCTATCGCCACAACTTCCGACAGGAACAAAAGATATATCATCTTTCTGGAAACCTGGTTTTTCCTTAAATAGCTATATACAATAGCAAATAAGGTGAGTGTAAAGTACGCAATAACAACGGTAAAAAACAAGGTGTGCATAAAGCCGTAGTCCTTGTTCAGCTTGGCATTTCCGTCGACTATCTCAAATGTCGTGGTCGACTTGTAGAAGATATCCGAAAAGCCTATCGTCAGAACAAAGCCGTACATCACCGTACTCAAAAGCATAAATGCGACTCGCAGCAAACGGTTCAGCTTAATATGGCAAAGGCTGAATACCATAAACATGATAAACATCAGCAAATACGAACCGCCGATATATGAAAGCTTTTGCGCCACAAGAGCCTCCTGCAGATTCTGCGAGCGTGCAAACAGCGAAAATCCAAGGTTAGTAATAGGCGCAAGTGTGAATACAAGCGTTATATGAACATCAAAATGCCTGTGCCACATAAACAGATAAACTGCCGACAGTACAAGAGACAGCGCAAGCATCAGGTCGTAAAAAAACGTCAAAGGTATTGCACCTCTTTCTTTTCCGCAAGGGAGAATAATACACCAAGATAATTATATCAATTTATCTTTGATTTGTCAATGAAAAGAGTGTATGATTTTACAAAAAAAGAGATGCCCGGGCGTGAGCATCTCTTTGTGTTATTTCTTATATATTACGATAGATTGTCTGCCCTGTGCAGTGTAGATCTTCATAAAATGGCTCATAGAGTGATAAACCGTGTAGCCCCAGCCCACGTCGGCAATTATAAAGTTGCCTGTGGTCTCGTCATACCCCGATAATACCGAGCCGTGCTGTGTGCCGACCCACGTGAACTTGTATGTTCCCGTGCCGTCGTGCGAGTATCTCTGACCGCGCTGTATGTTGAACGTTACATACGAATCAGGGTCAGCGCCTCGTGTTATCCACCATATCTGAACCGCGTGCCCCTTTTCAAGCTCGCTCTTGAGCCCTGCAAGGTCAAGTCCCGTGGTGTGCGTTATAGTACCCGTGTCGAGCTTGTGCCAGCTCATATTCGGGTCATTGTCAAGGTGAACGTCTATCTGGTACTGGTCTCTCACGCCGATGGATTTAAGGAACCTGTTAGCCGTTTCCGCAAGCGCGGGAGACATAACACCGTATGCATTACTGTCGTAAGGGCTTCCCCAGGATGCATAGTGCGGGTCACCGACTACATATCCCACAATAGTGAGGAAGCTGTCAGCAAGCAGATTCTTTGTACACGGCAGTCCGAGGTGGCAGGCAAGCAGTGTAGCAAGAGCTGTCGTTTCGCAGCCCGTAGGCATAGGCTTTCCGCCTGCCCAGCCAAGCTGTGCTATCGGTGAGAAATTAAGGTTCACATATCCAGCCACCTGACTTGCAGGCACGTAGCCAAAGCTTCCGCTTGTTGTGCCCGGCAGATAAACCTTGTACCAGCTTGTGCTGTAAACGCCCTTTCGTGTGAGTACTATACCTGCACCTCCGCTGTAAACCACCTGTGCAGATGTGCTCGGCGAAGCGTATATCTTGAACGCCGTCTTGCTCTTTACCGTTGAATCGGTAGCGAGCGTGCAGCTTGCTGTGTTTGTATTGTATTTCGTACCGCTGACGGTCTTTACACCGTACAGCCTGAACTGATACGATGTGCTGCGCGTAAGATTGCTGAACACATAGTAGTTGTTCGTCGTTGAGTAAGTGTACCACGTACCGTTTTTACAGATAGAGGCATAGTATGTGGTTATGTCGCTTGACTTTACCCACCGCAGAGTAATACTGTTAAAGCCCGACGAGCATTCGGTAAATACAGGGGTAGCGGGTACGGTCTTGAGCTTGAGCACAGAGCTGCATGCACCGTAATGCTTTTCTCCGCTGCCTTCTGCAAACATACATCTTACCATGTATTCGTAGTTTGAATCATCTTTGAGCGAGGTATCCGTGAACCTGTTCGATGACGTTGTGCCCACGAGCGTAAATGTGCCGTTTATTTTGCGGTAAACCTGATATGAAGTGTGACTTGTATCGTTCCAGGTGATTTGTGCAGTGCTTGATGATACGCTGACTGCACGCAGACCGCTTACAGCCGCAGGGTCAGTACCCGTTACGATGAACATAATGCTTTCTGTTATAGCGCTTGAGTCAGCTTTAAGCGGTATTACCTCGATTTTCTGCGTCTGCGCAGAACCGAGTGTGTATGTAAAGCTTGTGCCGCTTACCGTTCCAAGCCTTCTCTTTGAGCCTGTTACCTCAAGAATATCGTACTTTTGCGCACCATATACGCTCTTCCAATTCAGGCTTATGCTGCTTGTTGTGTGCGTAGCAGTAATGCCTGTGCTGAGTATAGCTCTTACTGCCTCGTCAGTTACAAGCGTCTGTCCACCGAGGACGACCGCCTTTGTCGGCATTGCCTTGACCGCATAGTTCTTTGCAGCGATAAAGCTGCTGCCTGTGCAAAGCAGTAAAGGCATCGAGTGCTTCATAGCCAAGGGTCCGCCGCACAGACCGTCGGGGTAGTTTATGCCGTACGAAAGCATTACCGACTGCGCGTTGGGGAAGTACTTTTCAGCGACCTTTGCAGATGTCTCGTACCTGTCTGCACCGCCTACACGGATGACGTTTGCTATCGCCGCGCCAAGCTGTGTCTGAACGCTGCTGCTTACCGCGCCCGTGCCGCCGATAATGACCGCACTTTTGCTCGTGAGCGTTTTCAGATAAGACTGCTGGTTAGCAAGCAGGGAGTTCGTCGGTACCAGCAGTATAGGCTTGCCCACAGCCGATGCCGAAAGAGCGTCTGCATAGTCAAGTCCCGAAACCGCGAGCAGCTCCTCGCTGCTCACCCCAGCCTCGTTAAGTACCAAAAGATTGGTAAGATATCTGTTCGGACCTGCAATACGTATAGTTTTCAAGCCGCCCAGAGCCTTTTCCGTGTTTGATGAAACGGCAGCATTTCCGCCGATTATGTAAACCGTCGCATTCGCGTCTGAATTTGCCTTAACGTATTTTGCGACCCTGTCAAGCGCAAAATCAGCCGCAAGGATAATCGGTGCATTTTTCACCTTTGCAAGATATGCCGCACTCAATGCATCGGCAAAATCCATTCCCGATGCGATAATAACGTTCTTGAATTTGCTTCCGCCGTTTGCACAGCGCATTGCATCTGCCACACCGAAAGCTGTCTCAAACCTGTCTTTGCCGTATATCCTTTCGGGCACTTCGTCTATCAGCAGATAGTCAAGACTGTTCCACTTTGAGTAGTTCTGTGCACCCGTACCATTATAACAGAAAATTCTGAACCCGTCGATTTTGCTGTAAACGCCCGATGCATATTTGTAACCCAGCGCGTGATAGCGCAAGCCCGTAACAGTTTTCGGCACGACGATGCTTTTCAGTGCCGTGCAGTTTCTGAAAGCATCGTCCATAAGTGCCGTAACACTTGCAGGGATACTAATGTCCGTCAGCTTTGTCATCTCCGCAAAAGCGCCTTCGCCTACGACTTTCACGCCGTCAGGGATAGCCGCGCTTACCGCATTTGTATCTGCCGCCTCGATAAGCACTCCGTTTACAACAGCAAGTCCGTCCGCCGCAGTTACCTTGTCTATCCACTTTGTCCCGTGGAAAGCCTTTTCCCCGATATCCGTAAGAGCGTACGGCATACTTACGCTTTCAAGCGCATCGCAGCCGCTGAACGCAAATGCACCGATTTTCTTTATGCTGTCAGGTATCGTAACAGCCTTGATTATTTTGTTGTCCCTGAACAGATCCTTTCCTAAAGCACTTACCGTCTTACCGCCTATCTGCGCGGGGATAACAACATTCCCGTCCTGTACATCGCAGTATGTAAGCTTCAGCGTGCCGTCCTCAAGCGTGCTGTAAGAATAATCCTCCAGCTCGCCCTCAATCGCATATGCACTGCCGCCTTGTTCAAAAACATCCGGCAGATAAGCCGCCTGCATAAATACCATACCCATTGCAAGCAGCGCCGCAAGTATCTTTTTCTTCATCTGAACTGTCTCCTCGTTAACTTGATTTGTTTTAAAATTTAGCATATCGCCGTTCAAATAAAATGTCCCCGTGCAGAACAGTACCGCAGGGGACAGCAGTTATGTAAGGTCAATAAGCATACAGTTTATGCCGTATGGCGTAATGTCCATAAATGCACATGAAGGCGGAAGGTCGTCCTTTGGCAGTGACGCACTGCCGGGGTTAAGAAGGTATATCCCGTGTTCCTGCTTGTAATATCTTTTGTGTGTGTGCCCGAAAAGCGCAAATGCGACTTTTTCTTTTTTAGCGAGCTTGACAAGCTCGTCCGTACCCTCGCTGATGCCTAAAAGATGACCGTGCGTTAAAAGAATACGCGTGTTGAAAAGCTCAATCACCATAGATGTCGGCGCACTGCACTTGTCACAGTTGCCCGCAACACAGAAAAAGCTCTTATCGGGATACTTTGAGCGCAGTATCTCCACATCGTTTATTCCGTCGCCCAGAAAGATAAAGTGGTCGCAGGAAATATTGTCAGAAACTATTTTATCCGCAGCAGCCATATTGCCGTGCGTATCGGAAAAAACTACAACTCGCAATTTTACTAACCTCCGTTGACCGTGTCTTAATTCACTCACATTTTACCACATTTTTTCGGATTTTACAATACACTTTTGCCTCTTCACGAAAATTTCATAAATTTAAGTAAGAAAAATGAAAAAAATCCTCAAAAATTCAAAAAAACACTTGCATAAGTGAAAAAATAATGTTATATTAAATAATTAGAGATTATTGTTCATTTTGATCATTTATTCTTTTTGAAGAGGAGGGAGTTCGCTTGAAGCGTAAATACGCAATATATAAGTCCGAAACGGGCTATTATTACTATGATTACTGCGATACTCTCAAATCATTAAAGGGAACAAAGTTTGAAAAAATGATTTCCAAAGAGCAGCTTCCCGTCGTGCTTACAGGCGAAAGCGGCTATTTCCGATTCACCGATAAGGATTATATGTTTGTCAAAATAGTCGAGTCCGACGGCTGCCCGCTGACACTTGAAGAGATGTTCTTTAAGAATCAGGATACCTTCAAGCTCGGCTGGATGTCACCCGACGGAGACACATATTCCTGCAACTATACCAACCATACAAAAGCCGCCGTAATGCTTTGCGAGAAATTTTTTCCCGGGGCAGAGCTGCCCGAGAGAACGCTTGGCAAGGCTGGCTGGCTGAAAATAATAGATTCGTGGGACGGCACACAGCGCGAACACGGACAGTTTGTTTACTCGCTGACAGGAAAGATAACAAAAAAACAGGTCGACAGGCTGTTTGATCTGGGTCTGTACAATAACGAGGAAGTGCAGAAAATGATAGCCGACTGCGAGGACAGATGGTAAACAGAGGTAAGATGTAAGAGGTAAGAGGTAAGATATAAGTTCTTGCCTCTTTTTTGTGCAATAAAAAAAGTCCCGCGCATAAAGCGAAGGACTCTTCTTTTGAGTCGGAGTGACCGGATTTGAACCGACGACCTCTTCCACCCCAAGGAAGCGCGCTACCAATCTGCGCCACACCCCGATTACCAAAATATTATACCATTTTTATTCAAGCCTGTCAAGTACTTTTTTGCCTGCGGCAACAATTTCGTATTTATGCCTTGAAAGCATATGTATTTATTTGATATAAGCAATTGTAATCGCAGCTTTTTTGTGCTATAATACAAATAGTATAAAACAATCGGAAGGAGTGAAGGCTTTATGATGTGGCTTATTATTCTTGGTACGGTAATTGCAGCCTGCATAGCGGGCGGTGCATATATGACCTTTGCTGTTGCGCGCTTTGGCGCAGTGCAAAGCCTCTCGGTCAGCAAAAAGCTCAAACTGCTTATTTCGTTCGGATGCATAGTGGTGTGCTTTGCAGCTCTGGTGCTGATTATGGACGTGATAAATGCCATAATAGTATTTCTGCACGTTCTGATATTCTTCCTGCTGTTCGGTCTTGTCTTCAGAATAATCAAGGCAGCCAGCGGCAAAAAGCCGAAGATATATCTTCAGGGCTGGCTCGCAATTCTGACCTCGGTCATCTATCTCGGCGTGGCATATTACCTGTGCAACAACGTCTGGCAGACCGATTATACCATCAAGACCGATAAACAGATAGGTACGCTCAAGGTGGCAATGATCGCGGATTCACACCTTTGTGCAACCTTTGATGCCGACGGCTTTGCAAAGCACCTTGACACCATTATGGAGCAAAACCCCGATATTCTGCTTATTCCGGGTGACTTCGTCGACGACGGCACAGACCGCGACAATATGGTCAAAGCCTGCGAGGCGCTTGGTAAACTCGATGTGAAGTACGGCGTGTGGTTTGCATACGGCAATCACGATAAGGGCTACTACGGCTCGGAGCACAGAGGATTTTCCGCGCAGGACCTTGAAGAGCAGATGAAAAAGAACAATATAAAGATACTCACTGATTCGTACGAACTTGTAGATGACAGATTCTACATCGTCGGCAGAAAGGATAAATCAGACGGCGACCGTGCCGAGCTTGCAGATGTTATCAAGGATATAGATAAAGATAAGTACATCATCGTGCTTGACCACCAGCCCGCAGATTATGAAAACGAGTCAAAGACCCAAGCTGACCTTGTGCTTTCGGGTCATACCCACGGCGGACAGTTTTTCCCTGTAACGTACGTAGGGGAGTGGATAGGCGCAAACGACCGTACCTACGGCTATGAAGAAAGAAACGGTACCGACTTTATCGTCACATCTGGCATTGCCGACTGGGCGATAAAGTTCAAAACAGGCACCAAATCCGAGTATGTGATAATAAATATCGAACAAAATTAAGATGATTTCAAAGACCGTCATAAGTGGCGGTCTTTTTTTGCCTTTGTGTGTAATTGTCTGTTAACATTTTGTTTGCTGCATTTAACAAATAAAACGTTTTCGTATTTGTACAAAAGGTAGAAAACTTTGTTTAAAAATATATTTAATATGTACATGCTTGACAATGCAGCCGCTATATTGTATTATAATAGTAGAAATTAGTTATGCGCGTTTAGCAATTTCGTTGGGAATTATTTGTGGCTATTATGTAAGGGGACGATGTCATGAATAAGAAGAATCAAAAGGGTTTTACCCTATTGGAATTGATTGTCGTATTGGCAATAATCGGTATTTTAGCTGCTATGCTTGTACCTACGATCATCAGGTATACCCGCAAGGCTGCGGCAAAGACCGATATGGCAAATGCAAAGCAGATATATAACGCAGTCAAAGCAGTACTTGTCGAGGATCAGGAAGCGTACAATTCATTTTATCAGCATAATACTATGAAGACCAATGTCGTTGTAAGAACAAAAAACGATGTTGAATCATACCGTCTCGTAGTAGCTTGTAAGTGCAATGCTGCCGATTCTGTGCAATATAAGGTGCATGACTCGGTAGGCTGGAGAGGCGGCAACCGTGAGGTCGAGACATTTTGCGCAGCACTGAACGAAAGCAACGGTTATATCGAGGCAGAGAAGTCAAGGTCAATGAAGCTCACAAGCCACCCGGGCAATAAGAAAACTGATTTGTGGCTTATCTGCTACAGAAACGATGACCCCGAACATATCGAGATATGGGCAGGCGATTCTCACGGCACAGGTGAAAGCGGTCCTATGTACAGGGTATATCCTTCACCCGATAAGGAGTATACCAATCCTTCAAGATGACATATCATTAAAACTTTACCATAAAAAGCACATTGTTCCGTAATGGAGCAATGTGTTTTTGTTTTATGCTTGACATTTCCTTTGCACTGTGATAAAATACAATTCGGAGAAACGAATTAACTTTTTGTACAAAAATAATACAATTTCAAAAGAAAGACAAAAACAAAAGAAAAATATAGGGACAATAAAAACGTGCAGCTCGTGGAAATAATATCGTAAACTATGGCAGGGCATTCACGGGATAGCTCTGCCTTTTTTTGCCATATTGAAACGAATAATTATTTAAAAGATTTTGTAACGAAACAAGCATAAGTCCGTCTAACCTATGAAAGCCAAGGAAGGAGGTGCGGTGATTGGACAAAAAGACAGCTGAAAAACTGTATGATACCTGTTATATGCGGGTGTATTCATATGTGATGACTCTGGCGAAAAATCAGCATACAGCGCAGGAAATAACACAAGAGACCTTTTATAAGGCAATGACCACCAAACAGACCTTCCGCGGCGAATCAGAGTGTTATTCATGGCTTTGTGCAATAGCCAAAAATCTGTTTATCGACGAAACTCGCAGGTCATCAAGGTTTCAGGATGAACCCGATGAAACACTTGCAGACACGGACAGCGACCTTGAGCAGAGCATAACCGATTCTGATGCATCGTTTCGGATACATATGTATCTTCACTCAATGGAGGAGCCGTACCGTGAGGTCTTTGAACTGCGGGTGTTCGGCGAGCTGTCTTTTGCGCAGATATCAGCAATCTTCAGTAAAACAGAAAGCTGGGCGAGAGTCACCTATCACCGTGCCAGATTAAAGCTTAAAGAAAGGATGGACAACAATGAAATATAACTGCGATATAATCAGCGACCTCTTGCCGCTGTATATGGACAATGCTTGTACAAGCGCCAGCGCGCAGGCAGTTGAGGAGCATTTAGCCGAGTGCAGCGTTTGCACAGCAATGCTTGAAGATATGAAAAAAAGCGAGAAAGATATAAACAGCGAGATAAAAAAAGAACGTGACGAGGTGCTTGTTAAGCAGGCAAAATTCTTCAAGCGCCGCAGCGTGCTTGCAGGCAGCATAATCGGTGGCATCTTCTCTATACCAATACTTATCTGCCTTATAGTAAATCTTGCAACGGGCGCAGGGCTTACTTGGTTCTTTATAGTCCTTACAGCAATGTTCATACCAGCGTCACTTATCGTAGTACCGCTTATGGTACCTGAAAACAAAGCACTGTGTACACTGGGCGCATTCACCGCAAGCCTTCTTGTACTGCTCGGTGTGTGCTGTATCTACTCGGGCGGCAGCTGGTTCTTTATAGCAGCCTCGGCGATCCTTTTCGGGCTTTCAATACCGTTCATGCCGTTTGTCGTCAACGCGAAGCCCATAGCAAAGCGCCTTAAGAACAACAAGGCACTCGCTGTTGTGGGAACGTACACACTCACATATCTGCTTATGATGATATGTATCGGCATCAGCGCAAATTCCTATTCGTTCAGCAGGATAGCGCTGGGGTATTCCATTCCCGCACTCACATATATGTGGTCAATGTTCGCTATAATCAGATTTGTGAAGCTCAACAGCCGGCTCAAAGCTGCCATATGCGTTTTCGTATCCTCACTGTTTTTCTTCTTCGGCGATACAATAGTCCTTGTGCTTATCGGAAACGGACTGCGAATACCAAAGTTCCCTGCAGGTAATGTAACGACCGCAGAGATGATGACCGATGGAGTAAACTGGGTAGTACTCATTTTCGGAACGATACTTTCAGCTGTACTTGCAGCTGTTGGCATATACAAACAAAAAAAGACAAACAACAAATAATAGGGGGAACAAATCATGAAGACAGCAAACAAACTTGCAAAACCAATCATTCTCGCACTGGGGCTTGCGCTTATGCTCACCTGTTTTTCAGGCTGCGTGGGCATAGGAAACACCTACGCCAATGCCGATAAATATTCGGCAGGCGACCTCGATTACGACGGCGAGATAACCGAGCTTGACATCAACTGGTCAGCAGGCAGCGTCAATGTTTCGCACCACACCGACAGCTCCGTGACCGTCACCGAGACCTGCAAAAAGGATCTTTCAGACGCCAAAAAAGTACACACCTGGATAGACGGCAAAACTCTGCATATCCAGTACAGCAAATCCGGAGAGGCTTTCCTTTTTGAAAACTACGATAAAAAGCTGGAGATAAAGCTTCCCGAGAATATCAAGCTCACAAGAGTATCATATGACGGCTCATCTGCCGACACCGTTTTTGACGGTATCAAAGCAGACAAATTCGATATTGATACCTCATCGGGCGACATCACACTTGACAGCTGCGAGGCAGACGAGGTCATCACCGACAGCTCGTCAGGCGACGTAAAGGTCGACCTTAAAGGCGACTGCAAAAAGATTTCCGCCGATTCATCATCTGGCAACGTAACCGTTTCCGCAGGTGAGGTCAAGACCGCAAAGTTTGATACCTCGTCAGGCAAGGTAAAGGCAGATTTCGAGGACGCAGACAGCATCAGCGCAGATTCGTCAAGCGGCGATATGACATTCAAACTGAAAAAAGCACCTTCAAAAATGGACATTGACGCATCATCGGGCGATATCACCCTTTATCTGTCAAAGGACAGCGATTTCAAAATCGAGGTAGATACCTCGTCAGGCGATTTCGAGTCGGACATCTCTCTTTCAAAGAGCGGCGATACCTATACCAACGGCTCGGGCGGCGGCAAAATTTCCATTGATACCTCGTCAGGCGATGTTTACGTTAAAGAGTATTGATAAGACATACAAAAATCCCGAAAAGCAGTCTTGCTCTTCGGGATTTTTCTGTTGACCTTGATTTGATTTTGTGGTACAATGATTAAAACCGACGAAACGCAGGTGAACACAATGACCGATTATAAACAGCTTATACAGGCAGCGCTTGACTGTATGCATAATTCCTATGCGCCCTATTCGCAGTATAACGTATCTGCCGCAGTGCTTTGCGCATCGGGGAAGATATATACGGGCGTGAACGTTGAAAATGCCTCTTACCCCGCGGGTATCTGTGCAGAGAGAACAGCGATCTCCCACGCCGTTGCGTGCGGCGAAAAGTCGATAACAGCAATAGCCATAGTCGGCGGCAAAAACTTTACTCCAAGCGATTACTGCACTCCCTGCGGCATCTGCAGGCAAGTAATGCGTGAGTTCTGCGACCCGACGCAGCTTACCGTGATAATCGCGCGCAGCACCGATGACTACAAGCTGATGACTCTTGAGCAGCTGCTTCCCGAGAGCTTCGGTCCGCAAATGCTCGGTAAATAACATAATATTACATATCATTACCTCGCAAATGCGGGGTATTTTTTTCGCACAAATTGTGAATGGCTTTTTTGTATGATGTGTCAAAACTGTTTCGGCGAGTCGCTTTTGGTTATTCATATGTTTATGATCCTTCGCTGAACGGCGGATGGGGCGGACATAAATGGGCGACTACAACTACCCCTTACAAGACTACTATCGTTACCTACGAAAACGGCAGTGAGGCAATACGATATGCTACAGCAAACAGCTCTGCTGTCCAGCTCAAAAAGCTGACACATACACATAGCTATAAATCATCCGTCACCAAGGCAGCAACCTGCACCGCAAAGGGCACAATGACTTATACTTGTTCCGATTGCGGCGACAGCTACACGTCAGATATAGCAGCCACAGGTCACACCTTTAAGAATACACTTGGCTATGTTACCGAGATAAAAGCCCCACACCCGCAGCAACGGGCGTTACAAGGTATATCTGCATAAACTGCAAGGGCACTCTCACAGGCGGTACAAAGGATGAGACGACTTCTAAAAGAAATATCCGTATCGCAGGCAATAACAGATTTGAAACCTCTGCAGCAATAGCAAACGAGTTCTTCACAAGTCCATCGGCAATAACTCTTGCCTACGGAAACAATTTCCCTGACGGACTTTGCGGCGGTCTGCTTTCGTTCTCTACCAACTGCCCGATGATACTCACCGCAGCAGGAAAAACAGATGCAGCTAAATCCTACGCAGCCTCAAAGAACGTCACTAACGCATGGATACTCGGCGGCACAACACTTGTAAGTGACGCAGACGTAACAAATATCCTTAAAAAATAACAGCATAATTATAAAGGACTGTTGCAAATCGCAGCAGTCCTTTTTGTGTGTCCGCTTATGTATCAGCTTGTGTCAGCTTTTTATTTTCCGCTTTTTTCAGCGCGCCCGCAGTTATGTACGCCGTAACAGGTATCACAATTATGCACCCTGTCGCGCTGAACAGTATCCTTATTATCTCCGCAGCGAATGTCTTTGCATTGACCGCCTGCAAGAACGTGTAATCACACTTGTAAAACCAGATAAGCAGCGTCATAAAATCGCCCAGAAACGCAAACATCAGTGTGTTAGTCGTCGTGCACAAAATATCCTTGCCAATGTTCATTCCCGATATGAAAAGCTCTTTCCTTGACAGCCCCTTGTTGTTTTCGTATACCTCAAACAGCGCAGAGGAAATAGCTATCGACGAATCCACCGTTGCGCCTATCAGACTTATCAGTATCATTGAAATAGCAATGTCCGTAAAGTCGATGCTTACATCGTACGAGAACATGTTTATCTCCTCGTATGATTCGTACCCAAAGCCCGCGATACGCGAAATATACGCCATTAAGAAAATCAGCACCGACAGCACCAGCAAAACTATCGCAATAGCTTTTATGCTCGAAACTGTCTTTATGCTTTCGCCGTTGACAATAAACAGCATCACGCAGCTTACCGCAAAGCACCCGATAAGCGAGCATACGACCGCGTTCAGACCGAGCGCAACAAGATAGAATATCACAAGCAGTATAGCAAAGTTCAGCCCCAGCGACAAAAACAGCTTTAGCCCGCGCTTTTTGTCAATATAAAGCATCAGCAAAAAAAGTATAACAGCAAGTACTATGTTCATTTCGCACCTCGCTTCAGTACTTTTATCGAAACAAATGCGCTTATCGGAATGGTTATCACTATTCCGATACTGCCGACAAGAAATCTTGCAAGCTCAAGAGAGAAATTGCTTGAAATGTAGTTCCTCATCAAAAATCCGTTGCGCATCGCAAGAACAAACACAGGTAGTCCCGCACACAGATAGGTAAAGAACAAAACATTGCTCATTGTGCCCATTATGTCTTTTCCTATCTCTTTTGCCGATTTGTTCAGCTCCTTTTCGGAAATATCCCTGTTCTTGTCTATCAGTTCACTCATAGCCGAGGCTATCGTTATCGCCACGTCCATTACCGCGCCGACAGAGCCAATCAAAAGCTCCGGCAGTATTATGTCCTGCGCAGGTACTGTCAGGAACGAAAGCTCGGTAAAGTTTACTCCCTTGTAGTCCGTAGTCTTGACAACTATCAGCAAAAGCGCCAGCATTACAATAGTCGAAATGATCACCGAAATGACCGCGGACAAAGTCTTTTTGTTCACACCGCTTGCAAGAATAAGCGACAGAACCGAAAATACTATCATTTCCACCGTGCACACAAACAGCAGATTAAAGCCGCTTATGTACAAATTCAGTCCTATGTAGAATATAACCGAGTTGATAATAACGCTTGCAACAGACAGCAGTCCCTTGTAAGAGCCTACGATATAAATAAGTATCACAAACACCGCAGCAATAAGCACCACATAAAAGTCTCTTTTCAGCTGTATGTCTGTACCGTCAACTATCACCTTATCACCAACTCTGAACCTGTCAGTCACCACAGACGAATAAGTCTCCTCGTACAGTATTTCCTTTTCAGAACCCTTTTCGCTGCCGTTTTTTATCACACCGCAGATTTTCCTTGTATAGTGCTGCTCGTTCAGCCCCAGCGTATTGTGTGAGACCTCTTCGCTGACAGTTTCTATCCTTGTTATCTTCATTATCTGCTGCGAGTACAGAAAGTCATCGTTGTACACGAATATAAGCGCTGCCGCCGCAAGCACGATCAAAATCGCCAAAACTGCTTTTTTCTTCATAAACACCACCAAAAGCGCATCGCAAAATAATCTCTGTATTGAATTATACCTTTTTTCATTGATAATTGCAATATGCACAGTTCATTTTTTCACTTTCAAGCAGTATATTTTTTAATTAACCTATTGACAAGGTAGGAAATAAGTGCTATACTATAAGCATAATAACCTACTTGTTTGATAGGTTGATTTTTGAAAGAATGGAAAATGAAATACGGGAGGACGGCAGTATGAAGGAGCTTGACCGTGCAATTTACGATAAATATATCGCCCCGACCGAAAAAAAGCGTGAGCTTTCTATCGGTGTTGAAATAGAAATGCCCGTGGTGAATTTAAGCGGCGAGCCTGTCGAGGTAAAGACCGTGCTGGCTGTCTCCGAGGCTTTCCGCAGCTTCTTTGGGTTTGACGTGCAGGGCAGGGACGACGACGGCAATGTCAATTCGATAAGCGATAAAGCAAGCGGGGATAACCTGTCGTTTGACTGTTGCTATTCAAACCTTGAGCTTTCAATGGGTATCGGCAAAGACCTCAACGAGATACACGAGCGCTTCAAAAAGTTCTATACATTTTTGCAAGGGGAGTTCGCAAAGTACGGTTATACCCTCACAGGTATGGGTATAAACCCTAACTACGCCGTCAATTACAATAACCCTGTGCCGAATGAAAGATACCGAATGCTGTACCACTATCTGCATTCTTACCGCAAATATCAGTTTGAGCTTGACAGACGTTTTCACGAGTTCCCCGAGTTCGGTACATTCACCAGCGCCTCGCAGATACAGCTTGATGTTGAAAATGATTGTCTTATCGACACCATAAATACCTTCGGTATGCTTGAACCGTACAAATCGGTTTTGTTCGCAAATTCCTACCTTCCCGAGTACCCCGACTATTTGTGCGTGAGAAATATGCTGTGGGAGCGCAGTATGCAGGGCTTCAACCCGCATAATGTCGGAATGTTCTCGCAAAAGCTCGGCAGTATCGACGAGCTGCTTGAGTATATCAAATCGCAGTCGATATACTGCACAATACGCGGCGGCAGATATATAGATTTCGAGCCGATATCGGTGCGGGAGTATTTCAGCCGTGATACCGTGCAGGGCGAGGAGTTTGACGGTCAGCAGTATAAGACAGTAGATTTCTCACCCGAAAAAAGCGACCTGCAATACCTGCGTACATTCAAATTTGAGGACCTCACCTTCAGAGGAACCATAGAGTACCGCAGCTCCTGCTGCCAGCCGATTAAAGACGTTATGACCGTTTCAGCGCTGCATACAGGGCTTGTCGGCAAGCTGCCGCAGCTGAAAGAGCTGCTTGAAAATGACAATGTCATCTACGGTCACGGCTATTCGTCTCTTGAACTCCAGGATATGCTTTCAAAAACAAAGCTGCCCGATTTCATAGACACGCAGTCGCTGAAAGAGCAGCTGATAAAGATTCTTGATTTGGCAAAGCAAGGCTTGAAAGAGCGCGCAAAGCACGAGGAACATTATCTCGATGCGCTCTACCGCCGCGCTGAAAACCTTACCAACCCCGCAAAGCAAATGCTTGAGGGCATAAAAAACGGTAAAACGCTCAATGATTTTATCACACTGTATTCTCTTGTGTGATGCATTCGTTAACAGTTTCGTACAGCTCCTGCGAATGATCGGGGCAGTCTGAAAGATAAGCCAAAGCGATTATTCTGCGTGGGTATAAGATACACCGCTGACCCCATTTGCCGACTATCGAAAAATGGTCTTTTGCAACACGGAAAAAGTACCCGTAGTGGTCACTGCCCGTGAAAACGTGCGGCGAAACGGCTGCCTTTACAGCCTCGCGTGAGATAAGCTGCCTGCCGCCCCATTCACCCTGCTGTAAATACAGCTGCCCAAGCAGCGCAAGCTGGTGGACGGTCATTTCCATTCCTGTTGCACCGTAAAAATGTCCATGCGGACAGGTCGAATATTCTGGAGCAGCGATACCCATAGCCTTAAAAACACGCTTGTCAAGATATTGCATAAGCGGCACGCCGACAGCATTTTCGCAGGCAACCCCGACAAGATAAGCGGGAATGTTTGAGTAGTGAAAGTTCGTGTCCGAATAGTCAGTGCCGAGCGAAAAGATGTATTTCAGCCAATCATCACCCTGCGGTCTGAACGGATATTCTCCCGCTGTCATTGTGAGAAATCTCTCAAACGTCAGCTCCTCAAATCCATGGGGCATCAACGGCTTGTAATTATCATCAATAAAATCTGCAAGCTTGTGCTGCGGCGATAATATCCCGTCATCACAGCAAAGTGAAAACGCCATAGAGGTCACAGATTTTGCAGCCGAATAAACAGGGTACGCCCTGTCATCGTCAAAGCACTTGTGCAGCACGACCTCACCGCCGCAAATGACTTCTGCCGCGTGAACTCCATATCGGGAATCACCCAGCTTTTCACACAGATTTTCAAACATTTGACCACCGCCTTTAACATAACTATAAAGCCGAATCGGAAGAAAGTCAAGAGGTAAGTAAAATGAAAAATGAATTATTCTACAAAGGAAGCTTCGGAATAGAGCGCGAGACCTTGCGTGTCGATAAAAACGGCAGGCTTGTACAAACCCCGCACCCCTTTACTGACAGCGCGATAACAAGGGATTTCTGCGAAAACCAGATAGAGCTTGTTACCCCCGTCAGCAGCAGTGTCAGCGGCGCAGTCAGCGAGCTTGAAAGGCTTGACCGCACCGTCAGAGAGAAGATATCTCAGAACGGCGAAAGCCTTTGGCTGTACAGCAATCCGCCGTATATCAGCAGCGAAAGCGAAATACCTATCGCACAGTTTTCGGGTGACGACAGCAAAAAGACCGCCTACCGAATGCTGCTGCAAAAGCGCTACGGAAAGCGCCTTATGCTCTTTTCGGGCGTGCATTTCAATTTCTCTTTTTCCGATGAATATCTGCATACAATTTGCGATACCGACGACTTTGACAGCTTCAAAAACAGCTTTTATCTGCGCCTTTATAAGCAAGCGTGTATGCACAGCTGGCTCGTTTTGCTGCTCACAGCCTCAAGCCCCGTGTACGATAAGTCACTTGACAGTGACGGCGAAAAGGGCGGCATAAGGAGTGAGTACTCGTCACTGCGAAGCTCTCGCAGAGGCTATTGGAACAGCTTTGTTCCCGTGCTTGACTGTACCGATATCGGCACCTTCACATCAAGCATACAAAGCTATGTCGACAGCGGAAAGCTGTTCAGCGAGGGCGAGCTGTACCTTCCCGTGCGCCTCAAACCAAAAGGGGAGAACAGGCTTGAGAACTTCAAAAACGGCGTTAGCCATATCGAACTGCGAATGTTCGACCTTGACCCCAAGCAGCCGCTCGGCGTGAACGAGAAAGACCTGGAGTTTGCTCACCTGCTTTTGATGTACCTGTCAACTCTGCCCGATTTTGATTATACCGAAAAGCTTCAGCGAAACGCTGTGAAGAATCATCAGACAGCAGCCCTTTCAAATCTTATCGGCGCAGAGATAGACGGCATGGGCATTATCAAAAAGGCTGAACAGTTGATCCACGCAATGATGTGGTTCTATAATGACGACGAACAGGCTCTTGAACTGCTTGAATACGAGCGCTGCAAGTTATACCACCGTCCGTGTA
The DNA here is from genome assembly GCA_900314975.1 of uncultured Eubacteriales bacterium. Taxonomy (GTDB): domain Bacteria; phylum Bacillota; class Clostridia; order Oscillospirales; family Ruminococcaceae; genus Hominimerdicola. Next base: position 50,312 of record OMXI01000001.1, on the reverse strand, counting down.
TGGCGATACATACCAAAGACATTTATCAGAATATCAAAGAAGGTGATACCAATGTGCGAGCTTCTCGGGTTTTCCGCAAGAGACTGCACAGATATACGCAGACCGCTTCAGGATTTCTTCTCTCATTGTGAGACCAACCCTCACGGCTGGGGACTGATGTACAGCGGCGGCTGCGTTAAAGAAAGACTCAAAGCAAGCAAAAGCAAAAAGCTTGCTGAAATACTAGAAAATATAACTCCGCAAAAAGCAGTGCTTGGACATATCCGTTATGCAACTGTCGGAAAGATATGCACGCTCAACTGCCACCCGTTCACCGTACAGGATAACTGGGGCAGACAGTGGACGCTTATCCACAACGGCACTATCTACACCTCCGGCAGACTTGTGCATACCTATAAGGACAGACTCGGCGACACCGATTCAGAGGCAATGTTTCTGCTTTTGATGGAAACTCTCAATGCACGGCAGACAAAAAATCCCCTGTCGGCGAAACAGCGCTTTTCACTTATCGACAGATTTGTCTGTGAGATGTCCTACCGCAATAAGCTCAATCTGATGATTTACGACGGAGAGCTTTTGTATGTGCATAAAAATATGGAGGATACGATGAAATACCGCAAATATAAAGGCGGATACATCTTTGCAACACAGCCTCTTGATTCGCAGATCTGGCTTGATGTGCCCACAGCGCAGCTGCTTGCCTACAAAGACGGTGAGCTTGCTTTTGAGGGAGAAAAACACGGCGGCATCTTTGTTTCAAAGCTGCAGTATATAACCGTTACCGATGCTATGAATATATGACAAAAGCCCGAGCATATCGGGCTTTGTTTATGCAGTCATATAAAAAAACAAAGCGAGGTCTTGCACGCTTTTGTGCAAGGCTTCGCTTTTTGATTGTTAAATCGCCTCTGGGTAAGCGCCTATCAGATTATGAACAGCATCGTATATCCTGTGTGCTATGTACGGGTTGTTCATAGTGTAAAGATGTATGCCGTCCGCACCCTGCGCAATAAGGTCGGTTATCTGGTCGATAGCATAAGCTATGCCCGCATCGCGCAGAGCCTGCTCGTTATGCTCGTATTTTTCAAGCACGCGCATAAACTTTTTGGGCAGCGCAACACCGCACAGCTTTACCATTCTCTCTATCTGCCGCTTGTTGGTGACGGGCATTATGCCTGCCTCGATGGGAACATCTATTCCCGCAATGCGCGCCTTTTCAAGAAAATCAAAGAAGTAGGCGTTGTCAAGAAAAAGCTGCGTGATAAGGTGGTCTGCACCGCAGTCTACCTTGTGGCGCAGCCATTTTATGTCGTCAACAGCGCTTGTGCTTTCGGGGTGAGTCTCTGGGTAGCAAGCAGCGATGATATTCAGGTCGTATTTTTCCTTTATAAACCCGATAAGCTCGCTTGCATGGCGAAAATCACCTGTAACGCTCTGTCCCTGCGGTATGTCACCGCGCAAGGCAAGTACGTTCTTTATCCCGTTTTGCGAAATGCTGTCAAGTATCTGCACCGCCTGCTGCTTTGTCAGATCGATACACGCAAGATGCGCAACACTTTGCACGCCGAACTTGTTTTGAATATCAGATGCAATCTGTATAGTCTTGCAGCCGTTCTTTCCGCCGCCCGCACCGTAGGTGACACTTATGAAATCGGGGGAGATATCCGAAAGCTGATGCAGCGTATCATATATTACGCTTTCATCTGCATCAGGCTTTGGCGGAAATACCTCAAGTGAAAAAACGGTCTTTTGTTTGAATAAATCAACTGTTTTCATTTCTTGCCTCTCTTGCCGCATCTACGAGGTTTTTTAGACTTGGAACTGTCTCCTGCATACCTCTTGTTTTAAGTCCGCAGTCGGGATTTATCCACAGCTTTTGCGCAGGGATACGCTGTGTCATCTTGCCGATAGCGGTTTTTATTTCGTCCTTTGACGGAACTCTTGGCGAATGAATATCGTAAACTCCGGGACCTACTTGTGTGCGGAAATGATTCTGCTTGAGTACATCAAGTATCGTCAAATCGGAGCGAGATGCCTCAAAGGTTATAACGTCTGCGTCCATATCATCAATGTAGGTTATGATGTCAGCGAACTCGCTGTAGCACATATGCGTGTGTATCTGCGTTTGGGGTTTAACACCGCTGTGAACAAATCTGAATGCGGGGATAGCCCAGTCAAGATAGTCCTCTTTCCAATCTGCCTTGCGCAGCGGCAGCTTTTCGCGCAGTGCAGCCTCATCGACCTGTATTATCTTAATTCCGTTTGCCTCAAGGTCAAGCACTTCCTCGCGTATAGCAAGGGCTATCTGCAAAGCACTTTCCTTGAGCGAAATATCTTCGCGCGGGAACGACCAGTTCAGTATCGTTACAGGTCCGGTGAGCATCCCCTTTAAAAGCTTGTCTGTAAGGCTCTGCGCGTATATTGACCACTTCACAGTCATTGGCTTTGCCCTTGAAATATCGCCCCAGATAACAGGCGGCTTTACACAGCGTGTACCGTACGACTGCACCCACGCCTTTTCTGTGAACAGGCAGCCGTCGAGACATTCGCCGAAATACTCCACCATATCGTTTCTCTCATACTCGCCGTGAACAAGCACGTCAAGTCCGATATCTTCCTGAAGCGCAACGCACTGTGCGATTTTTTGCTTGATAAAGCTCTCATAATCGCTGTCGGAAAGCTCGCCAGTGCGGTGAGCCTTACGTGCGGATTTAACATCACTTGTCTGCGGGAACGAGCCGATAGTCGTTGTCGGGAAAAGCGGCAGAGAAAATCTTTCCTTCTGAATTTTCTCACGCTCACTGAATGCAGGCAGCCGTACAAAATCATCGTTTCCGAGTGCAGATATCTTTGCTCTGACTTCATCGTTCGTGCCTGCTCTTTTCTCGCTGTGCAGTGCTTTATTAGACACAAAAGCAGGGGACTGCTCATAGCCGTCAGTACCGAGTATCTCCTTGAGCTGTTCAAGCTCGCCGAGCTTTTCCTGCGCGAATGCAAAATGCTTTTTGTATTCCTCACCCAGCTTTGTTTCGTTATCGAGCGTACAAGGAACGTGCAGCAGTGAGCATGATGTTCCGATAACAATATCATCTGCATACTTTTTCAGCTCGCTTATGATATTTGCGGTCATTTCGAAGTTGTTGCGCCAGATGTTCTTGCCGTTCACTACGCCTGCAAAAAGCACCTTACCCTTCGGGAAACCGTTTGCCTTAACAAGCTCAATTGACTTTTTGCCCTCGGTAAAGTCAAGACCAATGCCGTCAAAGTCGAGAGAAACAAGCTGCTCATAGCAATCGCGCACATCTCCGAAATATGTCTGCAAAAGTACCTTTGTGCTGCCCTTTGCAGAGAGGATTTTACTGTAAAGCGAAACAAACAGCGCAATGTCATCAGCCGTCATATCCTTTACCAGCGACGGCTCTTCAAACTGCACCCACTGTGCGCCCAGAGCGCCAAACTTTTGCAAAAGTTCACTGTATGCAGCCGCAGTCTGCTCAATAAAATCAGCAGCCTGCTTTTTGCCCTTGTAAACCGCGAGCTTTAAGAATGTGTATGCGCCGATCACAGTCGGTTTAGTCGGTACATCCGCATCAAGAGCCTCTTTATAAAGGTCAAAAGGCTTTGTACCTGCCAGCTTTATCTGCGTTGCATCATCAATTTCCGCAACGATATAATGGTAGTTGGTGTTGTACCATTTTTTCATAGCAAGCGCCTTAACATCGCCCTTTTCGCCCTGGTAGCCTCTTGCTGCGACGAAATAAGTGTCAAGCGTATCCAGACCGAGCTGTGTGTACCTTTCGGGAACTGCATTCAGCAGAAATGCCGTGTCAAGTACGTTGTCATAAAACGAGAAATCGTTTGACGGTATAAAGTCAATGCCGTTTGCCTTTTGCAGCTCAAAATTGTATATCCGTATTTTCTTTGCTTCTTTTTCAAGCTCGTCTGCTGATATTTCTTTTCGGAAATACTTTTCCGTTGCGAATTTGAGTTCGCGCAGATTTCCGATCCTTGGGTAGCCTATAACTGATGATTTCATTTTACATTCCTCCTATAATCACACTATTTTGGTAGGTTGGTATGTGAGAATTATATCATACAGCTTTGGGAATGTAAAATATAAAATTTTTATCATCTGCCATAGCTAAAAGCTATATCAGCCCGTGTAGGCAGCAATATAGTTTTTCAGATGTTCAATGTATTTTTCTGTCATCGTATCAACAGGTCTGTCCGAGTTTACTATATACCCGATATCCATTCTTTCATCGCTTTTCAGCGGTATCGCAACGATGTTGTCGCCGTTGAGGTCACTGCTGAGCACGCCTGATGAAATAGTGTACCCGTCAAGCCCGATAAGAAGATTGAAAAGTGTCGCTCTGTCCGAAACAACAATATTTTTGGGCGAGTATTCGGTAATGTGCAGCTCCTCTGCAAAGTAAAAAGAATTTCTTACACCCTGGTCGTATGTAAGACGGGGATAGCTTTTGAGGTCATCAAGCGTAACACTTTTTTTCTTAACAAGCGGATTTGACTTGCTTACAAAAACGTGCGGTTTAGCCGTGAACAGCTTTTCATAGCGTATCTCCTCTGTCTGAAGAATGTGCTTTATCACATCCTTGTTGAACTTGCTCAGGTATAGTATCCCGACATCGCTGCGGTGTGTGCGCACGTCCTCTATTATCTCCGCAGTCTTAAGCTCGCGCAGCGTAAACTCGTACTTTTCTCTGCCGTATTCGCGCACCAGCTCAACAAAAGCGTTAACAACAAAAGCATAGTGCTGCGATGATACCGAGAATACTCTGCGCGGCGGCGGTGCAGACTTGTACTCGCTTTCAAGCAGCTCTGTCTGTTCGGTGATCTGCCGTGCATAAGAAAGAAACTTTGTGCCGTCCTCTGTCAGATAAACTCCTCTGTTGCTGCGCGCAAATATTGTTATCCCCATTTCCTTTTCAAGCTCGGAAACAGCTTTTGAAAGGCTGGGCTGCGCAATGAACAGATTTTTAGCAGCGGTCGTCATTGAGCCTGTTTCGGCAATTTCAATTATGTATTTGAGTTGATTGAGTGTCATATTTCTTATCTCCTGATGTCTTTTCATAACCTTGTGTATCAGCCCACAGTGCTTTGCTCAAGGCTTATTTTAAGCTCCTCGATGTACCTGCGGCATATCTCGCTCATCGCACCGTATTTTTTTGTGATGTAGCCTATCTGCATAATGCTGTTCGGATTTTCGCTGTCCTCTCTGTAAGGAACAACAACATACTCGTTTCCGCTTGAGCTGCCTGTAAGTATGCCCGAGCAGAGTGTGTACCCGTTGAGTGAGCGCATCAGTTCGCCCATAGCAGCCCTGTCGGTTGCCTTGATAGTTCTTGGATAGTTATTCTCGCTGAGTATCTCCTCTGCGAAAAGATAGCCGTCCGTACCGTCCTGTTCAAACGAAAGGCACGGGTATTCGCTCAGTTGTTCAAGGCTGAGTGAAGGCTCCTTTGCAAGCGGGTGACCGCTGTACATATACACATAGGCACGGCATTTGATAAGCTCCGTAAAGCTCAGCTCGTATTCGTCAAGCAGCTTGTTTATCAGCTTGCGGTTCAGATTGCTGATGTACAGCACTCCGATCTCACTTTTAAGACTCCCGACATCTTTTATAACATTTTGCGTTTGTGTCTCGCGTATCGCAAAATCAAATTTGAGCGTATCAAACTGCTTTACAGTATTTATAAAAGCGTTGACCGCAAACGTATAGTGCTGCGTAGATACACCGAATTTCCGCTTTTTTTCTTTGCCTGCATATTTCTCGCAAACTAGCTCGTACTGCCTGTAAAGCTGTGCAGCTCCCTGAAGAAATTCCTCGCCCTCCGAAGTCGGCACAGCACCCTTGCTCGTGCGCAGAAATATCTTCGTACCGATTTCCTTTTCAAGCTCGTGAACGGCGCTTGTCAGCGTGGGCTGCGAAATCCCAAGGTGTTCGGCAGCCTTGTTCATCGAACCGTATTCTTTGATAGTCAGTGCATAATTTATCTGCAAGATAGTCAATCCTACCGCATCCTTTCTTTATTTCTCGAAAATAGTACCATACTTAAGCCCTGTTGTCAAGGGCAGAGCAATATACTTTCTTTATCATTTGATATAAATTTCTTTTATAACAAAAGCGAAATATGATAACGATTTCTTATAATATCACAATTTCCGTCACAAGCAGGCAGTCAAACAGTGTCCCAATGTGCCTCAAACGCTTTATTACAAGGAGAGACAACGTTATCATCTTTTTCTGCGCAAGCACACATTACGCCGCATTTTTCGTGCATATAATTGATGAAAATGATATAAAACGAACGGATATCGACAGCGCAGGTGATAACGATGTCACGTTTTTTTGTTGACCAAACCGTACTTTTCGGCTAAACTGAACACATCGCAGAAAACGAAATCCAAAACCGAAAGGGAGAAATGTTATGGCAGAATTAAAATTTGACACAAAAAAAATAAAGGCAGGTTACGATCCACAGGACAACAATCTTGCGATCTCGCCCCCGATCTATCAGACAACCGCCTACGATTTCAAAAGCACCGAACACGCGCAGAACCTGTTCACCTATAAAGAAGCAGGATATCTCTACACAAGAGTAGGCAACCCAACAGTTACCTACTTTGCAGAAAGAGTTAAAGCGCTCGACGGTGCAAAGAACGCAGTCGCAGTTGGCTCGGGAATGGCGGCTATCAGCTATACGCTGCTCAATCTTGCTTCAAAGGGCGGCACGATACTTGCATCACCTTACCTTTACGGCGGCACAATAGATGCCTTCGACAGACTTTTCCCCGAGCTTGGCGTAAAAATAAAGCTCACAGATGCAGTGCTTGACCCCGAAAAGCTTAATAAGGAATTTACCGATGATGTCAAGGCAGTCTATGTCGAGTCGATAAGCAACCCCAACGCATATCTGCTTGATATCGATGCTATATCCGAGGTCGCCCACAAGCACGGCGTTCCTGTTGTGGTTGACAACACCCTTGCTACACCTTATCTTTACAGACCTCTTGAGCACGGCGCGGACATAGTTGTTTATTCCGCAACAAAAGCACTTACAGGTCACGGCAATATCATCGCGGGTCTTATCCTTGACAACGGCGATATGAGCCTTTACACCAAAGAAAAATATCCGCAGTTCTATGAACCGATAGTAATGCTCAAGGGCAAATCACCTGCTGATATTTTCCCTGATAATTTCTTTATCTTCCGCGCAACGCTTGTATATCTCAATCTGCTCGGCGCAGCGCTCTCTCCGCAGGATGCTTACCTTGGCATCATCGGACTTGAAACACTTTCCGAGCGTGTAGCCAAGCAAAGCGCAAATGCAGAGAAGATAGCAGCTTACCTTGAAAGTTCACCCGCAGTTGAGTGGGTGCGTCACCCAAGCCTTGCAAGCTATAAGTTCAAAGCGCTTGCAGACAAACACCTCACCAACGGCGGCGGCGGAGTGCTTGCATTCGGCATCAAGGGTACACCCGAGCAGGAAGCAAAATTCATCAACAGCATTGAGCTGTTCCACTATCACGTCAACCTCGGCGATGCCCGTTCGCTGATAGTTGATTCGCCCAACACCACCCACAGCGAGCTTAACGAAGACGAACTAAAGCTTGCGGATATACCTCACAATCTTATCCGTATTTCCGCAGGTCTTGAAGATGCAGACGACCTTATCGCCGACCTTGAGCAAGCCTTCAAGGCAGCAGGTCTGCTGTAAGAATAAATGAAGGGAAGCAGGGTGAAATGGGCAGAAGAAAAAATGATAAGATAATAATTCTTGCTCTTGCAGGACTTTTTGCAGCTATCATAACCGTATCGACTATGATGATACGCATACCCACCCCGACAAAGGGCTACATCAACCTTGGTGACTGCTTTGTAAATATCGCAGGCTGGCTGCTCGGCGGTGTGTACGGCGGCGCAGCGGCAGGCATAGGCTCGGCGCTGTCTGACCTGTTCGGCGGATACACCGTGTATGTTCTCCCGACATTTATAATCAAGGGACTTATGGCGGTCGCTGCATTCGCACTATACAAGGTTTTGAGCAAAAAAGCACCGAACTTCGTGGGCAGGATAGTTTCCGCAATAGCAGCAGAGATAGTTATGATAGTCGGATATGCCGTATTTGAGGCATTCCTTTACGGCTCGGTCGCAACAGCACTCACAGGAGTTCCCGGAAACATCGTACAGGGCATAGGCGGAGCATCATTCGGCGTGCTGCTTTATGAAGGCGTTATCGCATGGATACCCGCTGCAAAAGGACTTGCAGCAGCAAGAAAATAGGATGAAAAGGAGAGGAAAGTAATGAAAAAGAGATTAAAAGTATTATCATTTGTTTTGTCGGCAGTTCTGCTTGCATCCTGCTCGGTGAGCGAGTCCAAAGCAGATTCATCAAAATCGGGTGAATCCACTGCGGCAAGTACAGGCAAGGCTGATTATAAGTACGGCAAAATAGACATTCCCGGCAGAGACGGTGCACTTTGCGGCGCACCCATATACATAGCATATGAAAACGGATACTTTGCTGATGAGGGCTTTGACGTAAACCTTATTTCTGCGGATTTTGAAACAAGAAAAATAGGTCTTAACAACGGCTCTATTCCGATAGTAAACGGTGACTTCCAGTTCTTCCCGTCGATAGAGAACGGAATCGATGTAAAGGTCGTTGACGGTCTGCACGAGGGCTGCATCAAGTTTGCAGTAAGACCCGATTCGGACATCAAAACAGTTCAAGACCTCAAGGGCAAGAAGATAGGCGTTGACGAGATAGGCGGCACACCTCATCAGGTGGCTTCACTTTGGCTTGAAAACGCAGGCATCTCCGCAGATCCCGCAAAGGGCGAGGTGACATTCCTGCCTTATTCGGACGGCAACCTTGAATTTGAGGCGCTTTCAAAGGGCGAAATAGATGTTGCGGCTCTGTGGGATCCGCTCGGCTCTATTCATGAAAAAGCAGGTGATGTAAAGATAATCTTTGACCTTGGTACAGATACTTATTTCAAGGACCATTTCTGCTGCTTCCTCTATGCTTCGACAAAGGTTCTGAACGAGAACCCTGATGAAGTCGCAGCACTGCTAAGAGCATACCGCAAGGCACAGGAGTGGATATATGAAAATCCCGAGAAGTCAGTAGATATAATCGTCAATAAGAAGTATGCATCTATCGAGGATAAAGAGCTTGCAGTCGACCTTGTAAAGAGCTACGGTTACCCGTCGGCAGACAAGCACAACGACAGCTGGGACGGACGCGTTGAAAGCGACGTTAAGTATTTCGTTGACGGACTGCACAAGATAGGCTATCTTAAGACTGACCCCGAGGAATTCTCAAAGAAAATCTATCAAAAAGTTGATGTAAAGTGAATCATTCAAAGGGCGGTATGAATGCCACCCTTAAAACTGGAATATGAGGAGAGATACTATGAACAATGCTGCTGCAATTGAACTTAAAGTTCAGAATACAGCTGCTGAAAAAGAAAAACCAACAGTCAGATGGGGGTATAAGCATAACGGCTATTTTGCACTGAAGGTTTTACTCACACTGTCGGGCTTTTTGCTTGCAATTATCGTAAATATCGCTTTTCCGCAAAAGGCAGCGGTGGAGTTCAAGACCTATACGCTCACCGTGCTGGGTCTTAATATCGACCTGACAATCAACGATGCGTATATCTTTGTGCTGGTCGTGCTTATGCTTATATACGGCGGTGCAGGCATCAGAGCGTTTTTTGTTTGTGCAAGAAGAAAGCTTTACTGCAAAAACGCAGCCTTTCGCTTTGCGATAGGTGTTGCACTTGCACTATGGGATATAGGCGGCACAAAAATGCAGTGGTTTGCACAGCCCTTTTTCCCGGGTCCCGCACAGGTCATCGAGGCATATCTGGCCGACGGCGATTATGTGGTGCAAAACACACTGTACTCGCTTCGGCTTTATGCAGCAGGCTTTTCCTGCGGAGTGCTGCTCGGCGTAGGCACAGGCATACTTATCGGCTGGTTCCCGAAGGTATACTATTGGGTATTCCCAATACTTAAAATCACAGGCGTTGTTCCCGCTGTGGCTTGGATGCCTTTTGCACTCACGCTTTTGCCTAATTCGTTCTCCGCAGCGGTTTTTCTTATCGTTATCTGTGCATGGTTTCAGATCGCATTCCTCACAGCACAGGGCATACAGTCCACCCCGAAGCAGACCTATGAAGCCGCGCGCATACTCGGAAGCGGACAGCTCGGACTTATCATACACGTTGCGATACCCCACGCTATGCCCGATATCTTTACAGGCATAAGCTCTGCAAACGCAATGGCTTTCACCACTTTGGTAATGAGCGAGATGCTTGGCCAGCCGGGCGGTCTTGGCTACTATATAAATCAGTCAAAGGTGTGGAGTGCATACTACAAGGTTCTTGCGGCTATCGTGGTAATGGCAGTGCTTTTCTCGCTGATAAACCATATTATCGGCATAATTAAAAAGCGCACGCTCAGGTGGCAGGAGGGAGTTTTGAAAAAATGAGCAGCAGTATAACTATAACTGATGTCAACAGGGTATACACCGACACCGACGGCAATAAGGTCGAGGCACTTTACGATGTAAACCTTGAAATAAAACCGGGTGAGTTCGTTTCAATAATAGGTCCTTCAGGCTGCGGAAAAACAACACTTCTGCGCCTTATCGCAGGACTTGACAAACCGCAGTCAGGCGAGCTTACAATAGACGAGCATAAAATAAAGGACGTCTCCACAGAGCGTGGGTATGTTTTTCAGCAGGGCAGTCTGTTCCCGTGGCTGACAGTCGAGAACAACATCGCATACGGCTTGAAAGCAAGAGGTGTTTTCAAGCGTGCCAGGTCAAAGGTCAAGGACTATATCTCAATGGTCGGACTTGACGGCTTTGAGAGTTCATATCCGCATCAGATATCAGGCGGTATGGCTCAAAGAGTCGCAATAGCAAGAGCGCTGATCAACGAACCCAAAGCTCTGCTGCTTGACGAACCGATGGGTGCGCTCGATTCTTTTACCAGGGCAGACCTTCAGGATAAACTGATAGAGCTTTGGAAGCAAAAAGGCACAACGATGATTCTTGTCACTCACGATATTGATGAGGCTATCTACCTTAGTGACCGCATAGTGATTATGACGCCGCGCCCGGGTAAGATAAGCAGGATCGTAAATGTCGACCTGCCAAGACCCCGTCACAGAGGCGGCACAGAGTTCCTGGCGCTGCGAAAGTCGATACTTGAATTCTTTGAGCTTGAACAGGCACAGCCGCAGCCTGAGTACATAATATGATAAAAATGTTTGGAGGGTTTAATATGAAGAGATTAATATTAGCAATAGCCCAGGGCATAGCAGCTCTGGTACTGACAATTGGCGCGTTCACGTTTTTCAAAGCGTGCGACGGTATGGACGGAAAGTATATGGCTTGCCATTGGGCGCAGAATGCTGTTGTACTTATCGGAACAGTACTGACTGTACTTGCGCTTGCGCGTATCGTCATCCCCGATGATAAGATAAAAACAGGACTTTCTATCGGTATTTTTGCACTGTCCGTTTCTGTTATATTTATCCCCGAAACAGCTATCAGCCTTTGCATGATGAAGGATATGGCGTGCCACAGTACATTCAAGCCTGCGGTCATTGTTGTTTCAGCAGTGCTTGCGCTTATCGCGCTTATCGATGTCATTGCAGGCTTTGTCGGGAAGAAGAAAGCGAAATGAGCATAAAGAAACTTCTGTATAAAAGTATAGTGGGAAGACCGCTGCGAACCTTTGCCCTGCTGTTCATCTGTATCATAATGTCAGGTGTCATGTTCGGCGGTGCGGTGCTTTCCGTCAGCCTTAAAAACGGCATAAACAGCCTTGAACAGCGACTCGGTGCAGACATAATAGTTGTCCCCAAAAGTGCGGGTGAAAAGGTAGAGCTTGAAAACATATTGCTTCAGGGCACTCCGGGCTACTTTTATATGGACAAGTCCGTTCGTGACGAACTTGAGCGCACAGACGGCGTTGATAAGCTGTCTGCACAGTATTTCCTTGTTTCCGCAAACGCCGAATGCTGTACAGTCCAGGTGCAGATAATAGGCTTTGATGACGAAACGGATTTCACGGTAAAGCCGTGGCTGCGCGAGGCTTACAGCGGCAGCCTTGAGCAAAACGAGATAATAGTCGGTTCGGGACTTTCAACAAAGGTAGGGCATAGCCTTAAACTGTACGGTGTGGAGTGTAAAGCAGTCGGCAAGCTCGAATCAACAGGTACAGGTCTTGATACAGCTATCTACGCAAGCAGCGATACTGTCAGAGGCCTTATAAAAGCTGCCGAGGGTAAGGGTATCTCCGTGCTTTCAAAGCAAAGCCCCGATGATGTTATTTCATCAGTGTATATCAAGGTCAAGGACGGCTATGATATAGACGAGGTAGCTGCAAATATAAATCTTGGAATGGACGGTGTCCAGGCTGTACGCACTAAATCAATGATAACAGGTACAGCAGATAAGCTGTCCGTATTCTCCGCAAGCATAACGGTGCTTATAGCTGCTGTGTGTGTGCTGTCAGCTGCGATAATGTTGATAATTTTCACAGCTCTTGCTGGTGAACGCAAGGGCGAATTCGCACTGCTCCGCGTGATTGGCTTTTCACGTGCGCGGCTTTGCAGGCAGGTGTTGAACGAGGCTTTCGTGATCTGCATATGCGGTGCTTTGCTTGGCATAGGGATTGCCTCTGCGGTCGTGTTCCCGTTTGGAAGTCTTATAGAAAACAAGGCTGCTCTGCCAATGCTCACGCCTGATCTTGTTTCAGTGCTTGGCTACGCTCTGCTCGCAATTGCCGCGGTAGTTGTTACAGGACCTATTGCTTCGGTCTATTCAGCGTTCAGACTCAGCCGCATTGATACAGGCAGGATTCTCAGGGAGGGTGACAGGTAAATGCAGATCACAGCGCACAACATCAGCAAAAGCTATCGGCGCGGTAAGGGTATTCAAGGCTCTGTGCAGGTGATTTCGGATATAGACCTTAGTATCGAAAGCGGCAAGGTATATGTGATATACGGACGTTCAGGCAGCGGCAAAAGCACGCTGCTGAACATACTTTCTGGAATTCTTTCGCCAAGCAGCGGAGAGGTTTGCTATGACGGCAGCGATATATACAGCATCAATGACCGTGAGCTATCGTTGCTGCGCTGCAAAGAGGTAGGCTATATTCCGCAGCTTCATACCGCAGTCGGCACATTGACCGTCAGAGAAAATGTTCTCTTGCCGTCTGCTGTTATAGGTGAGGGCAAGGATATATCCAAAGCAGATAAGCTGCTTGAACAGCTTGGTTTGCAGCAGCTTTGCGATGTGCGCGCAAACGTGCTGTCAGGCGGAGAGCTGCGCAGGCTTTCTATCGCACGCGCGCTTATTAATTCGCCGTCTGTCATTTTTGCCGATGAGCCAACAAACGACCTTGACGAAGAAACCTCGCACCTCGTTTTTGAACATCTCCGAAAAGCAGCAGACAGCGGTGCAGCCGCAGTCATAGTTACCCACGAGCTGTTCGGACGCGATAAAGCAGATGTCCTGCTTCAGATGCGGCAGGGCAAACTTATCAGAGAGAAGGGTTGATATGGTCATAAGAAATGCAAAGCAAAGTGACCTTGACGAAATAGCACGCATAGAAAGCATATGTTTTCCGCAGGGACAGGCAGCGGGAAAAGAAGCATTCAAAGCACGCCTTTTGTCATTCCCGAATCATTTTATGCTTATGTGCGACGAGTACGGCAAGGTGGTGTCGTTCATCAACGGCTTTACAACCGATCTGCCCGACCTGACAGATGAAATGTATGAAGATGCATACCTGCACGATGAAAACGGCGAGTGGCAAATGGTCTTTGGCTTGTGTACACTGCCCGATTTCCGACAGAGAGGCTTTGCTCAAAGGCTTCTCAAGGAGTTTATCAGAACAGCAAAAATACAGGGCAGAAAGGGTGTCGTGATTACCTGTAAGCAGGAGCTTATCAGATACTATGAAAAGTTCGGGTTTGTAAGTGAGGGCGTGACGAACAACTCTGTCATAGGCGGTGTACAGTGGTATCAGATGCGAATAAGACTGTAGATGTATTCTGAAAGATTTTTCCTCAGCCATTTTTGCGGGAAAGTCTTTCTTTATATCTTAGAAAATTAACAATTAAAATATTGACAATAAACAATTGTTGTGATAACATATCATAGTAATCTGATATGAAAACTATGTTGAAAGGAGGACGCAGTTATGTCATTGAAGGAAATAGCGCAAATGACGGGGGTTTCAGTGTCGACGGTAGGAAGAATACTCAACGACCCAAAACACAAGTGTTCAAATGAAGAGATACGCAGGCGAGTGCTTGAAGCAGCGCGTAAGATAAATTATATCCCAAACGCCAATGCAAGAAATCTCAAATCGGGTGACAGCAGAGGTGACAAGATATACTGTATAAATATCCTGCTCACAAGGTTTTCCAGCGAAACCGCAGACCCGTTTTATGACGAGCTTCTGATGCAGCTGGAGAAAGAGCTGCGAAACAGCGGCTGTATCATTGCAAATGTGTGGCATAATGCGGAATTCTCCGATGAAAAAGCAAGCAGAGCAGACAATCTCGGCGCGCTAATCGATTCTCTCTATGCTGACAGCACCCGCAGGTATGACGGACTGATAATCATCGGTAAAGTCACAAGGCGTGCGCTGCGTGCCCTTAAAACGAAAGAAAAGAACATTGTTTCAATAAACAGGAACTCGACAAATTACGAGGTCGATGAAGTACTTTGCGACGGCAGCAGGATAGCACGCGACGCGGTTGCATATCTTGCACGGCTCGGTCACACAAAGATAGCATATGTCGGTGACTGCCATAACGAATCGCGCTTTACAGGCTATCAGGCAGCGCTTGCCGATATGCACCTTGCACCCGACCTTGATTATGTGTTTGATACCTCACCCAACGAGCAGAACGGACTTATCGCATACGATTATTTCAAAGGTCTTTCAGACCCGCCGACAGGCATTTACTGCGCCAATGATATTCTTGCGATAGGTATTATAAACGCCTTTGGAAAGCGCAGGCAAAAGCTGTACATACCCTCTGTCATATCCAGCGATGATATAGATGCGGGGCAGTACACCAAGCCAATGCTGACAACGATATCACTCCCCAAGTACGATATGGTGAGGTTTGCGCTTATGCTTCTGCTTGACAGAATAAAGGGAGGGCATAAAATAGTTTCGCGCATTGAGCTTGAGGGTACGCTTATAATCCGTGAAAGCTGCCGCAGTTACAGCGAAATTGCAGAGCCTGAATACTACATCTGAACGCAGCGTCTTAATGCTGATAACGTTATCACATGTAAAGGCGATTCAGAATACATCTATCTCCGTTAAATCACGCAAAACCCCTGTATACAAAGTGATAACGTTGTCACAAGACAAGACGTTTTAACGACAATTTAATATATGAGTTACCTTTTCTTCGGATAATCACCCATAATAACAGTTGTAAATCATCAATGATTTGCATCTCGTGATAACGTTATCACATATTGCGGTTGACTTGTTCGGAGATTTCGTTTAGAATAATACCATACCAAACATATAGGAAATATATGATAGCCGAAAGGAAAGATGAAAATGAGTTATAAAAGCATTGATACCGCGCTGATACACGGCGGTATTTCCATTGACGAGCGCACGGGCGCAGTGAATATCCCTATTTACCAGACCTCAACTTTCAAGCAGGACGGTCTTGGAAAAATGAGAGGCTATGAGTATTCAAGAACAGGAAACCCCACCCGTGAAGCGCTTGAAAAGCTAATCGCAGAGCTTGAGGGCGGATATGCAGGTTTTGCCTTTGCAAGCGGACTTGCCGCAGAGACCGCAGTTCTGAGCCTTCTGCATTCGGGAGACAGAGTGCTTATCTCCTCAAACGTCTACGGCGGAACGTTCAGACTTCTGAACAATGTATTTGACCATTTTAATATAAGCTACACCATTTCCGATACCGAAGACCCCGAGGCTTTTGAAAAGGATATAACCGACGACGTAAAGGCTGTTCTCCTTGAAAGCCCCGCAAATCCTCTTATGACCGTAACGGACATAAGAAAGATAGCAGATATCGCACATGACCACGGTCTGCTCGTCATTGTGGATAACACCTTTATGACACCCTACCTGCAAAGACCGATCGAGCTTGGCGCAGATATCGTTGTTCACAGTGCGACCAAGTACCTCGGCGGACACAGCGATGTCGTTGCGGGACTTGCAATAGCAAAGACGAAAGAGCTTGCCGATAAGATCGCATTCGTGCAGAATTCCACAGGCGGAGTTCTTCCGCCGTTTGACAGCTTTCTGCTTATCAGAGGTATCAAAACACTCGGCGTAAGGCTTGACAGACACGTTGCAAACGCGCAGGCAGCCGCAAAGTTTTTAAGCGGACACAGCGCAGTAAAGAGCGTTCATTATCCCGGACTTGAAACCGACAAGGGCTACGAAATAAACAAGTCGCAGGCTAAAAACGGCGGCGTGATGATTTCTTTTGAGCTTACGGACGGATACGATATCGAAAAGTTCTTTGAAAGCCTTGAGCTTGTAACGCTTGCCGAGAGCCTTGGCGGAGTCGAGTCACTCGTATGTCACCCGTCAAGTATGACACACGCCTCTATCCCCGAAGAGATTCGTAAAAAAGTCGGCATAACCGACGGACTGATAAGACTTTCGATAGGAATTGAGGATATAGACGATATACTTGCAGATATTGAGCAGGCTATTGAGAAAAGCAAAACAGAGAGGTAAGTAAAAAAATGCTGTATGAAAATATGCATAAGCTCATCGGCAATACACCGCTTGTAGAGCTCGTAAATATGGGGGTTTCCCCCAATGTACATATTTATGCTAAACTTGAAATGTATAATCCCTCAGGCAGCGTTAAAGACCGCATAGGCGAGTATATGATAGCTGCTGCTGAAAAAGAGGGAAGATTAAAAAAAGGCGGTACGATAATCGAAGCTACCGCAGGCAATACGGGACTTGGAATCGCATTCGCAGCACTTGGAAAAGGCTACAGAGTCATCTTCACAGTCCCCACAAAGTTCTCCGCAGAAAAGCAGGCGCTTATGCGTGCGCTCGGTGCAGAGGTGAAAAACACCCCGCGCTCTGAAGGTATGCTCGGCGCTGTAAGAAAAGCAGAGGAGCTTAAAGCGCAGATCCCCGGTTCCATTTCGCTTGAGCAGTTCAAAAATCCCAACAACCCCCTTGCACATTATGAAACCACAGGCAAGGAGATTTGGGACGATATCGGCGGCAAGGTAACGCACATTGTCGCAGGCGCAGGCAGCGGCGGTACCTACACAGGCATAGTAAAATATATCAAAGAGCAGGACCCGACCGTGCAGGGCGTGCTTGCAGACCCTGAAGGCTCGACTATCGGCGGCGGAGAGCATTTTGATTATAATATCGAAGGCATAGGAAATGACTTTATACCCGATACCATGGATATCAGTCTTGTGGATAAGGTGGTCAAGGTAAACGACGAGGAGGCTTTCTCCACAGTCCGAGACCTTGCCAGAAACGAGGGCATAATCGCAGGCTCATCATCAGGCGCTGCAATGGCTGCAGCCTTAAAGCTTGCAAAAACTCTTGACAGCGGAAACATAGTTGTTGTTTTTCCGGACCGAGGAGACAGATATTTCAGCACGGGACTTTTTGGATAACGGTGATAAAATGATTTATCTGATAGCATTTGCAAGCTCTGACGGAGTCAATATTGACAGGCATTTCGGAGCTGCTGAAAAGTTTTATATCGCACAGCTCGATACCGAAAAGCAGGATTGCGACATCATCGCACAAAAAGATGTTTCACCCGCCTGCCAAGGCGGCTCGCACGAGCTTTCGGGCTTTGATGCAGTGCTTGATGCACTGGGCAATGTGTCTGCGATAGTTGCACAGCGCGTGGGATACGGCGCACAGGAGTATATAACTCAAAAGGGCATCGCCTTATATCAGATGCCGCTTCAGATCGAGCAGTCATTATGTCTGCTGATGGAGGAAAAACAATGGGAGGTTGACAAATGGCTATCTCATACGAAGAGCTGACGACAAAGCACCCCTGCTTTGCACGAGGCGAACAAAACGGCAGCGGACGTATACATCTTCCTATAAGTCCGAGCTGCAATATCCGGTGTAAATTCTGCGAGCGCAGCTTTAACAGCTACGAGGTAAGACCGGGCGTCAGCAGAACGGTCATCACACCGCACGAGGCGATAGATGCCATACGCAGAGCCTTGGAGTTCTGCCCCGATATAAAGGTCGCAGGTATAGCAGGACCCGGAGATACGCTCGCAAGTTCGTTCGCACTTGAAACATTCAGGCTTATCAAAAAGGAGTTTCCCAGCCTTGTTAAGTGCATGAGTACCAACGGTCTTTTGCTTGCCGAAAAGGCGCAGGAGGTCATTGATGTCGGTATCGACTCGCTGACAGTTACCGTCAATGCGGTAGACCCGATCATCGAGGCACAGCTCAATGACGGTATCATCTGGCACGGTGAACATATTACAGGTGTAGAGGCTGCAAAGATACTTATCGAGCAGCAGCTCAAAGGCATAAAGCTCGTCAGTGATGCGGGAATAACCTTGAAGGTCAATACCGTGCTCGTCCCCGATATAAATGCAGACCACATCGAAACGATAGCACAAACGGTCGCCGAGGCAGGTGCGAGCATATACAACATCATTCCGCTTATACCCCAGCATAAGCTCAGCACTTGCCGCGAGCCTGACTGTATGGAGAGGGAAAGAGCGATACTTCGCGCATCAAAGTACATTGATGTTTTCAGGCATTGTCAGCGCTGCCGTGCAGATGCAGTCGGCATACCCGGCGGCGAGGATTTCGGCGACAGAGTTTATCTTGACCTGCAAAGAATTTCAAGAAAAGATACGTTTTCACACGGTTAAACAGTATATGGAGGTAAGTAAAATGGCTAAAGAATTAAGACAGATCGCAATCTATGGAAAGGGCGGTATCGGTAAGTCCACCACCACGCAGAATCTCACCGCAGGTCTTGTCGAGAGAGGAAATCATGTTATGGTCGTAGGCTGCGACCCGAAGGCAGACTCAACACGGCTTTTGCTTGGAGGACTTCACCAAAAGACCGTTCTTGATACCCTGCGCGATCAGGGCGAGGATGAAATAGAGCTTGACGCTATACTCAAGGAAGGCTTTATGGGAACAAAGTGCGTTGAGTCAGGTGGACCCGAGCCTGGTGTAGGCTGCGCCGGGCGCGGTATCATCACATCTATCGGACTGCTCGAAAGACTCGGTGCATATACCGAGGACCTTGACTATGTGTTTTACGATGTCCTTGGAGATGTTGTCTGCGGCGGCTTTGCAATGCCTATCCGCGAGGGCAAGGCAAAGGAGATATATATCGTAGCATCAGGCGAGATGATGGCGCTTTATGCGGCAAATAACATCTCAAAGGGTATCGCAAGATATGCCCGTCAGGGCGGAGTAAGACTTGGCGGCATCATCTGCAACAGCAGAAACGTAGACCGCGAGGCAGAGCTTGTAAGAGCCTTTGCAAAGGAGCTTGGCACACAGATGATACACTTTGTTCCGCGTGACAACGATGTTCAGCGTGCCGAGATAAGAAAGAAAACTGTAATTCAGCACTTCCCGCAGTCAAGACAGGCAGACGAGTACAGAGCGCTTGCCGAGAAGATAGAGCAGAATGATATGTTTGTTATTCCAAAGCCGATGACACAGGAAAGACTTGAAGAGATACTCTTTGAGTACGGTCTTATGGAAAACATAGAAGACGATTACAGAATTTGATTAGGAGAGTGCTTTATGAGTAAAGTCAATTTAGATATACCCGAGGTCGAAATACGCGAGATACGTCTGGGTTCTATCACGGGCTTTCAGGGCACAGCGAAGGAGCTTGTCTCCGCCTGCTCGGGCTGCGCAAAACTCAAGGACAAGAACCGTTCTTTCAGCCAGTGCCTTGGCTGCGGCACATCAAATGCCGCTTGTACCCTCACGCTTATCCAGGACGCAGCGATAATCTCACACGGACCTGTCGGCTGCTCGACCTGTCTGCACGAGTTTGCGTTTACATACCGCGTTAATGCATATCTTCGCCAGCTTGACCACCCGACACAGAGAAAGATATTCTCGACCAACCTTGAAGAAAAGGATACCATTTACGGCGGCGCAAAGAAACTCGAATCCGCTATCCGCGAGGTGTTCAAAAGAGCAAAGCCAAAGGCTATCTTTGTCATCACCACCTGCGCAGCAGGTATCATCGGTGACGATGTCGAGAGCGTTACCAATGCCGCAGAAAAAGAGCTTGGCATTCCTGTTGTGGCAGTTTTCTGCGAGGGATTCCGCTCGAAGATGTGGACATCTGGCTTTGACGCAGGCTACCACGGCATAGCAAGAAAGATAATCAAGCCCGCAAGACAAAAGAGAAACATCATCAACGTCATCAATTTCTGGGGCAGTGATATCTTCCGCGAGTGGTTTGCAGAGTTTGGCTATGAACCAAACTACATCACCCCCTTTGCAACCGTTGACAGCTTAAGCTACTCCAGCGAGGCTGCACTCACCGTACAGGCTTGCTCAACGCTTGGCAGCTACCTCGGCGCAGCACTTGAGCAGTCATTCGGCGTTCCCGAGATTAGAAACTCACCACCTTACGGCATTGCACAAACAGACCGCTGGTTCAGAGAACTCGGTCAGATACTGGGCAAGGAAAAAGAGGTAGAGGATTTCCTTGCGCGCAAAAAGCAGGAGTATATGCCAAAGATAGAAGCCCTGCGCGAAAAGCTAAAAGGCAAGACCGCATACGTTACCGCAGGTGCATCACACGGACACTCACTTCTTGCCCTGCTCAAAGAGCTTGGTATGCAGCCGCAGGGTGCTGCGATATTCCACCATGACCCGCGGTACGATAACGAGGACGAGCGTGCAGATACACTCAAACACACCGTTGAGGACTACGGCGATGTTCCGAATTATAACGTCTGCAACAAGCAGGAATTTGAGCTTGTCAATGTTCTTAACCGCATCAAGCCCGACATTCTGCTTGCGCGTCACGGCGGTATGACCTTGTGGGGCGCAAAGCTCGGTATCCCGTCACTGCTTATAGGTGATGAGCATTTCGGAATGGGCTACGAGGGACTTGTCAACTACGGCGAGCGTATACTTGAAACAATCGAGAATGACGAGTTTGTAAAGAACCTTGCAAAGCATTCGTCAAATCCGTATACAAAATGGTGGCTTGAGCAGGAGCCGTATACATTCTTGGGAAAGTAAAGGTGAATCTACATGGCAGGATTGATTGAACAGGAGCGCTATACCTGCGCGATAGGCGCTTTGCAGACAGTTGTCGCAATACCGCGCGCGGTGCCGATACTGCATTCGGGACCCGGCTGCGGAGTAATGATAAAGGGCTTTTTTGAGCGTTCGGCAGGCTATGCGGGCGGCGAGACGGCACCGTGTACCAATTTCAGCGAGAAAGAGGTCGTTTTCGGCGGCACTGACAGACTGCGCAATATAATCAAAAATACCTACAAGGTGCTTGACACCGACCTTCAGGTCGTTGTTACGGGCTGTACCGCAGGCATCGTCGGCGATGATGTTGCAAGTGTAACAGACGAGTTTCTCTACGAGGAGGACAGACCGATAGTACACGTTGAGACATCGGGCTTCAAGTCAAACAACTATGTTTCACATTCGGCTGTCGTCAATGCGATAATCGACCAGTATGTCAGCCGTTTTGAAGAAGAGAATCCCTCTCGCTCTGAAAAGAACCTTGTTAACCTTATCGCATCTATACCTTATCAGGACCAGTTCTGGAAAGGCAATCTCAAAGAGTACAAGCGTCTGCTTGAAGGGCTTGGCTTAAAGGTCAATATCCTTTTCGGACCTCACTCGGCTGGCGTTAAGGAATGGCAAACCATACCCAAGGCGAACTTCAACGTCTTTGTTTCGCCATGGTACGGCGAGCCGATAGTCAAGAATCTTCAGCGCCGCTACGGTCAGCCGTATTTCAAGTTCGGCTATATGCCTATCGGCGCAAACGAAACAACAAAGTTCCTAAACGGCGTTGTTGATTTCGCACTACAGCAGGGCGCAGAGATAGACGAGAAAAAGGCAAGAGCATTCATTGCAGAGGAAGAAAAAGCTTATTACGAGGAGCTTGACAACCTCGCAACATTCCTTTTGGAGTTCCGCTACGGTCTGCCCAGCTACGTGCATATCCTGCACGATTCAGGCTACGTTACAGGCTTGACAAAGTTCCTGCTGCACGAAACAGGACTTGTTCCCAAGGAGCAGTTCATCGTCGATAACGTTCCCGCAAAGTATCAGCAGCAGATAGCTGACGATATCAAGGCGACTTCCGACAAGCGCGAGATACCTGTGTACTTTGATGCCGATGCAGGCGCAATGCAGGATGTTATCCGTGGTCTCAAACACAAGGGCAGAGGACTTATCCTCGGCAGTGGCTGGGATAAAGAGCTTGCCGCAGAGATAAATGCGGATTTTCTTTCCATCGCTTGTCCAACTCCTTACCGTATCGTTCTGACAACGAATTATGTCGGCTATACAGGAGGCTTGAGAGTAATCGAGGACATCTACAATACCGCACTTGCAACATACAAGTAATAAAAAAGCTGCCGTTCCCCGCGGCAGCTTGTGTATTAAAAGGAGAGTGATGCTATGTCAAAGGTAGCAGTAGCAACAAGTGACGGCTTCACCGTCAACGAGCATTTCGGTCATGCTAAATTCTTTCGTGTGTATCTGCTCGGCGACAACGGCTATGACTTTCTTGAGGTGCGTGATGCAGTCGCCGTCTGTCAGCATAGCCTCGGACATGATACCACGCGCTTTGATAAGATAATCGAGCTGCTTTCCGACTGTGATGCGCTGCTCGTGCAGAGGATAGGGGAGGGCGCAGCGGCATATCTTATCGCCAAGAACGTCAGAGTCTTTGAGGTCAGCGGCAGTATTGATGCAGTGCTGAAAAAATTTATCTCTGACAAAATACTGTAACAAAAAGAGCGTTGTTCACAAAAAACAGCGCTCTTGTTTTTGTCAGAATTCATAAGGAGTTATCTGATATACAAAGTAGTTCAGCCAGTTCGTAAACAGTACGTTTGACGCACTCAGCCAGCGGCTCACAGGCTCTTTTTCGGGGTCGTCGTCAGGGAAGTAGTTCTTTGGCACCTGCGGCGAAAGCCCTTTGTCAGTATCACGGATATATTCCTCTGACAGCCTGTAAAGGTCATATTCGGGATGTCCGTTTACAAAAACATTTCCCTTGTCATCAGTTATGATGTAAGGACCTGCCTCGTCAGATTCCGCTGTTATTGTCAGCTTGTCGTTGCTTATTATGTCATCCCTGTTCAAGCCCGTGTATCTTGAATGCGGTGCATAGAAGTTTTTATCTATGCCGCGCAAAAGCTCGCTTTGTGTATCTGTAACGGTGTGGCTGAAAACACCCGACAGCTTATTGTCAAGCTCAAACTTATGCACTCCGTAATGATAGTACAAACCCGCCTGCGCCGCCCAGCACAAGTACAGCGTAGAGGTAACATGCAGCCTTGTCCATTCAAATATCGAGCTGAGCTCGCCCCAGTAATCAACGTCCTCGTAAGCCAGCTTCTCCACAGGCGCACCCGTGATGATAAGTCCGTCAAAGTATTTGTTCTCTATCTGATAAAACGGCAGATAGTTGTTGAGCATATACGATGCAGGCGTGTTTTTGTATTGATGTGTTACCAGCCTGATAAACGTTACCTCTATCTGCAAAGGCGAATTGGAAAGCAGCCGCAAAAGCTGCAGTTCGGTGTTTTCCTTGTCAGGCATCAGATTAAGCACAGCTATTTTGAGCTGACGGATATCCTGATGCTGCGCACGTTCTTCCGTCATTGCAAATATATTTTCTTTCTTCAGCTTCTCTATGACCGGTAAGGTCTCTTTCAGTCTTAACGGCATTTTCCTTCCTCCCCGCAACTAAATGTAGTACATATAATCCTTTTGCTTGCAGCAGCTTTCCTTGTATTCTTTTATAAGGTCTGCAAGAGTCATTTTTTCTATAAAGCGGCGCATATAGCTGTTCAGATTTGACCACAGACAGTTGTTTACAGATGCGCGTATACCGTCGGGCTGAGCCATGTCAGCATCATAGGTATTTGCTAAAATGTTGTTGTCAAGAGCATTGAGCAGGTCAAAAAGCTGTATCTTTTCAGCAGGACGTGAAAGCTGGTAACCGCCGTGTATGCCTTTCTGACCGTTAACAAATTTCCCCTGGCGCAGACCCAGAAGGATCTGCTCAAGATATTTCTGTGAAATATTCTGTCTTTGTGATATTTCCGAAGAACGCACAGCCTGTCCGTTTTCGGAATGGATAGCTATATCTGTCAGCACCACAATGCCCATTTCGACTCTTGTTGAGATTTTCATTTCAGGCTTCTCCTCTCTTTTAATTATCACCGTCGAGCAGCTTCTCCATAGTGTTCCAGCTGAGAAGTGCACATTTCACTCTTGCAGGCATTTTTGAAACGTTGTGCAAAGCGCCCGCCTCTTCAAGTTCATCTATTTCGTCCTGTGTTGCCTCGCCGCCTATCATTTTTCTGAAAAGCTGTGCGTAATGCCTTGCATCCTCAAGCGGCTTTCCAATGATAAGCTCAAGCATTATATCCGCGCTTGCCTGCGAAACAGCACACCCGATTCCCGTGAACGAGCCGTCCTTGACAATACCGTCCTGAATGTTCAGGTGCAGTTCGATATTATCGCCGCACGTAGGGTTCAAGCCCTTGCAGCAGTGTGTTGCACATTCAAGCTCGCGCTTGTGCAGCGGATGAAGATTGTGGTCTGCAAGCACCTCGCCGTAAAAGCTTTCATCTGTCATAGCCCATTCTCCTTCTTATCGAACCAAGTGTTTTGATAAAACGCTCAATATCTTTTTCGTCATTGTAAAATGCAAGGCTCATCCGAGCACTTGACGGCACTTGCAGATACTCGTGCAGCGGCTGCGCACAGTGATGTCCCGCGCGGATAGCTATGCCGTCAGCATCAAATATCGCCGCAATATCGTGCGGGTGAACGCCGTCGATCGTAAACGAAAGTATCCCGTGATGCTCGCCTGCATCGTCTGCACCGATTATGTTTATGTGCTGCGTCTTTTTCATTTCTTCAAATGCAAGCCGTGTAAGCTCGTTTTCACGATTTTGAATCGTCTCGAAACCAAGCTCACCGATGTAGTCTATCGCCGCAGCCAGACCCACTGCACCGCCGACATTTACTGTACCCGCCTCAAATTTGTGAGGCAGCTCTGCGTAAGTCGCTCCGTCGCGCGTGACATATTCTATCATTTCACCACCCGAAAGAAACGGCGGCATATTTTCAAGAAGCTCTTGCCTTGCGTAAAGCACGCCTATGCCCATCGGCGCGAGCATCTTGTGTCCCGAAAACGCAAGAAAATCCACACCGAGATTTTGCACATCAATAGGTATGTGCGCCGCGCTCTGTGCCGCATCGCAAACAATCAGCGTGCCGTTTTTGTGGGCAATTTCCGCAAACTCTTTTATCGGATTGAGCCTGCCGAAAACATTTGATATCTGCGCTGTCGCAAACAGCTTTGTTCTTTTCGTCAAAGCCTTTTCAAGTGCGTCCTTTGTGTATTTACCGCTTTTGTCACATTCAAGAAATCTAAGCACCGCACCCTTTTGCTTTGCAAGTATCTGCCACGGCAAAAGGTTAGAGTGATGCTCTGAAATGCACACAAGTATCTCATCACCCTGTGTGATGTTTGCCTGTCCCCAGCTGAAAGCAATAAGGTTGAGGCTTTCCGTAGCGTTTCGTGTAAAGATTATCTCCTTGGTGCTTTTCGCACCGATAAATTTCCTCACGCTTTCCCGCGCATCTTCATAAGCCTGCGTAGCCTTTACGCTCAGATCGTACAGTCCGCGCAAAGGGTTTGCATTTTGCTCAAAATAGTACCTCTGCGCTGCCTCTATGACCTGTCTCGGCTTTTGCTGTGTCGCAGAGCTGTCAAGGTAAACAAGGTCTTTATATTTTTCAAAAACAGGGAAGTTTTCTTTTCCCAGAAGTGCGTTATTCATCGTCTTTTCCTCGCCCAATTTTATTGTTGATTCGAGCGCGCACCTGCTCGTCTGCAATAGTGTTCACTATCTGCGCTATCTTGGACTGCGCCATCAGCTGCACAATTTTTTCCTGCGGCAAGCCTCTTGATTGCATATAAAAAATATGCTCCTCGTCAACACGCCCGATAGATGCGCCGTGGCTGCCCTCAACGTCCTCCTCAGCACAAAGTATCAGCGGAACGGTCTTATTTACGACCTTTTCGCCGATAAGCAAAACGTCCTCGTTTTCAGCGCCGGATGCACCTGCGGAGCCGCTCACAAAGTCTATAGTGCCTTTGAAGGTTTTTTGTGCACTGTCATTCATAACACCTTTTGCGGTTATCTGTGACTTTGTTTTTTTGCCCAGATGCCTTGCAATAAGGTTTATGTCCAGCTTGTCATCACCGCCGAGCAGATAGCCGATGTTCGCGGTGAACTCTGACTTTCTGCCGCCAAGCTGCGTGTCTATTTCGCTTATGGTGCTGCCTGTTCCAAGGTAAAGCTGCACCAGCTCAAACCCTGTATCGTCCTCAAGCAAAGCCTTAACGCTTGAAACCGTCTGCGCCTTGCCATCAAACACCTGTACAAGCCTGACTGCCGAGCTGCCGCCTGCTTTGACGGTCGTGCTTACCTGCGCACTGTCATTTGGGCTGATAAACATTACCGCCTCGCGAATTTCACCGCCCTGCGCAGTAATCTCGTAAGCGCCGCCCGACAGTACCTCGGTGCAGCTGCCGTTGTCCAAAGCATAAGTCCCGTTGTCAAGCGCCCCGACATCAGCCTGTATATCATTTACTCCCAGCCACGAAAAAGTCGGCGCAGGGAGTGTGTTCAGTTTTACTGTACTCATTTATCTCACCCTATGCTTCCGTGCATTTCAAGTCCGATAAGATTGTTCATCTCCATCGCATATTCAAGCGGAAGCTCCTTTGAAACATTGTCTGCAAAGCCTCTTACTATCATAGCCTTTGCGTCCTGCTCGCTCATTCCTCTGCTCATCAGATAAAATACCGATTCGTCACTTATGCGACCGATCTTTGCCTCGTGTCCTATGTCGGCGTACTTTGTGCGTATGTCCATAGCAGGCACAGTGTCAGAGCGCGAGATCTTGTCAAGCATAAGCGATTCGCAGCTTACCGAGCTTTTGCTGCCCACAGCATTTTCCTTCACCACAACAGCGCTTCTGAACGTGCTTATGCCGCCCGATTTGCTGATAGACTTTGTGTTCATATATGATGATGTGTTCGGCGCATTGTGTATCATCTTTGCACCTGTGTCGAGATTCTGTCCCTCGCCTGCAAAGGTGATTCCCGTAAATTCCGCGCGAGCGCCCTCGCCGTTGAGTATACTCATTGGATACAGATATGAAACGTGCGAGCCGAAGCTGCCCGATACCCATTCTATCTTTCCGCCCTGCGAAACAAGCGCGCGCTTTGTGTTGAGGTTGTACATATTCTTTGACCAGTTTTCGATAGTAGAGTAGCGCAGCGTCGCATTCTTGCCCACGTAAAGCTCTACGCATCCGGCGTGCAGACCTGCCTCGTAGTATTTCGGGGCAGAGCAGCCCTCTATAAAGTGCAGATACGAGTCTTCCTCAAGAATTATCAGCGTGTGCTCAAACTGTCCCGCACCCTTTGCGTTAAGTCTGAAATACGACTGCAATGGTATCTCCAGCCTCACGCCCTTTGGCACATATACAAACGAGCCGCCCGACCATACCGCACCGTGCAGCGCCGCAAACTTGTGGTCTGTCGGCGGTACGAGCTTCATAAAATGCGACTTTATTATTTCGCCGTAGCGCTCATCGTGCATAGCGCTTTCAAGGTCAGTGTATACCACACCCGACTGCGCAACCTCTTTTCTCACATTGTGATAAACCAGCTCGCTGTCGTACTGCGCGCCCACACCCGCGAGCGACTCACGTTCAGCCTGCGGTATACCCAGGTTTTCAAACGTCTTTTTTATATCCTCGGGTACATCGTTCCAGTCAGTATTCATACGGCTTTTCTGCCTGATGTATGTGACTATCTTGTCCACATCGAGTTCATCTATCGACGGTCCCCACTCAACCATTTTTGTCTTGTTGTATATGTCAAGCGAGTGCAGCCTTAAATCCCTCATCCATTCGGGGTCGCCTTTTTCCTGCGAAAGCTCTGTGACTATCTCCGCAGTAAGTCCGCTGCCCAGATAATTGCTTTCGTCCTCTTCAAATCTGAAATCATAGCGTGAACGGTCAATGTCCGCAACAATAGTTTTTTCGCTCATCTTCTCACTCCCCGCTAATGTATCTGTCAAAGCCGTTTGTGATAACGTCATCAACAAGCTCTGCGCCGCCCTGCGCAGTTATCTTTCCCGCTGCAAGAATATGTGTCCTGTCAACATTGAGCGCCTCAAGTATCTTTGTGTTGTGCGTGATTATAAGCAGCGAGCCGCCCGTGCGAGACTTGTATTCGTTTATGCCCTGTGATACGGTCTTTACCGCATCAACATCAAGTCCCGAGTCTGTCTCGTCAAGTATAGCGAGTTTTGGCTCAAGCATCAGAAGCTGCAATATCTCCGATTTCTTTTTCTCGCCGCCCGAGAATCCAACGTTTAAGTCTCTGTCCGCATATGAACTGTCCATATTCAGTATTTCCATCGCAGCCTTCAGCTTCTTTTTGAAATCCCATAGCTTCATATGCTTGCCGCTTATCTGCTCCAGCGAGTTGCGAAGAAACTCCGACAGCGTTATGCCGGGTATCTCCACAGGGTTCTGAAAGGACAGAAAAATACCTCTCTTTGCCCTTTCATAAGCCGATTCATCGGTTATGTCCTCGCCCTCAAAGAATATCTTTCCTCCCGTAACAGTGTATTCGGGGCTGCCCATTACAGTAAGACCGAGAGTTGATTTTCCCGCACCGTTTGGACCCATAAGAACGTGAGTGCTGCCGCTTTGAATGTCCAGCGAAACACCGTGCAGCAAAGGCTTGTCCTCGGCAGACACCTTTAGCTCTTTTATTGAAAGTAACTGTGACATCGTATATCCTCCAAATCTATTTTGCCGCATTTTACGTCAGCGGCTTTATTACGCTTTAATATAATGTGTCTTTGATTTTCTTTTTCCTATCATTACACTATGATATAGACACATTGTATCATCATTAGCCTACCAAGTCAATAGGATTTATGCAAATTTATAATATCCTACAATATAAGTAGGTTAATATGCTGTGCGATTTGTACAGTATTTCCTATTGACTTTGTAGGAAATATGAGCTATAATCATATCAAACCGATAGGAAATAGGATTTGTCAGCCGAAAGGTTTGAAAAAGCAGGCTGTAAACCACCACATTATTAAACAGGGAAGTGCTTGAAATGACAATACATTTTAAAGAACTTAATCGCAGCAACTACCGATTCGGACGAATGTATGTCTGTTGAATCTTGTAAAACAAAACTACATCAACAATAAACATTTGATTTGAAAAGGAGTAAATTATTATGAGCAACTATAGATTTGAAACATTACAGCTTCACGTTGGACAGGAACAGGCAGACCCAGCAACAGATTCAAGGGCAGTGCCTATCTATCAGACCACATCTTATGTTTTCCACAATTCCGAGCACGCAGCAGCACGCTTCGGACTTGCAGATGCAGGCAACATCTACGGCAGACTTACAAACTCCACCCAGGATGTTCTTGAAAAGAGAGTAGCAGCCCTTGAGGGCGGCGTTGCAGCACTTGCAGTAGCATCGGGCGCAGCGGCTATCAGCTACACCATTGAGGCACTTGCAGGCAAGGGCGAGCATATCGTAGCGCAAAAGACCATCTACGGCGGCAGCTTCAATCTGCTTGCACACACTCTGCCAATCTACGGCATCGACACCACATTCGTTGATATCCACGATCTTGACGAGGTAAAAGCTGCTATCAAGCCCGAGACAAAGGCGATCTTTATCGAGACACTGGGTAACCCTAACAGCGATATCCCCGATATCGAGGCTCTTTCCGAGCTTGCACACGCTCACAACATTCCGCTCGTTATCGATAATACGTTCGGTACACCGTTCCTTATCAAGCCTATCGAGCTTGGTGCAGACATCGTTGTACACTCTGCAACAAAGTTCCTTGGCGGTCACGGAACAACACTTGGCGGCGTTATCGTTGATTCGGGCAAATTCAACTGGTCACCCGAAAAATTCCCCGGCATCGCTGCACCAAACCCGAGCTACCACGGTGTATCTTTCACCGCTGCGGCAGGTCCTGCTGCATTCGTGACATACATCAGAGCCATCCTTCTGCGTGATACAGGTGCGGCAATCTCGCCGTTCAATGCGTTCCTTCTCCTTCAGGGTATCGAAACGCTCTCGCTTAGACTTGAGCGCCATGCTGAAAATACAAAGAAAGTCGTAGAATACCTCGCGTCAAATCCTTTGGTTGAAAAGGTGAATCATCCGTCACTGCCCGACCATCCGCAGCACGACCTCTATAATAAGTACTTTAAAAACGGCGGCGGTTCGATATTCACCTTTGACATCAAGGGCGGCAAGGAGGAAGCGTGGAAGTTTATCGACGCACTCAAGATATTCTCACTGCTTGCAAACGTAGCCGATGTCAAGTCGCTCGTTATCCACCCTGCATCTACAACACATTCGCAGCTTTCCGAGCAGGAGCTGACCGATGCCGGCATCAACCAGAACACTATCAGACTTTCTATCGGTACAGAGCATATAGACGATATTATCGCAGACCTTGAAAACGGTTTTGCGGCTATCAAATAAAAAGGAGAGAAAACTATGGCTAACATCTACAAGGGTACACTCGGACTTATCGGCAACACTCCGCTTGTTGAAACCGTAAACATTGAGCAGGAGCTCAAGCTCGAAGCAACAGTGCTTGCAAAGCTTGAATACTTCAATCCCGCAGGCAGCGTTAAGGACAGAATCGCCAAGGCAATGATAGAAAAGGCAGAACAGAACGGTCTGCTTAAAAAAGGCTCTGTCATCATTGAGCCGACCTCTGGCAATACAGGTATCGGTCTTGCATCTATCGCAGCGGCCAAAGGCTACCGCATTATAATCACAATGCCCGAAACGATGAGCGTAGAACGCCGCAATATCCTGCGTTCATACGGCGCTGAAATAGTCCTTACAGACGGCTCACAGGGAATGAAGGGCGCTATTGCAAAGGCAGAGGAGCTTTCCAAGGAAATTGAGAACAGCTTTATCCCGGGGCAGTTTGTAAACCCCGCAAACCCCGAAATACACAGAACTACAACAGGTCCTGAGATATGGAACGATACCGACGGAAAGGTTGATATCTTTATCGCAGGTGTCGGTACAGGCGGAACAGTCAGCGGCGTAGGCTCGTTCCTTAAGGGTAAAAACCCCGATGTCAAGGTAGTAGCCGTTGAGCCTGAAAGCTCACCCGTGCTTTCCAAGGGCACTGCGGGCGCACACAAGATCCAGGGTATCGGTGCAGGCTTTGTACCTGAGGTGCTTGATACAAGCATCTATGACGAGGTGTTTGCCGTTTCAAATGAAGATGCCTTTGCAAAGGCAAAGCTGCTCGCGCATAAAGAGGGTATCTCGGTAGGTATCTCCTCGGGTGCAGCACTGCATGCAGCTATCGAGCTTGCAAAGCGCCCCGAAAACAAGGGCAAGACCATAGTGGCTATCCTGCCCGACAGCGGCGACAGATATTTCTCCACTCCGCTGTTTACCGAATAATGATTTGTCAAGACGGAATGTCGGTTTTGTGCCGATGTTCCGTTTTTTCTTGACAAATCCTATAGAAAAGCATATAATTATAGCAGTATGATCAAGGAAAGGATTGAACTGCTTTGAAGATATCAACAAAAGGCAGATATGCTCTGCGCCTTATGCTCGACCTCGCATTGTGCGAGCCTGGAAAGTATGTCGCTTTGAAGGACGTGGCACAAAGGCAGCAGATAAGTGTAAAGTATCTCGAACAGATAATCTCTGTGCTTTCACGCGCAGGCTGCGTAAAGAGCGTGAGAGGTTCGGGCGGCGGCTATATGCTCACCAAATCACCCGAGGAATATACTGTCGGTATGATACTTCGCTTGACCGAGGGAAGTCTTGCACCCGTGCAGTGCCTTGAATTTGAGCATAACGATTGTCCCAGAGCCGACAGCTGCGTAACACTCGGCGTGTGGGAAAAGCTGTATGATGCCATCAAAAACGTGGTCGACAACATCACTCTTGCCGATCTGGTCAACGACAGCAAGCGCTGAAAACTTATAGTTCTGTCAAAAGCAGCAGCCGCCCGCGAGTTCACTCACGGACGGCTGTTTTGTATTGTTCAGATCAAAACGCTGTTCTATCAATTCTTATTCACCGTAAACAGTTTTTGCGTAATCAACAGTTGCCTTTGCATCCTTTGCATAGCAGTCAGCGCCTATCTGCTGCGCATAGTCTGCCGTCAGCACCGCGCCTCCCACAACCGTTTTGCATTCGGGATACTGCTCATTCAGCAGCTTTATAGTCTCCTCCATAGCGCCTACAGTCGTTGTCATCAGCGCCGACAGACCTACAAGCTTTACCTTGTTTTCAATAGCCGCGTCAACTATCTTCTGCGGCGGTACGTCTTTGCCCAGGTCAATAACATCATACCCGTAGTTTTCAAGCAGCAGCCGCACAATGTTTTTACCTATGTCGTGTACGTCGCCCTGTACGGTCGCAATAACTATCTTTCCCTTGTCTGCGCCGCCCTGCGAAGCCATACTCTGCTTTATCACGCCAAATGCGCTTTGTGCCGCGGTCGCCGCCTGTATCAGCTGCGGCAGGAACACCCTGCCTTTTTCGTAATCCTCGCCCACAGCATCAAGCGCAGGTATCAGCATCTCGTTTACAACATCAAGAGCCGCGTGATCTTTGAGAGCCTCCTCGGTCAGACGTGCCGCATCCTGCCTCAATCCGTGAATGACAGCACCCTCAAGCGTGAGGTCGCCCTTGCTCTGCGTACTTGGAGCAGCTGCAGGTGCGTTACCGACATCGCGGTAAGCCTTGATGAATCGCTCACAGTTCGGGTCAAACCCCGCAAGCATACGGAATGCTCTCACAGTATCAGTCATACCCTCTGCCATAGGGTTCATTATCGGCAGCGTAAGCCCGTTCTGCATAGCCATGCACAGAAAGTTTCGGTTTATAAGCGGTCTGTTCGGCAGACCGAAGCTGATGTTTGAAACGCCCAGCACAGTTTGCAGCGAAAGCTCCTCGCGCACCCTGCGAACCGCCTTCAAAGTCTCCACAGGACCGCTTTCACCCGTCGAAGCAGTCAGCGTCAGACAGTCAAGAAAAACATCTTCCTTTGGTATGCCAAGCGCCTGTGCGCGCTGCAGTATGCGCTTTCCTATCTCAAATCTTTCCTGCGCCGTCTGCGGTATTCCGTTCTCGTCAAGTGTCAGCCCGACAATAGCCGCACCGTAATGTTTTACCAGCGGCAGAACGCTTTTGAGCGATTCCTCCTTGCCATTCACCGAGTTGATTATAGGTTTTCCCGGATAGATGCGAAGTGCCGCCTCAAGCGCCTGTACAGACGATGAATCAAGCTGCAGCGGAAGGTCTGTTACCTCCATTATCGCCTGAACCGCTTCAGGCAGTACCGCAGCCTCGTCGATTCCGGGCGTTCCGACGTTCACATCAAGTATATCCGCACCTGCGTCAGTCTGCGATATCGCCTCGCTGCGCAGATAATCAAAATCGTGGTCAAGCAGAGCCTGCTTCATTTTCTTTTTGCCTGTCGGGTTGATACGCTCACCGATTATACGCGGCATATCTATCACAACGGTCTTTGTACCCGAACAAACCGCACTGCGC
Source organism: uncultured Eubacteriales bacterium (assembly GCA_900314975.1). Classification (GTDB taxonomy): domain Bacteria; phylum Bacillota; class Clostridia; order Oscillospirales; family Ruminococcaceae; genus Hominimerdicola. The sequence goes on along the minus strand of OMXI01000001.1, from coordinate 16,333 downwards.
TTTTGCAGCACTCTCTCACCGCGCTTAACGCTTTCAAGCGACTTGCGTACTGCCTTGATAAAGTCAGGTGTAGTACCGCAGCAGCCGCCGAATATCTGCACACCGCACGCTGCAAACTGCGGCATATAGCTTGCAAAATCCTCTGGCGAGAGATGATATTCGCTCGTCACAGGGTCGGGCAGACCTGCATTAGCTTTTGCAATAAGCGGCAGGCTTGTCCATTTTGCAAGTTCCTGCATCATCGGCAGTATCTCACCTGGTCCCAGCGAGCAGTTTATGCCTATCGCAGATGCGCCCAGTCCCTCAAGCGTTATCGCCGCCGCAGAGACAGGGCAGCCCGTAAACGTTCTGCCGTTCTCGGTGAAGGTCATTGTCACAAATATAGGCAGGTCTGTCGTTTCCTTTGCCGCAAGCAGAGCCGCCTTTGTTTCGAGCAGGTCGCTCATCGTTTCGATAACAATAAGGTCAGCACCCGCCGCTGCGCCTGCCTCGCACATAACCTTGAATGATTCGTACGCCTCATCAAATGTCATCTGTCCCGCGGGCGGCAGAAGCTGTCCTGTAGGACCGATGTCAAGCGCAACACATACGCCGTCGCCAACTGCCTGTTTTGCGAGTTTTATTGCAGCACGAATGCTCTGCGCTGCGTCAACACCCGTGCCTGCCAGCTTTAACGGGTTAGCACCGAATGTGTTTGAATACACTATCTGCGAGCCTGCCTGAGCGTATGCTTTGTGTACCGCCGCCACACGCTCTGGCTGGGTAAGATTGAGCCTTTCGGGCAGCTCTCCGGGCGCAAGATGAAGCATAGTACCCATTCCGCCGTCAAGAAATACATATTCATTTGAAAGCAAAGCCTTTAGATCCATTTTATCTTTTCCTCCCCAAAGGTGTTATTTTCTCAATTTGCAGCCATCTCTGTACGGGCATTCTTCGCACGAGCGCCCACAGCCGAACCTTCGTGCATCCTTAACGGGCTGGTGCGACATACCTATCACCGCAGTTACCGATTTCAGCGGCAAAAGCGTCTGCGCAGATGTAACCGTTAAACCTATCTTTCTGCTTGCATCAAGTGTTTTGATTATATCCGCCTGCTGCGTGATAGGGAAGTCCCCGTACCCCGCGGAAAACCTCGCCGTGTAGTACGGGTAAACATATTTTGCCTTTATTTCTTTTTCCAGTTCACCGCAAACGCGCTCGATCGCAGCGCCCGCAGCAGCATCGTACATCAGCGCCTTTGTCATATCCGTGACCTGCGCACGCCTTATCAGCGCATCGACCGCAGACGACAGCGTCGCCGCCATAAGCACAGCATTTTCGCAGCCCGAAAGGTGCAAAGCAATGTCCCTGCCCTGCAGCGCCAGTCCGCCTATGCTCACCTGCGAATCCTTATGCACAACAGGCAGAACGCGGTATATCGTACGCGGCTGCGCAGCCCTGCAAAGCTCCCGGATACAGCTGTCAAGCATCTTTGAAAGCTCCTCGTCAAGCTGCGAGGTGCCCATATACATAAGTATCTCGTTTCTGTCAAGGTCACTTGGTTTCATTCTTTTATCTGCTCCATAATATAGCGCGCAACATCGGGGTTGTTCATCGTGTAGATGTGTATGCCGTCTGCGCCGTTTTCGATAAGCTCTATTATCTGCATTATAGCGTATTCAAGACCTGCCGCCTTGAGCGAAGCAGGGTCGCCGCTGTATCTTGCCATCAGTTTTGCAAGTCTGTTCGGTATAGACGCACCGCAAAGCGAGACCATTCTTTCAATGGACTTTTTCGAGGTCACAGGCATTATGCCCGCCTCAACAGGAACGTTTATCCCTTTTTGTACAAGTTTTTCGCAGAACGAGTAAAAATCGTGATTGTTGTAGAAAAGCTGCGATATAAGATGCGATGCACCCGCATCGACCTTTTCCTTCAGATGCATAATATCTGTATCAAGGTCGGGAGCCTCGGGATGTCCCTCTGGATAGCACGCCGCAGCGATATCAAAGCTGCCGTTTTGCCTTATAAAGCTGATAAGCTCCGACGCATGCTTGAAATCGGTCTTTGGCTCTTTATCGGGGCTTTTGTCACCGCGCAGGGCAAGTATATTCTCAATGCCCTTTTCACGAAAGTCCTCAAGCTTTTCAAGCACCGATTCTTTGGTCTCGTTTATGCACGGCAAATGCGCTATCGCAGGAATATTGTGCTTGCTTTGTATTGTCTGGCATATCTCACAGGTCGATGCTCCTGCCTGCGAACCGCCCGCGCCGTATGTAACGCTTATAAAATCGGGTTTCAGATCCTTTAGTGAATCAAGCGTCTGATAAATGCTTTCTATCGGAGTATTCGGTTTTGGCGGAAACACCTCAAACGATATTACAGGTTTCTTTTCAAAAAGAGCAGCTGCCTTCATAAAAAACACCCCATTGTCATTGATTTTTGCTAAATAATTATACCACATTATTCACTGCGTGTCAATCGTGAAAACACTTTGCTGCGCCTTTTCATAAGCATTTTGCAAAGTGTTGATTTTTGCCCTGTGCTGTGGTAAAATGATAAAAACACAAGGAGATAGTTATGTATATAAAATGCTGCTATTATGACGTTTCACAGCTTTGCAGCCCGCAGCTTTTTGAAAAGGCACTTTGCAGCCTTGCCTGGAAACAGCGCGCTGAAAAAGTCAAAAGCTACAGATTTGATAAGGATAAAAGACTTTGCCTCGGTGCAGGTCTGCTTGTTCAGCATATGCTCTTGCAAGCAGGTGTGAGCGATATGCAGATTTGTGAAACAGAGCTTGGAAAACCCTATCTTTCAAATCACAGCGATATTCATTTCAGCATCTCCCACGACGGCACGATTGCGCTTTGCGCACTTGCCGATACGCAGGTAGGTGCTGACGTGCAGAAAACCACCACGTACAATACGCGGTTGGCATCGCGCGTGTTCACGCCTGACGAAATTGAGTGGATAGAAAACTCACCCGATAAGGATAAAGCTTTTACGCTCCTGTGGACACGCAAAGAGAGCTATGTCAAAATGCTCGGCAAAGGTCTGTCGCTTGATACCAGAACCATTTCACTCTGCCCTGAAAACAGCACAGCGGTTTGCTTTAACGAGTTTGACATCGGTGATTATCACATATCCATCTGCACCGCCCAAAGCGTTAAAGCCGAGCTTTCGCAGTGGAGTTTTGATATGTGAGCAATAATGTCTGCTTTGGCATAAAACAGCGCCTGTTACTTGACTTTTGATATACAAAGTGTTACAATATTTTAAAACCTAAAAGGGAGATAGGCACTATGAAAAATCTAAATAAGCGTATCTTTTCAGCTGCATTGGCATTGTGCCTGGTAACAGGCTCTGCGGCAGTTCTGCCAAAGAATGTCTTTTCCGAAACGGCATATGCGGCGAACTACGTGAACACCGATACCTCCGGCAAGTGCGGCGATAACGTATCGTGGTCGCTCTCGGGCGGCGTGCTGACTATCAGCGGCAGCGGCGCAATGAATGACACATACTACGGCTATTCGTCAGAAAAATATTCGCCGTTTTACGGCAGAAGTGGTATCAAGTCTGTCGTTATAAAGCAGGGTGTTACAACTATTGGCAAGCATATGTTCGAGTACTGTAAGAGCATAACAAGCGTAACTATCCCAAGCAGCGTTATTCAGATAGGCGAGTATGCTTTCGCTCACTGCGAGAGTTTGAAAAAGCTGACTTTGCCCGACAGCGTTACGAATATGGACGTTCATGCTTTTGACCACTGCATAAGCCTTGAAAGCGTCACTATCTCAAACGGCTTGACCAAACTGAACGGCGATGTTTTCGGTTACTGCAATTCCCTGAAAAGCGTGAGCATTCCTAAAAACGTTTCAACTATCGTATGGTCAGCGTTTGAACAATGTGCTAACCTTGCGAGCATAAGCGTTGCTGCTGATAATTCATCATTCAGTTCAGTTGACGGCGTGCTTTACGATAAGGACAAGACCAAAGTAGTTATCTGTCCGCTTGCCAAAACATCGGTGACGCTCCCAAGCAGCCTTAAAACTATCGGCTACCATTCTTTCGGCTATTGTACAAAGCTCGCCGAAATAAAGATACCCGAAAGCGTAACTGCTTTGGAAGACCTTTGCTTTTGCCACTGCGAAGCATTAAAAACGCTTACCATTCCTAAAAATGTAACAGTGTATGATGAGGGCTGCACTTTCAGGTGTGATAACCTCACCGCTATAAACTTTGATAAAGACAATACCAAGTATACATCTGTTGACGGCGTGGTTTACAACAAAGCTAAAACGACTCTGGTGTGCTGTCCCGAGGGCAAGGCGAATGTCACAATACCGAGTACTGTCACAAAAATAGACGACTGGGCATTTAATACCAATAACAAGATAACAAGCATCACAATCCCAAGCAGCGTTAAAAGTATCGGTATCCAGGCTTTCAGAGATTGTGAAAACCTCAAAAGTATATCTATCCCCCAAAGTGTAACAGATATCGGGCGTGCCGCATTTTACGGCTGCAAATCTCTTGAAAGCATTACCTTCCCCGAAAAGCTGACCAAGCTTTCAGACTTTGTGCTTTACGGCTGTGAAAGCCTGAAGGATTTCACTATCCCCAAAAATGTTACTACAATTGAAGACTGTGCGTTTTATAGGTGCACAAGCCTTGGTACGCTCTACGTTCCCGAAACTGTTACAACGATAAAGGGAGACGGCGTATTTGCATTCAGCGATATAACAGTTGTGTGCAAAATAGGCTCAGAGGCTGCAAGGTACGCAAAGGAGAATAAACGGGTCGACTACATCTACGACAGCGTTACACGCCTTGCAGGCAAAAACAGATACGAAACTGCGGCAGAAATATCAAAGGCATCGTTTGATAAGGCAGGTACTGTGGTACTTGCATACGGACTTAATTATGCCGATGCGCTTGCAGGTGTGCCGTATGCCTCAAAGCTGGGTACTCCAATTCTTTTAACCGCCACAGATTCAGTCCCTGCTGCAACTCTTGACGAGATAAAGCGCCTTGGCGCAAAACAAGTCAAGATACTTGGCGGCGAGGGCATTATAAGCAAAAACGTTGAAAGCTTGCTCAAAGCAAACGGCGTCAGTTCAATAGAGCGTATCGCAGGCAAGACTCGTTTCAGCACCGCAGCAGCTATCGCCGATAAGGTGAATGAAAGCCCGACAGATGTGTTCTTCGTTTACGGTCTTGACTATGCCGACGCACTTTCCGTAAGTACTGTCGCATCAATTAAGAACGCTCCGATAATCTATCTCACAACCAGCGGCGAACTCAATACAGATACAGCCGCATATCTTGCACAGCTTAAAAAGAAGGGCTGCGTCAAAAACGCATACGTTATCGGCGGAACAGGTGTTGTCTCTGACGATATGATGAATAAGGCAGCCGCCGCAGTCGGACTTGAAAAAGCTGCTCGTATTGCAGGCGCAAACAGATACGCTACCTGCACCGCAGTAAATGATACCTTCAAAAACCTGCTGACAGGCAATCAGCTTTGCATAGCTACGGGAATGGATTTCCCCGATGCTCTCGCAGGCGGTGTGTATGCCGCAAAGAACAAATCACCGCTCTTCCTTGTCAACGGAAAAGCCGCTGAACCTAACCTTAACAGCGAGCAAAAAACATACCTTAAATCCAAGAAACCAAGCACCGCTGCAGTTTTCGGCGGCACAGGCGCTGTTCCAAACAAACACGTTACAGATATCGTGGATAATTCAATTTAATGAAAAAACTCCTCTGCAATCAAAGCAATTGCAGGGGAGTTTTTGTGCTTATATTTAAATTTCAGCATTCGCAGCGATATTGTATATCTGCGCAACATCATCACTTGACAGATGTACAAAGCCGCCTGTTCTGCCGTCACCCAAGCCGAACTTTTCAACCAGCGCAGGAATGTCTTCTCTTTTTGCACCAAGCTCGTCAAAGTTTATCGGCATACCGATACCGTGCAGAAATGTTCTGAACGCCTTTATGCCTGCAAGTGCAGTAGCTTCGGGGTTCTCAAAATCCATCTGACAGCCGAAAACTCTCGTTGCCATCTGACAGAAACGCATAACATTGTGCTTGTATACAAACTCCATCCACGCAGGCATTATCACCGCAAGTCCCGCACCGTGTGCGCAGTCGTACAGCGCAGAAAGCTCGTGTTCTATACCGTGGCTGTTCCAGTCCTGCTCTCTGCCGACACCCACAATGTTTGTGTGCGCGACCGTTCCAGCCCACATTATATTTGCACGCGCCTCGTAGTTGTTCGGGTCAGCGATAACGCGTGGAGTCTCCTTTATCATCGTCAGCAGCACTGCCTCGCAAAGCCTGTCTGTTATCTCGACCTCTTTTGTGTTGGTGAAATATCTCTCAAAAACATGTGCCATAATGTCCGTCGCACCGCAGGCTGTCTGATAAGCGGGGAGCGTCTGCGTAAGCTCGGGGTTCATTATAGAGAACCTTGGGCGAAGCAAATCAGAACCTGCACCGCGCTTTAGCATACCGTCCTCTTTAGTGATAACAGAATCTCCGCTGCCTTCGCTTCCTGCCGCCGCAATAGTCAGTACCGTCGCAACGGGCAAAGCCTTTTCGGGCTGCTTTCCGCTGTAGAAATCCCAAAAATCGCCGTCATATTCCACACCCATGGCTATAGCCTTTGCCGAGTCTATTACCGAGCCGCCGCCAACTGCAAGAATAAAGTCGATATTCTCGCCGCGGCAAAGCTTGATTCCCTCGTAAACAAGAGTGTCGCGCGGATTGGGCTTTACACCGCCCAGCTCCTTATATTCTATACCAGCCTGTTCAAGCGAGCTTTTTACTCTGTCAAGCAGCCCCGACTTTTGTGCCGACTGTCCGCCAAAGTGTATAAGCACTTTCTTTCCGCCGTACTTTTTGACATACTTGCCTGCATCGTTCTCTCTGCCCTTACCGAAAACAAACTCCGTCGGGCTGTAAAAATTAAAATTATTCATTGATAAACTCCTCCTTTGCCTTTTCGCATACCTTTATAACATTGTCGCACCAGCTGTCAAATTCATCATCGTCCGTCTGATATTCAGGGTGTGCAAGGATGTTTTTCACCGTCATTTTAATGCCCTCTGCGGCGCTTATTTCACACCTGAAATCAGGCACGAGTGCCTTGACCTTTGAGTTGTCAAACATCACCGAGTTTGCCTTGTCGCCGATAAGACTGCCCGTCAGGTCATAGTCCTTACCCAGTGCAGCCAGCATTTCCGAGGATACATGGTACGCCTTCAGCTCAACGCCCACAGCCTGTGCAATAGCCTTGTAAATATCGTTCCAGCTCACACTTTCATCACTTGTAATGTGGAATGCCTGACCTATCGCTTTCGGATTTCCGATAAGCCCTGCATAAGCCTTGGCAAAATCGCTGTTGTGGGTTATCGTCCATAGAGATGTCCCGTCACCGTGTATAATCACCTGTTTACCCTGCATAATGCGCTTGACCACCTGCCAACTGCCTTTTTTGCCGTGTACACCCAGCGGAACGCTTCGCTCGTCATATGTGTGGCTCGGGCGTACTATCGTCACAGGGAAGCCGTCCGTCCTGTATCTTTCCAGCAGATATTCCTCGCACGCTTTTTTGTTGCGCGAATACTCCCAGTATGGATTTTCAAGCGGCGTGTCCTCGGTGATCACACAGCTTTGCGGCGGCTTTTGGTAAGCAGATGCCGAGCTTATGTAAATATACTGCTTTGTCCTGCCCGCAAACAGCCTGAAATCGCGCTCAAGCTGGGCAGGTACAAAGCCGATAAATTCGCCCACGCAGTCAAATGTCATATCTTCCAGTTTTTGCAGTACGTCCTGCTCGTCGTTGATATCCGCCGTGATAGTTTTCACTCCCGCGGGAAGACTGTCAGTCCGGTTCCCTCGGTTGAGCAAATACAGCTCGTCTCCTCTTTTTGCAAGCAGACGGGTTATCGCCATGCTGATAGTTCCTGTTCCGCCGATAAACAATACTTTCATAAATTACCTCCTTATTGGTGACTGTTGATTTTAGACAATTATACCACACCTTATCGGTTTTGTCACCTGTTTTTCTGATAAAAAAATTCCTACTTATAATTATTACAACAGTTCTGCGTTTTGCATAAAGAAAAGCTGCCAGTGTTGTTAAAAATGACAAAACCAGTCCGATTTTCTTATTCAAGCTTATATGTCCAAAATATTGTACTGCTTTAATTTGAAATACGCTCAATGCTGCCTTTGCACATTGATAATCAGAATACCGTCAGCAAGCCTGTTCGAAAACGATTGCTTAATAGTTTGTTAATATCACACGCGCCAATACGGCATTGTTTGGTTGACATTTTAAACAAAACGTGTTATCATATTGAAAAATATGTGTCAGTAATAATTCTTAAAACATAGTATATATGTATTTTTATTTCTTTGTTCACATTGAGTGGTTTTAAGGTATATAGAAAGAGATAATACCGCAGTTTGTTTACAATTCCGACAGGTCGGCACGAGATAAATGGCAGGTCGGTTTTGATAATAAAAATTGTAGGAGGAGTAACCAATGAAGTTCAAAGGTATTTGCAAGAAAATTCTCTTGCACGGCACAGCAGCAGTAATGGGAATGAGCGTTATGCTCGGTGCTTTCGGCGCACTTGGCGTGACCAACCATGAGATGTCGGCGGATATCGTCGCCTCGGCAGCAGATGCTCCCAAAAGCGGTAAAGGTACGTTCCGTTCGGGCGGTCACACCTATACCTACGAGTACAACACCAGTGACAAAGGCGTAGAGACCTTCACGCTTAATCTGTTAAGGTCGGCAACCGAAACGTATCTATACCAAGCATGGTATATGCTGATGGAAGTTATCATACCGTAAACGCTTTAGGTAGTAATTTCGGCGAATACATATCTGCTGAAACGGTAACCATACCTAATTCCGTCACACATATCGGCAACAATGTGTTTTACGGCTGTAATATAGGTACACTCTATGTATGTTCTAATGTCAGAGAAATAGGCAGTTATTTCTGCAGCGGCTTTCCGAAGCTTGGTAATGTAGTTTATAACGGCACAAAGCTTGAATCTCTTGGAGTTGGTGCATTTTCAGGTATCTTTGCCCGTGATGTTTACGGAATCAAGCCCAATTCCAAAGGTGCTTACATTTTCGGGGACTGGCTTATAAGATACACAGGCGGCAAATCAGCTGTATATATTCACGATATCGGTAATTATAAGATAAAAAAACTCGGACCTGACTGCTTTGATACAGGTAATGGAGAGCTTAACAGAAAGCTTACAAGTGTCGACCTGTACGGTGTTACTACAATATCTGATAGAGCATTCTATTCCAATACCAACCTTGAGGCTGTGTCATGTTCAAATAGTGTAAATAAAGTATATGGTCAATGTGCTTTTACAGATACAAAGTGGTATCAGAACAAAATAAAGAATAATGTGTGCATGATCGGCAGCGTTCTTTTGTACTATCACACCGATGGAACAGTAATAGACCTTTCTGGATATGATTTTAGAAATGTAAAGAATGTAGCTTATGGTGCTATAAAGAATTGCGGCAAAGCTACCACACTTAAGCTGCGTTCATCTGTTGAGCATTTTGATGATACTTCTTTTGTAGGTTCGGGTTCAGGGGCAAAGAATATCAATACAGTCTATGTAGACGGCAGAAAAATTGTCTACGATGACAACGCACAGTTTTTACCAAAAGTAATTGCAAACAATTATGAAACATTCAAAAATTCGCCTTATGTTAAAAAGTTTAAAGTAGATAAAACAAAAGGAATTTTTAAACTGATGGGCATCACCTACTACGGTGAAAACGGAAAATGCGGCGTAAGCGGCTTATCAAATAACCAAAAGTATCAGATAGCCTTTAAGCTGCACGAGTATATCGCCACAAACTATTTCTACGATTTTGATACAAAAGATTGTTTCCAGTCTTTCCTTGACGGAAAAAGCGGCTTTGTATGCGAGCAGTATGCTAAGCTTTACGCATATCTGCTTGAAAGTGCAGGCGTTAATGCAGAGGTAGTAGACTCATGTATTTTTGATAAAAACGGTAAAGAAATATACAACGGAAAGCACGCGTGGAATATCGTTGAAATAGGCGGCAAATGGTATCACTGTGATGTTTGCTGGGATTCTGGCAGATATAATCATGGAGATGCTAACTCTATGTACTGGTTTATGGTGTCAGATGATTTTATGAAAAAAGAGGGCGGTGCTCACGGAATGTGGCACCTCAGCACATTAGTAAAGGATGAATTCTATTCTACACAATCCATTCTTCCAAAGTGTAATATAATGCTCGGCGATGCAAACGGTAATTTGGAAAGAACTCAAGCGGATGTTGACCTTATCCAAAGATATCTTCTCAGATACAGCGATGCAGTAAAGTCAATCAAGCTTGCAAACTGTGATACCAATTTCTCAGGTGGAATAGATATGGGTGATGTCCTCACGACCAAAAACCTTATTCCCCGCCGTTCAGTCGACCCACTCAAGGGCTATGCAAACCACACAGTAACAAGGCAGTGATTTAAGCTGAAATACTAACGCTTTTGAAGCACCTTTTTCTGAAAACTCGGAGAAGGTGCTTTGTTTTTCGTGTGCATAAAAGGGCAGGGCTGAAATTTGCATCTGTCGCTTGCCCTTTTTTGTATTCGACAGCGGCTGTAGATTTTCCGCGCTGCGCTGCTCGCTCGACGGTAAAAAGAGTATTCTCCTCACCAAAGAGGATTTTATCAGCGCATGTTCGGAAAAGGAATTCAACGAGAAGACATAGACCAAGAAAACGCTCGGCATCAGCAAGGCGTAACAGCATTTATATGTATTTACCAGACCACAGAGATGCACTTTCTCTATGGTCTGTTTTTATTGTGTGGTCAGCATTGTTTAAGTTATCTTTAAGGTAGGTGTATTACTATATAATACGGAGCATTTTTTATCGGCTCAACCCCAAAGTCTGACAGGAGGAATGAATATGCTCGTAAAAAGGATACTGCCAATATCGCTTGCAATTGCTATGATGACTGCAGCGTGTGTACCCGCATCAGCACAGCAAGATAATGTGTCAGCTGCTGCGGTCAGCACCACGGACATCAGCACTGTAAAAATGCAGCAAAGCGCAGTTTTGACATTTACAAACAGCTCGATAACCGAAACACAAGCCGGGCGCGGATATTCCATTGACGGCACAGCATTGACAATTACTGCGAACGGTACATACCGTCTCAAAGGCAGCTGCTCAAACGGCAGTATAGTTGTTTCAAAAGAGCTTACAGATGTTACACTTGTGCTTGACAGCCTTTCACTGTCATCTTCCGATACCGCACCTATCGTCATAAAGAAGTCCTCGTCTGTCAATATTCATCTTGAGGGCAGATCAACCTTGACCGACAATGAGGATGCAGGCAGCGAAAGCACATCAGATACCTTTGAGGGTGCTGCTATAAAGCTGAAAAGCGGTTCAAAGGTCACATTCTGCGGAGACGGAGACCTGATTATTGCCGCAAACGCTAAAAACGGTATCAAGGGAGCGTCGTGCGCACAGCTTGTTTTTAACCAGACAGGAACGCTCACAGTTTCGGGCAACGGAAAATATTACGCGGGTACAAAGACGGGCGCGGCTGTGCAAAACGGTATTTCCTGTGACGGAAGTATCATTTTCAACCAGGGAAGCTATGTTATCAAAGCAGCAGGTGACGGCATCAAAAGCGCACCCGATGCGACAGACACAGCTGAAGGCACAACGATAGATACTGAATCCGCAGGCACCGTAACTATAAATGCAGGCACGTTTGATATCGATACAGACGGTGACGGCATAAGTGCAGATACTGCACTGACTATCAACGGCGGTACTTTCGATATACAGACATACAAGGGCAGCAGTACCTGGAACAATACCCTTGCCGCCTCAAACAGCTGTAAAGGTCTTAAGGCTTCGGGAGACAGGGCAGAAGAAGCAAATATAGAGCCGAATATAACAGTCAGCGGCGGAACATTTATCCTGAATACCGCAGACGATGCGCTGCATTCTGACGGCAATGCAGTCATTACGGGCGGCACGTTTACCATAAGCACGGGCGATGACGGTATGCACGCCGACAAGACCCTTACACTCGGCACGCAAAACGGCTTGGAGCGTGACCCGGATATTACAATCAACAAATCATATGAAGGTTTTGAAGGCGAGAATGTATACATCTATTCGGGACGCTTTTATGTTGTTGCTTCCGACGACGGAGTGAACGCAGCAGGCGGAAGTTCCAACGGCTCACAGCAAGGCGGCGGAGGCGGACACGATTTCAGACCCGGAGGTCGTCCCGGCGGACAAACGGGAGGCGGTCAGCAGAGTTCAGCAGGTAATTATAATATCAGCATTTACGGCGGTGACCTGTATGTGAACTGCGACGGAGACGGAATCGATTCCAACGGCGGAATATATCTTTACGGCGGCAGACAGGCAGTTTTCAGTATGAAAGCGGGCGGAGACAACTCTGCAATAGATGCAGACACAACAGTGCTTATACAGGGAGCAACAGTCTTTACCGCAGGTACAAAGGGCGTTGACGGCACAGCAAAAAGCAGCTGGTTCGGTAGCGGACAGAAATACTACACATCCACAACAAGCACAAATGCAGGTTCTGTGATAAACACAACCGCAGGCAGCGGGAATGTGATATTCAGTTATACACTCCCCAAAAATGTCAATTATGTAATGGCATCGTGGCCAACCTCCGTATCAAGCAGCACGCCTGCCTTTTATTCCGTAAACAGCACAACCTCCTGCAAGGGCGGCTCGCACAGCCACAGCTGGAATAACGGAACAGTCAAAACCGCAGCGACAAGTACAAGCAAGGGTGTCATCACATACACCTGCACAACCTGCGGCGAGACGGAAGAACAAAGCATACCTATGACCGCTGCTATCGCCGAGTGCGACCATTCGGTCGAGGTAAGCGATATTGAAGAAACGTTCACCGTTTCCTTTGATTTGAGCGAAGGTGTCAGCGTAGATGTTTACTATACACAGGATACAGGCACAGCTGATGAAAAGAGTGTTACAAGCGCCGTAGCGAGAGATTCCGATACAGGCAGTCCTGATACCACAGGCGACGGGCAGATAAATTTCACAGTCGTTGTTGCAGACGGATACAGCTTTGCAGGATTAACAGCCGATGATGTATCGGGCGACTTCAAAAACCTCAAGGATATTTCGACAGATACTCTGCCATACACCTACCGCATAACTAAAATAAAGTCAGATATCAAGGTAAGTGTCAGCGCACAGCCGCTTGAGCAGGACACACCCGATATAGTTCGCCTTGCAGGTGCAGACCGCTATAAAACGGCTGCGGCAATATCGCAGCAATCATATGAAACATCAGATACTGTTATTCTTGCATACGGCTTGAACTACGCCGACGCGCTGGCAGGCGTGCCGCTTGCTCAAAAGTACAGCGCGCCGATACTGCTTACAAATACCGATAAGCTCCCAAGTGCGACCCTTGACGAGATAAAAAGGCTGAAAGCAGAAAATGTGATTATTCTCGGCGGGGAAGGTGTGATAAGCAAAGAGGTCGTGACCGAGCTTGAAAATAATGATTTGAAAGTTGAGAGGATAGCAGGGGAAACTCGTTTTTCAACAGCAGCTGCAATTGCAAAGCAGCTTAACCCCGAACCGACAGATGTGTTCTTTGTCTATGGTCTGAACTACGCAGATGCGCTTTCGGTAAGCACGGCAGCAGCTATAAAGAACGCACCGATAATCTACCTCACTACAAGCGGCGAGCTTAATCCCGACACAGCTGCATACCTTGCAGCACTCAAAGCAAAGAATTGCGTGAGCAATGCCTATGTTATCGGCGGCGAGGGAGTTATCTCGGACGATATGATGAACAAGGCGAAGAATGCACTTGGACTCGACACAATAACAAGAGTTGCAGGCAAGAACAGATACGCAACCTGTGTTGAGGTCAAAAACAAGTTTAAAGACGTTATCACAGGCTCGGCAGTCTACGTGGCAAAGGGTCTTGATTTCCCTGATGCACTCGCAGGCGGAGTGTTCGCAGCACAGCAAAAAGCACCACTGTTCCTCGCAGACAACGCGCTCACAGACGAACAGAAAACGTATCTCAAAACCAAGAAAGCAGACACAGTCTATGTCTTCGGCGGCACGGGCGCAGTGCCCGATAAGCTTGTAACAGAGATTACAACTGCAAGCAAATAACTAACAAGAGTCAGTCTCATACGAGGCTGTCTCTTTTTTATCACAAAAAAAAGAACAGCCCTTCAATTTGAGGACTGCTCATAGTGTTTGCAAATTTTAGCCAAGCTTGATAGAGCCAAGGATAGCCTTTGCCTCTGCGCTGTCGAAAGCAAAACCGCAGCATGAAACTCTGATGTTCTTGCCGTTAGCGGTTGCATAAATCTCAAAGCCCTTGTTTAAGTCTCCGCCGTACTCAAAACCGTTCCACTCGATGTCGCCGACCTTTGTAGCCGGGAGGTCTTTCTGACCGTTTGTGTATGTCTTCTTGTTGTAGTCATACTGCTGCTTCATAACATCGTCTTTCTCGCTCTTGAGTTCAAAGTATGAGAAATCAGACTTTTTTACGGAGCAAGCATTCTGGTCGTTCTCATCAAGAACATTTCCGCCTTTAAGCTCCCAGCCCTCTGGAACGAGAACTGTGAACACGCCCCAGGTCTTTGTCTCGCCGGTTATCTCCTTGTCTTCAGCTGCTGACGAAGAATCAGCTGCCGTGGAAGACGTACCGTTGTCGTCTGCCTTGCTGCTGTCACCGCAAGCGGTCATACCGAGCATAAGAGATGTTGCAAGAATAATGCTTGCTGCCTTTGCCAATACTGACTTTTTGATTCAAATTACCTCCCGAAAACTTCTTATCGCTATTTTGAGCGTAAATGACCAATGCTATACATAATTCAATGAAACTTTGGTATATCACTTTGTCAGTTCCGCCGTCAAACAAATTTACCGCCTCAGGCATACTTACCAAAGGCGGCATTGCGTGGTACACGCTGTGTACTGGCGCAGATGGAGAGATTTGAACTCTCGCGACGGTATTGCCGTCCTACCGCATTTCGAGCCTTTTGGAGTTCGTCCCATTTCGTCACTGTTGCTATTCTAATCAGCGGTAATTTGAGCAAAAAATAAGCCTGAATGATGATTTTTCGGGAAATTTGCGAGAAATTTGCGAGACAACTGCGAGAAAACCGAAGCCCGACAACCTTAAAACAGAAAGGAAATCGGACTATGAATAAAGAAGAATTAAGAAAACAGATCGAACAATCATTAAAGAGATGCCCTGATATACTTACACCTATAAAGGTATATAGATGGACGCCGTTCGGAAAGAACAAAGTATACGAACTGCTGCGGACAGGCGAGCTGCGGTCATTCAGATATCAGGGCGGATATGTAGTAAGCAAGGATGATCTGATAGATTACCTTGTAGAGCACGCCGAAGATGAACCGGGCAGAAAGATACGGAGGCGTGATAACAATGATTGATATTGGATCGATAAGAGAAAACTATCCGCCGACGATTTCAAGCGAGCAGCTCCGTAAACTGCTCCATGTAAGCAGACGCAGATGTGTCTGGCTGCTAAAGCATCATATACCGCATAGCGATACAGGAAAGAAGACCCGAAGATATACGATCGACCTTGAAACAGCTATCAGCTTCCTGATAGACTTTGAAGAGTCGCCCGAACTATTCTCGGCGGCGCCGGGGGAGTTCAGTACATATAATAAGTATGTCAGAAAGAAGCTGATCAAAGAGGATAACACCTTTGATGATAAACTCCGCAAACGCATCCTTAATAAGTTTGACACCATTCCCGATGTGCTTGACGATGTGCTTGATTCAAAAGCAGTAAGCAAGTTGACCGGTTACTCGGTCAACGCTGTTAACCGCTGGATGCAAAAGGGCAAGCTGCGGTCCGTCCTAACGCCCAATGGCAGAATAACAAGCAAAGAGTGGGTTGTGGAATTTATCCGCTGATGAAAACTTACACTTCCAAGATCATTTGTATGACGACAGGCTGTGCGCCGAAATATCGCCTGTGTGGGACTTTGTATCTGCAGCGGGTAATTTCTCTTTTCTGCTGATAAAATGCCGCACGGGGAATTCTCGCGCAAGTGAGGGCAAAATAAACGGAGTTGTTGCACGCAGCAGCAACTCCTTATTTGTTATCCTCGTATTTTATCAGGCTGCTTGGCTTGCAGTCAAGCACATAGCATATCCTCGCAAGAATGTCAAGGTCCATCTTCTCGACCTCGTTGTTGTACCACTTGTTGATGACCTCAAAGCGAGTG
>OMXI01000016.1 GCA_900314975.1 uncultured Eubacteriales bacterium | reverse complement strand
CGTGTTCGAGGGATTTTTCAAGTACCTTGAGGGTGTAAAGGTCAACAATTCGTTTTCTCTTATCCTCGTTGACATTAAGGAGCAAAGAGTTGTGGAGGAAAGGTTTATCCCACGCCACGACGGAAAAGAACAAAAAAGTTTGTTTATCATAAAAAAGGACAGCCGCGAATGATCGGGGCTGTCTTTGTTTTTGTTATATTACTGTTTTCGAACAAGATTAAGTCTTCATTTTGCTCTTTTTGTTGATTTGAGATTACACTAATTGTTTGGTTCTATAAACGACTCTAGATCATCAATGAATATTTGCTCATTTTGGCGCAGCTCTTCGATGTTTTCGCTTTTTAAAACATCTACATCCTTTATTGAAAAAATGCAGAATCTTGCTGAGCTGTCTTCAAGCCCGAGAATTGACCGACATCGCTCAGTATTAGCGGGGGAGTCTTCTTTTGAGGGGTATATGAGTCCTGCACCTTTAAATCTATCTCCATATTGAAGATAGTAATAATATGAATATGAATGCAACTGTTGAAGATCCTTGTTATCCACATCTTCGGGCTTAAAATTCATCTTCTTGAATTTTGCATCAAGTATATATATATCCCCATTTGATGAGTTTTTAAGAACAAAATCCGGATAGTTTGTTTTAGAAAAAAAAGCATTTTCATAGAGATGTATTTCGCTTTGTGCGCTTATTTCCCAGTTGTCATTCAGATTAAGTTTCATAAGATTATATAGATACAATTCCCATAGGAACGACGCATCGATTAGCTGACTTCCAGTACCTGGTCTGTTGCTGTCTTCAGAGTAGTCAAGGTCTTCATCTTTGAGCAGCATTTGAGCTAACTGCAAGGGACGTTTGTAAGCATCATACAGACTATTGTTTAGGCATTTTTCCTTAAGAATATTATTGACAGTTGTTTTTGAAGGCTTCCTTCCGGACGACAAACTTTTTAGTTGAAGTTCATAACTTTTCGCATCAGGACTTAGTTCACCCACACCGTCTATTATGCATTTTTTGATAGCCTCATGAAGAACATCTATTATTGGTTTGATCTCCACACGTTGAGGATATATGTAGCTGATTTTTTTATCAAATGCAATCAGATCACGTGCGACAAAGTTCTGAATGTCTATATTTCCTCGGATGTTATAGCTTCTGTCTTTAATGTAGTTGTACTTCTTTGGGATTGCAATAGTAAATACCTTTTTGAGAGAGTCGAGGAACATAAATTGCGTCATCAGAGCATATATGCTGTGTGATGAACTGGCACTGTCAGTTATATTTGTATCGGCATAGTAACCAAGACAGTATCTCAGCATTCTTTGGAGCAATATGTTTGAGTATCCTGTCTGGATTTCAAGCTGAAGTCCGTTGCCGAGATTTATGACACCTATGTAAAGATTGGTAGAGATAGTATATTCGCCATACTCAGATACAATGCCGCATACTGTCCTTTCTTCTTCCTTCTCTTTTTTTCTGCGGAATTTTTCATAGCTTGGAAAAGCTTGCAGCAGAAATCGGCTATTTTTTGTGCCAATGACGATTGGAAGCAGACGGCTTTTGCTGATTTCCTCACATTTTTTGTTTAATGAGTCCTTCTTTTTTTTATTATCAGCATTTGGATTTGCAAATGCAGTATTATTCAGTAGAATGTCCTGCGACTTTTTGAAACTGTAAAACTGAGTATTGATCTCAGTTATAAGTTTTTTTATCTGTGGTGCTCTTGGTGCCATCAGCCATCACCTCAACATTGTTTGAACTGTCATCTGTGCCCACAAATTTTGTTCTGGCATCTTCCAGCAAGCTTTCTTCTTTTTCTTTTTCAGCTTTCGGGATTAAATCGGTTAGTCGTTGTTTTATCTTATTTTCGAACAGTTTTGCTCTGCCATCCGGACTGAGAACATCTTCATCGTCGGGTATGAAAGAATCGCAGGGTAGCAATTCTAAGCCTTCGGTGATTTCGTTCATCACTTTTGTGTTTAGAGCCTTGCATTTTTTTAGGTATTCCGTGATTCTTTCATTTGTGTACTTTTTCTTGTCCTTGTTAGCAAGTTCTCTTTTTAGTTTTTCTTTATCGAAATTTGGTTCTGTAAATATTTTTCTGGCATCTTTAAGCTGCTGGTCTGTTTCCAGCTCGCTTGATGATACCATACGGCAGTACTCTTTAAGCGTTCCTGAGATATAATCGTCAAACAAGTCCTTAAGATTATCACTGGTAATGACGCGCTTTTTTACGTCGGCAACACTTGTCATCTTCAGGAAAAAGGCGTGGCCTATCTCATAGCTTTTTCCAAGCTTTAGAGTATCCGAAATGTATTTATTGAGCTTATCGCAGTACTCTTTATAAAGCTTAACATAATATTCTATGAAACCTTTTTCGATGAGATTAATGCTGACTATTGTGGTATCACAGAACAGCTCTTTCCATTTGAATCTCCTTCTCAGGGCAAGGTCAAAGGAATCAATACTTCTGTCCACATCGTTCATCATGCCGACAAAATGAATGTTGAACGGGATACCGAAAACCACATCTCCGTTTTCAATCTGTTTGTATACAAGTTCTTCCGTTAGTTCTTCCGTTAATTGTGCGGTATTCTGAGGGTCAGTTATCATTTTTTTGATAACTGCCGACATTGTAGTCTCGGTGAGATTTGCGCCTTTTTTTACATTGGAGTAATCTTCGGAGAAATCATAATCACGGTATTCAAGCAATGTAAAAGTTTCGCCGAAGATGTTTGAAAGATCTCCGCGATTTATCTCATCTACAACGAAATAATGATGCGGCCAGTCCTTGAATTGATCCGGATCTTTGGGATCGGGTTTTGAATTGGTAGTATACGTTTTCTTATAGTATTCTTCGTTTTCATGTCTTACTTTGATACAAAAATCTTTGAAGCTTCCGTTTACGACCTGCAGGTCAAGGTTTCCGTCCTTGATACCCATAGGCTTAATTCCTTCGATGAAATCCTGATAGGTGTATGACGGATGGAACTGAATGAATTTTGACAGACAGTATTTTTCCGGATCATTCAGCTGAAGTTTTTTGATTTCGTAATCAACGGTGTATGTTTTACCTGTTCCGGGAGCGCCGTGAAGAATAATATTGGTGTTTGAAAATTTATTCAAACCGATTATTAGATTTTTCTCCGTCTGAATATCCCAAAGAAACTTGTTGAGCTTAAATATCTCTTTGGGTTCCATTTTTTTGCGTGCTTGCTCATCTTTTTTACTCAGCAAAATTTCTGCCGCCTTAACGTAAACCTCGTTACTCAACTTAAAGAAACCGCTATTTTCGACACTGCCATTAATGTCAAATATTTTTGCAAGGTCGTTTATTGCTTTGTCTTGTACTGCCCATACCAAAGAGTTATAGTACTTGCTTTCTGTACGCATTGATTCAAGTATTATCATGAGACGTATATACAGATAAGGAGGATCAGTTATTGAATCCACATTCTCGAAATCAATAAGGTCTTTGAAATGTTTATAGAGTACACGTTTGAATTCGTCTATTGCTTTGTCTTTGTCAACTAGTTGTTCTTTAGGATTGAAAATTTTATACTTGTTTTTTTCTACATCAAATATTACTTGTAAATGTCGCGGAAAGATATTGCCTGGGTTAGCAATAAACTTAGCATCAGAATTGCTATAAATAAGAAAATTTGCAAGCGGATCATGCGGTATTTGATTGCCATTTTTATTCTCTGTTGTTTTTTGGACCCAGACATCAAATGCGGAATCTTCTCCGTTTTTGATCTCTTGGCGGTAGTATTCCCAATTTGCCATTACGTTTTTATATGTTCCTTCGTTAAATTCCCTACTGAAATCGTCATATAATTGTTTGAGTTTATCTGTTTCCATTATAATCTGTCCTCCTAAAAAATGATATTATAACATAGATGAATTGTATCCTGAGCAAATGTGGTCTTGTATTCACTCCACCGCCTCTCTAAGCTTTTCCCAGACCTTTACCATGGCAAAGGTGTCAAGCTTGCAGTATTCGAGCAGGTTTTTGCGTGTCTGCTTAAGCTCCTCGGCATTCATTTTTTCCATAGCGGGAAAGGCGTTCATAGCCTCGCCGCCGTTGTGTATGCCTTCAAGGCGGTGATAGTCAAGGCTGGGGTCGCATGGGAATAGTGCGGGCAGAACGCTTTTTATCGAGAAGCTGCCGCCCATTTCTCTGTTGTAGTACCAGCCCGACTGGAATGGTGTCAGCAGGTCAACGATGTTATCGAATATGCTTAACAGATGTTCCGAAAGGTCGGGGAAATATCCCGCAAGGGCTTTCAGCCTTGTGCATTCAAAGCCTTTGTTGTATGCCGTAACACAAGCGTCGGCAGGTATATCCCTGCAAAGCGCCTCGGCTATGTCGCGCAGCGGGTCTGTGCCTGCCTGCGCAAGAAACTCCTTGTGCTTAAGCTCGCCGCCCTCTTTTTCTATGTAGTGCAGTGAGTATTGAAACGGCACCTGTGTGTACGGCTTTGTGCCTGCGTATTTCGGAACGGCAGGCTGAACGCTCTCAAAGTCGAGGAAATAAAGCGGGTAGGAAAGTGTATCGAGGAATACCGATATTTCCTTTTTGTTGACGTATGTGCCTTTGTCATGCAGAGCAAAGTCTATCTGCCTTTTCTGTATCTCGCCTGTGATAGTTGGTTCACCCTCAAGTGATTCCATACTGACAAGTCCCTTGTTATACAAGGCAAGTTTTTTCTTCATATATGTATCATACAGGTCAAAAACATTCGGCTTGGGCAGATTTCTTGTGCAGTATCCCCAGTATGCGCAGTCGCCTGGTTTTCCGCATTGCTTACCAAGTGGTATATCCGGCTCGTTTTTATCTTCGAGAAAAGACTTTGCTCTTTCAAGGTCGACCTCGACCTCTGGAAGCTTTTTTGCAACGCTTTCAGACACGTCGTCATACCTGAAAAGCTGCTGTATATCAAGGTTCTTACCGTCGTAGATATACTGATTGTTAAGGCACATCACATATGTTCCCGTGACGTTTATGCCGCATTTTTCAAGTACATATTTCTGGTAAGCGACATCATTGATATATCTCGGCTTATCGGTGTGGGTGGAGCTTTTCACCTCGTAAATTGCCCAGCCGCCATTCTCTTTTTTCAGAATGTCAACGGCGCAGTAAAGCCCGTTGTATTCAAACGAAGCCTCGCAGATAACGGGAGTGTTTTTAGCTATCTCTTGCTTTGTGCGTTCTATCATTCTGTTAAGGTCGAGCCTTTCACCATTATACATCGACACCTCAACATAGTCGCCGAAATAGCCCATAGCAATGTCTCCGACGATGCTGCCCATTTCCATTCGAGCCTTTGTCGCATCGTCAATGTAGTATTCCTCGGGCTTATATCTGTTCAGCCACGCATGCTTCGGGCAGTCGCAGAAATCACAGTACTTTGATTTTGAAAAGTAAAACATAGCTATACCTCCGAATTTGTATATTTTCCATTTTGGTAATATTATAACATATTATTTGCAAGCTGTAAATAGTTTTTATCTATTTTGTGAAGAAAACGATTTATAAACACTCCAATAACACCTGGAGTTGTTTTGAATCGCTATCTTTTTTCGTAAACAATAACTCCTTTTGATATAGTTTGTTTTAAAATTGGACAATCATCATATTTTTTATCGTCAATCATACAACCCCAAACGTCTGCTATATTATCATTAATATATCTGGAAATAGTGTCTATTTTAGCAGGTGTTGGATTCTTCAAATAAATTGCTATGTGCATTTCTTCATTTAAATCCATAGGTTCATCAACACACAAAGCGGTTCCGAACACAACGGCTTTTTTAATATCAGGATTTTTGTCTATATAGCTATAAATCATATCATATGCCTTATGAAATGTTGGATTTATCTTAGTCTTTATTGCTGTATTATTCATAGTATTTTCCTTTCCTGCTTTGTTGAACGATGCACCGTTTTGGTCAAACCCTAAACCACTTGGAACCGTCAAAGCCTATCTGACCAAGTGTATCAGTCGGGAAGAACTCAATGCCATCTGAAGTACCAACAAAAATAGTACCTGCATTATTGATGACCTTGATAACCATATAATGATCAAGCTCGTAATCCTCGTATCCGAATGTATCTGTGGATATAAACGAGCTTGTTTTTTCATCAAACTTAAAATCGAGGTTATTGACCTCAAGCTTATCAAAAAATGGTTTAAGTGCTTCTTTAAGATTAGCAGTTTTCATAATAATCATTTCCTTTCGTTTTTTAATTTCTTTTTGTTCAGCTGAACTTTCAATTCTTGGTGTCTGCAAAAAACGAGTCTACGTAAATAAGTACCCATTCGCCTTTGTGCTTTACATATCGGCGGCAGCGGTTGTTGTCTGCTTGGTCGTGGTCGATGTGACCTTATTGGAAGAAACCGTAGTAACGTCGGTTTCAGAAACAGTCGTTGTCGCAGCAGTCTCGCTTGAAGCATCAGAGTTATCGCTGCTGCCGCACGATACAAAGGAAAGTGCCATACACAAAGTGATAAAAATGTTGAACAATCTCTTTTTCATATTTTTTCCTCCCATTTGTATTTCTGTATTGTATATTATAGTATATCGCCCGATAGAGTTTTCAGGGTATCAAGTCGAGGTTGCCCCAGATACGCTCTCTTTCCTGTTTAACTTCGTTAGGAACTATCTGCGGCACTATGAAAGAACCCTTTTCATCTTTTATCCCAGTCGCATTCGTATCAAATCCGGGACGGAGATACTTAAGGTTGTATGTAAGCGTATGAACGTATGAGCGCTCGATAACATGGTACTTGTCCCTTACGCCTTTTTCGCGGAGCCAGTTGTTTATGGCAAGCACAAGGCTCTCGATGTTAGAATCGTATGTGCCGCCCCAGTCGCCGCCATGAATAACGGCGTTTGCGATGATTTCGTTTATAAGTCTAATTTCTTTTTCCATAGTAAAGCCTCCTTGTTGTTTCAGACCGTTGCTTATATTCTATAAATGGTATGTGCGGCGCCGTATGACAAAAGGGCATAATAAACCCAAAAGCAAGTTTTTCCCTTTCGGGTGAGCTTTATTATAGCACACGAAAAATCGGTTGTAAACAAATACTGTGAGCTTTTTTGTATTTTTTTTTGAAATATTACTCAAAAGTCCAAATTTTTGTACTTGAAGTGGTGGCATTATATCTTTAAGAGAATATGAGATATGAGAAACCAAGGTTTGCAGATAAGTTGAATTGTATACAGTGCCAAAAACCAGCTTATTATTATACTTTTTACTTGTATATCGAAAAAACTCTTGACTTTGAGAAACTTATTTGGTATAATGAAGAAAAACTTTTGGTGGGTGATAATATGATACTTCGTCCGGATTATGTAAATGAAATACTCAAGTACATCGACACACCACTTGTAAAGATCATTTCTGGTGTGCGCCGCTGCGGCAAATCTACTATCCTTGAAATGTTCAGAGATGAACTGCTCACCAGAGGTATTGCAGGCGACAATATCATTGTCCGCAGGTACAGCGAAATGGAATATGATGATATGTCGGCAAAGGATATGTATAGTGATATCAAGGCTGCAATATCAGGTATGGGCAGATGCTATCTGATACTCGACGAGGTGCAGGAGATCAAGGGCTGGGAAAAGGTGCTCAACGATCTTCTCGAAAATGCTGATGTTGACATTTATGTGACAGGCTCAAATTCAAAGCTTATGTCCGGTGAGATCTCAACATATCTGACAGGGCGTTATGTTTCAATATCTGCCTACACTCTTTCACTGCGGGAGTATCTTGATTTCAAGGGAAAGGATGTCTCTGCCGGAAAGGATATGTTTGATGAGTACATCAAATACGGCGGATTCCCGGTCGTTGCAATAAGCAGCTTTGAACCTAGGACGGCATATCAGGTGGTCGATGGTATTTATTCTTCTGTCATCATAAGGGATATTTCAAAGCGGCATAAGATAAGAAACAAAGAGCTTTTTGACAGAGTCGTAAAGTACATTATCGAGAATGTCGGCAAGACTTTTTCAGCCAATACCATTGTCAGATTTCTGAAAAGTGAAAAGAGAGGTCTGTCAGTCGAAACGGTGTATAATTATATCAAATGGCTTGAAGAGGCATTCATTATTTATCCCTGTCAGCGTTATGATATACAAGGAAAGGCTGTACTTAAAACACTTGAAAAATACTATCTTTCTGATATTTCACTCAAATACAGCCAGATGGGCTTTGACAGTAAGATGCTCTCTGCTATGCTGGAGAATGTGGTGTACCTCGAAATGAAACGCAGAGGATACGAGGTATTCATAGGTAAGAACAAAGACAAAGAGATCGACTTTATTGCCAAAAGGCGTGAGGAGAGGATCTATGTTCAGGTGTGTGTAAAGATCCCCGAGGATTCCGACAGAGAGACTGCAAACCTTATGGAGATAAAGGATCATTATCACAAGTATGTTGTTTGTTATGACAGACTTGCAGGCGGAAATGATAACGGGATAGAGATCGTTAACATCATAGATTTTCTGCTGAGGCAAACATGGTGATGTAAACACAGGGCAGATTCCTCAATGCATACCAAAAAGCAGCCCCAAACACTGAACGTTTGTCCGGGGCTGCTGTTGATGAAGATATTTACACGAGGAGATTTTTTACGTGCGATGAATAATGAAGGAAACATATTGGCGCAAGCGTGGAAAAAGCGCTATGAAGCCTTAGCGCCTGATATCCAAAAAAGACTGGACGATCTGAGCAGACACTTTGATCGTGGCGAAAGTGAGCATTATAAATTGCAATACATCAAAAAGTCATATGTTCTGCCCGAAACAGGTGATGTTTTTGTTTGTAAGCCTGTCAATGATCTGTATTACTGCGGAGTGGTCTTGAATGCTCATATAAAAAATATGATCGGCGACGATATGTACGTTGTTCTTATTTTCAACAGCCATTCGGACAGTATTGACAGAGTTGATTTTACGCCGGACTATGAGAATATTCTGCTTGAACCGCAAATGATCTCAAGAGCATTGTGGACAAAAGGATGGTTTAAAAACATAATGCATATTGAGGATCTGGGCGATGTTCCAAGTTACGGCTTTTACAAATACTGTTATGATCATCCGTATTGGGACGAATATGATAACAAGATAGATAAGCGCCCGGAATACCTCACGATCGGGGCAACAACAGTATATGGTTTAGGCTATGAGATTACCAAAGAACTTATCATAAGCGGGCAAGTGTAATGTAAGTGCTGAAGTATACGGTAAATGGGAGAGATCATATGTGGTCAATATGTAATGAGATACTATCTGTTTCAAAAGAAATGAAAATAGAAGTTCAAATGCTTTCACCGGAAATAACAGCTGATTATTTTGCAAAGATCGAAAAAAAGTACTTATCGGAGAATTATCATTCTTTTCTATGGGACGGATTATCCGATCATTCAGTCGTAACTGATAGCTCGGGGTGGCGATATCTGGATCGGTTTATTGGCGATAAGCAGTGCATTTTGTTATTTTATGATCTGGAAAAATGGAAAGCTGCAGTGATAAACTCAGGGCATGAACTTGTAACTTTGATCGGTGAAATGTATGGCTTTGAATTTTATGTTTTTGACTCAAGTATCAGTTATCTGATATGTTTTAATCACCACGACCAATTGATAGGTGTTGGTTCTGCTAAAGAATGGGTGAATAGTTTACAACAAGGAAGTGCTCCCCATGCCTGAGATCACCCCTCAAAAAACGCTTTGCATTTAGAAAAGATCTGACAAACCAAATAGTGATGTATGAACACCAAAATGCAGTCTCGAACATTGACCATAGACTGATCGCGTTTTTTGATTGGAGAACATTATGATTATTGAGCTGGGCAGAGATCTGCATAAAAAGGTTCAGTTGTTCAAAAAATGGGCAAAGACAACTCATCCTGATATAACTGAAGATAATGATAACGGTGAATGGTGTTTCTGCAAAGAGTTTGATGATATGTTTTCCTCTGCTATGGAGTTGATCCAGAAGGCTCCTGCGTCATCGGCTGACGATCAGATGATCGATGATCTGCTGTATGCAATTGCAAGAGATAACGAATGTGAGATCCTTGTACAAGAAACGGGAAAACTCAACGATTGGTTTTCATTGTTATGCAGAAAATCCTTGCAATCACCATATACAAACGCCAAATGGCAATTTGCAAAAGAATTGAAAAATCATAGAAACAACGATGAGCTTAAAGAACTGATATTTGATTTTCTTTCGACCAGAGATGAATACACCGAGAGAATGGCTTTGGAATCTTTAGCGTTTATTGAACCTGAGCAGGCAGAAAAATATGCTATTCTGTTTTGGGATCGTGAAAAGTACGCTGAAGGATCCTATGAGGATGAATATCAAAAGATCATGGCTCTGCATGATCTTTATAAAGTGAATGCTGCCTGTCTTGATAATTATCTCAGACTCGCTGAAGAATCGAATTATCACTATCTGAAGATGAATGCGGCTGAGATTCGTGAAAAGATGCAAGCAAGTGGCGTGGTCAGAACATCCTCGGATTTGCGCTGATGGAAGTGCGTGAGGTGCTGAAACGATAAGGTTGCAATTATAAAACACATAGGCTCCCTCGGGATTGAGAGAGCCTATGCTTTATTCTTCAGTTTCGTAATAATAAGAGTAGTCGATGCCTTTCATTATGATCTCACGGTCATTGATGTCATCGGTCAGCGCAGATCTCAGCAGCTCGGTGATGCTGCTCGGATCATTGACGCTTTCTCTCATTGCAGAAAGATAATCGGTCTTATCGATCTTACTCCAGTCAACGCACTTTTTCAGCTTGCTTTTCAATATCAGGTCGAGCCAGATGCGGGTGCTTCGCCCGTTGCCTTCTCTGAACGGGTGCGCTACATT
The DNA here is from genome assembly GCA_900314975.1 of uncultured Eubacteriales bacterium. Classification (GTDB taxonomy): domain Bacteria; phylum Bacillota; class Clostridia; order Oscillospirales; family Ruminococcaceae; genus Hominimerdicola. The sequence continues at coordinate 48,962 of OMXI01000016.1, read as the reverse complement.
CATCTCAACATACTTGCTGACGATGTCCTCAAAAGTATCACTTGGCATCTTCTCAATGCTTTCAAGCGTCTGCGGCAGGAACTGTGCATTGGCGAAAGCAAAGCCGCCTTTTGAAATATTGACGGTGCGTATCTGACCGGCAAAATCGTACAGACCGCCGAAGATGTAGCCGTGTATCTGCTGCAAACCCTTGACCGTTCCGACCTCGACATTGTCGATAAAACCGCTTTCAAACAGCTCGTAAGCCTTCTGCTTGCTCTTTTCGTCAAGCGAGGTCTCCATGCTTTTCATCCACTTGGCGAACACATCGGCGTTCTTGCTCGGGATGAGAGCTATGACGGTGTTCAGTCCCGACTCATCGACCACATCGGTGTTGTAAAACTTGCCATCTCTCGCTTTCAATTTCAGTTGTCGACAAATTGTCGACAACTCGGGTTTACGGCTTTTGGTTTTGTTCCAATATGAACGAGGATTTTTGCTCTTTGTGAGTGCTTCGGCAATATCCATTGCACAGAACCACCACTTTGAGCTTTCATCGTCCCAGACAGCTCTGACGGGTATATCTTCAAAAAATCTGATAGATGTTTTCTGCATGGTATCCCTCCAATCACGAAATAATGTGCTGCTAATATTATACTTCATTTTGGCCGTAAAATCAAGTGTGATCGATAGCATTATCTTGACAACAGTAAGGATTTATTGTATAACTATTATAAACCAAAACGCAGCCTCGAACGCTGATCAATTGTCCGGGGCTGCTGTTGATATTTTTGCGGAAGTGTGCCTGAAAAATCCCTTGGATACAGTTAATAGTAATCGCTGATCAAACAGGTTGTTTTTCTTTCTTTTTGGACTTAGTAAGTAAAAGCCTCCAGTTCTCAGGGAACCCCATAAGCTCTGGTTTGACGTGAGGATACTTTTTCAGCAAGTCTGCCGTTTCCTGCACGAAATCAGCCCAGTGCTTGTCCTCGGGAACGAGATACTTAAAGCATAACAGCGTGGCAAATATCCTGTTATTCTGTATGCCGGCATGGGTGTATTCGTCATATAATCTCGGGGATTTTGGAAACTTGTAGTTATAGATCCGTCCGTAGTGAGCGCAAATGTTCCTTACAAATGAAATGTGTTCAAACCAGCTTTCGAGATATGTATAGCCAACTCCATACATGCTTGCAATGGCTTTTTTGTCAGCGTTTTTCATGTTTTTGAAGAACTTTGACAGATTGCCGAAGCTGCAAAGCTCTACAACTGCATACAGCGGGAGTGTTCCATCCTCATAGTTGTCTTTGAAATTCTTTACAAACGGAGATCTCTTATTACGCTCGATTTCGGCTTCAATATCGGAAATGAAATCGTCATGGTGTTCCGCATCCATAAAGTTTGCGGAATCATAATATCCAAGCACACCGTATTTTCCCGAAAAGTAGTTGGATATTCTGCATCTGAGGTTTATCTCTATTCGCTCTACAAAAGGGAAGATAAGCTGCCTGAAATTTGAATTAAAGAGATACAGCTCTTCAATCATTTCAAAGGTGATGCCTTTATTATAGTTTGAATTCTTCTGCTTAAAACCCTAAGCTGTACGCTTTTATCAGCCTGAAATACGAAACATCACCAAGCATACTTCTGGCGTGATCCTCGTCGGGAATGATCAATTTGAGATTACGAAGATTCTTGATCTGTTCTTCTATCGACATAGCAGGCTGATGTCTTTTCAAACACATACTGTTTTCCTCCGGATATTAAATGACCCGACGTGGTCCGCATCGTTGAGAGGCGTGTCGGGTTCTGTTATTGTAAGTATAACCCATATCAGAGGATTTGTCAAGCCTTTTGATGTGACAAGATAAGCAAATCTTTGTCATATTTCAATGTATACTAAAACGCAGCCACGGACGTTGACCAATTGTCCGGGTCTGCTGTCGTTATTCTGCGGAAATGTGCCTGGGTTAACCATTTGTTTTCCACTTGTTTGGGTGAAAAATTGCTCTAAATTGGTTCAGATCGTTCTAAGTTATGGCTTCGCAAATTGCGTAAAATCGCTTATTTTCGCAAATCACCAGATAACAGTAAAATGCTGGAAACTTGTTCAAATCCCGTACGGGTCAGCTTTTGGATACTCGCAGATAGCGTAAAAACGCTGTTTGCGGGTTTTCTTTTTGAGCGGTTTTGCAGCTTGTTCTTTATCTGTTCTTTATTATAAAATGTAGAACCTTGAGCCGTAGGTCATGCACCTTCTGGCTCTTTATTCTTGCCTGAGAAATCGAGTGCCGAGCTGACAGCATCTGAAACTTTCGCCTGTGCTTCCTCCAACATATTACAATAGATATTGCTTGTTGTGGAAACTGTTGAGTGTCCGAGTGCACCTGAAACCGTAACGATGTCCACGCCCTGATTGACGAGGAGCGAAGCGAACAAGTGACGGAAGCTATGCAGACCATAAAACAGAAGGTCGTACTTCTCGCAGAATTCACCGAGCCAGAAGTAAGGAGTACCATTTTGCATGGGTTCGCCGTTCCATTTTGTATAGAGCCTGTCGGTCTCATCCCACTTGCTGCCGAGTTGGGCTATACCGATATCACTTATAATTTATACTGATACTTAAAGCAGCTTTGCATTTATTCATTACACGAAATGAATCTTGACAAAAATAACCATATATGCTACAATGATTTTGTAAATATATTTACATCATTTAAGACGGTTGTGATTACAACAGTATACAAACAGTATTGGTTATCGGAGATTTATTTTTTGTATTATGAATATTCTGGAATTGTCTAAAGAAAAAAATACGAATACTCAGATCAATGATTTTACATCAAAAAAGCGTAAGAGAAAGCTCGTTATCATATTATCTATCGTTGTTGGTGTACTTCTGCTGCTTTTGATTATACGTCTTGTCTATGCATATATTATGTACAAAATATATGCAAAACCAATGGTTTCAAATGATAAGCTGGTTTATGTTATGGACGATGAAACAGGCACATTATATGATGCATCAATAGATAATGCAGATTACAAAATGGCTGCATCCGTCGGGAAATTTCCGTATTGGAACGGTGGACTTGTATCAACACAGATCCTGGATAATACCGTCATAGATCATGACAACAAATTGGCTAATGAGATCGAGTTGAATTTGACATACAGTGTCAAGCTTGACGGAACAGTGACGTATTTTGTTGATGTTTCAAAAATGAAGCTTAACGAAAAGGTCAATGAGATTGTAGTAATTCCCGTGAAATCTGCAAGGATTTATTTTACACCGGCGCTTGAGTTCATCGAAGGAAAAGGGACTGTTGGAATCGGAAACGATGTAAGGAATCTGACTGATTCAGAGGTCAAAGAATTTTTTGAAGAAAACAAGTCTTCTGTTAAAGACTATCTTGAAAAAATGTGGGACTTTTTCGGAAAAGATAATTTTAAAAAGCAGGATAAAGCAGTAAAGCAAAAGGATCGAAATCACAGATAAGAGTATGTGTATCGTTATATGCATAGATAAAAATGAGGCATATCACTGTTGCTGTATAAAGCAGCACTGTGAGAGCCTCTTTTTTGTTTGCCACGGCGCTGATTGCTCATATCTGCACTCTTTTATACGCCTGCCATTTTGACAAAGGTTTAAAAGCAGCGAATGCCGTTGTTTTATATTATGTATTTTGTTAGAAGGCTTTGTTCCCCAAACCATTTTTAATAGCGGAACGCTTTATGCTCGTCAGACAATTATTTAGCCCAATTACCTTTCGCGTTAGCATAGAATAATCCAGCTTTGTATTACTGTGATTTGTGTTGTTTCTAAACTCGCAAATATTCCTATAGCTTACAACAAATGTTTTCAATTCTGTTGCTGCTTTAGTTATGCTGTTGGGATCGTTATTGTATATTTGTTCATGATGAGAAAACCAATCGCTATAAAACCTTATACATATTTCTAACTGATCATCAGTCTCGTTCTTTTTCACACGTTTCCCACATTCGAGCATAAAGCATTCATTTATAAGCGCTTGTGTTTCCTCACTGTTCGGTTCAAAGTTCTTTCTGACACAATAAGGTTTTTTGACATCACTTTGCCTTTTTGTCATATTAAAACAGAATGTATTTACCAGAAAATACACAGGCTCACGATATTTATAATCAGCTATGACTTTGCTTTCACGCAGATCTTTCAGCGCCTGCTTCGTTTCGTTATCATTTTTTCCGTAAATAAACCCATACTTAAATACGAAAAAAGGTGTTTTTGCCTCAAGAATAGTAAGTGCTTGCTGGAGATGCTTTTTATCAAGGCACCACTTGACCAAAACATCCAGATCAGCAATGATATCCTGACTGTTAAACAGCTCCTTGTAGCTTTGTTTAATATCATTTTCAATTAGTGCAAAGAAAGGATCTTTATCTCTTTGAGGCAAAGAGTCATATTGTGTAATGCAGTCTCTCAACTCGCTTATCCCGTCAATGAAACCGTCAATGTCGCACAGAAGTATCGTATCGGATATCTTGTTTATCGAATCAACAATAATATCTTCCGGAGCATTCGATATGTGTCGGTCTGCTTTGTATCGTTTATAATAGTCGTTGAACATATCGGCTCTGCCATATTGAAGGAATGCATTCATTGCTGTTGCAAGATCGTTCTTAAGGTAGAGACTTGTTGCATCCAGCATCTTGTATCTGACAGCATTTCTATCATTGTTGAATTCAATGACGCTGACTTCTGCAAGATTGTATTTCCTGCTTTGCAGCATATTAAGAACAGTGTTTACTATCTGTATGTTTTTCCGTGCGCCTCCCTGTGCGTTGAGGTAGAGGTTTATTGAACCTTTCTTTGAGCCGGGTGCTTTATCTATGATATCAATTACTTTTTTTATAGTGCTGGTTATTTCGATTTCATCTTTTTCAATCAATACATCAACAAAAAGATCTTGAATATCCGTGTAAAGCTGAGAGTTTGTAAAGCGGGCAAAATCTGATACATCCACGCCAAGCTCGGTTTCATATGCAAACGCTGATTCATCGTTTTTTATAAACCCTTTAATTCGTTGCTTAAAGAATTCATATGGGCTTGATGCGGAAATGTTGACCTTGTTATTATAACACTCAAGGAACTGTTTCTTTTCTTGCCCGTCTTTATCTTTTGTTGTATTTGGTGCAGTAAGCGTTTCCGATGTGCAGAGCGTAATGATTTTATCAAATTTCTTTCCTTCTGATCCGAGCTTTTTTATAAAATGCTTACAGCCCGGTTCAAGCTGCGAAAAATATGAATACTCTCCGCGATCGTCTCCGTAAGAAGCTATGCAGTGTTTCATTTTGGGAGGAAAAGTACTCATTGCAAGAAGCATTATGTTCATAGTATTTGGTCCTTTCTTTTCATAGATGTTCAGGCTGTGCTGATGGATATAACTAAACCTGATTAAATTATAACATAATATATTATCAGCTTCAACTTTTACTTTCCAGTTTGTGCAGATTGTATTGCTTTCATACAAATAATTGTGCAGCTTGCTAAAAACCGAAGACAATCTTTATTTACTATTGAGTTCAATTGACACTCTTTGCAGATAGTGGTATAATATCAAAAACAAAAGAATGTAGTTAATTAAATGCCGTTTTTACGCAATGTTTGAAAGGAGATAGTGCTATGAACAATAATGATTATTCATCGTTGGGTATGCAGGAGCTTATTGAGCTGGTCAAGTCAGATGATATGGATGCGTGTGCAGAATCGGAAAAAAGAGGTCTTGCAGCATATGAAGAAGGCAGCGGTGATGCTTTCGGTTATTTATATTCTATCAATGAAAAAAAGTATAATCTTCACTGGCGGTCTCTGTTTGCACTGGGTAAGCTGTTCACTAATGGTGCTACAGAAGCAGATTTCAAGAACGCGCAGCATTATCTGGGCTTGCTTTTGGAACGTGGGAAAAGCCCTGTTGTATACACTGCTTACGGTGACCTGTATTACTATTCACGGTTTATGCAGGGGAGAGATGTTGTCAAGGCAAGACAGTGGTATTTTTTTAGCATAGATAAGAAGGATGAGCTTGGATACGAGACGCCGGATGAGGCAAAAAAGAGAAAAGCAAGAGTATTTGCAGTGCTTGGAACAATGGCGCTGCAGGATATGCCTAATGTCAAGGCAAATCCTAATGCAGCGTTAAAGCTGTTTGAGCTGTCATATAAGCTTGGAAATGCTTTGTCAGCTCTCTCAATCGGTGATCTGTATTCAGCAGGAGTTTTCGGTAATGATTATGAATGTCTGGTGAAAGAAGCATATTGGTATCTGGAAGCGTATAAGGCAGGATTAAAGGATGAAGCGGCACCGCATATTCTTGATACCAAGAGAAGGCTAGATGAAGCAGAAAAGAACAAGGAGGATAAATAGTTGAGCTGTTTTATCAATCTTTCAAATCACCCGTCATCAAAATGGAGTGATAAACAGCTTGCACAGGCGCTGTGTTACGGCGAAATCGTGGATATGCCTTTCCCTGAAATCGACCCGCACTGTGACAGTGAATACATAGACAGTCTTGTGCAGGAGTATTTGGAAAGAATAAGGCTGTATGATTCGCCGACTGTAATGGTGCAGGGAGAATTTCTGTTTACATACAGAATGGTCGTAAAGCTTAAAGAAAATGGTATCAAGGCGATAGCAGGCTGCAGCGACAGACGCACTGTTGAGTATGTTGACAGCGAAGGAAGAACGAATAAAAAAAGCGAATTTGAATTTATCGGGTTCAAGGAATACTGATGCTGAAAAGCCGATGTTTACCGTTATGGTAGGCATCGGCTTTAATATTCAGACGTCAAGGTCTTCAGGGCTTATCGTCATAAGAGTTTGCTTGTCAGCGGAAGGTATTGAGGAAAGTCTTACAGCCTGTTTTCTGCACACTTTTTCAAAGTAATTCCTTATAGTGCGGGCGTTGGCAAAACTGCTATCCTTGTGTTCGACCATTTCCTCTATGATTTTTGCGGCATTGACCTTTGCATCATCTGTGAGAATGTAATCGTTGTTTTTGCACAGCAATTCAAATATCTGTGCAAGCTCTTCGGCGCTGTAATCGGGGAAGTCGATATAATTAGCAAATCTCGATTTAAGACCCGGGTTGCTGTTTATAAAGCGCTCCATTTCTTCGCGGTAGCCTGCAACGATAACAATGAACTTATCACGCTTGTCTTCCATTTCCTTAAGAAGCGTGTCGATAGCTTCAGCACCGAAATCTCTTGGAGAATCTTCAGGAGCAAGGGTGTATGCCTCGTCAATAAACAGCACACCGCCCATAGCCTCTTTGATTTTTTCAAGCGTTTTTGGCGCGGTATGACCGATATGCTGACCTACAAGGTCGGCTCTTTGCACCTCAACGCACTGCCCCTTTGAAAGAATGCCTATCTCCTTGTATTTTTGCGCGATTATCCTTGCAACCTCGGTCTTACCTGTGCCGGGGTTGCCTGTAAACACAAGATGAAGCGACATCTGTATAGTTTTGAGTCCGTTAGCCTCACGCTGCTTTTGTATCTGTACCGAGGCGATAAGCTCTCTTACGGCGTATTTGATGTCTTTCAGACCGATAAGCTCTTCGAGAGGGTCGGCGGATTGTTCTGCTGCGGGCAGCGTGGTGTGAGTAGCAAGGTAGCCTTGTTTGTCTTTTAAATATTTATATATATCGTCTTTTGGTATTTTGCCGTTAGGTGTGGTTATGTATTCAAGTTTGTCGCAGCCTGAAAATGCCCTCTCATGAACATGTTTAACACTATCGGGTATAATGATAGATGTTAGGCTTTTGCAGTACCCAAAAGCACACTCGTCAATCCTTGTCACGCTTTTTGGTATGTTGATTGATGTCATTTCGTTGCAGTTTAAAAAAACAAACTCACAAATGCGTGTAACACTATTTGGTATATTTATAGTCGTAAGACTATGGCAATTGGAAAAGGCACCGCTGCCTATGTTCGTAACACCGTTGGGTATATTGACAGCAGTAAGGCTAAGGCAAAGCCAAAAAGCATTGTCTCCAATGCTTGTAACACTGTTTGGTATATTGATAGATGCAAGGCTTGTGCACCGATAAAATGCAAAAGTGCCAATGCTTGTAACACTATCAGGTATAACAATAGATGTCAGGCTTTCGCAGTACGTAAAAGCTCTTTCTCCAATGCTTGTAACGCTGTTTGGAATGATAACATTACCCTCACACTTTTTTCCGTCGATAAGTATGCCGTTAATAATGACAAGCGGGTTTTTATTTCGCTGGTTTTCAAGCCATTTTGTTCCGTAAAACGCAGACGCTCCAATGCTTGTAACACTATCGGGTATATTGATTGATGTCAGTCTATCACAATATTGAAAAGCACGCTCGCCAATGCTTGTGACACTGTTGGGTATATTGATAGATGTAAGGCTTCTGCAATCCCCAAAAGCACTTTTGCCAATGCTTGTAACACTATTTGGTATATTGATAGAGGCAAGGCTTGTGCATTTATAAAACGCTTCCTTTCCAATACTTGTAACACCGCTTGGTATCGTAACATCTCCGCCGTTGCCTTTGTATTTTACAAGCACACCGTCTTCTATTTCAAAGTCGTCAAGATTAATGTTCTGTGTTACAGCTGTCGGTGTTTCGGATTCAGATGTTGGCTCGTGTGCTGCTTTTTTTGAAGGTTCATCTGGCGGCAGCGGCTCTGCGTTACTATCATAGTTTATGCAGCCGTCAAAAACGCCCTGACCAAGTGTACTGATGTTTTCGGGCAGCTTTGCACTTATAAGTGATGTACAGCCCTTGAATGCGCGGTCGCCGATAGTGTGTACGCACTTTGGTATTACAACGCTTTTCAGTTTGTCACACCCCATAAATGCCTCGTCACATATACATTCCACCGTATCGGGTATGGCTACGGCAGTCTGCCCGTCTTCGGGTATATATTTTATCAGAGAAATCTCGCCTTTTATTCCTGCTTTGAGTTTGAACATATTAACCCCTCTTTATTTACTCATCTGTAGTCTTTACTGTTGGTCCTGTCAGCTCATCCTCGCTGTTTTCCGTATGCTCTTGTTTGGGTGGGTGAAGAGCCTGTTCTATTCGATTCCTGCGCTCATCACTTAAACTGATTGAAACAATGTGACCTGCTTCAAATGATGTCAGACAGGCAATTTTATTGTATGCAACTATCTTTGAAAGTCTTGCATGCAGTTTGCCGTTTTCTTCTTCACCGATAAGATAATCGATCTGTTTATCGGTAACTATCCAGATGTAGTTGCCGGTTTCCTCATCGTCATATACACCATTTTCTTCTGAAGCTGTGCCGTTTTGAGTCAGCAGAAAACTCTTACATAATGGATTATACAAGTCCTTTGAGCTTACCTTGCTTTTTGAGATCGTGTCTATTCTCGCTTCTGCAGCTTTGCTGTAATGATCGGTTATTTCTGGCAGCAGTTCTCCATTGTCAGGTCTGAATGCTTTTTTTATGAGTTTACCATCACATTCAAAGACACCTAAATAATAGGGGATACCGCTTACAGTCAGCTTTTCGTCTTGTTTAAGCTCCATACGAAAATAGCCGGTAGGCAAACCGTAATCAATTCGAGCCTGACCAACATACTCAGAATTATAGTCGTTTATCAAGTTGTTTATCGCCGCTTCGTCATATGTAGAATCTGCATCGCTGTCAAGCCATATGGTATGAGTTTCGAGGTCTGACGGTTTTCCGTGTTCAACATAGGGCACGGCATATCTTTGAAGATCATGGAATGCCTTTGGGAGCAGACGGTTTGTAAACTGATCAAATAAGAGCTTTTTGCAAGCAACGGAAGATGAAACTTTTTTATCCAGCTTTATAGACTCTAAAGCAGGCTGGTTGCCTATTATCCCATAATCAGTCACTGTAAAATGACCGCTGTTTCTTAAATCTTCAAAAAAGGTTTTGGCAATCTCATACGCTTCGTTGTCAAGTCCAAGAAGACGGTATAATTCATGTTCGTCTTTTATTATCGGGTCAATCACGTTGACACGGCGTTCATCGCTTGAGTATCCGCATATCAGCATATCCATATATTTCTCTATGATATGGTAGTCGTCACTTTCAACATAGCTGTAAAGATTGACACTTGCCTCGTAGATAGGATGATATACACGAAAAAAGCGAATGAGTTTTTCACTGCTTGAATTGAATACTTTATTTGCGATTTCCATGTGATTAAGTTCTTTTTTGACTTTACTAAAGTCCTTTTTACTCATGTGAATGCTCCTTTGAATAGTCAATATATCCTGCGTTTTCTTTACAGTAATCAATGAGGTCTGTGTAATATCCAGAAGCTTTTTTATTATCGTGAACTGTTAGTGCCTTTGTATTAGTCAGTGTTTCGGAATCTCCGACCATAATAAGCAACGATTTTGCTCTTGTCATCATAACATTGAGCCTTCGCACTTCATTTTGAAATCCGATTGTATGTCTCAAATTGCTTCGTACAAAAGAGTAGATGATTATCTGATTATCTCTGCCTTGGAAAGAGTCTAGGGTATTGACATACAAGTGATCGACCATATCCTTTGCTGCTTTTTTGTCATGTGTTGAACTAAGACGTTCAAGTATGCTTTTTTTCAGCAGTGGTATCTGTGCCTTGTAAGCTGTGATAACGCCGATGTCATAGTATCCGTCGTCTCCTTTTAGGACAGGCTTTTTGTTTACATATGAATATTCATCGTTTTCTATGGCATCTATTATTTTTGAAATCATTTCTCCGCAGATATCTGCTTCAAGAGAATTTGAATATGAACGCACTTTCGGATTGGCATTATTATTTTCTGTTTTATCTTTGCAGTTTACAGTATCAACAAAATACATAGGTTCAGTCATTCCTGCTATTTTCAGGGTTCTGTCTTGTGCTGAAACACCGCTCTTATATTTCCCACCGTAGAATTTATCTGAAATGAATGATGCAATGACAGGGTGCATCCTGAATTGTGTATCAAGCATTACCTTGTGGTCATCAAGCGATGGGTCTTTGAACAGTTTTTCAAAAAGGCTGACAGAGAATGTTTCTTCTATCTCCTTTTGGTATTGTTTGATATCATCATCGTTGTCAAGTTCTCCAAAACCTAAAAGAGATTTATCTGCAAGATAATTACAGAAATCTCTTTCACCTGTCGGCGGAAGCTGCAGATGGTCACCGATCATAATTACTTTTTTAGCCTTTGACAATGGAACAATAATATCGTGCAGTGTTATCTGTCCTGCTTCATCTATAATTGCTACATCATATTGGGTTTCCTTCATATCACTGTTGGTGCAAACGCCGATACAGGTCGCACCTACTATCTTTACTGTTTTTAACAGCAGCGGTGCAAGCTTTTCATTATCACTTATCAGCTCGCTGTTCCATTTATCAAGTGTTTGCTGAAGACAGCCGATGTTTTCTTTAAGTTTATCTATTTCACAGAAAACATCTGTGATATATTGTGTAAACCATTGACGATCTCTGCGTGGATAGCGAAGATATTGACGCATAACATCGGCTGCTTGATTACCGGTGTATCTGACAAGACTTACGGTATTTGCTGTTAGCTGAGGCAGAAGGCTGTTATAGTTGTATGCTATGGATGCAACGGTTATATTTGGGTCTATAAATATATGCTTTTGGGCATATTTTGAGGCTGAGATAAGTGAGTTGATCTCGTTGATGCCGTTTGCAATCTGCCCGATTTCAAATTGGAACTGAGCTGTTGTGTTACTTTCTATCAGCACGCTTTCAATAGATAGCATAGTTGTAAAATCGCTTATTAAGTTATCACAAGTGGTTTTAATCATTTCTATCAGATACAGAAATCTCGAAGAGCCTTTCCTGAAAAATAGGAATTTCAATGATCCGTTTTTATGATATTGCTGTTCTATCGAAATGATCATTTCTTTTATGCCGATAAACGTCAGAGTAAGTTGTGTCAGTATCTGAGTATCTCTTTTTGAGGCGTTGATCTTTTCCATTCTCATTTCAGCGTTGGAGATATATTCACTGCGTCCTTGCTTACTCTTGGCACTTATATCTTCCTGTATTCTTTGTGTTACGCTTCTGCGCAGCACACATTTTACAGATTCAATGACTTTCTCTTCGTTTCCAAGTCTCAGGCATTGCATTTTATTGCGCTTTTCTTTATCATAGTAAAGATTCTGGCATTTTTCCATAACGTTGTCAACGGCGAGATTGTTTTTGGAACAAATAAGCACTCTTAAACTTTTACCGGGCGTTCCGTCTGCATTCGGCGGCGGATTAACGAATCGGTGTATCATTTCGGTAATAATAGTTGTTTTACCTGTTCCCGGAGGACCTTGAACAAGCAGAAAATCGGTGGTGTTCAAAGCCTTTTCAATTGCATTTATCTGGCTTGGATTGAGCTTGTTCCCGTTTAGATCAGTCTCTTTTGAAAAACTCTTTGTAATGTTTATTGGAATAGTTCGGGAATCGTGTATAATATCAACAATGTATTTGTTTGGGCTTTCTTTGTTCAAAAGATTGTTAAGTGCCTGTTCCTTTATCTTGTATTCTACATTTTCCTTTTCGGTAATAGTTCCTTTGCTGGCAAGCTGATCGTACGAGCATTTTGTTTTGATAAGCAGCTGATCGTCTTTGTAGTCTATCAAGACGCCATAAACAAAAAAACCGGATGCATTAGATGTTATCTTAACAGGTGCACCTGAATTTAGTTTGTCAGATAGCTTGTCATTTTCAATATATCCGATATTAAATTTGTAGATAGAACCGTCCTGGGTGTTCTGAAGTACAGTTTCTATACCGTCGTATGGTATGGGAATTATGTTTTCAGTTTCATATTCTTTCTTTGCATTGACTAGCTCGAGCTGCTGTTCAAGAAAGTCTACCTGCTGTTGAGTAATAACAAGCGATTCATCGTAGTTTTCAAGGGAACTGTTTATGCGCGCCTGCATCTGTGAAACAGCCGCAAAGAATTCCGGTGCGCCGTTATCGGCGTCGTTTATATTATTTGTACCGCTGATTGATTTGTTTAGCATTCTGATGTTTATATCCTGAATGCCTGTGACAGTAATACTTTTGAGTGCTGATTCGACAGTTTGACTCTGGGATATTGGATAGTATCCTCCGTTATTCCAGTTTCCGATCCTTATTCCGATAGGTTTGATGCAGTCTTTTGGAATAAAGGCGGATGCTAAGTATGTATGAGCATTTGTGTATATCCTATATTCCCCTTTTTCTCCGCTTTGTTTTTGAATCTTGAAAAATCTGGATTTGGAAACACCGTGTGAATTTTTATATTCTTCTTTGAATAGTTTCATTACTTCTTCGTTTCTGAAAAAGATATAAAACTGCTTATTGGCAGCAACATAGTACGTTTTTGATGAATCATTTATAGTGATATATGACATTTTTACCTCCACATAATACAAAACGGCATACAGCCCGTTTGGTCTGTTATATTATAGCAGTCTTGCATACTGAATACGCTGCCCTGCACAAAGCATCTGCCATATGTACTGTTATCGGATGCGATACGGAAAATGCTGTCAGGATAATCACTGTTGACCGAAATGGCTTTTGCGCTCGCACGGGTCTGTATAACATAATGGTCACCGCCCGGCTGTAAAAAAGACTCTATGCTGCTAATTCGGAAGGATACTCCATCTGCGCAGAACAGATCACCGATTGTAAGCTCGGGTTGACAATTATTCAGCGCGCCGATATATACATCATAGACAGTATCTTTTTTTATATGCTTTTTAATAAGGCTTTCAGACTGATAATCATATCTGTCTTCACCTGATACGATTATCTGACTATATGGTCTGCATATAACTCCATTGATGATCTCAATTTCTGCTCTTGCAGCAGCCTCAATAATATCATTGCTGTTGATCATACTTTGCAAGAGATCCTTTTGAATGTACTTTGCTGATTTGAGCTTTTTGACAAGCTTTTTTACAGTGTCATCATAAGTGCCAGTTAATGGCGTGCTGATAACATCGTAGGAAAGAGGCTTATACAAAGTGTCGTGGGGCAGCAGATCGCTGATATAATAACCCGATTGGTTTATCCCAAGCGAATCTGCAATTGTTTTCGCATCGATCATTGAAGTCAGAAGACCATCTTCAGCTACAGTAACAGTGATACACAAGTTATTATCCAATCTCTTTCAACAGCCTTTCTTGTTCGTTAGTTAGAGAAATGTGTCGCCTCATTGTGAGTATATGCGCGGTTAGTCGATAAACATTTTCCATAAGTATCATTTTAGCATTGCTGTCTATATTGTTGAACAGTTTGTTCTTGTTTTTTTCGACAAGTTCCGTCAGGGTGATGAATTGTTCCCAGGATAGAACGGATTTGTTTATGCTGATTACGTTTTTCCCGTTTGCTCTCTTTGCAGTTGAAAGCTCATTTTCAGAGGTGTGATATAGCACAAGCAAGGACTCTTTACCCAGATCGTTTCTTATTATACTTGCGCCGCCTGATATTCCAAAAGACGAACGATAACTCTCCAGCTCAGCTCTTGTCATTATTCCATTTTTTATTCTTTGATACATTATTGATATATCCATAAGATATGTGTCTGCAGGTGCTGTGGCAAAAATATCGTCGCCGCCAATGAAAATTTTTTGTACGCCGGGTATGTTTTCAAGAGAAGATGACAATACACTGTTGAGAGCTTTGCTGGCAGCATTTCTTAAATCAAACTGCTGCATTGACCCAAAAAACAGTCCCAGATTATCAAGATCAAATTTGATTGCCATTCTGATCAATCTATGATTTGTTTGTTTTGAATCATATGTACATTCTTTGATTCTGAACATAGGGTTGTCATATTTTTCTGGTTCATAGTCCAATATATTTGTACAGTGGTATTTGTTTTTTTCAAGCTTTTCTATGAGCAGCATGGAAGCATTGCATTTGGCAAGTTCTTGAACATTATCGGTTACTTTAGCATCACAAAAGGCATAAAACATTTGCAGCCTTGCTTGTGATGATGCGAAAATTATGCGCTGAAGTTCATCGAGAGCTTCTGTTATACTGCTGTCTTTCAGCGATCTATCCAAAGCAAGTATTAGTTTTCCACTTGAATAGTTCAGTTCTTGCTTTACTCTTTTTTCTCCGAGCCTATTTTTGATCTGTGCAAGTGAAAGCGCTGTGATATCCTTGATATACTGTGATCTGGTACTGACAACTTCGATAGGAGTGTTGATATCTATATCACCAAAAATAAAGCGCTGAATACCGGATAATTCCAGCTGCAGCAACTTTATCTTCTCATTGTTTTTGAGGCTTTGTGGAATTGTGCGAAAAGCTATGATACCGTATTTTTTATTAAACATTATACTCTCCGTTCATAGGATAAAATAAATAGTATCGTCATATTCTGTTAACAATATTAATTATAGCATTATGTGTCAGTTTTGTCAACAAAAAGCGACGTTTTACGCAGATTCTAACAATCCAACCCGCCAATCACTTGTGTCACGAAGCTCTTTTCTACCGCTATCCCGAAAACGAGCGGTATTTTGGCTTTGACACTGATCGTGTAATACTTGTTATTTCCCTGACCTGTGACAGTATTTGTATCAATGCTCACGCTGATGTTTGTCGGGACAAGATAAGCGGCGCAGTTGTCATATGCTGTTTTGTATGCCCTTGATATAAGCGCGGTAACATCGCTTTGCGTAAAGCCTGTCATCAGCGTTCTTATCCTTGCGAGCCTTGCTTTTACTTCGGCAGAATCCGTGCTCGCATCGTTGGTGACGTACAGATCCGCGCCGTTTCTTTGAAACACATCATATGAAGCACTGTTGACATCTGACAGGTCTGCAAGTGAGCATATCAGGTCAAGAGTATCGGCACTTGCGCTCTGACCGCCCTGCGCAGCTGTCTGCATCACGCTTTCAAGTCCTGCGGCATTGAGTACGGAAATGCAGTTGTTGAACTTCACGGAGCTTGCGCTGCACGCCGTCATTACCTTGTTGAGCTTTTCGGTGCAGCGCATAATGCCGCATACAGCAAGCGTCACCGTGAGGATAACGGGTATAACGATAAGTGCCTCAACGGTGTAAGAACCCTTAACTTTTCTTTTTTGCCTGTTCATCTTTACTCCTCCTAAAAGCTTATCTCTGCTTGCGCCGTACTTGTTTTCCCTTTCATTATCATACCTGCCAGCGAGACGTTTGTTATGTTATATTTTGACCTGACAGTTACCTTGATATCGGTGACAGCCCTGCAAAGAGGTTTGCCGATACCAAAGCCCACAACATCAGCGATACGCGCATACATCATCTCAAAGCTAATGCTGTGCAGCAGCAGATATCTCAAGTGCGCCTGATAGTCAACTCCGCCGTCGGCGGTCTGGGTGCTTTGTGCAAGAGAGAGTATCTCGCTGTCAGCTGTGTCGTCGCTTGTTTTGAACTCGCTTTTTGACTTGATAAGCTTCACGCTTTTGCCTGCAAGTATCATTGCCGTTTCGAGCTTTGCCTCGTTGACTGCCTTCAGAGCCGCCTTGTTATCTTCCTGTGCGCTCTTTCCAAAATCGTCAGTAAGCGAGCAAAGATTGTAAGCGAGCCTTATCTCAAAAATGCGCTGTGCAGCATAGAGTTTGTTGTCGTAGTTGCTGCGGTGACCGAAAAGCACATATTCGTACTCGGCTGCCTTTTTGTCGCTGCCCTGATCATTGAGCTGGGTCTGAAAGTACTTGTCAAGATAGCCTGCGCTTGAATACAAGCCGTTTTCAAAGCCTTGTGCACCGTGGCTGAAAACAGTCTCTCTTGAACGGAACCATTCGCTGCTGCATACACATTCGTACATATATTCAAGCCCGTTTTTGCAGCTTTCAAGCAGAGTGCGGCTGTTTGTTTTCGGCTGCTGGTATGCCCAGTCCTGCGCACTCCACACGGCGCTGCTGCAAGAAGAAGTGCGGCAGTAGTACAGCTGCTCGGAGGCAATGTCCGTATCGTCCGGCTCAATGCATTTTCTGATAAAGTCAAACGACGAGGTGTTTTTGAGTGCTGTTGTATCGACGTTTTCAAGCGCACCGCGTACTTTCTGGAAGCGACTGTTAAGAGTATCTTTTGTACTGTCGAATGCATCGAGAGTATCGGCAACACTGTCAAGCTCGCTTTTGCTTACAGTCTCGCTGCATATGTTAATTATCCTGTCTTCCAGTGCGCTTATATCCACGTTTGAACTGTCAACGAGATGCTGTGTCTGCACATCAATGCTGACAGGCTTTACATCCGTGCAGGACTTTGCAATTATATCGTTTGCAAAAGCAGCTGCCTTTGTCTTTATCCCGTTATCATCAAGCGAGCAAAAGCCAAAGCCGTATCTTGAAAGAGCGTATGTATCGCTTGTCTGCCGCAGTGACTTTACGCTTGTTGTGACTGCCGAGCGGAATACTGTGCCTGCACTTGTGTATCTGTAAAGGTCGAGCAGAGATGATACGAAAACCACATATGCTGTCAGAACAATAAGTGCAAAAACTGTTATCGAACCTTTTACTTTTTTGCTTTTCATAATCATTTATGCCCGCAGCGCAGGCTTTCCTCCTTTCGTATTTATTACTTGGCAGTTATCTGCACGCAGCACTCAAGCGCAGGTCGAACCATTTGTTTGAAATTGCTTCAAATGCTATGCCGCTGCCTCCCGGCATAAAAAAGTTTACGCCTGTTGCTTTTGACTCGGTAGGGTAGGAGTTTATCGTGTTCACGCTTGCGTAAGCCCTTGCCGTAAATCTGCCTGTCGGTGTGGCACTGGAATATACCGAGCCTTTGCGCTTCATCTTGTCCAGCTTGTAATCACAGCGGCTGACATATGGCGGCTCGGAGCAGGAGAGCGTCTTGTTGACCTGTTCCATAAGCGCGGTAGAATCGAGTGTGTCCTCAAAGCAAAAGAGCGTGACCGCAAACATACCCAGCGAGATGATAAAGATAACAGGGAATATAAGCGTCATTTCCACTATGACCGAGCCTTTGAGCTTTCGTTTTAAAGCACGTTTCATAATCAGTCTCCCGCAAGGATATTCCCACGCGGGAGAGCTTCACCCCCTTTCAGGCTGGCAAATGTTTAACCTGTGAAATCCTTGATGATGTCGCCCAGCACCTTTTTAACAAAGTCGGTGATCGTGTCACGGAAGATAAGTGCGATAGCAACGAGGATTGCAAGCACGATTATCATCACGATAACATCAACACCGCGGTTGTCCTGTTTCAGCGAGAGCGCTTTGTTGTGGACTTTGAGCATTCTTTTCATCATAAACCTTTTCATACTTCATTTCTCCTTTTTATTCGTCTGTGGTTTTTCGTCTTACATCTATATATACATTCCGTTTGTGCGGCGATTTGGCATTTTTCTTTTCTGCGGGGGAGAAAAGCTCTCCCTCGCAGACGCTTATCACTCCTTTCGGCCTTGCTATGTATTCTTAACCTGTGAAATCCTTGATAATGTCGCCCAGCACCTTTTTGACAAAGTCGGTGATCGTGTCACGGAAGATAAGTGCGATAGCAACGAGGATTGCAAGCACGATTATCATCACGATAACATCAACTCCGCGGTTGTCCTGTTTCAGTGAGAGCGCCTTGTTGTGAACCTTTAGCATTCTTTTCATCATAAATCTTTTCATACTTCATTTCTCCTTTTTTAGCTGACTTGTTGTTTTTCATCTTACACTTATATATACACTTTGCTGTAATGCCGATTTGGTTTTTTACAGAAAAATATTCAGAGCAATTCCCAAAAACATAAACGGCACGAATGGCGTCTGCATTGTGCGGATATCCTTTCCGCTTCTGCGCACAAGCGTGATAAGTATCATCACAGCGCCGACCACCGCGCAGGCGAACAGTGCTATCACCAGCGAGCGTGCGGCTGCCTGCGCACCCAGAAAGCAGCCGAGCAGCGTGTACAGCTTGACATCTCCGCCGCCGAGTGCGCCTAGCATAAACATTATAAAAGTGAGCAAAAAGCCTGTCAGCGCACCCAATACCGCGCTGCCAAAGCCTGTTATCAGTGCATACGCCAAAGCGGGCAAGGCAAGTATCATAACGGCTTTGACGGGGACCTCTCTTTTTCTTATGTCGATAAGCGCAAAGACCAGCGCTGTACACAAAGCAATAATGACACCTGCCTTCATTTTTTTCCCCTCCTTAAATGAATGACATTACAAAGCCTATTGATAAAAACGGGACGAACGCGGTCTCGGTGCTTTTTTTCTTCTTTGAGACAGTGAGTCTGACGATACACAACACAAGGCACAGCACCAGCGCAGTGTTGAAGATGAACACTCCTGACGTAAAACCTCTGAACAGCACAAGCGCAGAGAGTATCAGCACATCGCCCAAGCCGAGCTTCTGTTTTGAGATAAGGCTTATCGCACCGAGAACGCCGAGTACAGCAGATGCTGATATCAGGTTAGGTATAAAGCTTTCGCTGACAAAGGCGTTAGCGCCTGCAAGTGCATACAGCACTAAAGCGAGTGACAGTGAAAACTCCTTACTTTTCAGATCCTGTACGCAGCACACTGTAAGAACGCTCGACGCTGCTGCCGTCAGAAAAACTTTGAGAATCGTATATAGCATAGCTGTTACCTCCGTTGTTTGTTTCGGTCACTTTCTTGAGTGCGGGTATCATCATCATAGCGAGAACTGCGGCAAAAACGAGCATTGTCGGGATAGTCAGCTTTGTGCGCTTGCTCTTGCATCTGATGATATCGCCTGACTTTTTCTCTGCCCACATTTCCCTTGCTATCTGTTCCAGTTCCTGCGAGCAGTCGGCTGTACCCTTGGTTATGTTCTGCACCAGCACGTTGACGAACCTTGTGACAGCAGGTGACATACACCTTTTCTGCATATCCGTCAGCGCCCTTGTAAGACCGAGGTTGTTGTGCAGGTCTATCTTGACTTTTTCAAGCTCCTCGTACAAGGGGTTGGGGTCAGTTTTAGCCCTGTCGCCAAGCTCGGTGAGTATCACAGACATAGCTGCACCGCTTTCAAGTCTCACGATTATCTTGTTCATCACTACGGGCAGCTCTGAAACGATAAGAGCGTTGCGTTTGTCGTTGGCATCGGTCTCACGCTTTTTGCCGATCAGTCCTGAAAAGACCGCGCCTGCAACGCCGACTGCCGCAATTATCAGAGCCTCACTCGGCTTGTGCGACTTTATGAACGATACAGCTGACAGGAAGCTTCCAAGCAGAATCGACACTGCGGCAAACGTAACATTATGTGCGGTGTAATCACGCATCTTTTGCTCTGCCTTTTCGGTGTTGCGGTAGCGGCGAATGTACATTCTGTGTATCTTGTTGTCTGTGTTATTCGGTTTGTAAAAGAACCTGACAAAACCATAGCCAATAAACATAAAGCTTCTCAGCGGGTAGCTGTGCTTGTACAGCTCAAGCTCTGCTTTCTGCGCATTATATTCCTTTGCGCCCGCAGCGGCAAGTATGATATCGGCTATAAAGACCAGCGAAAAAAGTATTGTAAAAGCGTTCATTGTTTTCTCCTTTCGGTTTAAAGCACGTTGTCGTCATCTATTACCTTCAGTCCGTAAATAAAGCACCCGATGTTTATCAGCATTATCGCCGCCATAGTTATCCTGCCGATGAAAGAGGAGTACAGCACCTCGGCGAAGCTTCCCATTGTTGCGTTCATAAAGGCGAGAAATGCGCTGGGCGCTGCCATGAGTATGAAAAACTCTGTCTTGTTGTCGGAAATAACTATCTTGGTTTCGTGCATTATGTCCAGCTTGTCCGATATCATTGAGCTTGTCAGCCTGACTATGCGCGGTATCGACGCTGCGTTTGACCGCCTGCAGCTTATCAGTACATGTGCAAAGTCTATGATGTCCTGCAAGCCCGTGCGCAGCGCAAAGGTTTCAAACTCGTTCTCGATGCACTTTGCACGGTTGTTGTCAACGGTCATCAGTATATTTTCAAGCTCACTCACAAAGCAGTCGCCGCTGGGACACATCTGTGAAAGCTCGCTGTGTGCCTCTCTGACCGCACGCTCTACCGATGTGCCTGTGCCCGACATAGCTGCGGAAAGCGAGCAGATGAACATTCGGAACGTTTCAAGCAGCTTTCTTTTCTGTCTGGTCACGCTGCGTGCTTTTTGCAGCTTTACAAAGAACGGCACAGCTATAAGTGCTGCTGCGGCAAGGACGATGCTTTTGAAGAACAGATATCCCATTGCAAACATTGCCGCGCTGTCGCAAAGCAGCCAGAGCGTCATCTGCGAAAGTGAAAACTGATATTTGTTATAGTCTCTCATAGTAACCTCCTGTAATCATATACCTGCCTGTTCGAGCTTGAATGTGTTGTGCAGCTTGCCCTTATTTACCAGTTTCAGCTCGCCGTCCACATCACGCAGTACGAAAAGGTCTGTAAGGTTCACCTCGCCTTTTTCGTTGATGCCGTTGACCTCGCAGATGCGCGTGACGCGCCTTGACTTGTCCTTGAGCCTTGACAGGTGTATAACGATATCTATTGCGGATTCGATGTGCCTTCTTATCGCATTTATCGGCATATTCGTAGCGGCAAGCACCAGCGATTCAAGACGCAGCATCATATCTTCAGGACCGTTTGCGTGACCTGTTGACAGCGAGCCGTCGTGACCTGTGTTCATCGCCTGGAGCATATCGTTCGCCTCGTCGCCTCTTACCTCACCCACGATTATCCTGTCTGGTCTCATACGCAGCGAGGTCTTGATAAGGTCTCTTATGGATATCTGTCCTCTGCCGTCTGTGCCGCCCTTGCGCGATTCAAGGCTTACAAGATTGGGGATACCCTGTATCTGAAGCTCTGCGCTGTCCTCAATGGTGACTATTCTCTCGCTTGAGCTGATGAAGTTTGAAAGAATGTTGAGCATTGTGGTCTTTCCGGAGCTGGTCGAGCCTGAAATGAAGATGTTGTATCTTGCTTCCACGAGCTTTTGTATGAAATCTGCTGCTTCCTTTGAGATAGAGCCTGACTTGATAAGGTCGTCCATTGTCAGCATCTCGCGTGAGAACTTTCTTATCGTCAGTATCGGACCATTGATAGCAACAGGGTCAAGCACCGCATTGATACGTGAGCCGTCGGGAAGCCTTGCATCGACTATCGGGTTGGACTCGTCTATCTGTCTGCCTACCTGTGATATCATACGGTTGATGACGTTTCTCAAACGCTGCTGTGAATAGAACTTTATTCCAAGCTGCGATATCCCACCGTTCGCCTCGACAAATATCCTGTCTGTGCCGTTGACCATTATCTCGCTGATGTTGGGGTTGTCAAGAGGTCTTGTCAGAACGTCCCAGCCGCGTATGATGTTAAAGACCTCACCTGCTATCTGGTTGTGGGTGTGTCTGCTCATACCGCCGTTTTCTTTAAGAACGTCGTTTATTATCTGCTTTATCTCGTCGTCGGTATACTCTCTGCCTGCCTCAATGCACATTTCGACCTTGTGGAAAAACTCATCGACCGTTTCGGGATTATACTCTATCTCTTTGAGTCCGCACTTTTCAAGCAGCTGCTGTGCAAGCTCCTGTGCTGTGAGAGTATCGTCACCGATGATAATGTCGCCTGCAAATCCGAAGGTGTTCTCGCAGTCAAGCACAGCATAGTCAGCGGCTATCTTTTTCTTCAGACTCTTTACGCCTGCCTTGTCATCGGCAAAGTGAAGTTTGATGTCCGTAAAAATAGCAGTTTCGTTTTTGAATTCATCTCTTTTTGCCTCATCGGAAAGCTTAACGATAACATTGTATATCTTTTTCATAATTCATACTCCTTTTGTTTCGTGTTTGTTGCATCTATGTATATATACATTTCGGTGCGATCCCGATTTGGTTTTTTGCAAAAAAAATCACCCGAAATAATTCGGGCGAAAAAATAGTTGTTATTATTCAGTTCAGTTCAGCTTCTTTTCGTTTGTCCCTCAAAAACGAAAGTATCTTATTATAATAGTCGCTTCGGCGGGTGGAAACATCATCTTTGTTTTTTATGTATTGTTTCTTGCCTGCCGCAGCTGCCGCCGCAGCGATATAATTCAGGAGCACTTTTGGTTTAAGGGTCGAACCGTTATCAGAGTAGGCTCTGCTGCCGCTTTTAGATGTCTTGGCAGCAGATACAGAGACACATATCTCGTTTTCGTCTTTTTTATCTCCCGTGAACTCGCTGTATTTTTTGAACTCACATTCAAACAGTCTGTCCCATTCGGGCGATTCGGTCATTGCTTCGCAGATATATGTATTGAGGAAATCAATATTCATAGTACGCCAAACGTGAGTACCTATCTGTTCAAAATCCACAAACTCTTTGTCAAGTGAATATCGCAGTAATGACAGGCTCTCGGTATAAAACAGGGGTGCATAATTGAACTTTGGAGTTTCACTCATTCTCTTGTTTATCAGCTGAACGAATTTTGAAGCAAAATCTAGGTAAACATACATCAGGGTACCCATATCTTCCTCGAATCTGTTCTCGTCAGCTTTCTTTTCAATGTCTTCTAACGGAATAAAGTTCACATCTGCTTTATACTTAGGCTTATCACTGTCATCGTTTTCATTTTTGACCTTTGTGAATTTCTGTCCATAATAATTATGAGTGAACTTGTTTGAGAAACCTTTCTGGCTGGATGTCAGATATCTTACAAAGCTGCCTTCTCCGGTCCACTTGTCAAGCAGCTGGATAACATTCAGAAGGTAGTTGTTCTGATAATCCTCCAGCAGCTTATCGTTTTTATATTTCTTTTTAAATTCAGCATTCTCTGTCCAGACGTCAATGTGGATCTCTTGGGTTTGTGTATTGTACGAATTGATATTGGGAGCAATCAGCATTATGATCTGTTCTCTCAGCTTGACGATCTCTGTTTTGTTCCCATCTGTTCGTGCAGCGATGTATTTCGTAGCAAGAGCATCTATCTTTTCTCCGCATTCAGGTTGGATAAACATTTAATCACCGCCCATTTCAAGCATAGACTTTATCAGATCTTTGTTAATAGGAATATTTGCTTTGATAAGCGAGTCCAGCGCGCTGTTGAGGAAAAAAAGCGCTGATACGTCAAATATCTGTTTTTCGTGGGTCTTAAAGTTTTTCAGTCCATAAACGATTCTGTCTATTGATGTGTTCTTAATGGTTTTACTTATGCATTCAAGAGCATTGATAATAATAATCGGGATTGCTTTGGTTCCGTAAGTGATGTCTGCGGTTATCTCGTCGCTCTCATTTACAGAATTGAGAATCTCAGTAAAGAGGTTTATCTGATTATCAATAGTTTCTGTGAAATTGATATCAATGGTTCTGATGTCGAAATCAAACTTTTTCTTTTGTTGTATCTGTTCAAGCTCCAGCTTGAATTTGGCAGCGTTTTCGATAAGGTTAGGACCGTCGTCGATATTTATTTGTACGATGCTTATTCTCTCGCCTTCCATTACATCATTATAAATAGGTATAAGTATAGGGAAACTTGTTTCAAGGTCATTTCTCAAAGAGATGTTATCTCCGCAGTCATACACGCTTGAGGTAAGAGACAAAGGTTCTTGCAAAGGGATAACTGTAATGTATTTTTTCAATAGGATACCACCTTTCATTTTTGCTTTTATAGTATTATAAATCTGTTGTATGCTTTTGTCAATATGTTGTTTTCCACACGAAGTGCTGGTCGGGCAACTTCGTCTGAATAAACACGAGCAAGTAAAGTTCAGAACATTCCCATACCACCTCCGCCGAAATTATCGAACGAGCTGAAGCTGTCGAATGAGCTTGAACAGTCGAAGAAAGAAGGCTCATTGAACGAGTTGCCCCAGCTCATATTATATCCACCCTGCTCAAACGGCATACCTGCCTTCATCGTTTCCTGCATAGCCCAATCCTGCTGCTGTAAAATCTGCTGTTGCTGGAAATCTTGCTGCTGCATTATCAGACCATTGTTATCGAAAGGCTGAGCAGTGGTGTTCGCTGCATATGGGTAATACGCGTTCATACGGGCATACTTTCTGCGTTTGTGGCGCTTTGTAACAGCATTGATAACACTCATAACGATGACAAACATAATGCAGCCGATGCCGTAGAACAGATTGAATATATTTCTCATAATAATGCCTCCTTTAAGGTCTGTTGGTTATTTGAACGTAAGAGTGTACGATGTGTCGCCGAAGAATCCCATGCAATGCAGGCTGCCTGTGAGTTTTACGCCCGGCTGGAGAAGACTGCTGTCGACATAGTATACGACCTTTGACTTTGCGCCGGGAGCTGTTGCAGCAAGATACGAGCCGGAGTTTGCGCGTGAATCAAGAGGATTGCTGAAACCGTCCGCACCGATTACTGAGGGGAAACCGAACATTCTTACATCGGTATTCAGACTGTTGTCCACTATCACGGTGATGGTCGAGCTCGCGGGGTCTGCGGTCGCTGTCATATTCACCTTTCCGCCGCAGGTAGATGCAGATGCTGTCAATGGCTTTGCTGCAGGTGCAGGAGTTGTGGTCGTTTCGGGTGCAGGCTCCGCTGAAGCTTGTGTTGTGGTCTGTGCAGATGTGGTCGTCTCGGGAGCGGTCTGCTGCATTTCGGATTCGGTTGTTGTTTGAGCCTCTGTTTCGGTAGGTGCTGTCTGTGTTGCCTGCTGTACTGCACTGAAATGAGAAGAGAGCGTTGTAGTGCTGCGGGTATCCTCGCTCTGCTCCGAACAACCTGTGGAAAGGATAAAAGAACCGATAACAAATGCGATTGTGATGAACTTTTTCATAATACATACCTCCAAAAAATGTGTTTGTCTTTGTCGTTTTACTGCTTACATACATATATACTGTTTGTCAGGCTGCCGATTTGGTTTTTTTGCCGATATTTTTTTCATCTTTTCTTTTTTTCTGAATAAGCGGCTCTGCCGTACCGATACCGACTATTGTCGGGCATTCGCTGATACGGCATATCCTGACATACTGCCCTTGATAATAGATATCTGCTTCTGCGCACGCGAGCCTGTTGATACTGACGGAAAGAACTATGCCTGTTTTCTTGTCCCTGACGCTTATGAGATTGGGATATACCGTAAGCCTGCCTTCAGCGCAATGTACCTGATTGAGTCTGTTAATACTGCGCGAGTCCTTTTCATAAAGCTTGAGTGTTACCTCCTTTCCCTGAAGCTGTGTTACTATCCTTTTGTTCCCCATTGTCTTTTTCATAGCACTTCCTCCTTGATGTCCGTCCTTAACTGCTGCTTACATATATAAATACAGTCTGACATAATGCCGATTTGGTTTTTTTGAAAAATATTGATTTATAAATCAATAGGTGCTATAATAAAAGTATCAGAATAAAGGCGGTGTCAGATGTGAGTATAGAAAAGATAGTTATAACAGGCGGTCCGTGTGCAGGAAAGTCAACAGCACTCAGCAGGATACAAGAGCATTTTTCGCAGCTCGGGTATACGGTCCTTGTAGTTGCCGAGGTTGCAACTGAGCTGATAAAAGGCGGTATAGCTCCTGCAAACTGCGACAGATTTCAAAACCATTTGCTTAAAATGCAGCTGCAAAAAGAGCAGATATATGAAGCTGCCGCAAAAGAGATGACTGCCGAAAAAATACTTATCGTTTGTGACAGGGGTGCGCTTGACAATAAGGCGTATATGACTCAAAAGGCTTTTTCAGATGCACTTGACGAACTTGGAACAAACGAGATAGCTCTGCGCGACAACTACGGCGCGGTATTTCATCTGGTTACTGCCGCTAAAGGTGCTGCTGATTTCTATACTCTGCAAAACAATTCAGCCCGTTTGGAAAAACCGCAGAAGGCAGCCGAGATAGACGATAAGCTGATTGCCGCGTGGACGGGTCATCCGCATTTCCGAGTTATCGACAACTGTTCAGATTTTGATGAAAAGATACATAGGCTGCTTGTTGAGATATCGTCGTACCTCGGTGAGCCTGAACCCTTTGAAATAGAGAGAAAGTTTCTTATCGAGTATCCCGATATCAGCTGGCTTGAAAAGCAGCCTAACTGCCAGCGCGTTGAGATAATCCAGACCTACCTCAACAGCTCAAACGGCGACGAGGTAAGAGTTCGCCAGCGCGGAATAGACGGAAACTATATCTACTTTAAGACAACTAAGCGTAAAATAAGTGATATAAAGCGTGTCGAGATAGAAAAGCGTCTTTCGCAGGACGAGTATCTGCGTCTGCTTATGGATGCCGATACTTCAAGGCGGCAGATACGAAAAACAAGATATTGTTTTGCATACGAAAACTGCTATCTTGAAATAGATGTTTACCCGTTCTGGTCGGATAAAGCAATTCTTGAAATAGAATTAAGCGACGAGAATGCACCGATATGCGTGCCTGAACAGATACATATAATAAAAGAAGTGACTGACGATGACAGCTATAAGAACGCATCGCTTGCAAGGATAGATAACAAGCTCTGATTTATTAACTGTATTATTGTCACAGCATCTTACAGCTATAACCTGATGTGCTGAAGCTGATAACAGCATTCAGAACAAAAAATAGCAGCTCCGCGTGGGATTAACCACTTATTCGGAGCTGCTGTCTTTAGTTTTTACGGAAATGCGCCTGCTTCAACCGCTTGTTTGCATTAAAACTTCTGAAATTTGTCTGAAATCGCGGAAATTGACAGGAGTAAACCTTTGGTGTATAATAGCATAAAGAGTTTTTCAAAAGGGGAGTATGCTATGAAACTTGTTGAAGGGCTTAATGAAGAGCAGCTGCGCAGGCTGAGATATGTTATCGGCAATGCGTTCGTCACAAACGAGCTGTTTCACGAGCTTGGTGATGTGCAGCAGAGGCGGCCGCTTGTGCTGAAATACATGGCTGCTTATGTTGATTTTGTTTACCAAACAAAATCGCTGTATTCGACCGATGACGGAAAGGGCTATATCGGGCTTGCGTGCAGTGAGGACAAAAACGTGCCCGAGCAGCTTAAAATGCTCGCAGCTATTTTCATGCGTCTGCCGTTTGGCAAGCTAAAGAAAATGCTGGGGCATATCTCGCAGATCGCAGACGAGAACAAGCGTTATGCCAAGCAGCCCCACATTGATGTGCTTATGGTCGCAGTAGACGTTAAGGCACAGGGCAGGGGCTACGCAAGGCAGCTGGTTGATTTTGCAAAACAGATGGCAAAGGAAAAGGAACTGCCGCTGCTGATAGACACGGATATGAAGGCATATTCGGATATGTATCAGCATTTCGGCTGCGAGCTTTACAACACAAAGACAGCCGGCAACGGCGTTACAAGGTACAATCTGATTTACAGACCATAACTGTCATAACAGGGGAGGACCATATGAAAAACATCAAAACAAAAATAATATCATTTGTCACGTCATTTCTGCTGGCGTTCACTTTCGTTTCACTGCTGCCAGAGGGAACGTTCACCGCAAGTGCGCTGACAACGTATAATCTACAGGTGTATGGAACGCAGGTAACAGACAAAAACGCGGCTGATATACTTGGTGACGGTGCAGCAAGCTACGATGCAGGCAGCAAGACGCTGACTTTCAAAAAGGACATCAAGGGTAAAGACTATATCCTGAAGAATGAGATCAAGGGGCTGACTATCAATGACAAAGCACCTAACGGCATGGCGGTATTCGGCGGTACGGGAGCTGTTTCCGACAGGACTGTTGATGAAATAATAAGCGTAATAAGATAGCATCGGATGAAATGCCGCAGATTGTAATCAAAAAACTCGCAGAACCTTTTAATCAAGGGTCTGCGAGCTTTTCTTTTTTATCGAACCAGAGTTGTCCTTTATTATTGTTCTCTCTTTTTACAAAAGTGTTCCTGCGATAAATCAGAATTTAGCGTCTTTGACGCTAACAGTGAATAGTGAATAACGAATAGTGAAAAGTTTATAGTTAAGGTATCGCCTTCGGCGCTGACCGGTGAGCGAAGCGAACACCACTACTATTCACTATTCACTTTTCACTCTTCACTATTCACTGCTTATCGGCGCAAAGCGCCGATAAATTCTGATTTATCTTATTAACAACACAAAAGTTAAAAGGGACAAGAATAATAATCTGCTCGGGCAAACACAGCGGATTTGCACTAAATCCGTGGAAATAATTGCATTTATAAAACTTTTTTTGGCATAAATGCTTGAAGTTTAAATATTGCGGTGCTGTAATATGTAAGTACAAGTGTAACTATATGGGAAAATAATACATAAGTTCACAATGATAACATTTGTAGTCTATTGAATCGATGATTACATATCTTTAAGGAGGAAACGGATGTGAAGGCAAAAAGACTATCTGCTGCGATAGCAGCGGTATGCATGTCGGTCTCGCTTATGGCGGCTATGCCGATGAGCGCGTCTGCCGACACGGTGTACACCGCTATCGAGGGTACAAAAGTAACATCATTTGATAAGTATCTTGTAATGGAGAATGATGCGATCGTTCCAAACGCAGCTTTTTCGTTCACTGTTGCAGGCGGTGAGGCTGTGGACGCTGCGGCTGACGGCTCGACCCTGCCTGTTCTTGCAGGCGTCGGCACGCCAAAGTTCGTGCTGAAAACCGCTGAAGGCGCTGACAACAACAACGATGGCGATGATACTACCGCAACGGTCAATTTCTCTGCGGCTGATACAACTATCGCCGAGGGCGATATGGGAACGGGCAAGACTGTCAAGTTCACTACCGCGTCAAACAAGAACGATGAAAAGTATGCGCAGAAAAAGATCGAGATAGATTTCTCTGGCATTGAATTCACCGAGCCCGGTATCTACAGATACATCATCACCGAGGCAGCTGCGGGTACAAATCAGGCGGCAGGTGTTACAAACGATGCAGACAATACGAGAGTTCTCGATGTTGTTGTTTCGGATACATCGGCAGAAAACACAACTAAACTGAGCATTACAAATTACGTGCTGCACGACAGCGTTGATGACAGTCCCGTAAAGGGTACAGGTGCTACTGCTGACACGGCGACCGTAGCAGGCAAGTCCTCGGGATTTACCAACAAATACGAGACCTATGACCTTGAGTTCTCAAAAACCGTTGCAGGTAATCAGGGCTCAAAGGACAAGTATTTCAAGTTCGATATCGCTGTCAGCAATGCAAAGGGCGCAGAGATAACAGTTGACGGCCAGGGAACGACCTTCCTTGCAGCACCTGAAAAGAGCACTTCCACAATTTATACTGAAGCTGCTATGAATACTGCAAATACAAAAGATGACGACACCGAAAGAACAGGTCAGCAGCTCAAAGCCGATGAATCGGGCGAGATAACCGTAAGCTTTTACATCAAGCACGGTCAGAGCGTAAAGCTGCTGGGTCTGCCCGCAGGCGCAAAGTATACCGTTACAGAGGCACAGGAGGATTATACTCCAAGCGTTGCTGTCAGCGAGACTATCGCAGAGGGTGCAAGCTACACCGCAGATGCAGCCGCTAATGCAGCACGCAACGGTATTTCCGACAGCGATACAGGTATACAGGGCAACACAACTGCTGCATTCACCAACACCCGTGAGGGTACTATCCCGACAGGTATACTTTCAAATGTAGCGCTCCCTGTGGGTATAATCGTACTGGGCGTTGTCGGCGCAGCAGGCAGCATAATCTACATAAAGAAGAAAAAGTCTGAGGAAGAATAATCGCCTTGCTTAAATTCTGGAAAAAACTCAACGAGCTTTACGGCTGGGCAATGCTGCTTGTGTTTGTCATAGCTATGATAATCGGCATATGGCAGGCGTATGACAGCTATTATATGTTTTCGCATACGCTCGATGCAGATATACTGCGATACAAGCCCGACCCCGCTGCACATTCCGCAGCCGCGGATTCGCCTATCACCGATGAAATGGTGGGCTGGATAACTATCGACGGTACAAGTATAGATTATCCCGTTATGCAGGGCGAGGACAACACCCGTTTTTTGAGTACCGACCCGTTCGGGAATTACTCTCTGACAGGCAGCATATTCCTTGACAGCAGGTGCAGCAGCGATTTTTCAGACGATTTTTCAATAATTTACGGTCACCATATGGACTACGGCAAGCTGTTCGGTTCGCTTGACGATTTTCTCAATCGTGCTTATCTGAAAAGCCATACCACAGGCACGCTTTTGGTGGGCAGGGACGCCCGAAAGGTGTATAAGCTGGAGGTGTTTGCCTCAATGCGTGTAAGCAGCAGA
The DNA here is from genome assembly GCA_900314975.1 of uncultured Eubacteriales bacterium. GTDB lineage: Bacteria > Bacillota > Clostridia > Oscillospirales > Ruminococcaceae > Hominimerdicola. Next base: position 17,845 of record OMXI01000016.1, on the reverse strand, counting down.
GAAAAGACAGTGTTCAATATGGACAGCTCGCGCATAAGAAAATTTATACAGGATAATGCAAACGGCGTGACAGTCGATAAGGATAAGCGCATTATCGGTCTTGCTACCTGCGCAGGAGCTAATTCAACAACAAAAACAGTAGTTTTTTGCTATATCAGCGAATAGAACGGGAGGCAGGCATTTTGAACACTCGCCGCGGCGGTGAGTGGTCTTACGAAGGTCTGCCCTTGTTTTGTAATTGAGGATCCTATTTTACTTTAAAAGGAGGGGGATAAGCATGAAAAAGCGTATAGTCAGGCGCCTGACGAGTGCAGTGTGCGCATTTGCTATGCTGCTTGGTTCAGTCAGCGTGTATTTCCCCCTTAATGCGTTTGCCGAAGAACAGGTCGTGTCAGGTGAGCAGGCACAAACGCAGCTGACACATCAGAGCATTGAGCTTTACCCCAACGGCGAGCAGGCGCAGCAGGTCGTAACGCTTGACGGAATGATGCCCAAGGGCGCGACTGCCGAGGCAGTGGACGTTTCGGACGAACAGCAGGGAACAGCCGCCTATGACATCACTATCACCGACGGCGACAGCGAGTTCCAGCCGAGCAAGGACAGCCCTATCCGCGTTGAGATAACCGACCCGAAGATCACACAGGGCAGCAGTATAGAGCTTTGGCATATCCGCGATGACGGTGTGCGCGAGCAGATAACCGACTTCACGTTTGAAGACGGAAAGATAAGCTTTTATGCAGCTGGCTTCAGCGTGTATGAGATAGTTGTTGACGATGACGTGCAGCCGTATACGGGCAGCCAAGGCTGGATAAAGGCGCAGAGCCTTGAAACTGTTGTTGCCAATGCGCAAAAGGGTATGTATATAGGCAATATAGGCGGAACATACTTTTTCACATCGCATCAGGAGAGCAATGTCGGTGGTAATTCATCAAGAACGGGTATAACCAAGACAAAATTACCTGCAAAAAATCAGCACCCCGAGGACGCATACAGAACGCTTGATGACGGTGAGACCTACAAGGCAAGCAAGTATTATATTGAGGATGCTGTACTGAACACGGAAAAAACTGCCGTGACCTCGTGCAAGATATACTGTATCGAGCAGGGCAGCAAAAAATATCTTAAGCAGAGTACTAACAGCCTTTCTTTTGTTACGGATAAGAGCGAGGCAAGCTCGTTCGCGATTGAAAAGCCGACGAACGACAATACGGCTGCAAACTTCATTATCGCAGGAAGCAACAATTTCTGCTGCAATATGCAGGGCGGCACGAACGGCAGTGCGTTTGCTGCATTTAGCGGCAAGGGCGATGCCAACGCAAAGCTATCATTCTGGTACTATGAGCCGATAGAAACAGACCCCTACAAGCTCGGCGGCAAGACCTACGGCTTGATGAATTACACAAGCGGTACACACGGCTTCGCACTTATGGCAGGGGACAAAAATGTTCACACACTTGTACAGCTTGTAACGCACAAGACCGAAAGCAACAACAGCGCCACATTGTACGTTGACGAGGGCAGCGAGGTCACAAGGTGGACTTTCCAAAGTGCAGGAGAGGATACCTACAAGCTCAAAGGCGATACAAGCAGCGGCACAAAGTACCTCACGGTGAACGGCGATGACCTTGCGCTTACCGACAGTGCGGACAGCGCTGCCGCTTTCAAGGTGAGCGCCGACAGCAATGGCAGGATAAGGCTTGGCTATAACGGCAAGTATGTCACATTCAGCGCAGCGGACGAAGCGCAGAACATTCCCGCGAGCTTTTCGCTGACATCGGGCAGCGGCGCGGATACGTGGCTGTATCTGCTCGATTTTGCACAGCTTTCAGATTCCGACCTGATAACCTATTCGGCAGACCGCATAAGCGTTTCAGAGGCGCGCAGCGGTCAGAGGGTTATTGTTTATACTCGTTTGTGGAACGAGGATACAAAGAAATATGACATCTATGCAGTGGACTACAACGGCACGCTGTACCCCTGCTATGCAAGCGGCGGTAAGATACTGTGGCTCGGCGACGGCACAGGCTCGCTGGAATGGGTGTTCACCGAGTACTATGACGAGGTCACAAAGCAGCCTAATTACTACTACGAGCTGTATAATCCGTACTCGGAAAAATATATCGCTCCGCAGATGCATGATGATCAGACTCTTTCAAGCGATACTATCGGCATCAATATGCCCGGCAGACGAAACGGCGAGTTCTATTCGGAGATAATCGCGTGGGATAATTCGCGCTATGCGTATATCGGTATGAAGCCCAATGACGAAAAGACAAAGCTTGTGCCTTGTTCACAGTCTGTATCGGTGCCGTTTTACTTTGCAAAGCTTGAGGATCTTAATCTGGACGGCGAGCTGCACGAGGTCGCTACTGTCGACAACACCAAGCACGGCATCACAATGAAGATGTTCGATTTTGACAGCTCCGACGGAACCGTTACAAATTACGGAACATTAACGCCCATTGACAGCGCAGGCTCTGTAAGGCTTACAGCTACGCGTACGGCGCAGGCAACGCCTGCGGGCGAAAACAGCGACAAGGATTTCAACTACGTTGTGTCCTACACCCAGGGCGCTGATGACGGCGCGGCAAGAGTCGATACGGTAACCAACACCCGCGAGGGCGGTATAGCGGTGCGCCTTTTCAAATGGGACAGCGCCGACGCATTGCAGGGCGGGATCTTCACTCTGACAGATGCCGCAGGCAAAACAGTCGGAACGTATACATCAAATTCCGAGGGTATAGTTACGATACTGTATAACTTTGAGCACGACAAGCTCTATACGCTCACGCAAACAGCTGCGCCAAAGGGCTATGTCGGTCTGCAAAAGACGCTGCGATTTAAAGTCAATCCCGACGAAACTGTGTCGCTGTATTACGAGGACGGCACGACTGCGTGGGGAGAAACGGCAGATACCGACTTGAAATGGGCAAACAGCAAGGCGGGCATCAACGGAATTACCGCGTTTGTTGACGTGTACAACAAGCCGTTCAATTTCAAGCTGATGAAAACCGACAGCGAGGATAAGAACCTTAAACTCGGTGCTGCGCATTTTGCTCTGTACAAGCAGGTAAACACCACCGTCAGCGGCTACGTCAAAAACAAAGACCCGTTAACAGGCTTTGAGGATATGGTCACCAAAAACGGTATGGTCGATATCTGCGGCGGCAGCAGCGGCAGAGTGATAAACCCCGGCGAGAACGGTGCGGTGTTCTTCCTCACCGAGACCAAAGCGCCGTTTGGCTATACCAAGCTTGACGACGATATCGTGCTGCGGATCTCGTCCATAGGCGTTCCGTCGCTTATCAGCGATTCGTATAACGGTCAGCTCGTTGAAACAGACGACAGCTACATCTATACGCTCAGCGTGCCGAATGTGCGCACGGATACCGAAATGAAGCTGCTTACTATCACCAAGCAGGTCAGCGGCGCTTTCGGCAGCAAGAATAAGGATTTCACGTTTACTGTAGAGGTTCAGGGCGCTGGCGAGAACGACGAGTTCGTCTGGGCGAAAAACGGCGAGGAGCAGACTAAAATGTCTCACAGCGGCGGTGAGTTCACCGTGAAGCACGGCGACGTGGTTGAGATAGCGCTGCCGCAGGGCGTGGATGTCAAGGTCACGGAGAAAAAGAGCGAGTACAAAACGACATTCAGGCTCGGCGACGAGCAGGATAAGGCTGAAAACTCCGTACAGTTCACCTTTACAGACTCCACAACGCTTGTTGTCACAAATACACTCAACGGTAACGTTGCAGCAGGTCTGTCATCACCGCTTGCACGGGCGGTAATAATAATTTGCGTTTCAGCCGCTTGCATAGGGTATATTCTCTGCCGCAAGCGCAAAGAACGGCTTGAACAAAACTAAAAGCTCCGCGCAGGGTTTGCTCTGCGCAGAGCTTTTTTGTGTGCCGCTTGACTTTTTACGTGCGTTTGGGTATATTTAATAAGGACAACATTTCACCGAAAGGAAATCGCAATGTATACATACACAGTTTTTGATGTAGAAACCCCTAACCGCTTCAACAACCGAATCAGCGCGATAGGCATTACTATGATAAAAGAGGGGGAGATAGCAGACAGCTTTTATTCCCTCGTTGACCCCGAAACGAGCTTTGACCGGTTCAACACGCGCCTTACGGGCATAAGCAGCAGCACCGTTGCGGGTGCACCCAACTTTGCGCAGCTGTGGGAGAAAATCGCTCCGTTTATGGAAAGCGGCATACTTGTTGCACACAATGCCGTGTTCGACCTCGGCGTGCTGAAGCATTGTCTCAATGCCTACGGTATCGAGTGGAAAAGCAGCGTCAAGTACATCTGCACCGTGCGCGCAGGCAGAAAGCTCCTCCCCGATATCAGCCATAAGCTCAACGATATGTGCGACTACTACGGTATCGCACTCGACCACCACCGCGCCGAAAGCGACAGCTCGGCGCTTTGCGCCGATAAGCAATGAATAGTGAAGAGTGAAAAGTGAATAGTGAATAGTAGTGGTGTTCGCTTCGCTCACATATTTTAATATATCGCCAAAGGCGATACCTTTACTATAAACTTTTCACTATTCGTTATTCACTATTCACTGTTAGCGTCAAAGACGCTAAATTCTGATTTATCTTGTGCATTATTTTGCATACAGTGCCTTGATACAAGCGTTGCCGGGAGCAAAATCAGTCTTTAAAACTGTCTTTGCGTCAGCGTCGGAAAGGTCCTTCCAGGTGCCGCCGGCGAACACGAACGACTGACCCTTTTCTGATACGGTCTTGTACATACCTTCGCCATTTTCGATCGATTCACCCTCAACAGGCGCACCCTTTTCGTATGTTACAACTACCGCAAAATCGCTGACCTCAACGGGCTTGGTAAGCTCTACCGTGTGGTAGCCGTGGTAGTCAAGCACAGCGTCCTGCGTGTACAGCACGTTCTTGAGATCGGCGGACATAATTTCTATCTTGATGCTTTGCTTGTCAAAATCGTTGAAAGTGCCTACAGCCGCCAGCTTGCCGGCTTTGTGGAAAACGTTTGCGACCTTTGTGGAGCCGCCCGTCTTAACGTATCTGTCCATTTCGTTGCCTGCGTCATAGCTCAGTACCTGCGAATACTTATCGCTGACGGTATGGGAAATCGCATAGCCAAGCTTTGAATCGTAGGAGAGGTAATTGAGCATCATTCCTGTGTTTGAATTGTAAACTATCCATGCACCGTCCTGTGATGCGGGTGTGGAGAAATATTCTTTCGGGAAATGGTCGTCATATCCAACGATAGTCACATCATGGTCAAACTCGTCGGGAGAACCGTAGTTGGTGGTGTAATACTTGCCGAAAGTGCCATAATACATCGGTTTGTCAAGCACCTCAGCCGCAATGCCGCCTCTTGTTTTTATAGCGTTTTTGATAGCCTCGCGGTCGGTCGGGTCGATTATAATAGAGCTGTCCAGCGTGATGCCGTCCTTATAGCCTCTTGAAAGGGTATCCGTGATCATCCACTGCCAGCCGCCTACTTCGCCTTTATCGACACCGCTGTTTACGAAAAAGCCCTCCTGCTTGCCTGCGCCGTAAACGGCATCGAGCATATCGTATATCTCCATTTTCAGCTCTTTGCCGGTCTGCTTTTCATAGCTTGTCTGCATACTTGCCCTGCCTGCATACAGCCAGCAGGTGCCTGCCTGCTGAGTTTTCATCTGAAAGAGTTTAAGCTCATCCATTAAGTTGTAGTAGCCGTCTGTGCCGTGTTCATAATCATACACCACAGCCGCCTGTGACGATGAGTCCGCCGCAGATGACGAGCTGTCTGCCGCCGACGAGGACTCAGCCTGCGATGATGAAACCGATGGATCAGCCGCCGAGCTTAGCTTATCACCCGCACTTGAATCGCCGCAGCCGTTCATAACCGCAAGCGAAAGCGCAAGCAGAAACGCTGAAAGCTGTTTTTTGATTTTCATATGATTACCCCTTTTCTGTTTTTAACCCAGTATACAACATAGCAACAACCGTGTCAACAAAACTTTTGTAAACATTATTGACGAAAGTAAATCAATGTGCTATATTATTTACAGAAGGGGAGCGATAAAAATGCTTCAGATAAAGAATATCTCTAAACAGTACAAAACAGGTACGCTGGTTCAGAAAGCGCTTGACGGTGTCAGCCTTGACCTGCGTGACAGCGAGTTCGTTGCGGTACTCGGTCCGTCAGGCAGCGGAAAAACCACGCTTTTGAACATAATCGGCGGACTTGACAGATACGACAGTGGCGAACTTATCATCAATTCGACCTCGACCAGAAAGTATAAGGACAAGGATTGGGACGCCTACCGCAACCACGCCATAGGCTTTGTGTTCCAAAGCTACAACCTTATACAGCACCAGAGCGTGCTTGCAAATGTCGAGCTTGCGCTGACTATCGGCGGACTGTCGCGCAGTGAGCGCAAAAAGCGCGCCAAAAAAGCGCTTGAAGATGTAGGCTTGGCAGAGCATATCCATAAGCACCCCAATCAGCTTTCGGGCGGGCAGATGCAGCGTGTTGCTATCGCGCGCGCACTTGTCAATGACCCCGATATACTGCTTGCAGACGAGCCTACAGGCGCACTTGATTCGCAAACGTCTATACAGGTAATGCAGCTGCTCAAGCAGGTCGCAAAGGACAGGCTCGTTGTTATGGTAACGCACAACCCCGAGCTTGCAGACGAGTACGCAACGAGAATAATAAAGCTCAAAGACGGCAAAATAACCGACGATACCGACCCGTTCACACCACAGACACAGCAGGAGGAAAAAACGGGCAGACTGGGCAAAGCCAAGATGAATTTTCTCACCTCGCTTGCACTCAGTTTCAACAATCTGCGTACCAAAAAGGGCAGAACGATAATCACGTCCTTTGCAGGCTCTATCGGCATTATCGGCATAGCGCTGATACTTGCGCTCTCAACTGGCGTTAATACATACATCTACGAAAAGCAGAAGGAAACAATGCTTTCCTACCCGATAACCATAACCAGCAAGGCAATGGATATGACCGCTATGATAAGCAGGCGCAGCAATTCCAACAAGGACGAAGAAAAGCAGGACGGCGCGGTGTATGCAAGCTACTCAAAGCTTGAACGAAGGCGCATACGGCGGTCAAGCATTATGGACAACGACCTCACCTCGTTCAAAAAATACCTTGATGACCCAAGCAGCGAGATACAGAAGTATCTCGGCGAAAACGGAGTGGTCTATGCGTATGACCTCAACTTTGAGGTGTTCAGCCGCGACAGCAAGCAGCGCCTTGTAAACAGCAACGCCGACCCCGATAAGATAGGCGAATCACGCGGCGGAAAGAAAAGCAGCAGTTCATCATCAATACTTGCCTCGCTTGGCGGAAGCACAGGCTCGGGCGCGGATAACTTCAGCGAGATAATGAAAGGCGTCGGCGACGACGCGATAAGCAGCGTTATGCTTGATAACTATGACGTTGTTTACGGCGATTGGTGCAGCGCATATGACGAGGTCGTGCTGGTGCTTGACTCAAACAGCTCGGTTTCTGCCGAGGCGCTTTACCAGCTTGGCATCATCACCGCCGAGGAGTATTCCGACATCGCCGATAAGATAGGCAGAGGAAAGAGCGTCGATAAACTGACCTTTTCCTACGAGGACGTGTGCGGCAAAACATTCTACCTCGTGCCCGCCTGCGACAGATACGAAAAAGGCGCTGACGGCAGATTCTCAATGATAAGCGAGCTTGACGAGAAAAAACTGCTGAAAAATGCGATACCCATTAAGATAACGGGCATTGTCAGGGAAAAGGAAAATGTCAAGGTCGGCATAGATTCCGCGATAGGCTATACCTCCGCGCTGACACATTACGTGATAGAGCATACCGACGCAAGCGAGGTAGTCAAAGCGCAGGAGGCATCAAAGGACACCAACGTGCTTACCGGTATGAAATTTGATGCGGCGGACGAAAGCGAAAAGCTCGCAGATGCAAGAAAGTATATAGCAAATCTCGGTGTCAGCGAAAAGGCAGGTCTTTACACCCTGGCTATGTATACAGGCGGTCTTGAGGGCAGCGCAATGCAGGACGAAGCCGCTATGGCAAAGCTGCTTGACGAGTGGGCGGCATCAGAGCAGAGCAAGCCGTTCCTTATCCAGATATACGACAACTACATCTCCGGCGCTACCTACAGCGACAATATGGATAATTTCGGCAAGGTCAGCCTCGACGCGCCGTCGGCAATAAACATCTACAGCGACAGCTTTGAGGACAAGGACAAGATAAACGAGTGCATAGAAAAATACAACGCATCTGTCCCCACCGATAAGATGATAACCTATACCGACTACGTCGCGCTGATAACCGAGTCGATAACGTCCATAGTCAATGCGATAACCTATGTGCTTATAGCGTTCGTTGCAGTGTCGCTGGTCGTTTCAAGCATAATGATAGGCATAATCACGCACATCTCCGTGCTCGAACGTACAAAGGAGATAGGCATACTGCGTGCGCTTGGCGCATCAAAGCACAACATCTCCGAGGTGTTCAATGCAGAAACATTCATTATCGGCTTTTGCGCGGGCGCGCTCGGAGTTATCCTTTCCGAGATACTGCTTTTCCCGATAAATTCGCTGATAAAGCGGCTTGCAGACGGAATAGATGTCACCGCAAGACTGCCCATAAGGTACAGCATAGTGCTTATACTGATAAGTATGTGTATGACAATGATAGGCGGCTTTATCCCCGCAAAGCGCGCAGCGAAAAAAGACCCGGTGATAGCCCTGCGAACAGAATAAACATGCAAAAACAGTCCGTGCTTTTATGGTACGGACTGTTTTTACATTTGCAATATTAAACAGACAAATCGAAATTTAACCCACTAGAAGCAAGAGCGCTTCGCTTTTCAGAAGCAAGAAGCAAGACAAGGTGTCCGCCTTTGGCGGACGATTTTAAAGTATCGCCCTGAGGCGATACTGATTCTTGCCTCTTGCCTCTAGTAATCTTGCCTCTTGAGGCGTAAATTCTGATTTACTACTGTTATGCCTGCCGCGATTAGCACCAGCGCGGCAAAATGCTTTACACCCAGCAGGCTCGATTCACCGAGCAGAACTGCCGACAGCAGCACTCCAGCAACGGGAGTCATAAAGCCAAAGACCGAAATCTTTGAAACGTCGTTGCCCTTTAGCAGTAGCCCCCAGAGCGTGTACGCAACGCTTGATACCAGCGCCAGATACACAAGCATAGCCACCGCCTTGGGCAGATTTTCCGCGTTCACCGCGCAGCTTTGACCCGAACACATCAGCCCGACCTGCCCAAGCAGCGTCATCACGACACCGCCGAAGATAAACTGATATCCGCTGAAAACCACCGTATCGTGCGCCTGCGAGTAGCGTTTGATAAGATTTGACGATACGCCGTAGCACAGCGCCGACAGCGCCACAAGCCCGTCACCGAGCGGGCTGAAAGTAAATCCCTGCGGCGTGATGTTTATTAGCACGACCCCTGCAAAGCCGAGCACACAGCCGAGTATCTTGCGCGCGGTGAGCCTTTCCATATGCATAAAAAGCGCGGCAATGATTATCGCAAAAAACGTTGTCAGCGAGTCGACCACGGCGGAGTTCACACCGCCCGTGTGCGCAAGCCCAAGGTAGAAAAGCACATACTGCCCGATCGTCTGAAATGCGGAAAGCCACATTATTTTTGGCATTTCCGCACGCCTTGGCAAAAGTACTTTTCTGCGCGCAATGCTCGCAAATGCGACAACGAGCAGCCCCGCAAGCACAAACCTCACGCCCGCAAAGCGAATTATCCGCCACGTGTCACCGTCACTGATTTTCCAAAGGCGGTAGCCTATCTTTATGCACGGAAAAGCGCTGCCCCACAAAAAGCAGCACAGCAGCGCGCCTGCAAAGACCGCCGCTTCCTTTTTGAACCTGTCCATTTTGTCACTTACCCTTTATCTCAATGCGGTCGAGAATGCCCTGTACGCTGACATTCGGGTGAGTGAAGTACATTCTCTGCACGTCCCTCACAAAGTCAATGTCCGCACCTGTTTTGTCCGCGATCTTGCTCGCATCACAGCCCTTGTCACAAAGCCTTGTTATCCTTTTCACCAGCGAGTAGGTGTCGCCCTGCGCTCCGCTTTCGCACACCTGATTTTTACCCACAACTGCCGTCTTTGCGTGCGCGTAGTAAACCGTCTGCGGATCAAGCGCCAAAAGCCTCTGCCAGCTTTGCTCTATCTGCGTGCCCTTGTGCATCTCAAGCTCGTAAAGCGGGTTGAGGTCGCCCACCAGCAGCGCCCTGTCGCTTTGCACCCAAAGCGAAATGCTGTCGTCACTGTGACCCGGCGTGTGTATCACCTCGCCGTCAATGCCAAGCTCACCGAGAAGCTCGCGGCTCTGACCCAGCGTGAAAAACCTCACCTTCGAGTCGTCTATCGGCACAAAGCCGCTGCGACTGTCCTTTGCAAAGATACCGTCCGAAACGTGAAGATGATTTCTTTGCACATCTGCCGCAGCGAGCGTAACACCTGCGTTTGCGATCTCCTGCGCTATGCCCATGTGGTCAGGGTGAAAGTGCGATATAAGCAGCAGCTTTATATCCTGCAAGCGAATACCTTTTTCGCCAAGCGCGCGGCAAAGCAGCGGAAAAGTCCCTGCCCAGCCAGTGTCAAAAAGCACACTGCCGTTTTTGCCCTGCACGACGTATGTTTTCGTCGCGCCGTATTTTACCGTAGTTATCATGTTTTCACTCCCTTGCGATAAGTATACCACATTCTGCGCAGTTTGTCACCAGTTTGTTGACAATTTTTCGACAGCGTGTTACAATGTATTTAACAATACTTCACCCAAGGAGGAAGAATTTTGGCTAATAATAACGAAACAATACTTGTGCTTTCCGGCGTAAACCAAGCAGAGCTTTTGCGCACATTGTGCTGGTTCGATAAGCCGCAGTTCGGGTTTCGTGTGATGAACGCATCAGAGCTTGCACAGCGCGCGCTCGTCAGCAGCGGGATATTGATCGACGATCGCAGTATCACCAAAAGCGAGCAGATATGCGTGATGACAAAGGCTGTCAAGGCTGCAAAAATCGGATATTTTTCGAGCGATTATGAAAGCGTGAGAAAGCTGACCGCGTCGCTTGATATGCTGCGCCTGCGCATAGAGAGCAGTGAACAGGAAACTATGCTTGATAAGCTAAAAGACGACGGCTCAAGCGATAAGAGCGAGGTGTTCAGTGACAAGAACGAGGCGCTGTCCGAGGTCTACAGCAACTATATCAGCGAGTGTGAAAAAAGCGGTGTCATTGACAGCATATCTCTTATAAGAACAGCATTAAGCACGGGTGCAAAGCTCGAAAACACCGAGCTTGTGACGCTCAAGGAGTACCCGCCCGAGCCTGCTGAAAAGGCGCTTATCGATGCGCTTGGCGGCGCAAAGGAGATGACCCTTGCGCAGCTTTTTGGTGCAAAAAGCAGCATGGCGCAAAAGCCTGAGGTGTTCAGCGCGTACGGTGCATACAACGAGGTTCTGCACATTCTTGATGAAATACTCGATAAAGAAAACGGCACCGATTTTGATAAGTGTACCGTTGCGGTTACAGATACATCGCTGTATCCGCAGTTGTTCTTTGAACTCGGCAGGCGCTACGGCATCAAAATGACTTTCGGCTGTGGCATACCATTTGCAAACACCAATCCTGCGGAGTTTCTGAGCAGGCTCAAAATGTGGTGCGGCGAGGGCAAGTTCAACCTTGAAACGTTAAGGGGACTCGTTTTTTGCAGTGCGTTTGACAGGCAAAAGCTTGTTGACACTGTCTGCGGCGGAAACAAATCAGACCTGTTCGGTATAATTGACCTTGCAGGCAATATGCGCCTTGGTTTTGACGGAGAGGATAATCTCAAAAAGATAGACAAGCTGGCAACGTTTCTTGACGGAAACGACAAGGATGATAGAAAAGTTATGGCATATATCGAGCCTTTGAAGGAGCTTTCGGCAGAGCTTTCGCAGGGGGTTTGCTATGTGCTGCGCAAATACTGTAGTCTGCGCAAAAGTGAGCTTAAAGCATTCGACACCGCGGCATTGAATGATGCTGTACAGATGATGAACGAATATTCAGACGCAACGGGAGAAAGCCCTGTCGATATAATTGCGCAGCTTATGAAAAGAAACGTCTGCCGCAAGGCAAGGGCACAGGGCGCACTTCATATCACCTCTGTCGACAAGGCCGTTTTCTCTTTGCGCGACAGGCTGTTCATAGCAGGACTATGTGCTGATAGTTTCCCCGGGACAGCACGAGAGGATCCGATAGTGCTTGATTGTGATATTGCGCTGTTTGATAAGTCACAGCAAGCGCCTACATCTGAAAATCTGATATTGCGCAGGACACAGCAGGCATTGGACCTTGTGGAGCTTGCAAATGCGCTGGGAAACAAGATAACGCTGTCATATGCGTCTTTCAGCGCGTCAGAGCTTAAAGAGGATAATATGTCGTCTTGTGTTACAAAGCTCTACAACAGCTTGTGCGAGGAAAAAGACAGACTATCATATAAGCAGCTGCTTGCAGACATAAAGACATATTCGTTCTTTGATGACGATATATCGCCCGACAGACTGATAGGCAGGGACTTTTGTGCTGGAAAGACGCTCGCAGAGCAAGTGCCCGAGGATAATGATGATGCAAAGGTCAACTGCTTTGATAAAGAAAAAGAGTATTCTCCGTCATCGATCGATGCATTTTTTGGCTGCCCGCGAAAGTATTTTCTTAGCAGGGTGCTGGGCATCAAAATTGCGCAGTACAGGAAGGAATATGAGGTTATTAAGGCAAATGAGCAGGGAACGATCATACACAGCTGTATGCAGTCTCTTGCAGACAACAAAGATATGTCAAAGCAGCAGTATGAACAGCTTTGCAGCCGTTACACAGATAAGTTCCTTTGTATGAATATTCCCGCCGCAGGTGTGTCGGTGGAGCGCCACAAAAAAGAAATGATACAAATTGCGCTTAACGCTTATGAAAATGATAAGGAAAATCAAAAGGAAATATTGTTCGCCGAAGATGGTGCAAAGGCGGTAAACGAAGCCTCGGGCGTGAAGATAGCAGGATATCCCGACCGAGTGGAACACTTTACCGAAACAGACGAGTACTATATCGGTGATTTCAAAACAGGCAAAACAGTAAAACAGGACGACGAGCAGCCTAAAACGTGGCTGCAGACTATGTGCTATGCGTACATTCTGGGGCATATGGATAAGCCCGTGAAAATAGACAAGTGCGAGTACCGCTATCCGCGAATAAAAGATACCTTCACTCGCGATTATAAGCAAAGCGAGATAGATGAAATACTCACCGAGTTCAAGGAATGTCTCGAAAATCAGTATTTCCCGCCCGTGACCGAACAGGGTGACAGCAATCCCGCAATAAAGGGCGGAGACTGCAGCTTTTGTGAATTTATTGACATTTGCGGAAAGGGGAAGAAGAAATGAAACTGAAGGCTAATAGCGTTCCCAGTGACCACAAGCAGCGTGAACAAATAGTTTCCCGGACCGGCGAGAGTATCTTTGTCGAGGCATCCGCAGGCTCTGGTAAGACAAGCATACTTGTAGACAGAATGGCTGCTATGGTGCTTGAGGGGACAGATATAAAAAGAATCAGCGCGATAACATATACAAACGCAGCCGCAAAAGAGTTTTATGAGAGGTTCCAGAAAAAGCTCGGCGAGCTTGCACAAAAAGAGAAAGACCCCATAAGGCTTGAGCGTCTGACGAAAGCTTCGGAGGATATTGACCTTTGCTTTATGGGTACGATCGATGCGTTCTGTAGCACTATCCTTTCAGAGCATCCGATAGATGCAGGCGTGCCTATCGGTGCGCACGTGCTTGAAGAGGGCGAGTATGCGCAGGCAATATCGCGTGAGTATCAGTCGATAGCCAAGGGCGAATACGGACCTGAGCTTAAACAGGCGTGTGAGGAGTATATCAAGTCGGTCGATGAGCCGCAGACTGTTTTTTTCAAGGTGATAAAAAGCAGGCTTGAACATATGGATAATGAAATGCCAACTCTGCCCGTGCTGACGGCTGATGAACTGCAGAATAAATGCAGTTCTCTTATGCCGACCTATTCCGAGATTTGCAGCTTTATTGCAAACAATTCGGGAAGTATCACGACAAATTCTTCGCTTGATAAGTGGGACAAATACAACAAATCAGCAAATCATCCCGCACTCCATAAGGATGCTTTTTCGCTCACGGGTACATATCTGTTTGATGAACTAATACAGGTAATTGAAGATATTAAATCGCTGAACGAGATTAAGATAAAGGGCGATATAAGCAGCATGGGTATCTCGTGCGCCGCAAAGGCGTGGTTTATACCAAGCAGTTCGGCAAAAAAATGGGAAGATGAGCGTGCTGTAAATCCGAGTAAAACCTTTCCTGCGGCCGGCACGTACACTCTTGATATGAGAAAATGTGACTGCCAGACTCCACTTAAGGTGCTTAACGACGAAAAATATGCTATCGCTATGGATTTTTGCCTCAAAGCGTGCGTACAGGTCGAACAAAAGCTCAGAGAGCGCGGCGACCTATACTTTAACACAGTGCTTTACTATCTGCGCAATATGCTGCGTGACGATGCAAAGACGGGCGGCAAGCTGATAAAGCACATTTCGCAAAGGCACAGCCATTTCCTTATCGACGAATTTCAGGACACCGACCCGATACAGTCGGAGATTTTCTTTTACCTTGCAGCTGAAAATCCTGTGGAGAAATGGGACGAGTGCCGGGCGAGAAAAGGCTCTTTGTTTATCGTGGGCGACCCCAAGCAGTCTATTTATTCTTTCAAAGGCTCTGACGAAAAACAGTTTAACTATGTTCGTGATAAGTTTGACGATACAAAAGGCGGCTTTGGCAAGGTCATAGTTATGAACTTCAACTTCCGTTCGTCGTATAAGCTGTGCAGCTGGTTCGACGGAAAGTTCACAAGCCTTTTGGGCTCAAAATACCCCGAGATACTTGCAAGTGCAGATTTGGACACCATACAGATGCCCGCGGCGAATGTGCTTGACGGCTGTTGGTCTATGTCCGCTCAGGCGTGTGGAGAGAATGAAACGCTTGCTCTTATCAAAAAGCTCGTCAATGACCCCGCATATATGCTTGACGATGACCAGCCGCGCCGCATACAGTACAGGGATATTATGATCATAACGCCCGAAAAGAAAGAGACGGATGTCTTTGCCGCTGCCTTGAAAAACGCGGGCATACCCGTTAAGGTCGAGGGTTCGGTGGCTTATGCAAACAACAAAGTGCTTTGTGTGCTTGCAAAGCTAATGGCTGCCGCAGCGGATAAGTACGATGATGCTGCGCTGTACAACGTGCTGAAAAGTCCTTTGTTCAGCTTTACTGATGAAAGGCTTGCCGCAGCGAGTTGGGGTGACAAGGCAAGGAAAAAAGGTTTTACTGGTATCTCGCTCGGAAAACTCATCAGGGAAACCCGGACCGATGAAACAACCAAAAAGAAAACCTATAAGTACCTTGACGAAAAAGACGACAAGGACCTTATAGCTGCGGCAGATGCGATAAACAGCGTAAGAAGTGATTCATACAGTATGCCTGCATCAGCTGTTATCCAAAAGGCAGCTGATGATTTGAAACTGCTTGCAAAAATGGGCAGCGAGGAAATGCAGCTTTTCTACTATGCTGTTGAGCTTATCCGTGCAGGCGAGATAAGCGGCGAAATTGCATCTTTCAAACAGGCAGCAGACAAGCTGGGCAAGCTGATCGCATCAAAGCCCAAGGCTAACGACCGTTGTCTTGACCTCAGTGAAAAGCCTAATGCTGTTTTTATCGCAAATCTTCATAAGGTAAAGGGACTTCAAAGACCGATAGTTATTCTCGGCATCATGGCGAGAAATTCAAGTCATTCTTTAAGCCAGGCTCTTGTCTACAATAAGGGCGTAAGAAAGAATGTCATCTTTGGAGTAAGCTCGTCAAAAGAGCATAATAACTCTATGATCATTGAGACCAATAGCTTTGATGACTTGAAAGAAACTGTCATACAAGACAGATACGAAGAGACTGCAAGGCAGAATTATGTTGCCGCGACCAGAGCCGAAAGTGCGCTGTTCATCTGTCACAAAGCCGAAAAAAAGGAGAACGCGGATAAGGCTGCTCGGCTTGGGCGCTGCTGGAAAGCTCTTTCGGTTGATGACAGCGGAAATGTCGTTGCAGAGTTCAAGCTCGATAATGTGCCGAACGTGAACAGGTCCGCGGGTGCAGACAACGGTGAGCAGCTTTATACTGACGCGCAAAACACTTCAAGTCTTAACAGTAAACAGGAAAAACTCAAAGCGACATATATCTTTGAATCGCCCAACGAGAAAAAAATAGGCAGCAGGTATAGCGGTGATGTGCCAAGCGAAAACAGCACAGAGCAGACCGATACCGACAGCACGGCACAGGCAGAACCACGGCGGTTTGCAAGCATATGTTCCGATAATAAAGGCTCGCTTGTACATAGGCTTATGGAGCTTTTGGTGATGTCGCACACAGATGCGGCTAAAAAGCTCGGCACGCTGATAGAGCAGGTCATCGACGAGCTTGGCGAACAGCTTACCCAGGTGCAGATTAACGAGGCAAAGCAGATGCTTGAATCCGTTGCGGATACAATGCTCAATAAGGGCGGCTTTGAGCAGGCGGGTAAAGCACCGCAGGACTTGCTTGGAGAGCTTTTTGACAAAGCTACCGCACAGATATTCTGCGAGCTGCCTATATGCTATCAGAGCCACGGCGCAATAGTGTACGGAATTATAGACCTTTTGTATGTTAAGAACGGTAAGTGGCATATAATCGATTACAAGACCGACCGTGACGCAAAGGGCGCAATTGTAAAGCATATGCCGCAGCTTGAAGCGTACCGCCGAGCAGTAATTAAGCTCAAAGGTGAGCAAATAGGCGAGGCTGATATTGATGCAAATGTGTATAATATAAATGTCAACTGATGCGCAGGCAAGCATTTTGCTGAATAATGATAAAAGGAGTGACAGGTGTGGCAGGGATGAACTTTACCGTACGCTCAAAGGGCGACATAATCAAGGCAATAGAAAAATACGGCTTTCTGCCGTACTTTGCGAACTCTGTCGAGGGCTTTTCCATCGAGGAGCATATCCAGCCGAAGTACTGGTTCGGCAGCGTGCAGGGCGCGTGGGAGTGGAAAGGACCGATAATACGGGAAACTCACTGCGCCTACGGCAAGTTCTTTGAGCATAAAGCCGTGTACGTCAGCCGCGAGTGGTTCGCAGACCTTGCCAACTACCGCCGCGACGGGTACGACTTTGATGCGCGCTATGATGACGGACTTGCCCGTTACAGCGATAAGCAGCTTTACGACCTGCTTGACAGCAGCGCCCCGATAATCTCCAAAGACTTAAAGCGCCTTGGCGACTACCGCAAGGGCGGCAACAAGGGCTTTGATACAGTAATGACGCGCCTGCAGGAGCAGTGCTATGCCGTCATCAGCGACTTTGTCTACCTGACTGACAAGTACGGCAAGCAGTACGGCTGGGGAGTCGCGCAGTACTCGACCCCAGAAAAGTTTCTGGGTGACGACTTTGCACAAAACGTCTACAAGCGCACCCCGCAGGAGTCATACGAGCGGATATTCGAGCACCTGCAAAAGCTGCTGCCGTATGCAAGCGATGAACAGATAAAACACCTGCTCAAATAAGTATAAGAATACCGCCGCCGTCTTTTCGCAAGACAGCAGCGGTTTTTTAACGCTGATATGATAAATCAGAATTTAGCGTCTTTGACGCTAACAGTGAATAGTGAATAACGAATAGTGAAAAGTTTATAGTTAAGGTATCGCCTTCGGCGCTGACCGA
>OMXI01000017.1 GCA_900314975.1 uncultured Eubacteriales bacterium | reverse complement strand
TACTCTTATTCTATCATAGGAGGTTTTGTTTTTCTACTCATAGCTAAAGCTTTTTTGAACCCCCAGCATAGCTGGGGGTTTTCGTTGCACAACAAAAAAGAGCCGTCACTTTGGCGGCTCTTTTGCTTTTGATATTAGTATTACTGCTCCTCTTTCATCTTTGCGAAGCACTCACTGCAATATACAGGTCTGTCCTCTCTTGGCTTGAAAGGAATAACAGCCTCGCCGCCGCATGCTGCGCATGTAGCTGTGTAGGTCTGTCTGTCAGCCTTGCTTGCCTGCTTTCTTGCATCTCTGCAAGCCTTGCATCTCTGCGGCTCGTTTGTAAAGCCCTTTTCAGCGTAGAACTCCTGCTCGCCTGCTGTGAATACGAACTCGTTACCGCAGTCCTTGCATACTAATGTCTTGTCCTCGTACATAATACTATACCTCGATTAAAAAAATTTTGCCTCGTCGGACTTGCACCGACACCTTTGATAAACAACGCTCTGCAATTAAGCTATTCGGCTATATAAAAGATACACAAAGCATCTTTTCAACTTATTTCAGCACGGATTTCAATTTTCGCCTGACCCTTTGCATTGCATTGTCTACCGACTTAACACTAACGCCAAGATTTAATGCCATTTGATTATAAGCCATTCCGGTTAAAAATAATTGAAATACCCTCCACTCCTGCTCCGACAGAGCCGAAGTGATTTTTTTATAGACCTCGTCCATACGCTCGTTTTCGATAACGATGCTTTCAGGATCTGCGGTCTTTTCGCTCTCAAAAAGAGACTGCACGATATCCTCGGTGAACTCCTCACCGCTTATCAGACTGTTTCTTTTCAGCGAGCTTAATATTCTGTTTTTCACGCACACATTTGCGTATGTGGAGAACTTCACATTCTCGTCGGGTCTGTACGTATTGACCGCCTTGAGCAGTCCCATAAAGCCCTCTTGGACCAGATCCTCATAAATGCCCGCAGAGTATCTTCCCGCAAGGAAATGCACAGTCCGCAGGTATCTTACAATCAGCTCTGAAACGGCTTTTTTATCATTTTTCGCACTGCGTACAAGCTCCTCATCGGTCATCGACTTATACTCTGAAAGCGCACTATCCATATCAAAACCGCCCCATACACCAATGTAAATATATGATACCATTTCCCAAATCGAAAGTCAAGGGAAACGTTAAAATAAAATTTACAAATAATAATATTTGTAACAACTTACACATTTGAGCGCGCAATTATTGTCATTTTGACGAACAAAAAACAGCCGCACCGAACTGATGCGGCTGCTGTATTATCACATTACAGCGAGCAGTATTCTTTTCTGCCGTTTTTGAAGATATCATTACCCTCGCAGTCGTCGGCAACTATCAGCGGGAAATCCTGCACATACAGTTTTTTCACCGACTCGCAGCCGAGGTCATCAAACGCAACGACCTCGCAGGATTTGATGCAGTTGCACGCCAGCGCGCCCGCACCGCCTATTGCACACAGATAAATCGCCTTGTTGCGCACTATCGCGTCAACGACCTCCTGCGACCTTTCGCCTTTTCCTATCATCCCGCCAAGACCGAGGTCAAGCAGCCTCGGTGCAAACCTATCCATACGACCTGATGTTGTCGGACCGCACGAACCTATCGGTCTGCCCTCGGGCGCGGGTGTAGGACCTGCGTAGTATATGACCGCATTCTCAAGTGGTATCGGAAGCTCCTTACCCTCGTCGAGCAGCGCAGCAAAACGTTTGTGTGCGGCATCTCTCGCGGTATACACATATCCTGTCAGAAGAATCTTATCGCCGCAGCGGAATTCACCGCTTCTTGCTTTAAGCTCTGACGAATCAACTCTTGCAAATTCAGACATCTGACGTTATGCTTGCTCCTGGTCCTCAACAAGTGCAAGACCGTCATCGATAAGGTCTCTTGCATTGTTTACAGAACCGATGCTTGTTCCGTACAGGTCATTAAGTGTAGTAACAAGCTTCTGAACGTTATCGCTGAGTGCAGTGAACTGCTCCTTAACGTTCTTTCTGATGTCAGCGGACTGTGCTCTGATAGTAACAGCACTCTCCTGTGCATCCTTGATGGTCTTATCAGCCTGCATACGAGCCTCTGTTGTAACTCTCTGTGCTTCTGCGTTAGCCTCACTTGTAACCTTCTGTGCCTCTGCGTTAGCTTCACTTCTGACTCTTTCAGCCTCTGCATTAGCGGTAGAAGTAGTCTGCTCTGCCTCTGCTCTTGCCTGAGCTACCATATTAGCAGCGTTCTGCTTTGCATTTGTAAGAGTAGCATCAGCCTCTGTCTGTGCAGATGTAACGAGCTTTTCAGCCTGTGCGTTTGCATCGTCGAGTATCTGGTTCTGAAGGTTCTGTGCTTCCTCCTCCATAGCCTTTGCATTGGCTTTAGCCTCGGAAACAAGCTTGTTAGCAGTATTCTGTGCCTCGATAAATACGTTGCCCAGCTCAAGAGCAGCGTTGTTGTTTCCGCCGCTGCTTGCATTCTTTTCAGCCTGCTCCAGTTTTTCCTTAAGCTCTTCGATCTCGTTCTTCTGTCTTTCTATTTCAGCGTCTTTTTCGCCTATCTGCTGCTCGTAGTCAGCGATCCTTACCTTCATGGTATCGGTAGAAGCCATAAGCTCTGCTACCTTATTTTTAGCATCCTCGACCTTTTTCTCAAGCTCTTTCTTGCCCTCGAAATCCTGCTTCTGAGCGCTGCCTGCTGATTTTTCCAGTCTCTCTATGGTTTCATTCTGGTCGTTTACCTGTGCCTCAAGGGTATAAATCTTTGAGGTAAGGTCGTCAACGTAAGCAAGAACGTCCTGCTTATCAAATCCACCAACTCTAACAGTTCTCAAAAATCCATTGCTTGCCATAATATTCCCTCCAAAATACATTAGTCAAAAATAAAAATTATATGTCAAAAGCCGCCCTTGCAGGCTGAACATTTTCGGGGAGTTTTTTCGGACAACTTCCGACATCTGCCCCCGATACAACGAGCCGTAACGACCTTATATTCATTATACCAAAACAATCCCGAAAATTCAAGTGTTTTTCAATAAAAAGTTTCGGAAAACACACGATTTTCTGACAATTTCTATATATAGTTCTCCCATGGCTCGCAAAGGACTATCTATAGTTTGCGTATAAAGTTTAGATAAGGCAAATCATTAACTGATTTGCCTCATCGTTACAATATTATTTGCTATTCGTATTACTTCTTGAAGATATTGAAGATATCGTCGTAGTAATTCGGGTTGTCAGCAGCCTTTACGCCGGCTTTCTGCATAGCCTCTGCATCAGCCTTTGCATCTGCCTTTTTCTCCTCGTCCTCTGCTCTCGGAGCAAACTTTGCGAAAGGATTAACAGGCTTAACCTCTACAGGCTCTGCATTGTCTGCAAAATCAGCAGCGATAACTGTTACGTCCATAGTATCCTTTGCGTTCTCGTCAGTGCCGTTACCGAAGATGATATCAGCGCCGTCATCAGCCGCATTGGAAATAGCCTCTGTAAGCTCTGCCATATCAAGAACCGTGAGGTCAGGCGACATAGTAACGTTGACGATAAGTCTTCTTGCGCCAGCGATAGATGTCTCAAGCAGACTTGATGTAACGACCTGATTGAGAATATCCTGAACCTTGTCCTTGCCCTCGCCGTGACCGATAGCTATGTGAGCCTGTCCTGCATTGGTAAGGATAGTTGTAACGTCTGCAAAGTCAACGTTTATCTCGTCATGTCTTGTGATGATCTCTGCAATAGCGATAACATCGGTCTTGAGCACGTTATCAGAGATAGCGTAAGCCTGTGCCATTGTGAGATTCTTCATATCAGTATCTATAAGATTCTGGTTAGGGATAACGATAAGAGCGTCAACGTTCTTCTTGAGAGCCTCGATACCCTTTTCAGCTCTGTCCATCTTCTTGATGCCCTCGAACTTGAAAGGCTTTGTAACAACGCCGATTGTGAGCTTGTTAAGCTCTCTTGCGATCTCCGCAATAACAGGAGCCGCACCTGTACCTGTGCCGCCGCCCATACCTGCGGTGATAAATACCATATCGGCATCCTTGATCTTTTCAGCTATCTCGTCCTTGCTCTCCTGTGCTGAAGACTCACCGATCTCGGGCTTTGCGCCTGCGCCGAGTCCCTTTGTGAGCTTTCTGCCTATCTGGATAGTATTTTCAGCATCAAACTTCTTCAGAGCCTGTGCATCTGTATTAACAGCGATATACTCAACATTACCTCTTATACCCTGTGCGATAATGCCGTTAAGAGCGTTTCCGCCGCCGCCGCCGACACCGATGACCTTTATCTTTGCGCCTGCTACCGGCTCGTCTACGATTTCGTAACCCATATTCCTTATCCTCCTATATTATGTTTATCTGTAATTATTCACATTCCAAAGTGTATAAGCTGTGCCGTTTTGACACAATACGCCCAGTCTGCACATTATTAGATAGTACTATATTATCACATATTTGCGCAAATGTAAAGCGCTTTATTGACATTGATTTAAAAATTCTATTAAAAAACAATTAATCAATCAAAATTTCTGCTGAAATTGTACATACTCAACAAATTTTTTCGCGGTCAATAGCCATATCCGCCCGCGTTATAATCGTATGAACCGCCGTAGTCATAACCCGTTGCGCCGTTGTTGTATCCGTAGCCGTAGTCATAGCCTGTTGTGCCGTTGTTAAATCCGTAGCCATAGTCATAGCCCGTTGTACCGTTGTTGTAGCCGTAGCCGTAGTCATAGCCCGTCGTGCCGTTGTTGTAGCCGTAGCCGTAGTCATAGCCTGTCGTGCCGTTGTTATAGCCGTAGCCGTAGTCATAACCTGTTGTACCATTGTTGTAGCCGTAGTCGTAGCCTGTACCGCCGTTATTGTAATCATAGCCCGTGCCATTCTGATCCTGCTGCTGCATATAACCGTAGCCCTGCGTTCCGTTCTGATCCTGCTGCATATAGCCGTAGTTGGTATTGCCGCCAAGGTCAGCGTTCGCATCGGTATTTGCGTTTGCGTTGGCATCGGTATTGGCGTTTGTGTTGGCATCTGTGTTCTGGTCATCGCCCGTACCTGCGCCGTTTTGAGCGTCCTGCTTATCCTTGTCCTTATCCTTATCGGCAGCCGACGAATCATCCTTTGCTTCGTCTTTCTTGCCCGCGCCGTCGGGTATCGCCGAGATACCGCTGTCAGCGCCGTTGTAGACCAGCTTGCCCTTGAAATCGTCCGACAGCTTACTGTCAATGACCGATTTGAAATAGTTCAGCTTATAATCAAGATCCATAGAGCTTCCCAGCTCAAGCGTTATCCTGCCGTCGTACAAAAGTATGATTCCCGAGCGGCTGTTAAGGTCTATCTCTGTGATTTTGTCCATACCGATAGAGTCGATTATCTTCAAAAGGTCCTTGTAGATTTTCAGTTTGCTCTCGTCCTTGCTTGCGAGCTTTTCGCCGACCTTCTTGCTGGTAAGCTCAAAGCCTCTTACCACGGGAATCCCGCCCGTAGTTTTCGTGTTGCCCATTTCAAGCACCCTGCCCGACTTTGACACCACGCACACCTTGTCGTCGATAACGATATCAGCGGCTTTTTCCGCCTCCGTCACACTTATTATAAGCGTCGACGGGTATTTCTTTTCGACCTTTGCCTCCTCGATAAACACGAGGTTTTCCTCAAGTCTTTTCTTTATAAGCGAGGTATCTGTGCGCACAAGGTTTTCGTCTTTGAGTATGCCGCCCACGCCGAGTATCTGGTCATCGCGGTAGAGCGTTACGCCGTTTATCTCGACCAATTTCACCTTGAAAAACACCGTCAGGCACAGCACCAGAACTATCAAAGACACAAAAACAAAGGCAATAGCGCAATAGCCCACGATACTGCCTTGTTCGTGCTTTGATTTTGTTTTGTTTTCACTGTTTGCACCTCTTGTCGATGCAGACCTTACAACATCCTTCATTTTACCTTTCCCTGCTTTGTTTCCTAACCTGTCATTCTTGTGATATCCGCGCCTGCTTCGCGCAGATACTTTTCTATATTTTCATAGCCGCGGTCGATGTAGCACACCTTTTCGACTTCAGTTTCGCCCTGCGCGCCAAGCCCTGCAAGCACAAGCGCCGCGCCTCCGCGAAGGTCGCACGCTCTCACTCTTGCGCCGTAGAGCCTTTTCACGCCCTCTATGACCGCAACTTTCCCTTCTGCTTTGATATTTGCACCCATTCTCACCAGCTCGTCAACGTGGCGGTATCGGCTGCAAAAAATGTTTTCTACCACAACGCTCGTGCCCTTTGCCTTTGTCAGCGCCGCCATTACCACAGCCTGCGCATCAGTAGGAAAGCCCGGATACGGCATCGTGCGTATCGTTCTGACCGCTTTCAGCGGACGTTTGCAGTTTATATATATCCTCTCGTCATAAGTAAACACCGCACAGCCCATCTGCTCAAAAACGGGTATGACCGCTTCAAGCTCCTGCGCCCTTGCGTTTTTCAAGTCAAGCTCGCCGCCTGTTATCGCCGCAGCTGCCATATAAGTTGCCGCAGCTATCCTGTCGGGCATTACCTCGTATTCGCAGCCGTGGAGCTTTTCCACGCCGCTTATAACGACTGTTGATGTCCCCTGCCCCGATATCCTTGCACCGCAGCAGTTAAGGAAATTGCCAAGGTCTGTTATCTCAGGCTCTCTCGCCGCGTTGTAAATTACCGTTTCGCCCTTTGCAAGCGCAGCAGCAAGCATAATATTCTCCGTCGCACCCACAGACGGAAAGCCCAGGCTTATCTTTGCGCCGTGCAGCCCGTACGGACATTCACAGCACAGCACACCGTACTCCTCGGTTATCCTCGCGCCCATTTGTTCAAGCGCGGAAAGGTGCATATCTATCGGGCGCGGACCAAGCTCGCACCCGCCCGGGAAGGACAGCTCGCACTGACCCTTTCTGCCAAGTATTGCGCCGAGAAACACAATTGACGAGCGCATCTCGCGCATCATATCCTCTGGGACTGCACATTCGCTGATACTGCCCGCATTCACATAGGCGGTATGCTCGCTGTATCTGCTTTTGCAGCCAAGTCTGTTAAGTATGCGGCAAGCCGCGAAAACATCGCTCAAGGCGGGACAGTTCGTAAGCCGCACCTCGCCCGAGCACAGCGTACACCCTGCAAGCAGAGCAAGTGCGCTGTTTTTTGCACCCTGCACGGCGATCTCGCCGTACAGACGTTTTTCTCCTCTTATAACAAGCTTTTGCATAAGCGTCACTCCCCGAAATAAAGGTCTGACTTATCTTATGCAAATCGCGCAGTCTCGGTGAAAAAAATTAGTCCAGATCCAGCGAAATGTTATTGGAAACGAAGATGAAATAAGGTACGCACGGCACTGAAAGACCGAACACCTTCTTGTTCATTCCCTTTGTCGAGATTATCATAGAAGAAAGCGCATCATTGAACTCTTTTTCGCTCATTTCAGCAACGTTTACAACAACTCTTATCTTTATTTTCTTTGAGCTGAACGCAGGTATTGTGATCGGAACATCTTTGCCGTCTTCACCGATTTCGGACTGTATATATCCTATCTTGTTTTTGTACGGCGCATCTACCTTTGACACAACGAATTTTGGTATTTCGACCTTGAACGGCGAAAGATTCCTTACATTGAACGAAAGCTCTGCCACGCGGTAATTGTCCGACTTTTCCGATGTAAAGAACTTCTCCATATCGGCATTTACCGAGTAATGCTCCGAGGCATACTTTTTCAGCTCGGTAGTGCCCATATCCTTGAAGATGTCAACGTCCTGCGCCGTCTTGCTGCCGTCAACGTCATCGCTTATTATCGGCGGAAACGCAAACATCATTATAAGCAGAAACGACAGAGCTAACACGCACCACATCACGATAGTCTTTTTTCTGACATACTGTCCGCCCAGCTTTACGCCCCTGTTAAGACCCGTTGCCTTTGGCACCTGCCTTGCGGCAAACTCGGTGATATCCTCCTCTTCCTCTTCTTCCTCCTCCTCGGAAGCAAGCGTGAGGTTCCTTCCCGGGTCTTCGTAAGCGATAGCCCTTTCAAACGAGCCTTGCTTTCTGCTTTTGTCATTGGAAAACAGCGAGTCCGCATACTGATTCATCGCGCTTCCTCGGCGCGTTTCAGTGTTAAGCGCTCTTATTTTCTTCTGGTCGGGCAGCTTTATGGGGTCCATATCGCCCGAGCCGTCAGCGATATTCTTCTTTTTCTTCTTAGCCATTTAAATGTCCTCTTAACAGTCAACTTTGTTTTTCTTCACTTTTCAAGCAGCTTGTCAAGCGCCTGCATTATCCTTTCGCGAGTGTCTGCAATATGCAGCTTTGCAGCATTTTTCGCCGACTCCTCCAGCTTTGCGCGGTCACCGATATACTCCATGACCGTCTTGATAAATCCTTCTTCCGTGAGGTCCTTTTCCTCGATAACAACACCCGCACCCGCATTTTGCAGCACCAACCCGTTGTAGTACTGATGATTTTCCGCAACCATAGGCGATGGTATCATCACCGCAGGTCTGCCCATAGCCTCGATCTCCGTAAGGGCGCACGCGCCGCAGCGGGTTATAACGAGGTCGCACGCAGCCATAGCCACGGGCATATTTATGTAGCTGTCAACTATCCTGTGCGGGTCGTCATTGACCTTTACGCCGCTTTCCTCCAGCGTTTTCACATAGTCCTTATAATCGGGATATGTGCCGTAGGAATGTATATGGTTGACCTTGATATCATTATCCTGATAGTATTTCAGCAGCTTTGCCGCATACCTGTTGATAGTCAGTGAGCCAAGGCTTCCGCCCGTAGAAAGCACGCAGACGGTGTCAGCATCAAAGCCAAGCTGCTTTCTTGCCTCCTGCTTTGACATCTTGCTGAAAGCCTTTCTCACGGGCAGCCCCGTTACAACGACTTTCTTTGCCTTCTCAAAATACTTCTTTGCTTCCTTTACGCTTAACATCACAAGGTCGGCGTGCTTTGAAAGCAGCTTGTTTGTAACGCCCGCATAAGCGTTCTGCTCGTGGACAGCTGTCTTTATGCCCATTTTTGCAGCGGCTCTTACAACAGGTCCCGATACATATCCGCCCGTACCTACAACAAGGTCAGGCTTAAAGTCCTTGATTATATTCTTGCAGGTTCTGCCCGATTTCATCAGGTAGCTTACCGCCTTGAAATTTCTCTTGATATTCGCAGGGTTGATATGCCTTTGAAAACCCTCTATCCTTACAGGCTCAAACCTGTACCCCGCCTTTTTCACAAGTTCAGCCTCTATCTTGTCGGGGTTTCCCGCAAAGCAAAACTGTGTATCGGGATACTTATCCTTGATTATCTCTGCGATAGCGAGTGCAGGGTTAACGTGACCTGCCGTACCTCCGCCCGCAAGCAAAACTCTGTACATAACAAACGCTCCCTGAAATGAACTTTGCCAAAGTGCTACTTTTTCAATCTCGCCTGACGTGAGATGCTCAGCAGTATGCCCATCTCCGCCAGCTGAACCGCAAGCGCCGTGCCTCCGTAGCTGAAGAACGGCAGCGATATTCCCGTATTTGGAAAAGCGTTGCAGGCAACCATTATGTTGAAAAACGCCTGCGCGCCTATATGCATCGTTATGCCCGCAGCAACGAGCATACCGAATCTGTCCTTTGCGTGATTTGCGATATAGAAACCTCTTGCGATGAAAAGCACAAACAGCAGCACGACTACCATACCGCCGACAAAGCCAAGCTCCTCGCAAACGATAGAGAACACGAAGTCATTCTGCGACATCGGCAGGTAAAGGAACTTCTGCCTTGACTCACCAAAGCCCAGTCCCGTCCAGCCGCCCGAACCGATAGCAAGCAGTGACTGATAGGTCTGCCAGGTCGTGCCCTGCGGGTCGCCCTCTGGGTTCTGCCAGCTTTCAAATCTGTCGGTAATGTACGAAAAGCCCGTACCGCCCGAAATCATCTTGAACGCAAGCACAAGCACGCCTGCGACTACAAGAAACGCGATAAAGCGCCAGAACGTCTTTGCAGGCATACCGCTGACAAACATCATGCCTATGCCAATGATAGCCACGAGCATTACCGCCGACATATGTCTTTGAAGCACAAGTATACCCGTAACTATTCCCATAATCACAAGGAAAGGTATTACGCAGTATCTCCAGTTATTGAACCTGCGGAAGTTGACCGCCATAATATACGCAAATATCAGTATGAACGCGACCTTCAGAAGCTCTGAAGGCTGGAACTGTATACCCGCTATCTCTATCCAGCGCCTTGCGTTAGCGGTCTCCACTCCGAAAAACGCCGTGTACATACAAATGCCCAGCGAGGCGACAAACCCCGCATAAACCACATAAGTATTCTGGAACAGGTGATAATCAAGCGACGAGAGAACAAGCATGATAACCACGCCTATTCCCGCTACCATTGCCTGCTTTTTGAGATATGTCGTACCGCTTCCCGATTCTGCAAGGCTCCATCCGTATGATGCGGAGAACATCATTACCATACCGAACATAAGCAGCAGCATTATCAGCACGAAAAGCGGCTTATCTATCTCGGTAAGGATAAAGCGGAAATTCAGTTTCTTTCTTGCCTGTGCAACAGGGCGCCTTTGGGGAAGCTCGTCGTAATAATTTACATCACTTGGCTCTATTGTCTTGCTTGCCAAAATTCTTCCTCCCTGTAAAAATCTTTACACTAACCAATTGTATTTATCTTTTTCTCTATTTATTCAGTAAAACGCTGTCGCCGTAGCTAATATAAAAGAACGCGCCGACTGCGCCCAGCAGCGCCGCAAGGACGCTTACTCCCATTATTTTATAATCGCTCCAGCCGCGGTTTGACAGATGCCCGTGCAGCGTCAGTCCCTTGAAAAGCAGCTGTTTTTTCGTCTTAAAGACGATCTGACCCGTCAGCGTACACACGCCGTCGGCAATAAACACGATACCGCCCGTCAGATAGAAAAGCGGCAGGTTGGAGGTCACCGTTATCAGCGCAAGCATCGCGCCCAAAAACATACTTCCCGACTGCCCGAGGTATATCTTTGACGGACTTATCCCCCAAACGAGAAACGCCGCGCAGCTGCACGCCGTAACTATGCCCAGCATCTGCGGCAGTTCAAGCCACGGGTACACCGCACCTATGCACGCTATCGCCAGCGAGAACACCATTGCGCTGACGGCGCAAAGCCCGTCGCACCCATAATCTGCCACTCCAGCGGGGCAATCGTGCAGTTCCGTTAAGTTTATTATAACAATCATAAGCACCGCTGTCAATGGATAAAATATAAATCCCAGTTCAATATTTCCCCAATGAAACGGCAGCAGCAGTTTTGTGTCGATTATTCCCGAAATTTTCGCTATATATGAAAAACCAAGACACACGACAAATTCGGTGAGAACCACCCACCGTTTTTTAAGTCCCGTGCCTCGTTTTGTTTCCTTATGATAGTCCTGCACCGTACCCAGCGCGCACACGGTCAGTACCACCGCACCGCACGCTGCGTAAACAGGCAGCTTATTGTTTGCAGATAATTCCATTGTGCTTTTGAAGTGTTTGCCGATAAGACCAACCGTCAGCCCGAGCGCCGCCGTTATCAGCATCAGCACGCCCGCAAATTTAGACTCCGAGCCGTCTTTTTTGAATCTGTCGCCGATATACAGGTCAAATTTGCCCGTCTTTATCCGTCTGAAAAACGGGATAAACAACCTGAAAAGCACAAATCCTGCGGCAAGCTCCGTCACAATGACAATGCTCTGCACCTGCCAATCCATATCCGCACTCCTTTGAAAAGCCCGTTAAAGAGCCTTGAAAACTTCCTCCAGCGCCATTCCCCTGCTGCCCTTGAGCAGCACCGAGTCTCCGTTTTTCAGCTTGCTCTTGAGATAATCCGCAAGTTCGTCCCTGTCGGAAAAATGCATACAGCGGTTTCTGTCAAAGCCGTTTTCCACGGCGCCGATTATGTAATTCCTTGCAAGCTCGCCGTAGCAGTACAGTCTGTCGGCATTTGACTGCGCAACGTACTTTCCTACGGTCTTATGGAACTCGCTGCTCTTTTCGCCAAGCTCAAGCATATCCGCAAGGATACAGTAGCGCATACCGTCTGTCTCCACCTGGTCAAGCATAGAAATGCTTGATTTCATCGAATCGGGCGCGGCATTGTAGCAGTCGACCACAAAGTTTATGCCGCTTTTGCGTGTTATATTCTGGCGCAGTCCCTCGGGTCTGAAGCTCTCAATACCCGTGAGTATATCGTCAACAGGCACCTCCAGCGCAAGCCCCACGCAGAACGCCGCAAGCGCATTCTTGACATTATGCACACCTATGCAGTTCAGCCGCGCGTGTACTATCTGCATACCGAAGCATATATCAAAGTTCACTCCGCCGCCCTTGCTTATGATATTTTTAGCATAAACGTCGCAGTTTTTGTTCTTGACGCTGTAATAGTACACCTTCCGCAAGCCGTGTACCTCGGCATTTGCAAGGAACTTGTCGTCCATGCTCAATATCAGCGGAGCGCCCTGCTTTGCGCCGTCAAGTATCTCCAGCTTTGCCGCAAGAATGTTTTCCTGCGAGCCGAGCTTTTCGATATGCGAAACACCGATATTTGTTATCACGCACACTGTCGGCTTGCAGCACATGGACATACGCGATATCTCGCCGCGCGCGCTCATGCCCATTTCGATAACAGCCGCCTGCGTGTCTTTATCAAGCCCGAAAAGAGTTTTGGGCATACCTATCTCGTTATTCAGATTGCCCTGTGTTTTGAGCGTTTTATACTTCTGCGCAACGACCAGCGCTATCATATCCTTCGTGGTGGTCTTGCCCACGCTGCCCGTAACACCCACGAGATGAATGTCAAACCTATCCCTGTAGTAGCCCGCAAGGTCAAGCAAAGCCTTTGCGGTGGAATCAACGATAATGCATCTTGCGCCCTCTACAGCACGCTCGGTTATGACCGCCTGCGCACCAAGCTCCATAGCCTTTGCCGCAAAGTCGTGTCCGTCAAAGCGCGCACCCTTTAGCGCAAGGAAAACAGAGCCCTCGTTTATGGTACGGGTATCGGTAGAGATATTGTCTATCATCATATCCGCATCATAGCCGTAGCTTCCGTTCACCGCCTTGACTATTTCAGACAGTCTTATCTGTTCCATACAAGGTTCAACTCCTCAACTGTTTCTTGTCCTGAATCTGCCTGCCTATCTTCCCTCTTTGGCAAGCTCCTCAAGCGCCTCTGCCACTACCTCACGCTCGTCAAAATGTATCTTCACGCCGCCCGCAAGTATCTGATAATCCTCGTGACCCTTGCCCGCAAGCACGATTATATCGTCCTTTTCGGCGTTCTTTATAGCCCAGTGTATAGCCTCGCGCCTGTCGCAAATCTTTATGTACGGCGTACTCTTTCCGTCAAGTCCTTTGAGGATATCCTTGATTATCTCCTCGGGATCCTCGTTTCTCGGGTTATCCGACGTAACTATCAGAAAATCTGAATTATCCGCAGCCGCAGCCGCCATAAGCGGTCTTTTTGTAGCATCTCTGTTTCCGCCGCAGCCGAACAGACACTTCACCTTGCCCACCGAGCATTCCTTGATAGCTTTAAGCACGTTGACAAGGGCATCGGGGGTATGTGCATAGTCGCATATAACTGTAAAATCTCTCTTTGTGGGGACTATCTCGGCTCTGCCGCGAACGCCGCCCGCCTTTGCGATAGCCTTTATCGTCTTTTCAACGTCATATCCCAGCGTCTCCATACAAGCTATAACAGCCAGCGAATTTGAAACGTTGAACAGACCGGGCATCGGGAATGTCACATTATGCTTTTTCTTCCCGTCGGAGAAAACATACTTTACACCGCTTGCGCAAAGCAGCACGTCGTCAGCCATAAAGTCCGCATCACCGCCCACGGAATAGGTCTTTACAGGGCAGTCAACTTCCTTGATGTACCTTCTGCCGTACTCGTCATCGCAGTTGATTATCGCAGTATCCGATATCTTGAAAAGCTCTTTCTTTGCAAGGTAATAATTCTCCATAGTGCCGTGAACGTCAAGGTGGTCCTGCGTAAGATTGGTGAACACGCCGACCTTGTATCTGCACGCAGCTACGCGCTTTTGTTCAAGTCCCTGCGAGGATACCTCCATTACCGCATAATCGCAGCCCGCATCGACCATCTTGCTGAAAAGCTCGTAAAGGTCATACGGCTCTGGAGTCGTTCTGGTCGTGGGGTATATCCTGTCGCCTATCTCGTTCTGGCAGGTGCCGATAAGACCGACCTTGCAGCCGAACGAGGTAAGCACTTTCTTTATCATCGTAGTGATAGTAGTCTTGCCGTTTGTACCCGTAACGCCGATAAGCTTTATCTTGCTTTGCGGGTTGCCGAACCACGCAGCACACATCATAGGATAAAGCGTTCTTGTGTCCTCAACGATTATCTGCTCATCAAGTCCGAGGTCGCGCTCGCACACTACGGCACAGCAGCCCTTTGCAAGCATATCCTTTGCAGCGTCGTGTCCGTCAAAGGTTTTTCCCTTTATGCACACAAACACCGTGCCGGGCTTTATCTCGCTTCTTGTATCGCTTGTAACTCCGCTTATTTCGCGGTCGGGAACATCCACCCTTGCGATGTCCTTCATCAATTCATACAGTTTCATTTTATCATTTCCCCCGAAATGTGAGATTTATTCCTTTAAATTCGCACTACTGCGAAGCTACGGTCTTGCTGTTGAACGTGACTGTTATCGACGTTCCGACAGGTACCGTTCTGCCTGCGACAGCCTGCTGGTCGCCCTGCGCGACTGCATTTTCCTCGCTTGCGCCCGAACCCTGCGCCGTCAGATTCAGATTGTAGCTTGAAAGCAGGTCTTTTGCCTGCTGCCTTGTAAGACCCATAAGGCTCGGTACCGTTACAGTCTCGGGCTTGGTGTCGTCGGTGCAAAGCACGACCGTTCCGCCGTTTTCGATAGAAACGCCCGTAGGATACTGCTTTACAACATTCTCGCCGTTTCCAATGACCTTGACCGTCAGTCCCTGGGATTCGAGCGTCTTTTTCGCGCTCTCGACCTTGTAGGTCTGAACGTTGGGAACAGATATCTGCAGCGTTTTTCTTTCTTCCTCTGTGTACTGCGGGAAGATCTCCAGATAAGGCAGCATTTCCTTCATCACCTTAACGCACACAGGTGCAGCTACCTGGCTTCCGTAGTACTTGTCGCCCGTCGGTTCATCGACCAGCACGAGCATTATCACCTGCGGGTCGTCTGCGGGTGCAAACGCGCAGTATGAAGAAACATAAGTTGTACCCTTGGGGTCCTCGTCCAGCTTCTGCGACGTACCCGACTTACCGCCTATGCGGTAGCCCTGTATATAGCAGTTTGAGCCTTTTTCGCCCAGCACGACGTTTTCAAGTATCGTGCGCATTTCATCAGATGTACTCTTTGAGATGACCTGGCGCTTTTTGATGACCTCGTTTTTCTTGACGATATTGCCGTTTTCGTCGGTAACGGTGTTGACCACCTGCGGTGTAAGCAGGTTTCCGCCGTTGACAACAGCCGATGCGGCAGTTATCATCTGTATCGGCGTGAGCTTGTTTGTCTGTCCGAATGACGAAGATGCAAGCTCAACAGGACCTATCCTGTCCTTTGTGATCGTCAGCGATACCGATTCGCCCGGCAGGTCAATGCCTGTGAGGTCGGTAAAGCCGAACGCATCGAGATAGTCGCAGAATTTTTCGCCGCCCAGCGTCAGACCTATCTGCACGAATGCAGGGTTGCACGAATGTGTCATCGCAAGCTGCAAGTCCTGCATACCGTGGTCAACGAACGACCAGCAGTTGAACTCTCTGTCTGCGACCTTTATCTTTGTATTGCAGCTGAATGTATCCTTCAGCGTTATCGCATTCTCTTCAAGTGCGGATGCACCCGTGAATATCTTGAATACAGAGCCCGGGAAGTAAAGCTCGGAGACTGCTTTGTTCTTCCACTGTGTCGACCACGCATCAAGTCTTTTCTTGGTATACTCCTCCGATTTTTCGTCCATACCCGCGAGCATCTGCGCCGTCGCCTTATCGGTTATCTCACCCGGCTCGTTGGGGTCATAGCTGTACTCCGTCGCCATAGCAAGCACCTGCGCGGTATTGGGGTTCATAATTATGCCCGCCGCCCTGTACTTCGGCTTATGCTCGGCGACCGCCTCTTTCAGCGATTTTTCAAGCATATACTGAATGTTTGAGTCTATGTTCAGATTTATGTTGTAGCCGTTCTGCGCGTTATACTGCTGCTTGTAGCGGTAGGGTATCTCGTTTCCGTCGCCGTCCTTTGCGGTGATTATTCTTCCGTCAACGCCCGAAAGCTGCTCGTTGTAGTACGACTCGATACCGTAAATGCCCTTGCCGTCGAAATCGGTATGACCGATAACGTTGGACGCAAGCGAGCTTTGCGGATAAACGCGGTTTGTCGTAGGCTCGCACCTTACGCCGTCTATGTTAAGCTCTGTCAGCTTTTTCTCAATCTCCGTCGAAAGCGACCTTTCAACGTCACGCTTGATTATCTTGTAGCGCGAGCTTTGGTCACTCAGTGCCGAGCGTACCGTTGCGGTATCGGTAGTAAGCTTTTGCGATAAAAAGCTCACAAGCTCCTGCATTATCTCCTCGCCTGTCCTGGCTTTGTTCAGCTTTTCCTGATACTCCTTGCGGTCGTCGTCATCCTTCTCGTCCTTTACCAGCTGCTCCAACTCTTTCTTGGTGTTGTCCTTCTTGTCAAGAAAGCCCTTGAGCATAACGGGGTCGCAAAAGACGGTGTACACCGTTGCGCTCTGCGCCAGCACTGAGCCTTTTGCATCATAGATAGTACCTCTTGATGCGGAAACGACCGTGCTTTGCAGCTGCTGCCCGTTGGCAAGCGCCTTCCAGTAGCTTCCCTCGATAACAGCGACCTTTAATATTGAATAAGCGATATAAAATGCGACGATACCAATGGGCACGATAAGCCAATTGAGTCTTTTCCGCATTCTTGCGCTTGGTCTGTCAGTCATAAATTACTCCCTCTTGAGTGCCAATGTAGTTACTTAAACGTTTTCGCAACTGCCGAAATTTTCGCTGGCAGTATAGAACAAGAAAGCCAGAAACAAATATTCTTGTCTCTAACTTTCCTCATAATTATTGTATTCATCACAGCCCGATATATTCCAGCACCGAGACGAACCAGTTTTTGATCCTCACAAATACGCTGCGGTCTTTGTGTTCAATAACATTAGCCACTGCCTCGTTATTGACCTCAACATACTCTATCTGCGATTTGTCAAGCTTAACAAGACCAAGCTCATTTCGGGCATACTCCTCCACCTTTGTCATGCTTGTTTTCTGCGCAAGCTCTGATTCAAGGCTGGTGTTGTTATCCTCAAGCTCGGTCAGCTCATGCTGAAGACGGGTCTGCTCTGCACAAAGTCCCGATATCTGCACCTTTCCGTAAATCATCGCACAAAGCAAAAGACCTACGATAATGCAGGGGATCATGAACTTTATCGAAAAGAACCCTTTCTCTGCTGTATTCTTTTTATGCTCAATGTCTCTGTCTGCGGCTGCGGCGTTTTCTTCAAATTCGTCGTAGTCGTAGGCAAGATTATGTACCTTTGCCATTAGTCAAGCACCTCTTGGTTTTACACAAGCTTTCTCTCTTTTTATAAGCTCTCTGGTTTTTACTCTCTTTTTAGGTTTTTTACTCTCTTAAAGTTTTCTCTCTTTTTTAGCTTTTCTCTCTATACAGCTTTTTTATTTCTCTATCTTTTCTATAATTCTCAATTTCGCGCTATGGCTTCGGTTGTTTGCTTCAAGCTCCTGCTGTGCCGCCTCAATCGGCTTTCTGGTGATCATTTTGCCCCGCGGCTTTTTACCGCACACGCACACAGGGAAGTCCGGCGGACAAATGCAGCCCGTGCAGAACGTCTTGAACCTTTGCTTTACGAGCCTGTCCTCAAGCGAGTGGAAAGAAATGATGCACAGTCTTCCGCCGATATTAAGGCAGTCAAACGCTTTGTCCAGCGCCAAACTCAAATGCTCAAGCTCGCTGTTGACCTCAATGCGTATCGCCTGAAAAGTCTTTTTGCAGGGATTTTTTTCGCGCCTTGCTTTTTGCGGAACGCTGTTTTTAATAACTTCGGCAAGCTCGAGCGTAGTCTCGATAGGCTTTTGCTCTCTTGCCTTCACTATCCCCGCCGCAATGCTTCTTGCGAATTTTTCCTCGCCGTACTCAAAGATGACCTTTGAAAGCTGCTGCGCGCTGTAGGTGTTGACAACGTCCCTTGCGCTCATTCCCTCGCGGCTCATGCGCATATCCAGCGGCGCATCGGCATGATAGGAAAACCCTCTGTCTGCATTGTCAAGCTGGAACGACGAAACGCCCAGATCGAGCAAAATCCCGTCAACGCCTGTTATCCCAAGACCGTCCAGTATCTCATCCATCTGCGAGTAGTTGCCCTTGACGACTGTTGCAGGCAGGTCTTTGAGCCTTTCAGCTGCGACCGCAACTGCATCGGGGTCTCTGTCTATCGAAATCAGCCGACCGCCCCTTGCCGCATCAAGCCTCTTTGCTATCTCACGCGAATGACCCGCACCGCCTGCCGTGCCGTCACAGTATATTCCGCCGGGCTTTATCGCAAGCCCCTCGATACACTCCGAAAGCAAAACGGAAACATGCTTAAACTCCATTAAAAGTCAAGTCCTTCCAGATCCTCGGCAAGCTCACTTTCGCTGCGCTCATTGAACTGCATCCAGCGCTGCTTGTCCCAGATCTCGCATCTGTCGCACACGCCCGCAACGACAATTTCCTTGTCAAGCCCTGCGGCTTCACGCAGCGACTGCGCCACAAGTATCCTTCCCTGCTTATCAGGTTCGACCTCGCACGCCCACGCCATAAAGCTCCTTTGCAGCGCCCGCGCCTTTGCCAGCGGCAGCGACTGTATCTTTTCAGCCTTTTTCTCAAAATTTTCAATCGAATAGACGAACAGACAGCCGTCTATACCCTTGGTAACGATGAACCTCTCGCCCAGCGCCTCTCGCAGCTTTGCGGGAAAGCTCAATCTTCCCTTTACGTCCATTGTTTGATTGAACGTGCCCGTAAGCATACTGTTAAGCACGCTTTTGCGCTCGTTTTCCTGCGGCAAGCTGTCCACCTCCCCGTTTGAAAATAATGCCGAAATTGAGTTTTGGGTGAATTTTGCAATAATTTTGGTACTGCATACCACTTTTTCGCACTTTTCACCACTGTACACTCATTATACACTATCCAAACGGAAATATCAATCGTAAAAATCCCCAAATCTTCATTAAAGACTTGATTTTCTGCGGACAGCCGCAGGCGGTCTGCGGCGCATCGGGTCGAAATTGTAACTAAAACCGCGCATTGTGTAATAATTCTGTAATCTGTGAACGCAATCTCAATTTTTAGCCATACCATATGCGGTATTTTGCACGCCGTTTTTTTCAAACATATTGCACTCGCAAACAGTTTGCGCACAAACGCCGATGATTACATTTTCGATTGTTGGTTATATTATACCACTACATATAGTATACGTCAATAGTATCTTTCAAAAAAATTGTATTTTGCGTCCAATTTCAGCTGTTTATTTTTGTCAGTTCTCTCTGATTGACGGCGAGCAGGACGAATTATTAAAAAACGGTAACAAATTTTTAGGTAACTCATTTAATTATTACAACGACACATTTGTCATTTTTTCAAATATTTTTTCGCTTTAAACAGAAAATGCAGCCGTTTTTATTCAAAAACAACTGCATTTATTGCCATATTCCTATATTTTTCGTCAATTTGCACAAAAGCCAAAATTATTTACAGTAGCACTCAATGTAACGGTCGATGCACTTATCAACAATCGCCACTGCCTCCGCCTTATTCTGCACGTCGTCAATAACAGTATCCTTGTGCTCAAGGTTCTTGTAGACGGTAAAAAAGTGTTTCATCTCATCAAAGATATGCTTGGGAAGTTCGGAGATGTCGTTGATGTCGTTGTAGGTAGGGTCATTGACAGGCACGCAGATTATCTTTTCGTCGTTTGCGCCGTTGTCGAGCATCTTTATCACGCCTATCGGGTAGCACTCCACCAGCGACATTGAAACCAGCTTTTCCGAACAGATGACCAGCACATCGAGCGGGTCGCCGTCCTCTGCATAGGTTCTGGGAATAAATCCGTAGTTCGCAGGATAGTGAGTAGATGTGTACAAGATCCTGTCCATGCGCAGAAGACCCGTCGCCTTGTCAAGCTCATACTTTACCTTTGAGCCTTTGGGTATCTCGATAACCGCGGTAAACTTATCTTTTGTTATTGCCTTTGGTGAAATATCGTGCCATATGTTCATATGCTTTCCTCCTTGAACTTGTACATTCCCGCCTCTTTCAGTGCATCGGGTATATCAAATACGGTCTCGCCGTCAAGCTCTACCGCCGTAAGACAGCCCGGGTTTTCGTCATTCATCATATCCCACAGCGTCTTAATCTTCTCCTTTTTCTGTGCGCCGAGCTGCTCAAGGCTCTGCGTGAGCGTTTGAGGTGATTTTACATAGGCTGAAAACTCCTGATAATCGCGGAAATATATTTCCTCCTCGGTCGCATTTGATCCAAAACCAAACCGCGACACACCGTCGTTCGCCAGCACTTCGCCGTAGCAGTCTATTATCGCGCCTGCAACCTTTTTGGTGCAGTTGTCCAGATAGTACGTGTCATAGCTTTCCGAATTCTCGTGCGGCAGCTCGATAAAGAAGAATACAGGCTCCTTGACCGCCTTGATAAAGGCTTTTGCGGCAGGTATCACAAGCGGTGCGCTCAATACGCCCTCAATATTTTCTCCCTTTACCGTGAACGCCGAAACGACATCGCCCGTATCTGCAAGGCTTACGCCCTGACATAAAACAAATTGCGTGTTATCCATATCTTTTCCCTGCCCTGAAGTTCTTTGATTTAGTCTATCGGTAATTAGATTATAATGTTTTTCTTTCGCTTTGTCAACTGCAAAAAATTAAGGCACCCCGTAAAGAAGTGCCTTAATTGTAGATTTACTTATCGGTTTTCAGCGATCATTCATCGTTCTTTTTCTTAAGAACTGCCAGTACTGCAACTGCTGCGAGCAGAGCTGCTACTGTTACGGAAGAACCGCTGTGACCTGTCTGCGGAGGATTGCCGCCGCCGTTGCCTGTAGTAGTTGTTACAGGAGGCTGACCGTTTGTCGAAGACTTTGCGGTCGTGCTGGCTGTGCCGTCCGTGCTCTTTGTAGTTCCGGATGGCGAAGTTCCGTTTGTTGAAACGCTGCTGCCGTCCGAAGATGTTACAGGCTTAACCGATGATGACTGAGGTGTCGAAACACTTGGGCTTGGCGTTGAAACGCTCTGGCTCGGTGTCGATACGCTCTGGCTCGGATTTGACTGCTGGCTCTGATCCGAAGATACACTGCCCGAAGGCTGTGAGCTTACCTGTGGTGATGATACGCTCATAGAAGGCTCTGACTGTCCCGAACCAGAAGATGAAACGTTGCTCTGATTCTTCTTAACGTCACATACTGTAAGCTCTGTCTTGTTCTTGAGAACTACAAAGCCGGTCTGTGCAGTCTCGTCAAAGTCGGTGCGAACTGTCTGTGATGTTACCTTTCCGCCTGATACTGTGAACTTAACGGAAGATGTCATAACATCGTACTTTTCGCCGTCTGCATCTGTTACGTTCGTGCCTGTCTCGGTAAGTGTGTACTCGCCGTCTTCAAGCTCTACCTCGTAGGTCTTGCCTATCACTGATGTCCAGCTTGCAACTTCCTTGTCCTTGCTGTCCTTGATAGTAAGTGTAGCACCTGCGAGTTCCTTATCGCCTGTGATATCGGTCTTGTTGAGCTTAACCTTTGTAAGCTCCATTACGTCGCAGACTGTGAGCTTGTTGTCCTGAAGAACAACGTAGCCGTCACTTGCATCCTTGTTGAATGTCTTCTTTGCGCCTGTTGCTGTTACAGTGCCGTCCTTGACTGTGAAATCAAGTACCGTACCAAGAACCTTGTAGGTCTTGCCGTCGCTGTCTGTAACCTCGTCGCCCGACTCTGTCAGCGAGTAGTCGCCGTCTTCAAGCTCAACTGTCTTTGTCTTGCCTATCTCGGAAGTCCAGCTTGCAACCTCTTTGCCCTTTGAATCCTTGATAGTAAGTGTTGCGCCCTTAAGTTCCTTATCGCCTGTGATATCGGTCTTGTTGAGAACAACAGGTGTTACCTTTGCAGCATCGCTTATCGTAAGGTGTGTATCCTTTACAACAACGCCGCCTGTGGTCTTGTCAACATCATCAAATGTGGTCTTTGCGCCTGTTGATGTTACAGTACCGTTCTTAACTGTGAATTTGACCTCGCTGTCGATAACCTTGTAGGTCTTTCCATCGCTGTCGGTTATCTCGTCGCCCGTCTCAGTAAGAGTATACTCGCCGTCCTCAAGGTCAAGGTCCATTGTCTCGTTGGGCTTGGATGTCCATTCCTTGATTGTCTTGTCGCCCTGCTTAACTGTGAGCTTAGCGCCTGTGAGTTCCTTCTCACCTGTAACGTCTGTCTTGTTGATTATAACCTTTGTGGTGTTTGCAGCGTCGCAGATAGTAATGTCATTGTTCTTAACAACTACGCCGCCTGTGGTCTTGTCAACGTCGTCAAATGTGGTCTTTGCGCCTGTTGATGTTACCTTGCCGTCCTTAACTGTGAACTTGACCTCACTGCCGATCACCTTATAGGTCTTGCCGTCAGCGTCTGTTACCTCGTCACCTGTCTCGGTGAGAGTATAGTCGCCGTCCTCAAGCTCAAGCTCCATTGTCTCGTTCGGCTTGGATGTCCAGCTGTCGATTACCTTGTCGCCCTGCTTAACAGTAAGTGTAGCGCCTGTAAGCTCCTTTTCGCCTGTTACATCGGTCTTGTTGATCTTAACAGGTGTCTTTGGAACAACTGTCTTTGCATCGCAGATAGTAAGTGTTGTTCTGCTGAGAACTGCGCCGCCCTTTGCATCTACATCATCGAACGAAGTCTTTGCATCTGCTGATGTTACTGTTCCGTTCTTAACGGTAAATGTTACTGCGCTTGGTATTACGTCATAGGTATTGCCGTCGTTGTCGGTGATCTTTGTGCCTGTCTCCTCGAGAGTATATGTGCCGTCCTCGAGTTCAAATGTCTTGGTCTGTCCGATTACGGATTCCCACTCACCAACTACTGTTTCGCCCTGCTTGATAGTGAGCTTAGCACCTGCAAGCTCCTTATCTCCTGTGATATCAGTCTTGTTGAGTGTTACAGATGTCTTGTTAGCTGCATCGCAGATAGTGAGCGTATACTCACCGCTTGCAGCGTCCTTTGCAAGAACAGCGCCCTCGGTCGTTACGTCCTCAAACTTGGTCTTTGAGCCTGTTGAGGTTACAACGCCCTTTGCTACTGTGAACTCAACATCAGAGGAAAGAACCTTATAGGTCTTGCCCTGTGCGTCTGTTACCTGTGTGCCTGTTTCCTTGAGTACATAGTCTCCGTCAGCGAGTGCAAGCGTAAGCTGTGCATCTGCCTTTGAAACCCAAGGATTGTTAGCGTCATCAACCTTTGTCAGATTGCCGTCAGCGCCCTTTGCATAAACTGTAAGTGTAGCGCCTGCAAGCTCCTTCTGACCTGTGATGTCGGTCTTGTTGATGTGAACGAATGTCGGCTTTGCAGGCTTGATCGCATCAACAACTGTGATAGTGTTGTTGTCGCCTGCGGAAATTGTACCTTCGTTGGAGTCAACCTTCTTGGAATCCTTGACCTTGCCGTCGGTACCTACCTCAAACTCGTAGGTAGAGGTGATTACCTGATACTCGTTGCCGTCGTTATCTGTAACGACTGAATCCGCAGCCTCTGTAAGAGTGTACTT
Source organism: uncultured Eubacteriales bacterium (assembly GCA_900314975.1). Classification (GTDB taxonomy): domain Bacteria; phylum Bacillota; class Clostridia; order Oscillospirales; family Ruminococcaceae; genus Hominimerdicola. Next base: position 36,290 of record OMXI01000017.1, on the reverse strand, counting down.
GCCCGGTTCAAGCGATACTTCAAACTTGCTTCCGTTAGTGCCGCCCGATACCCAGGTCTCGCCGATCTGTGTGTCCTTGCTGTCCTTAAGGATAAGCTTTGCACCCTTGACTTCCTGCTGACCTGTTACATCGGTCTTTGCAATTGTTACCTTATATGTCTTAACTGCATCACATACAGTGAGAACATACTCGCCGCTGTTGTCCTTGTTAAGAACAGCGCCCTCTGTTGTTACGTCCTCGAACTTGGTCTTTGCGCCTGTTGATGTTACAACGCCGTTTGCTACTGTAAACTCAACATCTGTTGCAAGAACGTTGTAGCTCTTTCCGTCAGCGTCAGTTACCTGCGTACCTGTTTCCTTAAGTACATAGTCGCCGTCGCCGAGCTGGAGTGTAAGCTGTGCACCGATCTTTGACTCCCAAGGATTGTAAGCGTCCTCAACCTTTGTAAGTTCGCCGTTTGCGCCCTTTGCATAAACTGTAAGTGTAGCGCCTGCAAGCTCCTTCTGACCTGTGATGTCGGTCTTGTTGAAGTGAACAGGTGTCTTTACAGGTGCAAGTGCGTCAACAACTGTGATAGTGTTGTTATTGCCGGCAGCGATAGAACCCTCGTTGGTATCCACTGCCTTGGAATCCTTGACCTTGCCGTCAGTGCCTACCTCAAACTCGTAAGTCGAGGTAATTACCTGATACTTGTTGCCGTCATTATCTGTTACGACTGATTCAGGTGCCTCTGTAAGTGTGTACTTGCCAGGTGCAAGTGATACTTCAAACTTGCTTCCGTTTGTGCCGCCCGATACCCAGGTCTCGCCTACCTGTGTGCCCTTGCTGTCCTTAAGGATAAGCTTTGCACCCTTGACTTCCTGCTGACCTGTTATATCAGTCTTTGCGATCGTTACCTTTACGGTCTTGACTGCGTCGCTTACAGTGATAGTGTTATTCTTCACTACAACGCCGCCTGTTGTCTCGTCAACATCGTCAAATGTGGTCTTTGCACCTGTTGATGTAACAACGCCGTTTTCTACCTTGAATGTGATAGTGCTGCCGATGACCTTATAGGTATTTCCGTCAGCGTCTGTGATGTTATCGCCTGTTTCCTCGAGTGTGTAAGTGCCGTCCTCGAGTTCAAGGTCCATTGTCTCGTTCGGCTTGGACTCCCATGTCTTAACGACCTTGTCGCCCTTCTTAACCGTGAGGGTAGCACCTGTGAGTTCCTTTTCGCCTGTTACGTCGGTCTTGTTGATAGTTACAGTGTTCTTCGGAACAACTGCGTCGCAGATAACAAAGGTGTTTTCTGCTGTCTCAACAACGCCGCCGACCTTTTCATCGATATCTCTGTACGAGGTCTTTGCGCCTGTTGCTGTTGCAACGCCGTTTGTTACTGTGAATGTTACGGTGCTGCCCAGAACCTTATAGGTATTGCCCTGTGCGTCGGTGATGTTATCGCCCGACTCCTCAAGGGTGTAAGTGCCGTCCTCAAGAACGAGGTCCATTGTTTCGTTTGCCTTTGATGTCCAAGTCTTGATGACCTTGTCGCCCTGCTTAACTGTAAGGGTTGCGCCTGCAAGCTCCTTATCGCCAGTTACGTCAGTCTTGTTGATCTTAACGTTAGCCTTAGGAACCTCTGCGTCACAGATAGTAAGCTCTGTGCCCTTGACAACAACGCCGCCGTTTGTCTTGTCGACATCATCGAATGTGGTCTTTGCGCCTGTTGATGTTACAGCGCCGTTTTTAACCGTGAATGTAACAGTGCTGCCGATAACCTTGTACTTGTTGCCCTGTGCGTCGGTTATCTCGTCGCCTGTTTCCTCAAGAGTGTAAGTGCCGTCCTCAAGAACGAGGTCCATTGTTTCGCCAGCCTTGGATGTCCATTCCTTTACGACCTTATCGCCCTGCTTAACTGTAAGGGTTGCACCCTCAAGTTCCTTATCGCCTGTTACATCGGTCTTGTTGATCTTAACAGGTGTGGTGTTTGCAGCGTCGCAGATAGTGAGGTTTGTGCCATTAAGTACTGTGCCGCCGTTTGTCTTATCAACATCGTCAAACTTGGTCTTTGCGCCTGTTGATGTAACTGTGCCGTTCTTTACCGTGAATGTAACAGCGCTTGGGATTACCTTATAGGTCTTTCCGTCTGCATCTGTGATGTTGTCGCCTGTTTCCTCAAGTGTGTAAGTGCCGTCCTCAAGAACGAGGTCCATTGTTTCGCCAGCCTTGGACGTCCATGTCTTTACGACCTTGTCGCCCTGCTTAACTGTAATGGCAGCACCTTCAAGCTCCTTGTCGCCTGTTACATCAGTCTTGTTGATTGTGACAGGTGTGGTGTTTGCAGCGTCGCAGATAGTGAGGTTTGTACCGCTGAGTACTGCTCCGCCGTTTGCCTTATCGACCTCACCTGGTCTTGCGACTGTGTCTGTCGATGTAACTGTGCCGTTCTTTACTGTGAATTTAACAGTGCTTGGTATAACCTTATAGGTCTTTCCGTCTGCATCTGTAATATTGTCGCCTGTTTCCTCAAGAACATAAGTGCCGTCCTCAAGAACGAGGTCCATTGTCTTGTTCGGAGCAGATGTCCAGGTCTCGCCAACCTGTGTGCCCTTGCCGTCGGTCTTGGTGGAATCGTAATTGTAAACTGCAAGCTTAGCGCCCGAAAGCTCTGTGCTGCCCGTTATATTAGTCTTGTTAATCTTAACAGGTGTGGTGTTTGCAGCGTCGCAGATAGTGAGTGTATACTCGCCTGATGCTGCGTCATTTTCGAGTACTGCGCCTTCCTTGCCAGCAAGCTCTGTGAAGCTGCTCTTTGCCGCAGTGCTTGTAACTGTGCCGTCTGCAACGGTGAACTCAACGTCAGTTGACATTACCTTATAGGTCTTGCCGTCAGCGTCTGTTACCTCGTCGCCTGTTTCTCTGAGGACATAAGTGCCGTCCTCAAGTGCGAGTGAAAGCTGCTTGCCGTCCTTGGATGTCCAAGGATTGTTCTCGTCGTCTACCTTGGTCAGCGTTTCGCCGTCCTTCTTGTAAACTGTAAGAGTTGCGCCGTTAAGCTCCTTCTGACCTGTGATATCAGTCTTGTTGATATTTACATAGGTCTTTGTCGGGCCGCCCTTCTGTGCGTCTCTTATTATAATAGTATTGGTTTTATCATCATACTTGATAGAGCCGCCGTCAGCCTCGGTAACAGCCTTCGGAGTCTTTGTGATCTGTCCGTTCATTATTTCAAAGTCAACGGAAGATGTTACAACGCTGTATGTAGCGCCGCCAGAAACGAACTCATCACCGAACTCCTTGAGAGTGTACGAACCGTCTCTGAGCACGATAGTCTTTTCAGTGTCGCCGGATGTCCACTGTATACCGTATTTAACGTCCTTGAGACCGCCTATATCAGCAGTAAGTGCCTCAACGCCCTCATTAACATTAACAAGGCTCTCCCAGATAGTGTCGCCGATATTCTTGCCTGTTACCTTATCAACGATCTGGATAGTAGCGCCCTTAAGCTCCTTATCGCCTGTGATAGCTCTCTTTGAAACAACAACAGATGTGCTCTTCGGAGCCTCATATGGCTTCATCTTGTGATATGGGAAGTGCCACTCACCCGATGTATTCTCAAAGTATCCTGCTGTCATTATCCAGCCCGAAGATGTACCTGTCATATGTGTAACAGTCGTCGGATTAGGAATAAGGAATGTACCTGCGGTATTGGATATCTCAACGCAGGGATCGTTGTTAGCCTTGAACTCTTCATCAGTGTTATAGCAGCTGTTGAAGTTCCAAACGATCTTTCTCATTACCTGCTCGTCAACTTCCAGACCGTCCGATGTAGCCGAACCGATAGTTTTAAGCTCGCCATCCTTTACATAATTAACGTTGTACGAATTTACATGAACATTCTTGGTGTTCTTGAAATTCATAACTATCGTCTGATTTTCCTTCTTGAAGAACTCGACGTCGCAGTTCCTGTTATCCTTGACAAGCGCGTCAGCGTCTACATAGATGGTCGCATCATCAGGATAGTCACGCGAATCAATAACATACCTTGTTCCGTCAAGATAAGGAGTTATATTCGCATTCTTGGAAGCAAGCAGATTGGACATTGCCTGCATCTGCCGGATAGTCGGATCAACAACATTGCCCTTTATATCCGCTGCCGGCATGCTGGACTCGCTCAGGCTGCCGAACCACTGGTCTCCGCCGCCTGTGAATTTCACACGGTTGATATTGTTCAGATCAACGTGCATAACGCCGGGTCTCTTTGTATTGCCTATGGTGATAGTACCGTCCGCATCATCAGCGATATCGGTAGGATCGGAAAGCTCTGCAAAATATGCTATGAAATGGTCGCCCGCAGACGGTTCCGAAAGGTCGCACTCAAAGTTCTGTCCGTCTTTCGTATCTCTGAAGTAGTTGACCGCGAGGTTTGTCTGCATATGACCCTTAAGAGCAAATCTGTCAGCGGTGATACCAAACGAGATACCGCTGCCCAGGATATCCTCATAGGTGTAATTGTCGTTTTCATCAGACTTGAGCAGGTTGATGACCTCATAGTACTTTGTGGTCACATCGCTCGAAGTGTCCTTGACCTGCTCCTTGAACTCTACCTTCTGTGTCTTTGCAAAGTCGCCTGCTTTAACCTCCGAGCAATTCTCGCCTGCAAGAAGGTTGCCAACATTGCACTCCTTGGAAGCCTTGAAGAGTCTTACCTTTGTCGAAGGCTCGTTGCCGGTATACTGATCAACAGTATTATCGGACTTCTTCAGGTTCTTATTGTCTTTATCCTGAATAACAAGCTCGACCTTGTTGGTGTTGTCAGCTACCAGCTGTGAGCAGAAATACGAAGTATCGTGATTCTGATGCTCTACCTCGACCAGAACATAGTAATACTCGTCCGATGTGATAGTAGTAGGCTTTGCAAAATTCACGTCTACATAGTACTCATTCTCGTGCTTGTTGAACTCAACAGTAGTGGTATTGCCGCTCTGCTTATTCGACGGGATATAGTCAGGGAACGAGTCAGATGACTGCTCGTGATATGTAAAGAATCCCTCGTAAGGCACCATTGCCTGGAACGTTCCCTCAGGAGCGATCAGGTTAGTGGGCTCAACTCCCTTTGTTGAATGTGGGTTCTCTGACGGCTGAGTGCTGCCGTACGCATCTCTGGTCACCCAATACCTGTAAACACGAGTGATAAACTTGTGCTTTGCGGCATCGAACTGAACCTCCGGCTGATCCCTGTCAAACTTGGTGTGGTCCATATCGTTCTTGTAGAACTTTTCGAACACAACAGTAGATGCAGCATTTGTCTGCGGAGTTATCTCCTTGCAGTCCCACGCAATGATCTGGTCTTCATACGCAGCCGTTGCAGCGATCTTTGGTCCTGCGTCCTTGTCAACGATAGCACCAAGCACGAAATATCTCATGCCGTTTTCGTGTGCATCGTAGACAGCAGGGTCGCCGTTGTCATAGAAATTGACATTAACGGTCTGAGCCTCGCCCACGGCGCTTGCGAAGATGTCTTTAAACACCCCGTCACCGAAGCAGATCGTTGCTGCGAGAGCTGTTGCGACAATGCCGCTGAACAATCGCTTGAACAATGATCTCTTTTTCATTGAATCGCCTCTCCTTTTCATAAAAAATTCATAATTCCATATTATTACAAACCCCAAGTGACAAAATGCCATTGTAATAATATCTTAATTTATTATACAATACTGTACCAAAAATGTCAACGATAGCAGAAATAAAAAAGCGCCGAATTTATTGGCGCTCTTTTGTGCAAAAAGTTATAAAAAGTAAAGTCGATTTAACCAAACAACAAGCTTTTTATGCAAGGTTTATAGAATGTTGTTATTTGTTATAAACAATTAACACTTTATTTTTGTTTTTCGTTTAACTAAAACGTTCTCGCAAAGCCGCTGTAATCCGCAGCAAGCTTCGGCAATTTTCGACATCAATTATCGTCCTCATAGCTTTCCGCATCTATGTCGTTCGCAGGCGTCTGCCTTATCCGTCTGCGCTGCGACAGCGGTATCATTTTCGGTCTTTTGCGCTTGCTCAGCTCGGGCACGTGTCTGGTCAGCGGCTCGCCCTCGTCGTCAAAGAACCTCTCGTGGCGTATTTTATGCATAACAGGCTTTGCCTGCTGTTCCTGCGCAGGTGCTGCCTGCCTGGGCGCACTGTTTCTCGCAGCGTACTCCACCGCCGCGTTTGCCTTTGGCTTTCGGCTGAGGTGTCTGCGCTGGTCGGGCAGCTTTCTCTCCACCGAATATTCGTTTACAAACGGCATTATGACCTCATCGTAATGCTCGGGCTGCACGCCGAACGCGAGCTGCTCATTTCTTGCATCTCTTATCACTGGGTTAGGCTCGTAATACTCGGGGGTATGCGCGTTGAACGGGTCTGCCTCGTTCACCTGCTCTGCCGCCTGTTCCTCCGCCGCAGGCTGAACGGGCTGGGGCTGGGACACCTCCTCGCGCTCCTCCTCGTCATCTATCCAGATAGATTTATATGGCTTCAAAAGCGGCTCGTCGGTCCATATCGACTTGCTCATAGCCTTTCTTTTCGCCTTTATCTGCTCGACCATCTTGTCATATTCATCTTTGTGCGGGCTGTCGTAATTGCCCTGCGGCATTTTGCCGTCGTACTCCATTTGCTTCAACCGCCTGTCGCTGAAAGGATTTGGCTCTGCGTTTTTTTGCGCTTTTGCCATTGTCAGAAATATTATAGCACCCCGCCAAGATAAAGTCAATATTTCCTTTCCCTTTTCTGCGCCCTGCGCACAAAAAGAAAAGCTCGCTTTTGCGAGCCTTTCCTGTAATTTCATATTTTGGTGGTGTGATGCGCTCTTTTTTCCTCGTACATTGCGGCATCACTTTGCTGTATCAGCTTGTCTATATCGACTCCGCTGCCGTCGGCATATACCAGACCTATGCTCAGCGCCGTTGCGCAGCCGTACTTCCCAAACTCCGTCTTTACGGTATTTTCAAGCTCGGCGCACTTGCGTTTTATCTCCTCGTCAGTGCTGTAAAAGTCGATCACCGCGAACTCGTCGCCGCCCAGGCGCGCCAAAAGCGCATCGGGGAATTTTTCCTTTATAAACTCCGCGGTCTGAATAAGCACCTCGTCACCCACGTGGTGCCTGAAAGTATCGTTTATCGCTTTAAAATGGTCAAGATCCAGATACAGCAGATAGAACTTATTGAGCATAGGACCGCTTAAGTAGTTGTAAAAATACCGTCTGTTGTAAAGTCCCGTAAGCACATCCGTATTGGCAAGCCGAATGACCGCCTGCTCGTCGTTGAGGTAGACCGTTCTGCCCAGCTGCACCGCAAGATACTCTCCGCGGTTGTAGATATCATTCGTCAGTTCGCAAAGGAAAACGCCGTAAATAAGGTCTCTGTAAAACACAGGCAGCACCACGAAGCCGCTGCACCTCACAGGCAGCTCACTGCGCGTGAATATGCTGCTTATCGTGCTTTTCTGCCGCTGCTTCGGCACCACATACAGCTCGCCCGACTTTATCACGCAGCGCAGATTTATGTTCTCGGGGAACATATACGGGTTTGCGCTGTTGTACACTACCGCCTCGTCAAACATATAAAATGCGGCATTTCTTATTCCCAGCTTATCGATATTTCTGATAATGCTTTCTATCGTGTCCTGCTTTGCGCCGCCGTAAGCCGTTCCGTTGATAAGAAACTGCTGAATGTTCTCCCTGCTTGAGATAAAGCCCTCGTTATCCTGTATATTCTGCTCGGACAGCGCAATGACCGTCCTGTCCTTTATCCGCAGAAAGATCCTGTCGACCATATACCCTGCCGATACCGACCTCTGCGAGTTTGTTATACCTGCCTGAAGCCTGTCCGTGCTTTTGAGCAGCTTGACCGCGTCGGTATAGTGCATAGCGCCCTTTTCAAAGAACCTGTCGACCATACCGCATATCTTTTCGTAGTCCTCAATGCTCATATATCTGCGGTTCACCGCCGTGAGCAGTCTTGACATTATCTCGTAAAACAGCCGCTTGAGGTCAACATCTTCCCTGCTGCGCGTTTCGCTTTTATACCTGTAAAAGCAGTCGTCAAACATTCTGTATATAAACTGCCTGTCGCATTTGAGCAGGTCAAGCTCGTTGTAATCGTACATCTCGTGCGGGAACGACTCGCGCCCGTACAGCCTTGTCGGCACAAGCGCAGACTTTACGTCCTCGCCCGCCAGCTTTGCACACAAAAGCTCCAGCGCCTTCTGCCCCAGCGTGCAGTCTGCAAGTCCCACCGACGAAAGCGAGGGTATCATCTCGCCCGCCATTTTGGTGTTGTCAAAGCCGAACACAAGTATATCCCTGCCGGGAACAAGCCCGCGCTGCTCCATAACGTTGTAAAGTCCCTTTGCAGCCGCGTCATTTACGCAGAATATCGCCTGTGTATTCGGGTTTTTATCCAAAAGCTCCGCAGCCTCCGCCTCGGTGTTTACGGACATAGACGAGCTTACATAGTTTTGCTCGGTAAACTCAATGCCGTTTTCTTTAAGGCAGCGCGCAAATATTTCCTTGCGCAGCTGTGCATCGGTGTTGTCATCACGTCCGCCGAGCATACACAGCCTTGTAAGCCCGTTCACGTTGACCAGCGCATCAACAGCCTCTCTTATGCCCGTTTCATTGTCATAATTAACTGTTGTCAGGTCGGGCGCACTGCACGCAATAAAGATTTTCGGGATGCTCCTGTACCTTTCAAGCTGCATTTCGACCTTTTTCTCACCCCTTTGGCTGCCTATGCTGCCAAGGTGTATTATAAGACCGTCGAGGTCGCACATCTCGCTTAATTTAAATATCGTATTATAGACCGTTTTGTAAACGTGGTCGGTGTATTCGCCGTCACCGTGGTCATACTTTCCCGCAAGCACCACAAGTCTGATGTTCTTGTTCTGGGGTATGGCATTAAGCACGCTCTGTATCAGTTCCTTGGAGAAATCCGTATAGATATCCTCAAGCACCATACCGATAACGGTCTCGTGTTTGTTCGAGCGTTTCATATACTACTCCTCCGACCGTTTCGGTTCACATAATTCGGGGCTTGGCATCGAAAAAAGATACCCCTGCGAAAAATCGATGCCGTATTTCATCAGCAGGTCCTGAATGTCCTGATTCTCCACATACTCCGCAATTATGCGAAAGCTCTTGTTGCTCAGCTTTTTCCAGTCCGACACAAGCGCGATAAGATTTGCAGACTGCGAATCCTCACAGCAGTTTTTGACGATAGAGCCGTCTATCTTCAGATAGTCCGAGTGTATGCTCGCAATATGCTGCAAATTGGAATATCCGCTGCCGAAATCGTCAATAGAGATAAGACCGCCCAGGTCGTGTATCCTGTCAACAAAAGCGATAAGCCCGTCGTAATCGTCGATATCCTCGTTTTCAAGTATCTCAAACACAAAGTTTTCGGGGTGCTTTGCCGTCGAAAGAAAGCCGTATATAAAGTCCGTAAGCTCGCGGTTTTTGATATCCCTTATTCCGAGATTTATGCTCACACTCTTTCCCTCTTCGTTTTCAAAGCGTGCAAACACCTTGCGTATCATCGTTTCGGAGATAGTATCGTACAGCAGACCGTAAGACCTCGCAACATCAAGGAACTGCGCAGGATAGTACACCCTTGCGTTCTCGTCCTCAAGCCTCATAAGCGACTCGTAATGGTGGATATCCTTTTGCTCGTTGTCGTAAATGCCCTGATAGTACGGTATCACCTTGTCGTGCGAGATAGCATAGTTGATAACGTTCACCATATGGTACCTCTGGCGTATGCTGTCCTCATCAAGCTCGCCCCTGCGCGCATCACGCACGTAGAACTGTATATTTTTCTGCTTCATTTCAAGCAGCATGGAATAATATGCCTGATACGTGTTGTCAACGTCGCAGTCGTCTATAAGGCTGAACAGCGGCACTATCGAGATATAGTCCTCCGACACCTCAAACAAGTCCTTCTGCAGATTTTTCATATCCTCTATGAACTCCGACAGCGCGACCATATAAGAGGGCGCACCTATAGCCAGCATCCAGTCCTTGATAAGATATATCGAGTACTTTTTGCGCTTTGCAAAGCTCACGCACTTTGACACATAGTTTTTGTATGTAAGCTCTATAAGCTGTTCGGAGAACACCGTCTTTATGCTTGACATATCAAACACATTGATTATGCATATGCGGTCATAGCCCTTTAGCTTGATGTCCATATTCATAGCCGCCGCGTTGGGTATATCCTCCGTCTGCGAGTACAGCAGCTTCAGCTCACAGTCGCGCACGAAAGCCTTCAGGCTGTCAGCCGCCTGCGAACGCTCGTTTTTGATAAGCTTGTTCTCAACATCGTACAGATAGTCGATAAGCTCCTGGTTATCCGCCGCAAGCGAGTCCGTGTGCGAAAAGGCATACGGATTGTACATCTGCGTTGCAGGCTCCTCGCCTATTACCGACACAACGAACGAGCAGTTTGCAAACGTGTTTTTCCCATTGACGTGTGCTATCTCGCCCTCGGTTATACAGCCGCAGATATTTGAGTTTTCATAAGCGGAAAGCTCCCACTTTACGCAGTTTGCGTATATCATCGAGCGGGCTATGCAGGAGTATCCGAAAATAGTCTCCGCCTTCTCAAAATTCTCGATATGCCGAAAAAGCGTGCGGTTGTCAGAGATTATCTTTCCGTCATAAATGAACGCACGTTTGAGCTTCTTACCCGCCGAAACATTGTGGTTTGCGTTTATCATCTCGCGCTTTGAGGACACATCCAGATTCGTATGCGTGTCATACGCAGTCCGATTTATCGGGTTGTCCCTTGGGAAAGCCTGCTCTATGCTCGTATCGTCCGAAAAGCGCACAAATATAGGTATATCGCTTGTCTGCGAATATACATACGGGAAAAGATTTGTCAGCTCGGGGCGTGTTTTAAGCTCGTCGCCGATACCTACGCGGTATTCGCCCGCCGCGTCCTTGCCGTCAATAGACAGTATGCAGGTGCCGAATGTATCGGTTATCTCGCAGTCCTCACCAATTACCTGAACGCCCGTTGCGTACGAGCTGTAGCTTTCGACCTCGCTTCCGCCGATAGCCGCAAGTATGATACCCTTGTTGCTCCAGCCGTTTTCGTCAAACACAAAGCCTGAATCAAGAAACTTGCGCAGATTTATTTCCGAGGTGTTTGCAAGTCCGCCTATCATCTGCACCCCCGGGAAAAAGTCGTTGCACCTCTCAACAAAGCTGTACACATCAAGATACTTTCCCGTAAGGAACGTCAGCATCAGCTTTGTTTCGTCGTCTATCACCGCGTCCTTCACGCTCTGGCACAGCCTATCCACAGCGATAGGCGCACCGCTTTGGTCAAACGTGGGCAGCATAGCCTTTCTGACCCTGCCCTTTGACATCTGCGTCACCGATATTACGCACTGGTTCTGTATCAGCTTGCCCCAGCTTATTACAGCCGATGTGCTTGTCCCGAAAATATGCGCGCCGGGAACGAGCTTTGCTATGAACCTTGCAAGGTCAACAGCCTCGTCCTCGATATGTATCGCAGTGTGTATGCGCACAAGTATATCGCCCGTCTGCGAATTGAGCCGAAGCTGCTCAAATGTTTCGGCGAGCCTTGCCTTTGAAATATACTGAAAATTCCATGTAAACACTCAAAGCGCCCCTTTATGTCGGTTTAGGCAAAGCACAGCTCCGCCCTGCAAATATCGGATATCAAAGCCTGCTTTCAGTCAGCTTGTTAATAATACCCAAACCGTCGTATTTCATTACCTAATTAAAAATATATCAGATTTTACCCTCAAAGTCAACAATTTTTTTGCACAAAAAGCAATGATAATTGTCAGTTATTCCGTAAAACCTCCAACCTGCCCATTGGTTAAAATCTCATACAAAAAGGCAGCAGAGCATTTTACCTCTCTGCCGCCCGTATTGATTTGTCTGCCTGTGTCCTTATTTCTCAAAATCAAGCCTTACCAGCGCCTTGCCGTTTGGCAGCGGCTCGCAAGATTTTAAAACCATATTGTAGCCTATCTGTGCCATAGCCTTTTCAAGCTCGCTCTCCCGCATCTGATGATGCACCTCGCCGAGCCTGTCAAAAGCGTGCAGATACGGCGAATCCGACACCCACTTTTCCTCGTCGGTATTTATCTGTATAACGCACGAAACATATTCGGGCTGCACCTGCAAAACGGCTTTGCAAAACGCCTCGCAGCCAATGTACTCAATCAGCAGATTTGCTATCACCAGCTGCGCCCGCGGCAGCTTTTCCGCCTCACTTAAAAGGTCTATTTTAAGCCATTCCAGCACACCTGCCATATCCTCAAAGCGCCGCGCCGCCTCACGCAGATAATCGGCGTTGATGTCTACCCCGTACACCTTTTCAAATCCGCCGCCGCGCGTGTGTTCAAGTCCGTTGCCGCCCGCAGCTCCAAGCACCATAGCTGTCTTTGCAGGGTGCGCGCAAAACTGACTGCGCATTATTTCATTCATCGCCTGCAGCTGCCTTACGCTGTCAAGGCTCATGTGCTTTTCGTAATCGTCAAGGCTTATCTCTTCCCACGGATTGTTCATTTTCTCACCTCACTGCCGCATTTTACTCCGATTATGATTATACACCCTACCCGCCGCACCGTCAAGGCATTTATAGACAAAAAAGACGGACATCAAGCCCGTCTTTAGTCTTATCCGTTCACGTTTTCCTTCGTGATGTTCTTCACCCACTTGTATTTTACATAGTGCTTGTACACCCACGGCAGCTTTACAAACTCATCAAGCGTAAGAATCGCCGCCACAGCCAGCACAGGCAGCTTCAGCACGAATGCCGCGAGCGCACCCAGCGGCACAACGACCGCCCACAGCGTCACCACGTCGCACACCATACCAAACCTCGTGTCGCCGCCCGATGGGAATATCCCCGAGATTATCGTCGAATTGAGTGAATTGCCGATTATGTAGTACGCTGCAAACAGCATCATATATTTCAGATAGTGCTGCGCCGTCGGTTCAAGCTTTATCACAGCCAGAACTATCGGTGTCACCGCCAGCACAACAAGTCCCGACAGTACCCCCACGACAATTGAGAAACGCACAAAGCTGCCGCCTGCCTTTTTCGCCTTTTCAAGCTCACCGCGCCCGAGCATAGCACCGAGTATGATACCCACGCCCGAAGCAATGCCCCAGCAAAAGCTGGCTATCATTGAGCGCACAATGCTCGCTATCGAGTTCGCAGCCACAGCGTCCGAGCCGAGATGCCCCATAATTACCGAGTACATAGTCACTCCGCCGCCCCAGCCAAGCTGGTTGATAAGTATCGGCAGGGTGTATTTCCGGTAATCGCGGTGCAAGACCCTGCTTTCAAGCCGGATCATCAGCTTTACGCGCAGCTTCGGGCATTTGCCCTTTGCCATAACGATAAGCACGAACACCGTTTCAAACACTCTTGCAAGGTCTGTTGCAAGCGCCGCACCCATAATATTCATCTTCGGGAAAAAGCCAATGCCGAAAATCAGCAGCGCGTTCAGCCCGATATTGAGAAATACCGACAGCGACCCGATAAGTGAGGAAAGCTTTGCCCTGTCGCAGACCTTCATAATTCCGTAGTACGCCTGCGTAAAGCCGCCCAGAACATACGACGGCGAAACGACCCGCAGATACCTTGCACCTGCCGCTATCAGCTTTTCGTCCGATGTGAAAATGTGCATTATCGCGCGCGGACATATAAGGCACGCCGCAGTGAAAATGATGCCCACCAGCAGCGAGTAGCGCATAGTTATCGCAAGCACCTGCTCGACTGCATTTCTGTCGCCCTTGCCCCAGTACTGTGCCGCAAGAACGGTGCTGCCGAACACAAAAGCTCCGTAGAACAGGCTGAAAACAAATGATACCTGCCCTGCAAGCGAGCTGGCAGACAACGAATCCTGGTCAAGAAATCCCAGCATAAACGCATCACTTGCCGTTACAAGCGATGCCGTCAGAAACTGAAACGCAATAGGCGTAACTATCGTGAACAGCTTTTTGTAAAGCGCCTTGTCAAGTGCCATAACGCTCTCTCCTTTCTTTTTCTCTACACAGATAGTAGCATTTTGCGATCCAAAAATATATCAAAACTTTGCTCTTTTTGTCAAAGTTTTGTATATTCCTGCCTATGACTTTCACCGTTCCCTGAAAGCCTGTTAAGGTCATATCTTTTAACTGAAAAACTGCACAAAAATCTCTTGCATTATTGACAAAAATCCGTTATAATGTTTTTTAGATATTTTGTTCGGGGAGGGATTCTTTTGCAGTATATTCAGGTGACAAAGCAAAATCTTGAAAGCGAGCATATCTGCTGTGCTATCTCAAACAACAAGGACGTTCAGGTGTCCTCAAAAAAAGCGTGGCTTGCACAGCGCTTTGACGAAGGGCTTGTCTTTCTCAAAAGCATTGAGCGCGGCAAATGCTTCATAGAGTATATACCCGCCGAAAATGCGTGGAATCCCATCATCGCAGACGGATATATGTACATCGACTGTCTGTGGGTGTCAGGCTCGTTTAAAGGACACGGCTACTCAAACGACCTGCTCGAAGAGTGCATCAAAGACAGTAAAAGCAAGGGCAAAAAGGGACTTTGTATCCTGTCAAGTGCAAAGAAAAAGCCGTTTTTAGCCGACCCGAAATATCTCGCTCACAAGGGATTTGAGGTGTGCGACGAAAGCTCAAACGGCATACAGCTATGGTTCCTTGCGTTTGATAAGAATGCCGAAAAGCCGCAGTTCAAACCGTGTGCTAAAGATCCGCATACCGATGAAAAGGGCTACGTGCTTTATTATACCAGTCAGTGTCCGTTCAATGCTAAATATGTCCCTATAGTGCAGCAGACCGCACAGCAGCAGGGCGTGCAGTTCAGAGCGATCCACATTACCGACAAGCAGACAGCTCAGAACGCACCTACGCCAATAACAACATATGCGTTGTTTTTTGACGGCGAGTATCTTACAAACGAACAGATGAATGACAAGAAATTTCTTAAACTGCTGTCGCGCTGAATGCACAGACGCAGATAAATTCATACAACAGGAGATATTATAAGGAGGTCTATTATGGCAAAGCTTGATTGGAATGAATATATTGAAAAGGCAGCGCAGATAAATGCCGAGGGCGCAGTTCTGGTGCGCAACCAGGGCGGGCTGCCGCTTGATAAGGATAAAGAAACGGCTGTTTTCGGGCGCATACAGCTTGACTACTACAAAAGCGGTACAGGCTCGGGCGGAATGGTCAACGTTGCGAAAGTGACAAATATCACCGACGGTCTGCTTGAAGCAGGTGCAAAGCTCAATGAAGATGTACTGAACACCTACCGCGACTGGCTCAACGAAAATCCGCACGATTTCGGCGAGGGCTGGGGCGGCGAGCCGTGGTGCCAAAAGGAAATGCCCTTAAGCGACGAGCTTGCCGCAAAAGCCGCGCAGACCGCACAAGCTGCCGTAGTAGTTATCGGCAGAACGGCAGGTGAGGAGCAGGATAACTCAAACACCGCAGGCTCTTATAAGCTGACCGATGACGAGCTTGAAATGATGAAAACCGTAAGAAAGCATTTCAAGAGAATGATAGTCGTTCTCAACGTCGGAAACATCATAGATATGAGCTTTGTCGACGAGCTTGAGCCTGAGGCTGTCCTTTACATCTGGCAGGGCGGAATGACAGGCGGAACAGGCGCAGCAAGGGTGCTTCTGGGCGAGGTCTCACCCAGCGATGTCAAGGATTACCCGTCGGACAAGTATTTCCACAACACCGAGAGGAATTTCTACACCGAGGATATCTACGTCGGCTACCGCTGGTTCGAGACTTTTGCAAAGGAAAAAGTGCGCTACCCGTTCGGCTTCGGTCTTTCCTATACCGATTTTGAGATAAGCGCAGGCGCAAGCTTCGACGGCGATAAAGTCACTGTCACCGCGACAGTTAAAAACATCGGCAGCTGCGCAGGCAAAGAGGTCGTTCAGGTCTACTGCGAAGCACCGCAGGGCAAGCTTGGCAAGCCTGCAAAGGTGCTTTGCGGCTTTGAAAAGACCAAAGAGCTTGCACCCGGCGAGGAACAGACGCTCACCATAACCGTCGAGGAAAGAAAGTTCTCAAGCTACGACGACAGCGGCGTTACGGGCTACCCTTATGCGTGGGTTCTCGAAGAGGGCGTGTATAAGATCTACGCGGGCAGCGACGTTCGCAGTGCCGACGAGGTGTGCGCTTTCAAGCTGAATGAAACAAAACTGGTTGAGCAGCTTTCGCAGGCACTCGCACCTGTTATGGAGTTTGAAAGAGTTGTAAACCGCGGCGGCGTACCCGCCTTTGAAAAAGTCCCCCTCTCAAAGATAGACGAAAAGCAGCGCAGAAACGAGCTTTTGCCAAGTGAGATAGCTTTCACTGGCGACAAAGGCTTCAAGCTTGCAGACGTTAAAAACGGCAAATGCACCCTTGAAGATTTCATCGCGCAGCTTGATGATACCGACCTTAACGTGCTTGTGCGCGGCGAAGGTATGTGCTCGCCGAAGGTAACCCCGGGTACTGCCGCAGCTTTCGGCGGCGTGAGCGAGCATCTGAAACAAATGGGCGTTCCCTGCGGCTGCTGCTCTGACGGACCTTCGGGTATGCGTCTTGACACGGGCACAAAGGCATTCAGCCTGCCAAACGGCACCCTTATCGCCTCGACCTTCAACAAGCCGCTTGTACAGGAACTTTTCGCATTCCTCGGACTTGAGATGCGCGCCAACAATGTTGACTGCCTGCTCGGACCCGGTATGAACATCCACCGCCACCCGCTCAATGGACGAAACTTTGAATATTTCTCCGAGGATCCTTATCTCACGGGCGTTATGGCAGCAAGCGAGCTACGCGGTCTGCACTCGCAGGGCGTTGAGGGAACGATAAAGCATTTCTGCGGCAACAACCAGGAAACAAACAGACATTTCCTTGACTCCGCTGTCAGCGAAAGAGCGCTGCGCGAGATTTACCTGCGCGGCTTTGAAATGGCTGTAAAGTGCGGCAAAAACCGCTCTGTTATGACCACCTACGGCAAGGTCAACGACCTGTGGACAGCGGGTAGCTTTGACCTTGATACCGTTATCCTGCGACAGCAGTGGGGCTTTGACGGCTTTGCCATGACAGACTGGTGGGCAAATATCAACGACCGCGACTGCGAGCCCGATAAAAACAACTTTGCCGCAATGGTAAGAGCGCAGAACGATGTCTATATGGTCTGCGCAAACAGCGAGCAGCACACCGACAACGTGCAGCAGGCTCTTGAAAACGGTGAACTGACAAGAGCAGAGCTTCAGCGCTGCGCAAAGAATATCCTCTCCTTCCTGCTTGACACCCACGCTATGAAGCATATTATGGGCGAGGACGAAACGGTAGAGGTTGTAAATAAGCCCGATGAAACGATAGACCAGGAGGCTGCAAGCAGAGTCTACTACCTTGAGGACGAGCTGGAAATAGACCTTTGTGATGTCAAGGTGCGCAGAAATATGGACTACAGCTTTACTGTCGAGAGAGCCAGGGAGGGCGCTTACAGCATAACCCTTACCGCAAGCTCAAATGCGAGCGAACTTGCGCAGATGCCAGTCACAGTGTTCTGCGTAGGAACGTCAATGGGTACTTTCACCTGGAACGGCACGGGCGGCAAGCCTGTAAGCCATACGGTAGAAAAAGCGTATTTCTTCTCGCGCTTCTCCGTGGTCAGACTGCATTTCCGCCTCGCAGGCATTGACCCAATAAGCATAAAGTTCAAACGCCTTGAACAGTGATGAATAATTCTCCCCGTGAACGATTTGCGTTTGCGGGGATTTGTTTTGCCGTTCGGCGCTTGCAATATGGCGCAAAATATAGTATAATGTGTGGGTAAAAGCCGAATTATAAAATTATGCACAAAAAGTGTGCTTGAAATTTGTGAAAGATAGCACAATAAAAACACCTACGTTCAAACGTAAATAAAACAGCAAGGGGGAAAAACAATGACCGATGCGCAGTTTGACGCGGCGGTTGCCCGCATTGTTCAAGGGGAAAAAGACGGGCTGAAAGAAATCTACGACGCTTACGCAAAACAGGTCTATCAGGTGATACTGGGTATCGTCAAAAGCGAATATGATGCGCAGGACCTCACAGCAGACCTGTTTATGAAGCTGTGGGAAACAGCTTCGCAGTACAAGGCAGGAAACGGTCACAAGCGCTACATAACAGTGATGTCAAGAAATCTTGCCCTGGATTTTCTTCGCAAAAACGGGCGGCAGAGCTTTGAGCTTGACGACGACGAGTCCGATACACAGCTTGCCGATACGCAGGATATCGAAAAAGACGTTGAAAGCAGTATGACCTTTGGCGAGGCATTAAATGCTCTCAACCCCAAGCAAAGACAGATAGTCGATATGCACATAGGCATGCAGCTGACACTTCAGGAGATAAGCGAAACGCTGGGTATACCGCAGGGTACTGTCGCGTGGAACTACCGAACCGCGATAGAGCGGCTAAAAAAACTGTACAAGGAGGGTGAACTATATGACTAAAAGAATACAAGATGCTTATCAGGAGCATATGCAGAAAAGCTCACCCGATATGGATAAGCTGTGGGACAGAATAGATAAAAGAATAGATGCATCCGCCAAAGCTGACGAGCAGCAGAAAAGGCAGGAGATAACACAGACCGCATCAAAAAGCTCGGGAATAGTAAAGTTCATCGCACTTACAGCCTGCCTTGCCGCAGTCGTTGCAGGCACAGTCGTGTTTATGAGCTCCAAGGAGAACGAGGTCAAAACAGATACAACCATTTCGGCAAAGGGCGATATATCAGGCAATGGGGATAATTACAAAAACGCAGTCGCCGGACGTGACAAAACATACGGCTCGGACAATGTTGAAGATAAAGCCGCAGATGCCGTATCCTCGGCAAAGCCGAAAGCCGGAGTAGAAGTCGTAACAAAAGGCGAAGCGCTTGACGCAGAGAAGGCTATGAAGGATCTTAAACAAACCGACGAATTCATCGCCGCCGACCTTGAACACAGAATGGAAATGGTAACCAAGCTCGCGGAAGATCTGAAAGAGCAGGGTGCTATAACCGATTTCAAGGTCAAAAAGAGAGAAAAATTCAGCCGTATCGAGATGGATATGCCCGACGGAACATTGATAGCAATAATGCTGGAATAATATTTTTGAAAAGCACTTGACAAAATGTGAAAGATGTGCTATTATCATACTCGTAAATATCAGCCATAAACCATTGAGCGAGAGTAAGTAGCTTTATGCAGCTGTATCAAAGAGAGCCGCGGCAGGTGAAAGCGCGGTATACAGACATATTGTGAATGGACTCGTGAGGGCGAACCGAAAAGGCATTGACCCGATTAGGCAAGACGTAGAACCTGCGTTAAGGGTTGAGCGTATGATAGTACGTTAAAAGCAGCGTGAAAGCTGACAAACTGGGTGGCACAGCAGGAAATACATCCTGTCCCGTTGTAAAATGGGGCAGGTTTTTTTGTTTGCTTCCCGCAATACAGAAAGGATGAATGTTATGAACAGCAAAGAAATCCCGTACAAGATCTATCTTGATGAAAACGAAATGCCAAAGCAATGGTATAACGTGCGCGCAGATATGAAAAACAAGCCCGCGCCGCTTATCAACCCTGCAACGCATCAGCCCTGCACCGTGGAGGAATTAAGCCACGTTTTCTGCACAGAGCTTGCAAAGCAGGAGCTTGACGACACAACAGCGTATATCGATATTCCGCAGGAAATACTTGATTTTTACAAGATGTACAGACCCTCTCCGCTGGTAAGGGCATACTGCCTTGAAAAAGCTCTCGGCACACCTGCAAAGATCTATTACAAATTCGAGGGAAACAATACCTCCGGCAGCCATAAGCTCAACAGCGCCATCGCACAGGCTTACTACGCTAAAAAGCAGGGCCTCAAGGGCGTTACCACCGAAACAGGTGCAGGTCAGTGGGGCACGGCGCTTTCAATGGCTTGCGCTTATCTCGGACTTGACTGCCAGGTTTATATGGTAAAGGTGTCCTACGAGCAAAAGCCTTTCAGACGTGAGGTAATGCGCACCTACGGCGCAAACGTAACTCCTTCGCCTTCTATGACTACAGAGGTCGGCAAGAAGATAAATGCAGAGTTCCCCGGAACCAACGGCTCACTGGGCTGCGCAATCTCGGAGGCTGTCGAGGCAGCTACCTCACAGGAGGGCTACAGATATGTACTCGGCTCGGTGCTTTCGCAGGTACTTCTGCACCAGTCTGTTATCGGTCTTGAGTCAAAGGCTGCTATGGATAAGTACGGCATCAAGCCCGATATGATAATCGGCTGCGCAGGCGGCGGTTCAAACCTCGGCGGACTTATCTCACCGTTTATGGGCGAAAAGCTGCGCGGCGAGGCAGACTACGAATTTATCGCTGTCGAGCCTGCTTCCTGCCCGTCCCTCACAAGAGGTACTTTCGGCTACGATTTCTGCGACACAGGCGCTGTCTGCCCGCTCGCAAAGATGTATACCCTGGGCAGCACCTTTATGCCTTCACCGAACCATGCAGGCGGTCTGCGCTACCACGGTATGAGCAGCGTGCTTTCACAGCTGTATCACGACGGACTTATGACCGCACGCAGTGTTGAGCAGACAAGCGTTTTCGCAGCTGCCGAGCAGTTTGCAAGAACAGAGGGTATTCTCCCCGCTCCCGAGAGCAGCCACGCTATCAGAGTCGCTATCGACGAGGCTCTCAAGTGCAAGGAAACAGGCGAGGAAAAGACTATCCTGTTCGGTCTCACAGGTACAGGCTACTTTGATATGTACGCATATCAGAAGTACAATGACGGCGAGATGAGCGACTATATCCCTACCGATGAGGAGATAGCAAAGAGCGTTGCTAAAATGCCCAAGGTAGATTGATAGAATAACGATAAAGCCCGAAAGCAGTTTATTTGCTGCCTTCGGGCTTTTTTATTGTCAGTCTGTGTATTTTTCAATAGCCGTCTGCTCTATGACCTCTTTTCCCAGCAGCGTTATCGCCTGCACGGGACATCGGTTCACACAGCTGTAGCACACCGTGCATTTTCTGCCGCCAACAGCCGTTTTGCCCTGCACCAAGATGTTCCCTGTCGGGCAGACACAAGCGCATCTGCCGCAGCCAATGCACTTTTGCGCATCGACCTTCAATCCGCGTGAATAGTATTTCAGCGTGCGGTGACCAAACCAGAGCCGCTGGGTGATAAAGCCCGCAAAGCGCGGTAAAACGCCCAGCCCCTGCTGCGGATAGCGACCGCTTTTAATGCCGCGAGCCGCTTTAACAGCCTTTGCCCTTGCCTTTTCCACAAGCCTTTTATTCTTTTCAAACGAGCGTTTAAGCACCTTTTCATCGGCAATGCTGTCAGGCATCTGCAAATGCAGACCGCCCGTTATCACGGCACCGTGCTTTTTCAAAAGCCGTGCAAGAACCCCTGCGCCGTCACCGCTGAACATCGCCATAGTCGCAATAACGAAAACCCTTTTGCCCTGCCACAAAGGCGCTGTCCTTTCGATGAAATCCCTGACGATCTTAGGCACAGCGCTGTACTGCACGGGATAGCTGAAAACTACCTCGTCAGTCTCTTTCAGCATCTGCGCTGCGTTCTTATCCCCTATCGAAATGACGGGCGCGCAAGTGTCAAGATCGTTTAAAAACACCTCTGATGCGTATTTTGAATTGCCCGTTGCGCTGAAATAAATACCAAGCATTTTATTCTCTCCGATCACAGCATACTTTCCATTTTTTCATACACCTGCGCGCTTGAGGATGTGATAAGTATAAGCATACCCGTTGCAAAGTCAAGCACCGCGTGGGCTATCATCAGCGGCACAGGGTTCTTTTTCCTGCGATAGTACACGCAGAAAATGACCGTCAGCGGCAGGAACATAAGAAATCTGTAAAGCATATACTTTGCATCGAAAATAGTCGGTATAAAGCAGTGCTGCAACGTGTAGAAAAACGCAGGGATAATGACCGCTGCGTACTTGTTCTTAAAGCTGTTCACACCGCAGCCAAGATACAGCCCGTCCTCGGCAAATGCGATGGTTGCGGGCAGTGCGATAAGGTTTATTATCGCAAGCGCAAGCGGCATAGGTGCAGCAACGTTGAGCGTCACCTTCGGCATAACCGAGCCGTAGCAGATAAGTCCTGATATGTACATACCCGACATTCCGACAGCGCAGAAAAGAATCACAAGAATTATCGTCCTTTTCGGCGTGTCCAATCCCTTTTTCAGATTCAGCTGTTCACGGTATGTCCTGCCCGACTTTTTTGCGGCAAGCACTATGATAAGTATAGTAACGATATTTACTGCACTTGCGACTATCGACCACCAGTTGCTGATGTCTTTCACATCTTTGCCTGTTATCGCCGCGCCGATGACAAACACCAGCACAAAGACTATACACCTAAAAGGCAGCAGAAAGGCTGCTTTGCTGTTTTTATTCTCTGTCATTTTTCTATCTCCTCTTTGTAGGTCTGCCTACATAAACTTGATGACCAAAGCGCCTTCATAACACTTGTTATCAGCCTGGACTATAACATAGATAGTTTCGTTTTCAAGCCCTTTCTTAGTATTCATCTGCATTTTGCCCGGCTCGTCTATCGTCAGAAACTCTCTTTTTTTGCCGTCGTGGTCAACATACACAGTCAGGCTGCCGCTTTGCAGCTTGCCGCCTACTGCTAATTTTGCATTCTCGTCGGGGCGCTTGAGCTTGAACACATATGTACCCTTAAACTCGGAGAATGCCAGTTCACCGCGCTGCGGGGTATTGGAATGAACCAAAGCCACCGCTTCATACTTTGATCTATATCCGCCGCAGCCTGTAAGGCACATTGTACAAAGTATAACGGCAATGATAAAAACTGCTGTTTTTTTCATTTGAGTATCCTCCTTGTTTTTTTCTTAAACCCATTTAAGACCCACAGCACTTGGTTATTGTTTTTAAGTGCTATGGGTCTATTATGGTTATGAATACTATCTTTAATACTTTCCTTTCTGCTCCCCTGTTTTATCTTTCGGCTCTTATGATGCAACGTGCTCGGAAACTACAGTACTCTTTACTATCTGTCCACTTACGATATCGTCGATAGAGGTTATCTCACCGTCAACGAGCTTAACGAGCTTTGTGCCGTACATTGCAGCTGACTCGGAGTGTGTCACCTGTACGATAGTCTTGTTGTACTTCTGGTTGATATCTCTGAACAGCTCCATAAGGCTTGTGCCTGTCTTGGAGTCGAGGTTTCCGATAGGCTCATCGAGGAAGATGATATCTGGGTCGAACACGAGCGCTCTTGCGATAGCAACTCTCTGCTGCTGACCGCCCGAAAGCTCTCTTGGGGTGAGCTTTCTCTTGTTCTCCATACCGATAATGCGCAGACACTCGTCAAGTCTGTCCTTGTATGCGCTTCTCTTCTTGCCTGCTATCATAAGAGGCAGAGCGATGTTATCCTCTACCGAGAGGTTTGGTACGAGGTTGTAGAACTGGAACACAAAGCCGACTTCTTCGTTTCTCATAGCGCAAAGCTCTTTATCCTTGAGGGTGCTTAAATCAACGCCGTTGATGCTTACGCTGCCCTCGCTTGGCTGGTCAAGTCCGCCGAGCAAATACAGCAGAGTTGACTTGCCGCTGCCCGAAGGTCCCATAATGGAGATGAACTCGCCTTTCTGTACATTAAGGTCTATATCTTTAAGAACGTGTGTTGTTTCCTTGCCGTTTACGAAAGATCTGTTTACCTTTACTGCTTGAATTACATTGCTCATAATTTTTACCTCTCTTTTATTCATACTTAAGTTCTGCTACTACGTTGAGTTTCTTGGATTTTCTCATTGTGGAAAGTGTTGCTATAAGCACTACGGCCAGTGCAACTACTGAATATATCGGAAGTGACTTCCAGTCAAACGCTACGTTCATCGGCAGCTCTACGAACTTGAACAGCTTTTCCATTATGCCGTTTACGACAACGGAGAACGGAACTGCTATCGCAAGGCTCCAGATAACGCTTGATACGCTCTCGGAAAGCACAAGTCTCTTGCGCTTTTTAGCGTTCATACCTACCGAGGTCATTACTGCAAACTCTTTTCTTCTCTGCTGGAAGGAGATAGAAATGTTATTGAGGATACCTATTGCAGTGATAACAAGTGCGAGGTAAGAGAATATCGAAAGGATGTCGATTATCATCTGATTGACCTTAACATTTTCATCCATCATATCGTCTCTGGACATATAGGTTGCACCCATATCGCTGATGATAGGCTTGAATTCCTTTTCTACCTTTGCGGGATCTGCACCCTTTTCAAGTCTGAAGTTTATCTCCCACGCTTCCTTGATATTGAATGCGCTCATCATATCTTCAGGCTTCATAAGTACGACTCTGCCGTTGTTGTAGACCTTGCTGTCGAATGTACCGACGATGTTGAAGGTTTCCTTCTTGCCATTTACCTCAAGCTCAACACTTTCGCCGGCTTTCTTGTTTAACTTCTTTGCAACAACGTCGCCTGCGAGAATACCCTTGTTGGTATCGTTCTTATACTTTTCATAGGTGTCCTTGTTCTTTGCCGAGTCAAACTCGAAATACTGCATATACTCTGCATACTTGGTCGGCTCTGCTGCCATTATCGAGAACTGGTAGTTGTCTTTCTCGGTCCAAGCGCCATACTCTGCAAAAACTGAATCCTTGTCGATGCCGTCTACCTGTGAGAGCTTATCAATAAGTATCTCGGTAGATGTGGTTTCAGACGGGCTTGCTATGATGTTTGATACAGTGTAGTCTGTGTTAAGCTCCTCGTATGCCGAAACAACGAGGGTTTTCATTGATGCGCCCACGGAAACTATTGCGAATACTGCTGAAAGTGAAACCACAAGCAGTGTGATGTTTCCTCTCAAAAGCTTTGAGGACTTGATGTTGTTCATCGCAAGGAACGCTGTGGTGTTGCCTCTGAACAGCTTTGCGAAGATTCCCGAAAGGACTTTGAGCAGCTTTCTTGACATCATTACTATTCCGAGGAATGCTGCGAAGAAGAGCAGTCCGCTCATATCTACCGTCCACTGTGCATTGCTTGCAAAACCTGCTATCGCAAATGCGAGCAGTACGCAGCCTGCGATAAATCTTACAGCGCCCTTCTTGTGCTTTGTCTCAACACGGTTGAGGATAACGTCCTTGACCTGAAGCTTCTTTATGCTTCTTGCAGGCAGCCAAGCCGAGCCTACCGAAAGGATAAGTGCAAACAGTACTGCAATAATAATGTGTACTGTGTTGATCGTTATCGGTGGGTAGATTCCGTATTCCTTGAGCGGTGCAAAGCTTCTGGTGAACATTGCAAGTCCGAACTCACCCAGCACTACGCCGAATACAGAACCGATAACGCCGTACAGGGCAGCTTCCATAAGGATTATGCGCTGAAGCTTCTTTCTTGTTGCGCCCTGACTCATAAATGTTCCCATAATGGGAAGTCTTTCTGTGATTATCAGCTTGAATGCGCCGCAGATGATGATAACGCATACGATACATACCAGTGCGAGCATTCCGTAAAGTCCCATTGTAATGGACTCTGTACCTACTGTTGTGTCGTCAACGAGGATGTAGGATTTTACCGCTTCGTTTGCATCGTTGAAATCCTTGACTGCGTCCTTTACAACTGCATCAGAGTCGCTCATCTTTGCGGTAGCGTAGTTGTACTTGCCGCCGGCTTTGAGCAGCTCGTTCATATAGTCATAAGGAACGACTGCGATAAATTCCTTTTTCTTATCCGAATAAAAGCATCCGTCGTTTGCAGCGATACCGCTTACGGTGTACTCTGCCTTTTTGCCGCCGATAGCTATCGTGAGCTTTCCGCCTACCTTGACACTGTATTCCTTTGCGATACGGTCTGAAATGATGATGTTCTTATCATTAGCATTCTGAAAACCGCCCTCGACCATTTTCTTGTCAAAGGACTTTCTGCCGACGAGTGAAACATACTTTACCTCATCGTCGTCATTGATGACACCTGTTGCTCTGAGTTCGCCCGTGATGTCCTCAACGCCCTTTGCGTTGATGTCCTCAAGCGAGAAGAATTTTTCTTCGGTATTTGAAGTGATACCGATATCCTTTCCCTCCGCCGCTATCTTCATAGGCTGAACGTAGCTGTCAACCACCGAGTCGATAAGTCCCAGGCTTGCGACCAGCAGCGCCACGCTTATCATTATTGAAAAGATAAGCAGGAACAGCCTGCCCTTTCTTTCCAGCATGTTCTTGGAAATGTACTTTAAAAATACTCCCAAAGTGTTCTCCTCCGTTTCCATTTTTCTTTTGTTCTCCACTTCATTTTTTTGTTTTGTTCCCGCATTGTTCTTAACATAGCACATTTTTTATTAAGAAATCCTTAAGCGTCGGAAATCAGCTTTTGCGTCCCCGAAGTGTTCACACAGGTTAGACGCGAAAGGTCTTGATTTCGTTACAAGATTTTTTAAATTTTCGTGCATTTCTTTTCTCTGATTATCATTGTAACAGCCGTTTCTGAAATAACTCTTAAATCAAATCTTAAAAAAGTCTTATTTTCATAAAGATTTCCTAAAGAAAATCCCATTTCAGTCAGTCAGACATTTAATATTGACGGCAGAGTGCAGTTGTGCTATACTAATGACGGGAAATGATGATAAGGTGTGCGTTTTGCACTTTTTTAAGTGAGGTGACAGGTATGCAGGTGTTTATAAAAATAATGGTAAGCGTGCTTATCGTTTACTATATATACTGCACCTATGTATCCTTAAGAGCCTTTCTGAACAAGCGCCTGCGCAAGCGTGTGCGTGCCGCCTGCTTTCTGCGGATACTGTCAGCGGCTGTGCTGCTCACAGGGCTTGGGATATATGTGTTTGTCCACCTCAAAGCAGAGACAGTCACCTACTCCTACCACAACGGCATAATAATCCCGCAAAGCTCGTACGGAAAGTACGACTCGGTGCTTTTGGCGGTGTTTGCCGCCGCAACGGTGCTTATCATCGCATCAATACCCTTTGACAGCCTGCTGCACTCAAAAGCCTCTGCCAAGGTGCGAAATATCGCGGTCTCGCTGGTGCTTGCCGCCGCTACCGTCATTATCGGAATGATGATAGTCGCCGTCAACTATCAGGGCGACCTGTCCGACCACGACCCCGCCTACTTCCGCTATGACTCACCCGACAAAAGCAGAAGTATCGTGATTTGCGAGAGAGACCACGCAGATACAGGCTACGGCGACATTTATCAGATCAAAAACCAGAAGGCTGAAAAGCTGGGTACATTCAAAACAGCCGACGGCTTGCGCAACCAGGGCAAATATAAGCTCGAATGGTCAAAGGAGCAGATAAAGGTCACGTTCCTTTATAAGCCCGAGCAGTATAAAACCGTCGCGGGCAAATTTATTGATCTTTAGGAGTGCAGAATGAACGTTATTTTTGACATCGGCATGGTGCTTGTGGATTTTTACTTTGAGGACTTTGTACGGCAGCTGCTTGACGAGACCGCTGCAGAAAAGGTGCTTGACGCTATGTGGCGAAGCGGCGACTGGATAGAGCTTGATACAGGTGCGCTTTCAGACGAGCAGGTGCTTGATATGTTTATTTCGCACGCACCCGAGTACGAAAAGCAGATACGGCTTGTTTTTGCAAGGCTGGGCGAATGCCCGAAAATGCGCGATTATGCGGTGCCGCTTATACAAAAGCTCAAAGCAAAGGGTCATAAGGTCTACTACCTGTCAAACTACTTCACATACCTTATGCATACTGCACCGTGGGCGCTGGAGTTTATCCCGCTTACAGACGGCGGTGTGTTCTCCTGCTTTGAGAAAAAAACAAAGCCCGATCCCGAGATATATCTTCGCCTTTGTAAAAGGTATTCGCTCAAGCCCGAGGAGTGCGTGTTTATCGACGATACGCAAAAAAATGTCGACGCCGCACAAAAGCTTGGCATGAAAGGTATACATTTTACCTCGCAGACTGGCGAGCAGCTGTTTGAGCAAATCGTTTCAATGGAATAAAATGCAAAAACCGCCGATAGTAACGGCGGTTTTCTGCTTTTTGCCCGAAATTGTAAACAAAATCACGCCCCAAGAAGCAAATTTCACAACTTTTTCTGCTCTATTCGTATAATTTTTATGGCATTTTTTGTTGAAATGTTCTGAATTTAAAATACCCGTTTTATATAAAGCCGCGCAGCTTCGGGCTTTTAAAGCTTTAAAAGATTTAATCGACATGCCTGGACAACTATTGACAAAATGTAAACAATGTGTTATAGTTATATCATGGTGACGGAAACTGTAAGTAGGGCATACGGTTTCCGATTTTTCACAACAGATGTCATCAAAATCATGGGAGGAACGGATATAATGAAAGAACTCATTATTGTTAAACCTGAAAAATGTGTGGGCTGTAATGCCTGCGTAAGAACCTGTCCTGCACCTGAGGCTAATATCACCAAGATGCTTGAGGACGGAAGATTTGTAACAACAGTAAACCCTGACCGCTGTATAGCCTGCGGTGAGTGCGTGCGCAACTGTTCACACGGCGCAAGAGATTTTATAGATGATACCGAGGAGGCTCTGGCAGCTATCCGCAAGGAGAAGATGATCGTTCTTGCAACACCTGCTATCAAGTCGACGTTCCCTGATAAGTGGAAGGGTATCCTCAACTGGTTCAGAAAACAGGGACAGCTCGTTTATGACGTATCCTTCGGTGCTGACATCTGTACATGGGCGCATCTGCGTGCTATACAGAAAAAGACTGTCGGCAATGTTGTAACACAGCCATGCGCAGCTATTGTAAAGTATATTGAGACATATCAGCCAAAGCTGCTGAAAAACCTCTCACCAATACACAGCCCTATTATGTGTACGGTAGTTTATATCAAGAAATATCTGCAAAGACAGAACAAGATACTTGTTCTTTCACCTTGTATCGCTAAAAAGAACGAGTTTATGGAAACAGGTCTTGTTGAGTACAACGTTACCTTCCAGAAGCTTGATGAGTTCTTTGAGAAGAACCATATCGTTATCCCGCCTGATTATGCAGGTGATTTCAAGTACGACTTTGAGTTTGAGCAGGGTCAGGTCGGCGGTATCTATCCTCGTCCGGGCGGACTTCGTGATAACATCTGGCTGCACGACCCCGATATCAACATCACCACCTCCGAGGGTGTACATAAGGTTTACCCAGAGCTTGACCTTTACGCATCACTGCCCGAGAGCAAGCACCCCGCAGTATTCGACGTTCTGTCGTGTGAGTTCGGCTGTAACGTAGGTGCTGGTACTGGCTCAAAGAGAACTGTTTTTGACGTTATGGAAACAATGCGTGAGGTTGAAAAGGAAGCAAAGAGCAGAAGAAAGACCTCGGGCGGATTCTTCAGAGGCGCAGAGGACAAGCTGTTCAAGCGCTTTGATGAAGAGCTTAATGCCAACGATTTCACAAGAAGCTACCTGCCTGCTATCCCTACACCTGTTCCGACAGACAAGCAGCTCGACCCTATCTTCGAGTCTATGGGCAAGCATACCGAGCAGGACAGAAACTACAACTGCCACGCTTGCGGCTACCGTTCGTGTCGTGAAATGGCTATCGCTATCTTCAGAGGACTCAATACCTCCGATAACTGTATCGTACACGGCAAGTCCGTACTGCTTGCACGTCACTCGGCTCTGACCGCACAGCACGAAAAGCTGGCTGAGATCACAGGCAAGTGCCGTGACCTTTCCGACAAGCTCGACCAGGACGTTAACAATATCGTAGGCTCAATGGGCGAGATAAGCTCGTCTAACGATGCTACCGAGCAGAGAGCAAAGGTCGTTCACGACCTGCTGACAAACGTTATCACGTTCTGCAGCGCTAATACAAGCCTTGACAATGCAGGTCTGAAAACACTCGTAGGCATTCTTGAAAAGACTGCTACCGCTTTCCACGAGCTTAATGACAACGTTGAAAGCACAAACAAGAATACCGAGCTTATCAACCAGCACATCAACGATATCAGAGACTTGGTTGTTAATATCAACACCACTCTCGCAGAAGCAACAAACACCTGACACCAAAAATTTCCGCCCGATTATTCGGGCGGTTTTTTTGCGTGCGGTGTTGCAAAATGTAAAAATATATGTTATAATCAAGGCGACACTTTGAATTGTCAAATACATTTAGAAAAAGGATGGGGTGCTTATGCCAAGCACGGGCGTACTTGTTATTCTTGCAATTATACCCGCGGTGTTCATCATCGCATTTATCTATCATAAGGATAAAGCGGAAAAGGAACCTATCGGTCTGCTGATTAGTCTTTTCATAATGGGTGCAACTATCTCCGTTATAGGCGCGGTGGTCGCAGAGGGTCTTTTGGAAAAAGGCTTGGCTGAGGTGGTCGCAAAAGGCAGCACAGGCTACAACTTTATAATGTGTTTCTTTATCGTCGCTCTCGCCGAGGAGGGCTTCAAGTTCCTCGTGCTGCGGCTCAGAACGTGGAAGCACAGGGCTTTCAACTACACCTTTGACGGCATAGTCTACGCCGTTATCGTTTCACTTGGTTTTGCAACGCTTGAGAATATTTTGTATCTTACCAAGCTTGGTACATACCAGGTCGCACTTGTGCGCGGTCTGCTGTCAGTGCCCGGTCACGCAATAGACGCAGTGTTTATGGGACTTTTCTACGGCAAGGCAAAATACTGTTTCTGCGCAGGCGACAACAGCGGCAAGAACAAGAATATGTTCCTTGCGTTCTTTGTGCCTATCATCACTCACGGATTCTATGATTTCTGTCTCTTCTCCGAAGATAATATAGACGGCATTATCGTGCTGTTCTTCGCCTACGAGATAGTTATCACAATAACCGCACTTGTCATCATTCACAAGTCGTCAAAGAACGATGTGAATATGCCGGGTATGGGCGTGCCGTTCTATCAGTTCCCGACTTATCCGTATGACTACTATCAGCAGTACGGCTACCAAAACGGCTACGCAAACAGCTACCAGCCGCAGTACCAAAACGGCGCGCAGGGCTACTATACACCCAACGGCTATACACAGCCGAACACGCAGTTCCAAAACGGATTCGGACAGAACCAAGCCTACGGCAATACTCAATACCAGTACGGCTACCAGAACAATTACCAGTATCAAAGCCCGTACCAGTACCAAAGCGGATACCAGCAAAACGGCTATGCACCGCAGGGTCAGTTCGTTGACCCGTATGCAAATCCGCAGCAGTATCAAAACAACAATTACAACTACCCGAACGGGCAGTAACCAAAAAGTCCGCAGAACGATTTCTGCGGACCTTTTTATTTGCTTATGAATTTCGACATCGTGGATATCAGCTTGTCTATGCTCACAGGCTTGCTTATATGCTCGTTCATACCCGCCTTGAGCGCCTCCTCCCTGTCCTTTGCAAAAGCGTTGGCGGTCATCGCGATTATCGGTATCTGCGCCTTTTGCTTGTCGGCAAGCTGCCTGATTATGCCCGTCGCCTGATAGCCGTCCATGTTCGGCATCTGAACGTCCATAAGAATAATGTCGTAATATCCTGCCTTTGCGGTCTCAAGCATTGATACGCAGATGATTCCGTCCTGCGCACGCTCGACCTGCAAACCCACGTCGCTCAGAAGCTCGGCGGCTATCTCTGCATTGAGTTCGTTGTCCTCCGCCAGCAGCACCCTCTTGCCCTCGAACAAAGAATTGTCGCGCACTATCGGCGTTTCGCGGCTTTCGACCTGCGACTCGTCGGCTATCCTGTGAGGTATGGTAACGCGAACCGTCGTGCCTTTGCCCTTTTGGCTGTCTATGGATATCTCTCCGTTCATCATGGTGACTATCTTCTTGACGATGCCCATTCCAAGACCCGTGCCCGTTATGCCCGAAGACGTGCTGTCCTGCTCGCGCGCAAAATCGTCGTAGATGTGCTCAAGAAACTCCTGCGACATACCTCTTCCCGTGTCGCAAATGTTTATCTGTATCCTGCACCAGCCCTCGCGGTCATCGGGCAGCTCGTTTGAAATTATCTTGATGCTGCCGCCCTTATCGGTGTACTTGACGGCGTTAGAAATGATATTGAGATAGATCTCCTGTATCTTCACCTTGTCGCAGTAAAGATAGTCGTGTACTATTCTGCTGTCATAGGTAAGGGTTATGCCCTTCTTCTCCGCCTCTTCCTTGAACACGATATATGTGCTGCCAAGTATCGAACGTATATCGCACGGTTTTTCATTTATCTCCTCCACGCCGCTTTCAATCCTCGCCATTTCAAGCACGTTGTTGATAAGGTCCAGAAGATACTTGCCCGAGGCTCTTATGTTGCCCGTGCAGCGCTCAAATTTCTTTTCGTCATTTCTATATTTTGAAAGAATATCGGTGTAGCCAATTATCGCGTTCATCGGCGTGCGTATATCGTGGCTCATATTCAGCAGGAAAGCGGATTTTGCGCTGTTTGCAGCCTCGGCAGCGCGCATAGCCTCCTCCAGCTTTTCCTGCTGCTTGATTTTTTCCCGTATGGTCTTGTCCACATCTGTATAGCCGCACACAAATTCATGCTCGCTTACAGGCACTATCTTCGTCTCGCCGTAGCGCCCCTTCTTGTTTTTGAAAACGTGCGTGAATATCTCATCATTTTTGAGATATTCCATTACCTTTTCCTTTGTGGTCAGCTCAAGCAGCTCGGGCAGGTCCTCATCGCAGGCGAACATTCTGAAAAACCTCTCGCCTGCCTCGTAAAACGGCAGCTCAAGTGACGGCTCGTCAACTATGCCTGACAGTTCCTCGCTGCATCGGTACATTGTGACCTTATCAGCTTCAAGGTCCATATTCAGAACGACCTCGTAATCCCTCGAAAGCGCCTGCATAACGTCAAGTGTTTTCTGCAGCTTTTGCCTGTATATCTCCTCCTGCTGCTTTTCTTTGAGCATGCTGCTTGCTATGCTGCCTTTTTCGTATACAGACATAAGTATCAGCGAGACTATGTATATAACGCCTGTCAGCGCGACAAGCTGCTGCGCTGCGATATGCACGGCAGTCATATCCGTAGGTGTGGCGGTGTCGGTGATGTTTATAAGCTCAAGCCTGTCAAACGAGTGCGTAACTATCGCCGCAGAGATAACAAGAAAGATAAGCATTATGAACACAAGAAATCTGCTTCCCGCCGCCTGATGACTGCGCTTGTACTCGATGACCTCTCTGTACGCATCAAGCAGCTTTGTCAAAGAACACAGCTTATACGCAGCAAACACAGCCGCCGCTGTTATCAGCCATACTACAATGTGACGCAGGCTCGGCTGTATCGACTGTATCAAGCTCGCGCTGTGCGCCTTGGGGAAGAACACCTTCATTGCACACGAAACGATAAAGCTGTGAAGTATAGTGGAGACTACCGCGATGACCGCACTGCCAGCCGCGTGCCACTTTTTGTCCAGC
Organism: uncultured Eubacteriales bacterium; assembly: GCA_900314975.1. GTDB lineage: Bacteria > Bacillota > Clostridia > Oscillospirales > Ruminococcaceae > Hominimerdicola. Next base: position 2,882 of record OMXI01000017.1, on the reverse strand, counting down.
CACCGAAACATTGCCGAGAACATAAGCCCTGCCGCAAAGCCGAACAGTACACGCATGCCAAGCGAAAGCACAAGGCTGCCCACAACGTCGCCGCTTTTCCACGGAGAGAAAATAATGTCGCCGTAGGCAGTTGCCGAAACGCTTGCCTTCCACATACTTGTAAGCCCGAAAACCAGTCCCGCAGCAGCACCGTTGAACGGACCGCCGAGCATCGCCGCTATGATTACAGGGATATGCACAGTTGTCATCGCGATATTTTTCAGCGAGATAAATCCGAAAATGGAGAACGAGAAAATAAGTTCCAGCGAAATACAGCAGTTAAGCACCTTAGCTCTGTTATTACGGGTCTGCATTATCCCGTTTGCGCGGAAAAGGTCATAAAAGCGGCTTATCGGCTTGCTTTTATCAGTCTGTGCCATGTTCTCACCTCCGTAAAACTGTCACGAAATATTAACAATAGTATAACACATTTTCGCACTTATTTCAACCGTTTTGCACAAAAAAAGACCTTCCGCATTTTCTGCGAAAGGTCCTTTGAATTATTACGAAAGAATATTCTTCACCGCATTATCGTTTATAAGCGCCGCGCCGCCGAACACTGCCGCGCTTGTTGCGCCTATTGATTTTGCATAGGTTTTAGCCTGCGTGTAGCTTGCGCTTGTGGTAAGGATAAGCGGACAGCCGTACTTCATAGCAAGAGGTCCGCCGCACAAGCCATCAGGGTAATCAAGTCCGTATGCCAGCGTAACAGCAGGTGGTTTTGTGATATACTTCTGCGCCACGAGAACAGACGTTTCAAATCTGCTCTTTCCGCCCAGCCTTGTTCCGCTTTTGAAAAGCGCTCTTATCTGACTTTCGGTAGCGGTATTGACTGCGCCCGTGCCGCCGATTATCGTTGCCGTGGTGGATTTCAATGTCTTAAGATATGTCTGCTGTTCAGCCGTCAGTCCCGTTGATGCAACAAGCAGTATCGGCTTGCCGACAGCTGATGCCGAAAGGGCGTCAGCGTAGTCCATACCCGATGCAACGAGCAGTTCCTGATTGGTAACGCCCGCCTCTTTGAGAACCTCGATGTTTGTGAGGTATCTTGTTCTGCCTGCAAGGCGCTTAACGTTTTTAAAGCCGTTTGCGTTGAGCTTTGTCACCATAGCCTTTGGCACGACGCCCTCGCCGCCGACAAGATAGATAGTCGCGCTCGATGCGGCGTTTTTCTTAACGTATGCCACAACGCTGTCCATTATCGAATCAGCATTTGCAACAAGCAGTATCGGCGTGTTGCCGCTGTTTTTAACTTTAGCAAGGTACGATGCCGACAGAGCATCCGCAAAGCTTGTACCCGAAGCAATTATAATGCTTTGGAATGCCGCGTTGTTATTTTCCTTTTTGAGCTGGTCGGCAATATTCATAGCCGTTTCGTATCTGTTCTTTCCCGACAAGCGTATAGTCGCCTTTGCGGTGTAGTTGTCGGAATAGTTGTAGCCGCAGCCCGCTCTTGTACACTTATGCAGCGTGTAGCCCTGCTTTATCGGAGTCGGTGCATAGACTGTATTGCTGTAGCTGTGACCGAGTGCGTTTTTGTAGGTATCCTTGTAGCTGTCGCCGCAAGATGAACAGGTGTGCAGCGTGTAGCCCTGTGCGGTACAGGTAGGTGCAACGACCTTTGTGGTATAGCTGTGGGTATGCGTGGTAACGGGAATTGTCGCCGTTTCCTTCTTTTTGCATACCGAGCAGGTGCGCTCTTTCGTACCGGTTGTCGTAGCTGTCGGCTGCTTTGTTACAGTCCAGGCTCCCCAGCTGTGATCGATCATATCGGTGAAATCAGACTGGAAGCTGTAGCTGCACCGTGTACACTTATGCAGAGTATATCCCTTTGCGGTACAGGTAGGCGCAACGACTGTTGTCGTGTAGCTGTGACCGAGTGCTGCTACCGAAACGCTCTTTGTCTGCTTTGCAAATGCAGAGTTTTTGAAGGTCGCGGTGTATGTTGTCGAGCCTGCTGCCGTACAGGTCGCTGCGGTAGATGTGACTGCCGCGGTGACTGTCTCTGTCTCCTTGTGGTTTGCGTTATTTGCGCAGACTCTTGTTGCAGTACAGGTCTTGTTGTCGCTTGACCAGCTGTAAGTCGGTGCTTTCCAGCTGTGCGCGCTGGAATTTACTGCAATGGTCTCCGTCTTTGTATCCGTAAACGACGTGCCGTTGACAGTCGCTTTAGCGGTGTAAGTTCTCACGCCTGTTGCCGAGCAGGTCGCCGCCTTGGTAACAGCGCTTGTTATGGTCGCATTTGCAGACTGAGTGTGACTGCTGTTGTTCTTGCAGGTCACCTTTGCAGTTGCCGAGGTGTAGCCGCTCCACGTCCATGTTGCCGTTGTGTTCCAGCTGTGAGCGTTTGAGTTTACTGCAATGGTCTCCGTCTTTGTGTTGGTATAGCTCTTTCCGCCGAAAGACGCCGTCGCGGTGTATGTTCTCACGCCCGTTGCCGAGCAGGTTGCGGCTTTGGTAACTGCATTTGTTATGGTGGCATTTACTGTCTGCTTTGTGCTGCATTTTGTGCAGGTAAAGGCTGCGGCTGCGGCGGTGTAGCCGCTCCATGTCCATGTCGGAGTGCCGTATGTGTGCTGGCAGACCGTTCCGATAGATTGGAACGTAATGCCGTTGTTCCTAGCATAAGTTTCGGCTGCGGAGCCAGTATAGCCGTAGATAACAAATCCGCTTATCTTGCTGACAGGGTCGGTATCTTCCTTATGGTAGTAGCCCACCGACTGATTTTCGATACTCGTTACGCTCTTTGGTATCGTTATGCTCTTCATACTGCCGCACTTGATAAAAGCCCAGAACTTTATCGTCGTTGTGCCTTCGTTGAGCTTTACAGAGCTTATTCCCGA
>OMXI01000015.1:59626-92795 GCA_900314975.1 uncultured Eubacteriales bacterium | reverse complement strand
TGAATAATCGGGCTGGAACTCTTTTGAGAAGAGTTCCCCCCGTACCCCCCTCAGAAACCTTTTAATGATTTTTGGCACTTGGGAGCTGCACTCCCAAGCGCCAAAAATGACTGAGAGGTTTTGGGAGAGCGCGGTGAGAAATCTTTTTAGAAGAACTAACCCAACTATGAACCAAATATACCGCAACAGATGTGGATTTACCGAACTCACAAAACGAAAGCCCGGAGCGTCACAAAGGTGGCTGCCATCTCTAACTAATGCGCGACGGACAAGCGCGCCGCCGCGGCGGCAAATTCTGATTTATGTTAGAAAAACTATTTGTAAGATAAAAAGCCATACAGAGAAATCTGCATGGCTTTTGTTGTTTGAGTTATGCTCTTGTGTCGGCGATAAATCTCTTAAGGTCCTGTGCGTTAGAGCACTTTTCAAGAGCAACGTCCATAGAAATGGTTCTGGACTTAACAAGCTTTGCAAGCTCCTGGTCCATAGTCTGCATTCCCTGTGCTTTACCTGTCTGCATTGCTGAACCGATAAGGTGAACCTTATCGTCACGGATCATAGCCTTGATAGAGTCGGTAGCGTTAAGTATCTCGCAGCAAGCAACACGGCTTGTACCGTCAAAAGTACGGCAAAGTGTCTGTGTACAGATACCAACAAGTACAGATGCGAGCTGTGTTCTGATCTGGTGCTGCTGGTGAGCCGGGAATACGTCGATGATACGGTCGATAGTTGAAGGAGCGTTGGTTGTATGAAGTGTGCTCATTACAAGGTGACCTGTTTCAGCGGCGGTTACAGCGGCTTCGATTGTTTCAAAGTCTCTCATTTCTCCGACGAGTATGATATCCGGGTCCTCACGGAGTGCGGCACGAAGCGAAAGCGAGAAGCTTGGTACATCGGGTCCGACCTCTCTCTGATTGACCATACATCTCTTATGTGCGTGCATGTACTCGATAGGGTCCTCGACTGTGATTATGTGAGCTGACTTGTGGATATTAACATAGTCTATCATAGCAGCAAGTGTTGTAGATTTACCGGAACCTGTCGGTCCTGTTACGAGCACGAGTCCTCTTGGTCTCATAACGAACTCTGCAAGTACGGGAGGAAGGTTAAGGTCGGTAAGTGTAGGTATATCGTTTCTCAAAAGACGGATAGCGATAGCCGTTGAACCTCTCTGACGGTATACGTTTACACGGTGACGGAAACCTCTGGTCGATACGAATGTAAAGTCGGTATCGATGTGATCCTTTATCTGCTGTCTCTGCTTATCATTACACATATCCTTGGTGATGTTCTGAATTTCGATTTCCGTCATATCAGGGTATGAGGAAAGCTTTCTGAGGTTACCGCCCTGTCTAACGATAGGTGGGATACCTACTGTGAAGTGAAGGTCGGAGCATCCGAGTGCTCTTGCCTCATCAAGAATTTTGTTAATGTCCACTGCCATTGTGTTTTACCTCCAATTTATATGATTTTAAATTAGGCTCAGACTGCATATGTTACACGGATAAGCTCATCCATTGATGTAACGCCGTTTTGTACAAGCTTGGAAACGTTATCACGAAGAAGAAGTGTACCCTCTTTCTTGGCAAGCTCTGCGATCTCGTCTGCCTTTGCACCTGATGTGATAAGCACCTGCATTGCCGGTGTTGCGAGAAGGATCTCGTGGATAGCTGTACGTCCGTTATAACCTGTGTTGTTACACTTGGGGCAACCGCCTGCATCGTATACCATAACCGAGTGGTCGATACCCATAAGCTGTTCTTCCTCCGGGGTAGACATTCTCGGTTTTTTACATTCGGGGCAGAGAGTCTTTGTAAGACGCTGTGCTACGATACCGATAAGTGAGGTTGCAACCATGTATGCCTCAACGCCCATATCCACAAGTCTTGTTACTGTGGAAGCGGCGTCATTGGTATGAAGTGTGGAGAGCACAAGGTGTCCCGTGATAGCCGCTCTGATAGCGATTTCGGCTGTCTCGGTATCACGCATTTCTCCGACCATTATGATGTCAGGGTCCTGACGGAGAATAGAACGAAGCGCCGCACCGAAGGTCATGCCGGCTTTTTCGTTGATCTGACACTGGTTGATATTAGCAATTTTCTTTTCGACTGGGTCTTCGACTGTGATAACGTTAAGGTTTGGCTTTGCTATCTCACCCAAAGCCGCGTAAAGAGTTGTAGATTTACCTGAACCTGTAGGTCCTGTTACAAGAACCACGCCCTGCGGCACCTTAAGGCAGGATACGAATCTTTCGTAGTTATAGTCGGTCATACCGAGGTCCTGAATCCTTCTTACGGAGCTGTCGCCTGCAAGGATACGGATAACGACCTTTTCACCGTAGACCATTGGAAGATTAGATACACGAAGGTCAACTGTCGCGCCGTCGATGACCTGCGACATACGGCCGTCCTGCGGGATACGCTTCTCGGCGATATTCATACCTGACAGGATCTTGAATCTTGTTACGAGCGATACATGAAGTGCAGGTGACAAGGTCATCAGCTCTACAAGGTCACCGTTGATTCTGATTCTAATCTTTGTAATGTCCTTAAAAGGCTCGATATGGATATCCGTTGCGTTCTGACGGAAGGAGTTCTCGACGATTGCAGTTGCGAGCTTAACGATAGGCGCATTTTCAATTCTGCCTTCTGCGAGGTCAATATCGTCCATTGAGAACGAACCGTCTTCCTCTTTCTCCTTGGTAGCCTCGTCAACCACGCTGTCAACCTGACCCTCGGAGTAGATCTTACCGATTGCTCTGTTGATAGCTGCCTTTGTAGCAAGCACAGGTGAAACGCTGCAACCCGTGATAACTCTGAGGTCTTCAAAAACGTAGAAGTTGATAGGGTCGTTTGTTGCAACGGTGAGTCTCTTACCCATTTTTTCGACTGCGATAACATTATACTTTCTCGCAGCGGTTTCAGGAATTTTCATTACAACATCGTGCGAAAGCGGTGTGTTATCGAGGTCGATATACTGGATATTCAGTCTTTCAGCAAGAACTTCGGCAAACTGCACATCGGTAACATATCCCATTTCGATAATTACATCACCGAATATCTTACCCTTTTGTTCCTTTTGCTTTGCAAGAACCTCTTGAAGCTGAGCTTCAGTAATAAGTTTTTTTTCGACGAGGTATTGTCCTATTGGTCCGTTTCTCATACTTTTTCTCCTAACTCCTCACGGTATGTGCGGTAAATTATTTATTATTTAAACTATTGTAATTTTATAAAATATATGCTAAAATGGTCTATAGTATCCTGAAAGGAGGATTTTCAAATTGGGTCAACTTGAAATCTCGTACATTATTATCTATGTATTCATGTTCATTTTCGGAGTTTGTGTGGGAAGCTTTCTGAATGTATGCATTTACAGGCTTCCGAAGAATGAAGGTCTTATCAAGCGAAACTCTCACTGTATGACCTGCGGTGAGGAAATAAAGCGCCGTGACCTTATTCCAATTATAAGCTGGTGTATCCTCAAGGGCAAGTGCCGTGCCTGCGGTGCAAGGATCTCTCCGCGCTACACTGTAGTTGAGGCACTCAACGGAGTATTATGGCTTGTTACCGCAATATACTTTGATGCGGTATCCTATCCGCTGTTCATAATCCTTTGCAATCTTATGACATCTGCACTTGTGGTTGTATTCTTTATGGACTGGGACACGCAGCTGATAAACTCCTGGGTAGTGCTTTTCATAGCAGTTGTTGCGATACCGAGGATAATCTTGTGCTATTATCCGCAGATGATACCTGTAAGCCACCACATCATCGGCATATTTGCAGCAAGCGTACCGCTGATGATAGTCACACTTGTTTCCCACGAAAAAGCAATGGGCTGGGGAGACGTTATCCTTATGGCAGCTGGAGGACTTTTCCTTGGAGTAAAGGGTATCCTCGTAGCACTTGCTATCGCGCTGATAACGGGAGCTATCGGCGGACTTATTCAAAAGCATTTCAGCGGAAGCTCGAAATTTGCTTTCGGTCCGTATCTGTCGCTTGGTATATTCATTGCGCTGTTCTTCGGAGAATTCCTCGGTGACTGGTACCTTGAATTTACGGGTATCAACCGAATGCTTGAAGATGCATATACAGCGCTGTGACAAAAAAATATATCAGCCGTCCGCACCAAACGGGCGGCTAATTTTTTTGCTCAAAAGAGCCTCTTAACAACAAATGCTGTTAAGGGGTTCTTTTCAGCAGACAGGCATTGCTGCCTGTCTGTGAAAAACGATTCATTAATTTACTGTAACAGATTTGAAATCAAATTGAGTACCATATAATTTAAGCAAATCATCAGTGTTGTTAACTCCGTTATTTCCATTAACATCACTAGCATCAGCATATATTTCTATAGTAATCGTAGAATTAGCAGAGATTCCTCCTCCGTTATCATTCTTTCCGCTCACTACAAGATTTCCTCCGGAAATATTAGAAGAATACTTTCCATCATTTGCGCGGAAATTACTCAGTCTTGAAGAAGCCGGCAGATTAAGCTTGACTGACCAGCTATTAATTGCAGAACCGCTTGGATTTGACAGTGTTAAGATATACTTAACGCAGTTCCAGTAAGCGTAAGCTGGTTTAGAAACAGCAGCACTCGGCTTGCCAGCTGTTGAACCGCCGCCAGAACTTGCTTTAGCTTTAAACTCTGGAACAAAAGTTGTATCCTTATCAATAAGCTGTTCGGAAAGCTTAACATTTGTGCCTTCAACCTTCCAATATAAGAATTCCTTATCAGTTTCTGTAGGCACTTCATCTGGAGCAATAGCAGTTTCGCCCTTAATTACAGGCTGACCATCTACTATTTTGGAATCGCTATACTTAAACTTGACCTTATACTTTGGCAGAAGATCAATAACAAAAACCGTATCTCCCTTTATAACTGAATTATTAGCAGCCTCACCTGTCATTTCATTCTTCCAGCCGCTATTACCAGGATTAAGAACCCACTTGGTATCATCAAATGTTACATTCGGGTAAGATGTTACATAGGTGTTCTCGGGAACCTTGCTGGTTGCGTCCTCTGCTTTTACGGTAGCGTTTGCGTTACCCTTCCAGGTAACAGTATAAAGTTTTGCTGTTGAGCTTCCGCCGCCGCTTGTGCTGTCCTTCTGGTAAACAAGAGTAAACGTTGTATCCTTCTTGATAGGATAGCCCTTGGTTGTATCAACAGGGTCCTTATCGCATACCCAGTATGCATGTGATGCGCCTGCAAGTGTAGGGATCTTCGGGAAATCCTTGAATACGGTTCCTCTTGCAACTGTTGTAGACGAAGGATCGATCTTAACTGATTCAGAAGTTACGAACTTGACTGTGCAATCGCTTGATTCATCAGCCTTATTACCATTCTTCTGATAGAAGATATATGTATATCTCTTGGTTAAGTCAGTATAATACTGCTTCTGTGATTCCGTCACGCCTGTAGGTGCGGATGCGACAGGTGCAAAACCCTGACCTGACATAACAGCTGCAACCTGAGCAACCGGCATAGTCGGATTCGGACATCTTATAACTGAAAGATCAAATGAATCTTCATCAGTGATGTTGATGTTTGTAAGGTTGATAACTGCGCCCTGGTTCTTTGTCTTTTCGTCCTCGGTTTCTCCGTCGGAGCTTCTGTCGAACTTTCTCTTGAACCTATACTCACCGTTTTTGTAAACCGGGAAGTATGTCTGCATATTGAACTGCAGGGTCTTAAGAGAATCATCGAACAGCTTTGATGCCTTCAAAGTATCATCATCATCGGCAACGATATTAGTGCCGACCTGAATTACATACTTGAACTTATCGTAGAAGTCTTCACCCTTTACAACTCTTGCGTTTTTAAAGTCAAAGCCTTCAGTATCAATTTTGTTTATCTTATAGATGCAGCCTGTAGCGCCCATTCTCTTTGCAGGAGTATCGTCATCCTTGCCAGAATAGCTGTTTGTAGCGAATCCTCTGAAATGAACGTTGTCTATCATTATACAGTTTGTATAGGTGTTTGTATCCTTGGTTCCTACGAGACCTTCTTTTGAAACTGTCGGAACACCCATATAATCCTGGAGAACCAGGACATTTGTTGCATATCTCAGCTCGTCATCGAGATATTCGATAATACCTGAGCTGATCACGTTTGCATCCATTGTTGCCTGTGCATCGTCGTGAACTTCGTTTGCAGGCTTGATAAAATTAAGTATACAAGCCATTATCATACCGAAGATGATAACAACGACCATAAGCTCGACAAGGGTAAAACCGTTTTTATTCGCTTTTTTGAAATTCATACGATCACCCTCCTTTTAAGTTCCCGAGGGCTCACTGCCCATCGAATCGAATTCAGCCTGGTTGCGGATAGTACCGTCACTGCAGATATGCATAATTACATATCCTGTAATCTTGCCGTCTTTTTCCTCGAGGTATTTAGAAAACGTAGTAGAATCGAAAACAACGTCCTCGCCGTCATTGACATGACCTGCGGTGTTGATATTCTCGTTGTGGCTCATAGTGAGGATAGGCTCAACAGCGCCGATACCGAGCATACCGAACTCATACTTTCCGCCTGCGAGCATTGTGGTAGATATCTCGTTATTCGCACTGTCGATAGGACCGTCATCGTCGAAGAATCTTCCGGCTGTCAGAGGCTGTGCAAAGAACAGATACTCTATCTGTGCGCCCGTATCGTTGTATACCCTGACGCAGTACTTACCGTTGTCAGGATCGGGCGGCTCTGCAATGCTGCCGTATTCAGATCTGAAGAAACGCAGCTGATAGTTGCCGTCTTTGGTGTCCTTGTTACGCTTATCTCTGTCCACTTTATAGCCATAAGCCTCTGTGGTCAGTTTCAAGCCTTGTGATTTAAAATCAGCCTCAAGAACAAACTTATTATCAGAACTTGAACCACCCGTCAAAAGCTTGGTAACCTTTACGTTACTGCCGTATTTGACATCGGTATTATAGCTTTCGGCAAATGCTGCCTGTTCATACATTTCATTTGAGCGGCGAAGATTGTACAGGTTTTCCTGCTTCGCACGCACTGCAATGGTAACGAACATTGCAGCAAGTACACCGAGTATACACATTGCTATAATAACTTCGACGAGAGTCATACCTTTGGTATTCTTTTTCATAAAAACTCTCCTCTCTTATTAATAGTGTGCGTACCTGTTCAGAACAAATCCGTTCATATTATTAGCCTTATTGTCCTTGGTGCCTGAAAGTGCACTCTGTGCAGAAGGCTTTGTATAGATGTAGTAACCTGTGTTATCACTGTCGAATTTCTGTACAATGAACACACCGATACCCATAACGCCGAGGTTCTTGGATGTAGTGATATCACCAGCAGCATCGCATGCAGAGAATTTCGAGATACCCTGTGTATACATCTGGAAATGAGACTGTGGACCGTAGATTACAGCCTGTATCAAAGAGTTATTTGTTGCGCTGAAGGTCGTACCCTCACCGAGCAGGAACTGAATGCTTGAACTCTTTGCATCATAAACTTCTGCATCAGTAACTACCGAACCGCCGTCCTTTATAGTAAGACCGGTAGCTGTTGAAGCATTGAAACAGAACTTTGTGTTTTCAACATTGTGGTCTGTAACACTGCCTGCAGCTCTTGTAGCAGCACTGAACATCTTGATGTACATATCGTAATCAAATACTCTGAACTTTCTGAAATTGTATGTGCTTGCTGTTGAGCCTGTATGGTCGGAAACGCCCTTAGGTGTTGTAGAACCGCCTGCTACGGGTGCATTGAATGTACCAGGGCAGTTAAGTGTGCCGTTTCTGTCCATATCGGAAACGAAATAGCAGGTGTACTTATGGTCCTTTGTGCCATCTTCGTTTGTAACTATTGGGGAATCGTTCTTTACAATGATATTGAAACCGTTCTGCAGGAAAAGACCGTCCTCCATAAGAATTACGATATCAGAATTTGTTACGTTAACGATAACACTGGTATTAGTATCCTGCAAGCCAGTATCCATTATTGAATTCTCTGTAACCTTATAATCGAATTTGTTTCCGTCAACCGTGTAGTTGCCTCTGGTGAGCTTGGACCATTTCTTGCACTCTTCATAAGTGCTGTTTTTCTTATCATAAGCACAAAGCGATGCAAATGCAGACTTGAGCTTTGCTATGTCAGAGTCACTACCTTTAACAAGGTCTTCAGGATAGTACTTATAGTCAACAGAAGTTGATTCCATTTTAGGAACTGCGCCTCTCTCGCCCCAGTCGATAGAAGTTACGTTAACGACTTCGCCGCCGCCTGCTTCGATTGTAGCCTTAGATGCTGCATCAATGCTGCCTGCTACATAAACCTTTGGTTTGCCTGTTCCGCCCGGGTTGTACATTTTGAAATCGCTGCATACAATCTCGACATTTCCTTCAACATACATATCACCATATATATGGAATTTATCATTTTTAATAGAAACACTGCCGTCGAGAGTTGCAGATGTCTTGTTCTTATGAACATAAATATTTCCATATTGTTCATATGTATTTCCGGTAACCACAAACTTACGAGTGATGAGGTCAACCATTTTGCCTGTCTCATAGCCGCTGAAGCTCTGTGCGCCGTTCCACTTCATACCTATCCAGGAGTTTCTGTTGACAGCAGCAGTACCGCCTGCAAAGAAATAGTTGTAGCCGTCCTGACGAGCCTCGGTGGAAGTACACTTAAGTTCGCCTGTAAAGTCACCAGAAATCTGAACGAACGAGCCTCTTGTTGTATCAATGAGGTTCTTGCTGAGTCTGAATACGCTTCCTGCTGTGTTAGGGATAACGTTACCCCAGATGTAGAACGAACCCTGTGGGTTGGTGTCATTCTTGAAGGTATATGTCTTGGCACCCTTATCGTTAAGGATAGCAGTGTCACCGATAACCATAAGGTTATCCCAGTAAGTCTGGTCGGAATCACCGATAGTTTCGATAGTATTTGTGAAATCTACCGGCTTTCTCTTCGAATCAATGGAGAAATGTGCAGCGACCTTCTCAGTAACCTTTGTATCACCGGTACCGTATGTTGTTACTGCTGTAAGAACAAGAGTGTCGGCGTTTCCGTTTTCCTGCGAAATGGTCAGAGTTGTTGTACCGATTCTGTAATCGGTCTCCGCGCTGCCGTTGTAGGTAACAGGAACAGGTGTTCCCTTTCCGCCGTTTGCAGCAGCAAGAGCCTTGAGCTTATTGATCTTTTCCTTCTGCTCAAGCGGAGTTGCGGATGTACCATCACCCGGCTTTGCAGTTTCCTTCTCGATCTGGGTTACAAAACCCTTGAGAGTTGTTGAAGCTGTTAAATAAGCCTGTTTGTGCATGTAGTTGGAATTGGTCTTTTTCCTGTTAACAGTAACATAACCAATTGTGGCTGTCATCAATATAGACATGATGATCAGGACTGCTACAGCTGTGACAAGTACAGCACCGGACTTATTTGCGCTTCGCTTTTTTGAGTTCGGTTTCATCTTTACCACCCTTTCATAATCATTAAAACTTTTACCATTATCTTATACCATTATATAGCACGATATGGCAGACCGGGTTTTACCGCCCAGTCTACCAATATCAGTTCTATCTTAGAATTCAGGCTTTGAAGGCTTCTTGATAGTAATGATAGTTATGGAGATATCTCCTTCGATCTCATTATCTTCAACGCCCTTTTCTTTTCCGTCTTCAGTCTTGCTTTCCGGTGCTGAAGAAGAAGAGGAGGAATCCGAGTTGCTGCTCTCGTCCTTAATGCCATTGACATCAGTTATAGTAAGGTTGCTTACGAGCATACTGCCCGGAACGTTCTTGGTAAGCTGTTCGCAGAACTTCTGAACGTCACCGTAAACGCCCTTGAAATGGAAGCTGATGTCATAGCTTGCCAGGCCCAAGCCAACTCTTGGGTCAACAGTAAACTGTGCACCGTCATTAGTTGTTTTCGACTGAGGCGCCGGAGTATTCTTCGGGGTCGAATCAACGACTGAACTTGCACCTATTTTTTCATACTGGATAACCTTGTTATCGATTTCAGCAGTTGGAAGATTGGACGAGAACGAGAACGGTCTGAGTGTAGTTACCTTAAGGTCGGTAACGTTCATGTCCGTGTTTATGAGCTTCTGCTCGTCAAGAAGAAGGTCAACTGTATCGGTTGCCTGATAAGCTGTCTGCTCATTATAGAAATTCTTTGCAAGCTCTTCGGACTTTGCAAATTCAGCCTCAATTCTCTGCGGCAGATCCTTATCCTTCTCTATCTGCTCTTTCTTTTCTGAAAGAGTAACCTGAAGAGAGTTGAGTTCATCCTTCTTTTCGCCGAGGGATTGGAATGCAGGGATTATGAATATCCAGATGCCAATAGCCCAAACAGCAACTACAAAAACTATTGTTATCAATACTCTGTCTCTATGATTAAGTTTCATTAATATTCACCTGTTCCCTTCAAATTCAATGTAAGTGACTTAATAACAACCTTGTCAGCGTTAGGATCCTTCGTGGAAGAATCATTCGGATTAGAACTTGCTTCCTTCGGATTTCCTGAAGAGTCAAGCTCTGCACCAACGCCCTCATAGCCTGAGTATTTTACAGACCCTACATACTTGGACTTTGCAAAAGCATCACAAAGCACCTTAACGTCCTTCTGTGTTGCAACAGCGACATCAGTGAGTATGATAGTACCTGTTGATTCATCATAAGCAATACCAACATATGTTGCTTTATGTTCTTCGATTATCTTTTTGATCTCATCAAACTTTTCCTGGTTGATGAAAGGTGTTGTTGCGATATTAGCCTTTGCGCCATCTGCGAGCATATTCCACTGCTCGATAAGTGTCAGCTTATCGTGCAGCACCTGCTGCTCTGCAATTATCCTATCAGCTTCAGCAATTTCATCATTGGTTTTATCAATGTCGTCCTCAACCGAGCCTCTGCTGATATTTACGAATATGGTAACTATCGCGATAAGAACAACAGAAGCAGCTGCGATGATAATACCTGTTATGAATGTCTGGGAAATTCCGCTTCCCGACTTGCCCTGCATCTGATCGACTTCGAGGAGGTTGATCCTTTCGGTCTGCTTGTCTCTTCTGTACAAAGCACCGATAGCATTAGCAAACACTGTGAATTCGACATTCTCGTAGCCTGCGATCTGTGTTGGTACGGAGAGCACGGATGCCTTGATATCAAGTCCGTCAAGAGCGTCAACTATTTTAATGTAGTCATCGATTCTGCCGTACAGAATTACGTTTTCAAGACCCGAACCGCCTCTTGCCTTATTGAACTGCTCCATTCTGAAGATGTTCTCGTTGAGGGCTTCCATAAGGTAGTCCTCGCTCTCGTAGTCATCGGGAGAGATAGGAACGTATCTTGCGAACGCCATCTGACCGTTCTCGAACAGTGTAAGTCCGAGGAAGTTTTCATCGAGCTGGCAAACGAGCAGCGGCATCTTGTCGAGGTTGCTCTTGTCTGCAAGAACGATTCTGGAAATCGAGTTACAGCCGATGTTAACCGAACGAAGTGATATACCGAGTACACCGAACAGTTTTCTGAAGCTGTCAACTATTGAGCTTGGGCAGGCAGTAGCGAGTACCTTAACAGCACCCGGGTTATCTGCACCTGCTTCGCCGACTATCGAGTAGGAAATGGAATAGTCATCTGAAAGACCCATTTCCTGTGCCATCTGATTCTGTACCATGGTAAGAAACTCTGCGCCCTTGCCCTTTGGTACGATAAGCTCCTTGAAAACGATGTTGCTTGACGAGAAGGTAACTATTGCTTCCTTATCGTTCATCATCTCGTTCTTGAGCTGTGCGGAAATAATTTCGTTCAATCCCGAAAGATTTATGACCTCGCCGTTGAGTATCATATCCTCGGGGACATCGATCGTCATCGATTTATCGATCCTGATTCTGTTACCGGTGTTATCACCTTTAACAACATTTATTTGTCTATCTGAAAAATCAAAAGACAGCATTTATTCTTTCACCTCTTATTATTATTCAGTGCCTACTGTTGCGCACTGTTTTTTTCTTTACGAATTTTCGAGACCTTCCAAGCTGCCGTAGAGCAACGGGAACACGCCTGCGAGACAAAGACCTATTGCAACGCCCATGAATACGATGAGCAACGGTTCCATAAGACCAACAAGTCTTGTTACAGCTGCGTCAGCTTCTTCCTCGTAGTAGTCTGCAGTTTTTTCAAGGATCTCATCCAGCGCACCGGACTCTTCACCGACGTAGATGATCGAGGTAAACATACCCTCGAATATTTCCGTCTTTGCAAGAGCCTGTGACATAGGCGAACCCTGTTTAACATCATCCACTACCTGAATAAACATCTTGTCAACGTAAGCGTTGCCAAGGATTCTCGACGATCTCTGGAGGCAATCGATCATTGGAATACCGCTGGAGTAAAGTGACGAAAGTGTTCTTGCAAACTTACCTTCGTAGATCTTTACGATAAGCTTTCCAACTGCCGGCATTTTGATTTTAAAGTAGTCAAATTTGAGTCTGACTGATTCAACCTTAAGAGCATAGATCCAGCCGAATATGATAACGAACAGTGCTATCAGCAATATGTACCATTTGCCCTTTACAAAGTCACTGAATTTGAACAGCGCCTTTGACAGTGCAGGCATCTTTGATTCTTCCATCAGTCCTGCAAATATAGGCATAATAAACGTGAACATACCGATAACCATTGCTATGCACAAAATGCCCAGAATGATAGGATATGTCATTGCGCTCTTGACCTTGTTGTTCAGTTTGTTTGAGTTTGCGTAGTAGTCGCTCAAACGCTGAAGTGTTATGTCAAGGTTACCTGCTGTTTCACCCGCATCTATCATTGAGATAAGGAAGTCGGGGAAACAACCTTTTTTGCCTTCGAGTGCTTCCGTAAGGCTGGCACCCTTCTGAACCTCATCGTAGACGTCCTGCCATACAGCTTTCGGTCTTGGCTTCTCTTCTTCTCTGTAGAGAATGTTGAGCGCCTTAACGATAGTCAAGCCTGACGTTACCATCGCAGCAAGCTGTCTGCAGGCGAATGCAAGCTCTTTGGTTTTGAACTTGTACGCTGATTTCTTTGATCCACCAAGCGCCTCGGAGTAACTTACGAGATAAAGACCTTGTTCATAGACTTTGTCCATGACTTCCTGCGGGCTCTCTGCCTCGAAGGAGCCTTTTATGGTCTTGCCCGAAGTGTCCTTGGCAACATAGGTATAAGTTTTCATTTTTTAAGATACACCTCCACCATATAATGCAACTTGTATTTATCTGCATTATCGCACAATACACACATTATGCATTTTATACATTATAACATCTTTTTTGCTTTTAAGCAAGGGGATTTCAACACTTTTCGCAGCAATTTTACAACGAAATACAACACGGGATTTTATACATATTACACAAATAAGATAGTTGAATTAACCAATTAATGAATTTAGAAAGCAACTTTTGCCAGAATACTAACAAATTATGTACAAATCGCACAATGCTGAAAAAGAGTCTAGACAATTTGTTAAATATCAATAACCAAGAGGTTGTGCCACAAGAATGACTTTATACCTGTTCTTGTGTCTTTGGTAGGCGGAAACGAGATAGCTGCAGCAAATTCTCTTTTCACTGCGGCAGCCCGAGGCGGTATCCTTTCCGTCTGCACACTTCAGGCACTCTCCCGTTTTGGAGCAGGGCGTATCGAGCTGCAGTCTGACGGTATTCTGCGGTGCAGCAGTCTGCTTTACGCGCAGCACTGCTTCGTCGAGGTCTTTAACGACCTTATTGCATCCGACTATGAAGATGACCGATTTGGGTCCGTAGGCTATTGCAGCGACACGGTTAGAGTTGCCGTCAACGTTGTAAAGCTCGCCGTTCATTGTGACTGCGTTGGCAGATGTAAGGTAGGTATCGGCGCAGAAAGCCTTGCGGTACAGTTCCTCCGTTTCCTCCCTTGTTTCGCACTTTGAGCGGTCAAGGAAGTTGTAGCTGCCGTTTTTCATAAGCTCAAGCACTCCGCTTTGTTCAAGGCTTACCGAGCCGCCGCAGGAAATCGTTTCGCCCTCTGCCATCAAATCCTTGACGAGATTGACAGCCTGGCGGCAATCCTGCGCAACGAACGCCTGCATATTGTTCTTTTCGAGCGCTTGTGCGGTGCTTTTGAGCATTTCCATTATTTCTTCGCTGTTTTGCATAAGTTTACCTCCGTATCTAATTATCGGTCAGCCCGTCTGCGAAAAGTCTTTCAACAAGCTCTTTGAGTCCTTTGTTTTCGGGCTTTTCGAGCAGCGGGTCATCATCGGTTATCTGCTTTGAGACCTTCTGCGCGAGCCTTAAAACTCCCATATCCTGCGACATATCGGCGATTTTCAGCTTTGGCAGACCGTGCTGTCTGTCCCCGAAGAAATCACCTGGACCGCGCAGTTTGAGGTCCTCTTCGGAGATAGCAAAGCCGTCGGTCGTCGAGGAAAGAATTTTAAGGCGTTTTTTCGTTGTTTCGTTGACGTTGTCGGTTATCAGCACGCAATCGGACTTATACTGTCCCCTGCCGACGCGCCCGCGAAGCTGGTGCAGCTGTGAAAGTCCGAATCTGTCGGCGTTTTCAATGACCATTATCGTTGCGTTGGGCACATCCACTCCGACCTCTACAACGGTCGTTGAAACGAGCAGGTCTATCTTGTGGGCTTTGAAATCAGCCATTATCTTTTCTTTTTTTTCGCTTGCGAGCCTGCCGTGCAAAAGCCCTATGCGGTAGTCTCTCAAAGCACCTTTTTTCAAGGTCTCGGTATAGGTCTTAACGTCTTTGAGTTCTGCATCGCTTTCGTCTATCATCGGGCAGACGACGTAGCCCTGTCTGCCTTGTTCAAGGTGCTTTATCACGTAGTTATAGGCTCTTTCGCGCAGCTTGCCTGTGACGGCGTAGGTATTTATCGGCTGTCTGCCCTTTGGCAGCTCGTCAAGCACCGATATATCGAGGTCGCCGTAGATCATCATTGCAAGCGTACGCGGTATCGGCGTTGCGCTCATAACGAGCTTGTGCGGGCAGCTGCCTTTTTGCGCGAGAGCCGCACGCTGCTTAACACCGAATCTATGCTGCTCGTCGGTAATGACAAGCGCGAGGTTTTTGAATGCGGTAGACTGCTGCACAAGTGCGTGAGTGCCGACAACAACGTCATACTCGCCGTTTTCAATACCCTGTCTGACGTTTTGTTTATCTTTCAGCGAAAGCGCGCCCGTGAGCAGCGCTGTCTTCACGCCCAGCGGTTCAAGAAAGCCTTTGAGCGTTTCATAATGCTGTGCGGCAAGCACCTCGGTAGGTGCCATAAGCGCGCACTGGCAGCCGTTCTTAAAGACAAAGTACGCCGCAGCCGCCGCAATAGCGGTCTTTCCCGAACCTACGTCGCCCTGCACGAGTCTGTTCATCGGGAACTGCTTTTGCATATCTTCTATACATTCAAGTGCGGCTCTTTTCTGGCAGTTTGTAAGTTCAAACGGCAGGCTGTCGTAAAACGGCTGCATATCTGCGGGCTTCAAGCGATAGCCCGTATATTCTCTGCTGCGGCGGCGCATTACCGACATCGCAAGCTGAAGCACGAGCAGCTCGTCAAACACGAGGCGCTTTTTGGCAAGCTCAAAGCCATGGGAATCCTTTGGAAAGTGGA
The DNA here is from genome assembly GCA_900314975.1 of uncultured Eubacteriales bacterium. Lineage (GTDB taxonomy): Bacteria > Bacillota > Clostridia > Oscillospirales > Ruminococcaceae > Hominimerdicola. Next base: position 77,183 of record OMXI01000015.1, on the reverse strand, counting down.
TATTGTTTATTGCATACTCCTCGGCGCAAAGCTCGTTTTCACGCCTTATTTGCTGCGGCAGCGGCTCAAAGATGAACTGTCTGCACTGCGCAAGCGCACCGCGTATCGTCTGGCGGAGCATATGCTGTGTCAGTCCCTCGGTCAATCGGTAGACCGGCTGGAGCTTTTCGGCGGTATTTCCGGGGAAAACCAGCGGCGAGTTTATTTCCTTGCGGATAAACGTGCCTGTTATCTTGCCTATCATATAATACTCATTATCGAGCTGCAGCTGCGCAAAGGCATAGCTGCTGTTATATATGACTATCGTTACATCGGCTGTACCGTCCGTGGCGACCGCCTTGAACACGCTCAAACCCTTTCGTATGCGCGCTTCGGGGAGTTTCTTTACTATGCTTACTTTAATAACGCATTGCTCGTTTAGCTGTGCATCACTTACAGGTGTGGTCACCGTGAGGTCGAGATAATCGCGCGGATAGTAGCAAAGCAGATCATAGACGGTTTTTACGCCGACTTTTTCGTAGACTTCTGCCCTTCTCTGCCCAATGCCTTTAAGGCTTGTCATAGGCTTTTCAAGCTCGCTGTTCACCGTCTCACCTCTTCATAATATCCTTATGATAATTATATCATAAAATGACTGAAATTTCAAGTGATTTTTCTTTATTTTCTGTACAAAACGCAAAAAGGCAGAGCTTTTTTCGCTCTGCCAATCGTGCAGTATCAATTGAATTTCGGTTCACACGTCAGATTTATACCAAGGCGCTTGAATGTCCTCTCGTCGACCTGTGAAAGAATGACTGTTGAGTGTACCTCGCTGCCGCTGAGTTTTTCAAGCTGCTCCATTGCAAGTCGTGCATTCTCGTCCGTTGCCGCGCAGATAGAAAGTGCGATAAGCGCTTCGTCGGTATGTATGCGCGGATTGCGGTTGCCAAGGTGCTGTATTTTAAGGTTCTGTATAGGCTCGATCACCTGCGGCGACATAAGCAGCACATCGTCGTCGATACCGCCCAGAGCCTTCAACGCATTGAGCAGCACTGCGGAGGCTGCGCCCATAAGGTTAGAGGTCTTTCCTGTTATCATTCTGCCGTCGGGCAGCTCCATAGCCGCAGCAGGACCGCTTGTTTCTTCCTCACGCTTGAGTGCGGCAGGTACTACTTTCCTGTCTGTCGGTGTTATACCTGCCTGTTTCATCAGCAGTTCAAGCTTGAGAATCTCCTCGTCAGAGACAAAGCCCTCTTTTTTTCCGCACATAGCAACATAATATCTGCGGACTATCTCCTGCTTGGCAGCCTCGCACACCGCGTCGTCATCGATAATGCAGTTGCCAGCCATATTTACGCCCATATCGGTAGGTGACTTGTACGGAGACTCGCCCATTATCTTCTCAAACATTGCGTTGAGTACGGGGAAAATCTCTACATCACGGTTATAGTTTACAGTCGTCTTGCCGTAGGCTTCCAGGTGGAACGGGTCTATCATATTGACATCGTTAAGATCAGATGTCGCAGCCTCGTAAGCAAGATTTACAGGGTGGCGCAGCGGCAGGTTCCATATCGGGAATGTCTCAAATTTTGCATAGCCTGCGGCAATACCTCTCTTGTTCTCGTGATACAGCTGTGAAAGACAGGTCGCCATTTTTCCGCTGCCGGGACCCGGGGCAGTTATAACAACCAGCTTGCGCTCGGTCTGAATATAGTCGTTTTTGCCGTAGCCATCGTCGCTCATTATAAGCTGCAGGTTAGAAGGATAGCCGTTTATCTTATAGTGGTGGTAGACCTTTACGCCGAAGGCTTCAAGACGCTTCTGGAACGCGTCTGCCTGGCGCTGACCCTCATACTGTGTCAGAACAACGCTGCTGACATACAGTCCGATATCAGTAAACACCTTATAAAGCCTTAAAACATCAACGTCATAGGTTATGCCAAGGTCTCCCCTGACCCTATTCTTCTCGATATCACCAGCATTTATGACGATAACTATTTCCGCCTCGTCCTTTAGCTGCATAAGCATCTGCAGCTTACTGTCGGGCTTGAATCCCGGCAGGACGCGTGACGCGTGGTAGTCGTCATAGAGCTTGCCGCCGAACTCAAGATACAGCTTGCCGCCGAATCCTGCGATTCTGCTGCGGATATGCTCTGACTGCATTTTAAGGTACTTTTCATTGTCAAAACCGATTACACTGCTATTCATTATAGATTTCCTTCCAATACAAACTTCGTTTTTTATTTTACTACACACTCAATAAAATTGCAAGTGTTTTTCAAACTTTTTCAAGATTTTTTTCACCCGCACATAAAGGCGTACTATCCGTCGCTGCAAAGGGCTGTGTGTATATTTTTGCAAAAAAGATGCACTATTTAAACAAATAGTTTACCACACCGCACCGAAGATTTGTAACAAATTATATGTTGAAATAAAACCATTTATAGTGTATAATATCTTTGTATGTTATGCATAAAAGATATATAGCGAAAGGAGAAATGTTCCTCACAGGGAACCCAAGTGAAGATATAATGGACAACGAAGAGCTCAACAATTTAGATAATCACGGCGATGCATCAGAGCTTGGAAAGCTGTCGGCTGAGGATATGGAAAAGTTCGGCGGTGAGCTTATGGATTTCACTGATGAACCAAAGGAAACTCCCGACAAAGCGGAAACTAAAGCGACAGATGCTGATGAAGATATAAAGCCTATAATAGATTTTGACGACTCAAACGGCGAAAGCAAGCCTCGCAGCGAGGGACAGAGCAGACCCAGCGGCGACGGGCAGCGCAGACCCCGCGGCGACGGACAAAGACGGCCAAGACCCAACGGACAGCGCAGACCGCGCCCTGACGGGCAAAGGCGACCAAGACCCGACGGACAGCGCAGACCGCGCCCTGACGGACAAAGACGTCCAAGACCCGACGGACAGGGCGGCAGACCGAGTGACGAGATGCGCAGACGCAGACCACCGCAGAGCAGCGAAAAAGCGGGAGGCAAGAAGAAAAAGGGCTGGTCAAAGAAGAAAAAGACTATCCTTATCACTGTTGTATCGATAGTTCTCACGCTGGCGCTTATTGCAGTTGTTGTTATAGTTCTGTTTTTCAGCTACACAGGTAAGCTCAACAGAAAGATAGACTCCAAGGTAAACTCGGGCGAGCATCCGATAGACAGCAGCGAGCTGGTCTCCAAACCCGATACAATAAATAAAGAGGACCAGGAAGCAAAACTCAAGGAAATGCTTGCAAAGCGAAGCACGCCGATAAATAACGAGAACGTTATGAACATTCTGATTATCGGTGAGGACCTCAGAGACACTGCCGATGACCAGCGAGGCAACACAGACGTTCAGCTGCTTGTTTCGATAAACAAGGAAAAGAAAAAGATAGTTCTTGCATCGTTCCTTCGTGACCAGTACCTTAACATCAACGGTTACGGCATGGGAAGGCTCAACACGGCTTACTGGCATGAGGGCATTCCGCTTCTGAAAGAAACTATCGCTAATTACTATAACATCAACATCGACAGGGTTGTAAAGGTAAACTTCTACTCGTTCATCGATGTTGTAGAAACTATCGGCGGCGTTGATATGGATGTTGACCAGGACGAATTCAACGCTATCAACGAGGCTATCCGTGAGCACAACTACTACCTGAAAAATCCTGAAACAAAGGATTATGTAAAGCAGCCGGGCAAACAGCATCTCAACGGAAATCAGGCTCTTGCATATGCGCGTATCAGAGAGGGCTGCGGTGATGACTACGGCAGAACTGAAAGACAGCGCGAGATGATAACCACTATCATCAACGGAATGAAGAACATGAGCATACTTGAGCTTGACGGTCTTATAAACAAGGTTGCTCCGCAGATAACCACAGATATCACCGACGGCGAGATAGCATCTTTGATACTCAACGCCAAGGAGATAATGGGATATCAGATTTGTCAGGTGCAGATGCCGCATTATCCGTACTTTACCGAGGAGGTCATCAATCAGATGGCGGTGCTTGTACCCGATTACGATAAGTGCTGCACACTTTTGCTCGATATGGTTTACGGCGACTCGACAACTGTTGAACAGGCTATCGAAAAAATGGAGGCAGGTACTATAAACCAGTACACCTACACGCAGGGCGGCGGTCAGCAGCAGCAGACCGATACAGACCCCAACGCGCAGCTTCAGCAACAGCAGCAACAACAGCAATACTACTAAAACCAAGGTCACGGGAACAAACCCGTGACCTTTTATTTTGCGCAAAAAAAGAGCCGCTTAAAAGCAGCTCTTTTCCCATTTAACAGGCATATTAAATGTATATTCATTGGTTAGTGAATATCTTCGTAAAGCGCGATATACTGCTTGGCTGAATTTTCCCAGCCGAAATCCTGCTTGAGTGCGGTGTTTACAAGATTTCCCCACTTCATGCGGTTATCGTAGTAAGCCCTTGCTCTTACGCAGGCATCGAGCATATCGTGCGCGTTGTAGGTCTTGAAGGTAAAGCCGTTGCCGCCCTTGTCGCCCGCATCGTGAATGGTATCACGCAGACCGCCCGTTTCGCGAACTATAGGTATTGTGCCGTAGCGAAGGGCTATCATCTGCGCAAGTCCGCAAGGCTCGCTCTGCGAAGGCATAAGGAACATATCCGAACCTGCATATATCCTTCTTGAAAGGTCGGGTACGAAACCGAGAGTAAGACCTACCTTATCGGGATAGCGGTAATGCATCTCGCTGAAAAAGTCCTCGTATATCTTTTCGCCCGAGCCCAAGATAGCAAACTTATAGCCTGCCCTCAGAATATCCTCAAAGACGTACTTGATAAGGTCAAGACCCTTGTGCGAAACAAACCTTGTAACTATGCCGATAACAGGCTCTTTGCCGCCTGCCATACCAAGCTCGTCAAGCAGCTTTTTCTTACACGTCTGTTTGCCTGCCTTGTTGTTAAGACCGTAATTCTTCGGTATCGCTTTATCTGTAGAAGGGTCATAAATCGTTTTGTCGATACCGTTGAGTATACCGCAGAGTTTGTACTGCTTATGCACAAGCTCTCTGTCCATTCCGTGCGAATACCACGGGTCGAGTATCTCCCAAGCATAGCTTGGCGAAACGGTCGTTACCTTGTCGGCAGTTTCTATTGCCGCTTTCATAAAGTTTACATCGCCGTCATACGAAAGCAGGTCGGTATGGTAAAGAGGTATGCCCATAATATCGTTTATCAGCTCAAGTCCGTACTGTCCCTGATACTGAATATTGTGGATAGTGAACACCGTCTTTATGTCCTCATAGCCCTGCTGATAGCGGTAGAAGATATCAAAGTAAACGGGTACGAGAGCCGTCTGCCAGTCGTTAGCGTTGATGATGTCGGGGTGAAAATCAATATAATGCAAAAGCTCAAGTATAGCTCTTGAGAAGAAGATAAATCTCTCCGCATCGTCATAGAAACCGTAAAGACCGTTTCTCTGAAAATAATACTCGTTATCCAGAAGATAATATGTCACGCCGTTTACAACACCCGTAAACACGCCGCAGTACTGGTTTCTCCAGGCAACAGGAACGGTAAAGTTGGTAACGTAGGAAAGCTGGTCTTTAAGCTCCTGTCTAATCTGGCTGTAATACGGCATTACCACACGGCAGTCATGTCCCAGTGCGTTTATAGCCGCAGGGAGTGAACCTGCCACATCTGCAAGTCCGCCCGAAGCCGCGTAAGGTATAGCCTCACTTGCTGTATACAGTATATTCATAATCAAACCCCCTTTATTACTGCTGTTTTGTATATTGGGGCAAGGCACGCTTTCAGGCACTGCCCTGCCCTTTTTGTGCAAATTCAGGTTATACGCTTGCGCCCTTGCCTACATACATAGGATAACTCGGTGAGCTTGAAAGCGCGTGGTTTTCGCTGATTGTAACGTTCTTATCGGTGATAAGGTAGTTAAGCTCTGCGTTATTGCCAACGGTAGTTCCCTGCATAAGTATGCAGTTCTTGACCTTTGCGCCCTTGCCTATCTTAACGCCTCTGAACAGAACGGAGTTCTCGACCTCACCCTCGATGATACAGCCGTCTGCGATAAGTGACGACTTGACCTTGCAGTTGAGGTCATACTTTGCAGGTGCGTTGTCGGAGACCTTTGTATAGATAGACCTCTTGTCAACAAACACCTTCTTTGCGTTCTCGGGGTCGATAAGCATCTGGTTAGCCTTGAAGTAGCTCTGAACGCTGTTGAGCTTGCTGAAGTAGTTGTCATACTCGTAAGTCATAATCTTCAGCTCGCTGCATTTTGCCTGAAGGATATTCTTTTCAAAGCTTACGTTGCCTCTTGCCATAGCGTCGTTAATCATATCCAGCATAAAGTCCATTGACATAACGAACATATTGAGGCTTATCGTGCAGGTGCCGCTGATATCGGGCATAATGAGCACTGATGAAACAGACTTGTCCTCACAAACGTTGAACACGGTAGAGGTCTTTACCTCCTCGGAGGTATAAACGCCTGTGTGGACAACGGCGGTGATATCCGCGCCCGAATCGATATGCTGCTGAACTATCGGCTTATAGTCGATATTTGTAACAACGTCGCAGTCAGAGAGTACAACGTACTTTGCTCTTGAGTTCTTGATAAAGCTCATAGCGCCGTACAGAGCCTCGATACGACCTCTGTAGAGTGTGCTTTCAACGTTGCCGAAAGGCGGCAGGATATAAAGTCCGCCTTTTTTGCGTGCCAGATCCCACTCTCTTGCAGAGCCCAGGTGGTCAAGCAGGGACTGATAGTTTGATTTAGTTATAACGCCGACCTCGCTGATGCCGCTGTTTACCATATTCGACACAGGAAAGTCGATAAGTCTGTATCTTCCGCCGAAGAGGACAGAACCCATTGTTCTGTTCTTTGTAAGGTCTCCAAGAGTCATGTCGTGCATATTAGCGAAAACAAGACCCAGTACATTACCCATATTTACTTCCATTTTTACTCGGTCCTTTCTTAAATATTTTCGTAGATGATAGCCTTAGGTGCAACTGTTCCGCCGTCGGAAACGGTGATGTTGTGTCCGACTACCGCAACGCCCCAGGAGTCCTTATCTTCGATAGTCTCGGGTCTTGCGCCTATCTGTGCATTTTCGCCTATCACTGTGTTTTCGCCTACTATTGCATACTCTACCTTTGCGCCTGCCTTGATAACGGCACCGGGCATAAGTATCGAGTCATAAATCACTGCGCCCTTTTCGACTGTAACGCCCTCGGAGATCATTGAGAACTCTACCGAGCCGTTGATAACACAGCCCTCTGTTACCATTGAGTTCTGGATCTCTGCATCGGGACCTATGCACTGCGGAGGAAGAACAGGGTTTCTTGAATAGATCTTCCACGCAGGATCATACAGATCTATCGGGATATTTGGATTGATAAGATCCATATTTGCTTCCCACAGAGAGTCTATTGTTCCTACGTCCTTCCAGTAGCCGTCAAATCTGTATGCTACCAGCTTTTCGCCTGCCTCGCGCATATCGGGGATGATGTTCTTACCGAAGTCCTTGGAAGCTTCCTTGTCGTTCTCGTTTGCGATAAGGTACTCACGGAGCTTTTTCCATGTAAAGATGTAAATACCCATTGATGCAAGCGTGGAGCGCGGATTCTTCGGCTTTTCCTCAAAGTCGATAATATTATCGTCCTCGTCGGTTATCATAATACCGAATCTTGATGCCTCTTCCTTTGGAACGTCAAGCACTGCGATCGTTGCATCTGCTTTCTTTGCCTTATGGTAGTTGAGCATCTTGTTGTAGTCCATTTTGTAGATGTGGTCGCCCGAGAGGATAACAACGTACTCGGGGTCATATCTGTCTACAAAGCTGATGTTCTGATAGATTGCGTTTGCTGTGCCCGAATACCAGTCAGCGCCGGAAGCGGTCTGATAAGGAGGCAGAACGTGAACGCCGCCGTGGATACGGTCAAGGTCCCATGGCTGACCGTTTCCGATGTACTCGTTAAGCACGAACGGCTGATACTGTGTAAGCACGCCTACGGTATCTATGCCCGAATTTACGCAGTTAGACAGCGGAAAGTCAATAATCCTGTACTTTGCGCCGAACGGAACTGCAGGTTTTGCAACTGACTGTGTCAACGCATACAGACGGCTGCCTTGTCCGCCCGCAAGAAGCATTGCCACACATTCTTTCTTGTTGAACATAATTATTCACCCACCAATTTAAAGTTTATTTTTCAGCCTTTTTAGCTGTTTTTGATGTTTTCTTTTCCGCTGTTTTCACGGCAGCTTTCTTTTCTGCTGTTTTCTTTGCAGCGGTCTTGCTTTCAGCCTTTGCGGCAGTTTTCTTTGCTGTCTTTTTCGGCTCTGCTTTTTTGGCAGCTGTCTTTCTGGCAGCCTTTTTCTTTTCCTTTTCAACGGTGAAATACATCACGCTGAACGCAGGGATATCAATGCATATTGACTGCTCAAAGCCGTGCATACCCTGCTCGACGCTCTTGACGGTGCCGTTCGTTCCCGGCTTGCCGTCGGCTGTCGAGGAGTTGAACACCTCGGTATACTTGCCCTTGTAGGGAACGCCGAAGCAATACGACTTTCTTTCGACGGGTACAAAGTTGCACACAACTATTACCTCGCCGCCGTTTTTATCAAAGCGTCTGAAAATGATGATGCTCTGGCGGAAGTCGTCGTTTGATATCCAGCTGAAGCCTTCCCAGCTGAAATCTCTTTCCCAAAGTGCAGGGGTATTCTTATAGAAATTGTTGAGGTTCTTTGTGAACTGCTGATAGTTTCTATGGTTTTCGTACTCGTCAACGAGGAACCATTCAAGTCCGTTCTCGTAATCCCACTCTCTGAACTGTGCAAAATCAGCGCCCATAAATGTGAGCTTTTTGCCGGGGTGAGCCATCATATACGCCATAAACAGCTTGCACTGTGCGAACTTGCCGTCAACGTCACTGCCGTGCATTTTGTTGACAAGCGAAGCCTTGCCGTGTACGACCTCGTCGTGCGAGATGGGCAGGATAAAGTTTTCGCTGAACGCATAGAAGAACGAGAACGTGAGCATATCGTGGTGGAACGAGCGGTCGATAGGGTCATACTGCATATACTTGAGCATATCGTTCATCCAGCCCATATTCCACTTGAAATTAAAGCCCAGTCCGCCGTCGGAAACGGGCTTTGTGACCATAGGCCACGCGGTCGATTCCTCGGCTATCATATAGGTATTGGGATCTCTTGAGAACACAGCGGAATTGAGCTTTTGCAGGAACTCGACAGCCTCAAGGTTATGGTTGCCGCCGTCCTTGTTAGGTGTCCACTCGCCGTCGCGTCTGTCGTAATCAAGATACAGCATTGATGCGACTGCGTCAACTCTCAGTCCGTCAACGTGGTACTGCTCGAGCCAGTACAGAGCGTTTGAAATAAGGAAACTCCTTACCTCAGGTCTGCCGTAGTCGAACACTCTTGTTCCCCACGTCAGATGATCTCTCTTTTTGGGGTCGGTATACTCGTAAGCCGCGCCGCCGTCCCACTCGAAAAGTCCAGCCTCATCTCTTGGGAAATGCGCGGGTACCCAGTCAAGGATAACTGCGATGCCTGCTTGGTGGAACTTGTCTATCATACGCATAAACTCGTGCGGTGTGCCAAAGCGCGAGGTCGGTGCATAATAGCCGATATCCTGATATCCCCACGAGCCGTCAAAGGGGTGCTCTGCAAGCGGCATAAACTCGATATGCGTATAGCCCATTTCGGTCATATACGGGATAATCGAATCAGCAAACTTGGTGTAGGAATAGTACTTTCCATCGGTGCAGGTCTTCCAGCTGTTGAGGTGTACCTCGTAGATGTTCATAGGAGAATTGTAGATGTCCTTGGTCTTTTTCTCCTCCTGCCACTTGGTGTCCTTCCACTCGTAGCCGCTGATGTCATAGACCTTTGAGCCTGTATCTGGAGCGACCTCCATATGCGTGCCGTAGGGGTCACACTTCATATGCTTTTTGCCGTCGCAGCCGAAAACGCAGTATTTGTAGGTATCAAATCTTTTAAGACCGGGAACGAAAGTCTCCCATATCTCCGTTTCGCCCATAAGGGTCATAGGATTAGCCTGCTCGTCCCAGTTGTTGAAATCGCCCACGAGCGAGATAGCTTTGGCGTGGGCAGCCCATACTCTGAAAAAGTATCCCTCAAGTCCCATCATCTCGCCCTTATGGCAGCCCAGGAACTTATATGTTTCATAGTTTGTGCCGTCGTGGAACAAATAGACGGGCAGCTCGTAGTCCTTTGGTATATTATTTGCCATTTCTGTCCTCCTGACAAGTTATTGATTTTGTTAGAGATGTCCTGTCCGCGAAGGGACATTCTTCCTCAACATATATTTTAACCTTTTTTAAATAATATTGCAAGCGTTTTAGTTAATAATTTCAGTATCACACATATTTTATATATCCCGTTTATGCAGTTTGCACAAAAGTTTTTAGTATTCATTCGTTAAGAAAACTAAACCAATCAATATTTTAAACAATCTGTTCGTTTTTTTATTATTTTAACAAGAATGATTGTCAGATCATCTTTGAGTTCTCCGCCGCAGATGTCCATACAATACGCACCCAGCTCGGTGCAAAGCTTGTCAACGTCTGTACACTTGCGTGAAAGCGCGGCAAGCCGTCTTGCAGCACTTTGCTCTACCCCGTCTGACGCAAGCATCATGATATCCCCGTCAAACAGCTTTATATCTGCAGTATCGGGTCGGCAGGCGGGCAGTATGCCTGCGGGAAAAGCATCTGATGTGAAGACCTTCAATCCGCCGTCACGGCAAAGATAGCTTGCCGCTGCGCCCGATTTCATAAGCCCTGCGCTGCCTCCGCACAGATCGAGATGCACTATGTCAAGCGTTGCGAACGACTCCTCCCAGCCCTTTACGCGCATCATAGAGTTGACCATTTTATGCGCGGTAGTCACGGACATACCGCAGCGCAAAAGGCGCGAAACAAGGCTTACGGAGAACACCGAGTCGAGCCGTGCGCGCTTGCCCGTGCCCATTCCGTCGGACAGAATGATATACTTTTCGGCGGCACTGATGTCGATTATCTCGTATGTATCGCCCGAATATTCGCCGCTGCGCGAGGCGCAGAAGGTCGCTGTCTGAACCTCAAACGCAGGTGTTTCGCAAAAGGTCATTCGTGTTATGCTGTCGGATTTTACGCACACCGGCACATCAAGCGTACAGCCGACTATCGACGAGACCTTCGAGGTCAGCTTGACAAGGTCGCCGCAGTACTCGGCGGTCAGATAGACGTCTGCACGGCGGTTAAGCTCGTCGTCTACATACACGCACGCCTTTGCGTTGGGGTAGCCAAGTGCATCAAAGCAGCTGCGAACCTGTGCAGACAGCGCGGTATCAATGTTTCTCACCTGTCCTGCGCGCAGCGAGAGGTCGCGCAGCATATCCTGCATACAGGAAAGCTGCTCGCACATCAGTCCGCGCATTTCGCCCATACGCATATCGTTCGCCTTTTCGGCTATCATAAGCGAGTAGGCGTGGTTAAAGCGCTCGGTCATATGCTCGGGTCTGCGGCACAAAGGCAGATGCGCTGCAACGTCGCTCTGGCTGATGCAATTGTATTTTGCGCTGATATGGGCGAGCTTGCCAAGTGACCATTCAAGCTGCTGCTTACTCTCAAAGCAGCGTCTTGCGAACGGACAGTCGGCGCAGGCGGCTTTGCACACGATGTCGCAGATGTCGGTCTTATGCGCTCTGCGCTGCATAGCGGCAGTGACCTGCGAAAGCTGACCGCGTATCTCCCCTATTGCACCGGACGCAAAGCCGAGCTTTGATGCGGTAGTCTGGCTGACGATATCCACCGAGCTTTCAAAGCCTGTGATATGCCTTGTCAGCCTTTTGACCGCAGGCAGCGGAACACAAATGAAAACAAGGCTGCCAAGCAGCATATCCGCAAGCATAGGGAAAGTGTCCGAGTTCACGCCCAGCGCCGCAAGGCTTATAAGCGAGACACCGATAAACACAAGCACCGTGACGGTCATTCCAAAGCAGGCAAACACGCCGCAGATAAGTCCCGAGGTTGCGAGCAAAAGGGTGTTTCTTGCAAGCATAGGAGCGCAGATAAGCACGCCGCAGGTAGTGAGCGCACCGACTACTGCACCGCCCGTCTGCCGAAAGCGCCTTACAGCCATAAGCATACAAAAGCAGCCTGCTGCCCTGCCGACATTAAGAACGCCCGCAGGCATTGAGGTGAGTGTTGAGATAAACATAACATAAACGATACCTATGTATATCCCGTTGACACCGCCGATATCGTACATTCCCTTTACCACTCTGCTTTGCATAACGTTCATAGCGGCGAAAACGGTACAGCCGCAAAGCAGGGCGTTTATCATACGCAAAGAGGTCAGAAAGCTGTTTGACGGCATTGCCGCAGACATCACGCAGCTGAAAAGTATCAGCACTGCGCAGGTGATAAGCGAGGTCATGGCAGGCTCGCTTTTTCTGCCAAAGCTGCCCAGCTTGTCCGCGGGCAGTATCCAGCGCAGACCTGCTATGACAAGAATTGCGCAAAGCTGTATCGCGCCCTGCGAAAAGCTGCCCATAACTGCATAGGCTATCACCGAGCCTACGAACACGGGCAAAATGTTTTCGCCTGCGAGGACAGCAGCGGCAACGTTCATCTGCGAGGGGTGACCAAGCAGCTTTCCAAAGCTGGAAACAAAGCCCGCAAGCAGCATTACAGCCGCAAGTATCAGCCTGCGTTCATCTGACGCAAGGCGCGAACCTATCAATCGTTTTATCTTTTCCATTTTATCACGGCACCTTTCGTATTCCTTTGATTTTTACAGCCGTAATCAAGAATACATCAAAGCGTGTGTGAAAAGTGTCGATTAGAGGTAAGGGATAAGAAATAAGATGTAAGAAAAAGAAAAAGCCGCTCACAAAGAACGGCTCCGTGTTCAAATCAGTTTTTTAAGGTTTTCGCTGAATGATATAAGCTGCTGCATAGACAGCTTTTCAGGGCGGACAGACGGCTCAAGTGCTGCCTGCTCTATCGCTTGGACGACAATGCTTTTTTCAATGCCAAGCGATGACGCAACAGAGTTGCAAAGCGTTTTTCTGCGCTGCGAGAACGCCCCTCTTGCGACCTTGAAAAAGAATTCTTCATCGCTAACACCTTGTGGAGTTTTATCGCGCAGCTCAAACTGCACCACGCAGCTGTCGACATTCGGTGGCGGCATAAAGCTGCCTCTTGACACATTGAACAGCACCTTTGCTGTCGCAAAGTAGTTTATCGCTACCGTGACCGCACCCATTTCGCGCGTACCCATTTTTGCGCAAAGGCGCGTACCTGCCTCTTTCTGCACCATAACGGTGATAGTTTTTATCGGCAGGCGCTGCTCGAGCAGGGTCATTATTACAGGCGAGGTGATGTAGTAGGGCAGGTTTGCGCACACCGCGGCATCAAGCCCTGCAAACTCTGTATCTATAAGCTTTGCAAGGTCTACCTTCATAACGTCGTCGTTGATTATCTTCACGTTGCCGTACTCGGCAAGCGTTTCGTTAAGCACGGGTATCAGCCTGTCGTCAATTTCTATGGCAACTACCTTGTCGGCACGCTTGGCAAGCTCGTTAGTCAGAACGCCTATGCCCGTGCCTATTTCAAGCACGCCGAAGCCCTTTTTCGCGTTGCCCATTTCCGCGATTTTCGGGCACACGGACGGGTTGACAAGAAAGTTCTGCCCAAGCGCCTTTGAGAACGTAAAACCGTGCTTTTCCATTACAGCTTTTATAGTTCCGATATTCCACAAATTATCCAAATTTATTTCCTCCGAGAGTGTTTCTTGTTTGATTATAGCATTACAAAACAGTGCTGTCAACAGCATTTTTCAGACAATTGTTTATTGTGCAAAATCACGGGCATAATATCCTTACGCAGACTATTTCCGCGGAAATAAAGCAAAGGAGGTACAAAGATGAAAAAAATAAAGCCTGTATACTCACCGCAGGATATACCGCTGGGGCTTTCAATGGCTATGGCGCAGAACGTGCTTGCGTTTGACGTTTTCAACAAGCTATCGCCCGTGCAGAAGCAGCAGCTTATCAGGGACAGCCACAACGCCCATTCTGTACACGAGATGCAGCAACTGGTAGACGATATGACAAATGCACAGCAGCTGTCGCGCTCCCAATTCTTGTGACGAAACAATAAGCAATATACAAGCCGTAGTTAAAATTCACAATTCTGTCGAAAGAAATTGACATAAATTTTATATGCACGGGTGTTGAAATTTATGCGCAAATATTGTACAATTATATTGTGAGTTTTTCTGTTGCGGCAAAGCAGGACTTGCAAGCGCAAAAATCACGTGCGGAGGGTCATTTATGAATATCTTGCGTTCATCAACTCCATACGCTATCAGCGGATATTGCTGCCACAGCACTTACCGCTTTGCTTTTGCGCACTCAATTATGTCTTTGCGCATACAGACAAATACGGGTAAAATATAACTGCAACGGTCAAGTTGCAGTTTTTTGTTTTTCGGAGGTAATGAAAATGAAAAAAGTAGCTGTTATCATGGGTTCGGACAGTGACCTGCCGGTAGTTAAAAAGGCTATCGCAGAGCTTAAAAACTACGGTGTTCCTTACGAGTGCCACGTTATGAGCGCACACCGCACACCCGCACTTGCGAGCGAGTTTGCAGCAAGCGCTAAATCAAACGGCTTTGGCGTTATCATCTGCGCTGCGGGTATGGCTGCACACCTTGCGGGCGTTATTGCGGGACACACCACGCTGCCCGTGATCGGTATCCCCTGCAAGTCGGCTGCACTTGACGGTATGGATGCGCTGCTGGCAACTGTTATGATGCCATCGGGCATCCCTGTTGCGACTGTAGCAATTGACGGCGCAAAGAACGCTGCGATACTTGCCGTTCAGATGCTTGCGCTTTCCGACGAAGAGCTTTCCAAGAAGCTTGAGGCTGAAAAGCTGGCTATGATAGACGGAGTCAAGGCTAAGGACGCTGCTCTTCAGGATGCACTGAAAAACATCTGATGATGTTATCTCGGGCAATTTCATATCAAAAAGGGTTAAGGTGATACACTATGGGTGGTTTTTTCGGAGCAGTCTCCGCTAACGACTGCATTCAGGACGTTTTTTTCGGAACGGATTATCATTCCCATCTTGGTACAAGACGAGGCGGTATGACCTCTTATTCCGCTGAACTTGGCTTCCAAAGGAATATCCACAGCATTGAAAATTCTCCGTTTCGTACTAAATTTGAAAAAGATGTCGAAACTATGCGGGGAAAGGTCTGTGTCGGCTGTATCAGTGATACTGACCCACAGCCTATCATGGTACGCTCAAAGCTGGGACTTTATGCTATCTGCTCGATAGGAGTGATACATAACGCAGATGATATCGCAGGCGAGCTTCTCCACAGCGGCTGTGCGAATTTTGAAGCGATGAGCAGCGGTTCGATAAACTCTGCAGATCTTATCGGCGCACTGATCGCACAGAAAGACAATTTTGTTGATGGCATCAGATATGCACAGAGCAAGATACAGGGAACCATGTCGCTCGTGATCATGCTTGAAGATTCCGTTATCTGCGCAAGGGACAAGGCGGGCAAGCTGCCGATAATCATAGGGAAAAGATCCGACGGCTTTTGTTTCTCGTTTGAGGACTTCGCTTTCATGAAACTTGGCTATACGACCTGCCATGAGATGAAAGCAGGTGAGATACTCAAGCTGAACAAGGACGGCTATGAGATACTATCCGAAGGCACGGATAAAATGAGTATCTGTACATTTTTATGGACTTATTATGGCTACCCTAATGCCACCTACGAGGGTAAGAACGTTGAGGTCATGAGAATAAGAAACGGTATGATAATGGCGGAAAATGACATCAACAACGGCAGGCTGCCCGATGTTGACTATGTCTGCGGCGTTCCTGACTCGGGTACCCCGCACGCGATAGGATATGCAAACCGAAGCGGCATACCGTTTGCAAGACCGTTTATAAAATACACTCCGACCTGGCCGAGAAGCTTTATGCCAACCAGTCAGTCGATGAGAAACAAGGTCGCAAAGATGAAGCTGATACCCGTTCACGACCTTATCAAAGGCAAAAAGCTGCTGTTTGTCGACGACAGCATCGTAAGAGGCACACAGATGAGAGAAACTGTTGAGTTCCTTTACGAGAACGGCGCAAAAGAAGTTCATATGCGCTCTGCCTGTCCGCCGATAATGTACGGCTGCAAATACCTGAACTTCTCACGCAGCAATTCCGAGCTTGAACTTATCGCAAGGCAGATAATCGACGAGCACGAGGGCGTTGAGGGAGTTAAATATATCAGCGAGTACAGCGATTCCAACACACAAAGAGGCAGACTGCTCAGAGATGAGATTTGCCGCAGACTTGAACTCACATCGCTTGAATTCCAGTCACTCGAAGGCACGGTCAAGGCAGTAGAGCTTGAAGGCTGCAAGCTATGCACATACTGTTGGAACGGTAAAGAGCATTGCAGCGAATAACAACCAAATATCACATACAACGAAAGGATAAGATATATGAACAATAACAGCTATTCTAACAGCTACAAGGACGCGGGAGTTGACGTTACCGCAGGTTACAAGGCAGTCGAGCTTATGAAGCAGTACGTTGCAAGGACAGTCACAAAGGGCGTTCTCGACGGCATAGGCGGCTTTGGCGGACTTTTTGAGCTTGATATGACGGGCATAAACAAGCCTGTGCTTGTATCTGGCACTGACGGCGTAGGCACAAAGATAAAGATAGCTTTTCTGCTTGACAAGCACGACACGGTAGGTATCGACTGCGTGGCTATGTGCGTAAACGACATCATCTGCTGCGGAGCAAAGCCGCAGTTCTTCCTTGACTACATAGCCTGCGGAAAGAACTATCCCGAAAAGATAGCAAAGATAGTTTCGGGCGTGGCAGAGGGCTGCGTACAGGCAGGCTGTGCGCTTATCGGCGGCGAGACCGCAGAGCATCCGGGTCTTATGCCTGACGAGGACTACGACCTTGCGGGATTCTCTGTTGGCGTTGTTGACAAGGACAAGATAATCGACCCAAGCAAGCAGAAGGCGGGCGACGTTATGATCGCTATCAAATCAAGCGGCGTACACTCAAACGGCTTCAGCCTTGTAAGAAAGGTATTTGACGTAAGCGAGCAGAGCCTTGCAAAAACCTATGACGAGCTTGGCGGAAAGACTCTCGGCGAGGTACTTCTCACCCCGACGAGGATATATGTCAAGGCAATAATGAGCCTGCTTGACAGCGTGAACGTCAAGAGCATCTCACACATCACGGGCGGCGGTTTCTACGAGAATATCCCGCGTTCGCTTCCAAAGGGACTTTCAGCGAAGATATCAAGAAAGGACGTTCAGGTGCTGCCTATCTTTGACCTTATCGCAAAGACCGGAAATATCCCCGAGAGAGATATGTTCAACACGTTCAACATGGGCGTAGGCATGACTGTCGTTGTTGACAAGGCAGACGCTGACAAGGCTATCGAGGCTATCAAGGCTGCGGGCGAGGACGCTTACGTTCTGGGCGAGCTTATCGAGGCTGACTACGGCGT
>OMXI01000015.1:0-59577 GCA_900314975.1 uncultured Eubacteriales bacterium | reverse complement strand
ATGAAAAATATAGTTGTGCTTGTTTCGGGCGGCGGAACGAATTTACAGGCGCTTATTGACGCGCAGGCAAGAGGTGAGATAAACGGCGGAAGAATTAGCTGTGTTATCTCGTCAAAGGACGGCGTTTTCGCGCTTGAAAGGGCAAAAAAAGCGGATATACCCACTGTGGTGATACCGCGCAAAGAGTATGCAGACAGCAGGCAGTACAGCGAGGCTATACTTGCGCAGCTGCAAAGACAGCAAGCCGACCTTGTAGTGCTTGCAGGATTTATGACGATACTTGACGAGTGCGTGACAAAGGCGTACCCTTACAGGATAATCAACGTTCACCCTGCACTGATACCCAGCTTCTGCGGTGAGGGCTTCTACGGACTTAAAGTTCACGAAGCGGCTCTTGAATACGGCGTTAAGGTATCGGGTGCGACAATTCATTTTGTCAACGAAAAAGCTGACGCGGGTGCGATAATCCTGCAAGGCGTTGTAAATGTCGAGAATGACGACACGCCTGAAATATTACAGAAAAGAATAATGGAGAACGTTGAATGGAAGCTGCTGCCGAAGGCTGTTTCGCTTTTCTGCGAGGGTCGTATAAAGATTAAAGACGGCAAGGCTTACGTTTCAGAGGTAAGAGATAAGAAGTAAGAGGTGAGAGACAGATAATTAGAAGCAAAAGAGGAGGATAAAACAATGATAAGGTTAAGACCGTACAAAAAAACGGACAGTAAGATAATCGCAAGCTGGCTGACAGACGAAAAGGGCTTTATGAAATGGTGTGCGGGAATGTACAAATTCCCGATGACTGCGCAGCAGCTTTGCGACAGATACGACGAGTTCTGCAAAGACAACAATGCGTGGTTTATGACGGCGCTGAACGAAAGCGGCGAGGTCTGCGGACACTTCATTTTCAGAAAAGCTGACTGTGTAAGCAACAGCATACATATGGGGTTCATCATCATTTCGCCCGATATGCGCGGCAAGGGCTTCGGAAAGCAAATGCTCTCGCAGGCGCTGAAATATGCTTTTGAGATTTTCGGTGCAGACACTGTAACGCTGGGCGTTTTTGCAAACAACGACAGCGCGCTGGGGTGCTACAAGGCGGCGGGGTTTGTCCCTACCGACACCGAAAAGGAATGCTTTGAGTTCGGCGGCGAAAAGTGGGACTGCATAAATATGAAAGCAACCAAGCCTGTCTGACTGACAGCGCAAAAAATAAAGATAAAAAGCTATGGAGGTAAGAATATGAAAACTATCGACATTTACGAGGCATTAAAAGCAAACAGTTACCCAGGAAGAGGTATAATCATCGGCAAGAGTGCTGACGGAAAAAGCGCTGTTACGGCATATTTTATAATGGGCAGAAGTGTCAACTCGAGAAACAGAGTTTTCACCGAGACTGCTGACGGCATCAAGACAGAGGCTGCTGACCCGAGCAAGCTGACAGACCCGCATCTTATCATCTACTCCCCTGTTCGCGTGCTTGGCAACAAAACTATCGTTACAAACGGCGACCAGACGGACACAATATACGAGCTTATGGACAACCAGCAGACATTTGAGCAGGCTCTGCGCACAAGGCTGTACGAGGACGATGCTCCGAACTACACACCGCGTATTTCGGGCATTATGCACGTTGGCGGCGGCGAGTACAACTACGCTATGAATATCATCAAGTCGGCTGACGGCAACCCCGACTGTGCTGAAAGATTTACTTTCACATACACCAATCCCCTTGACGGCGTGGGTCACTTTATCCACACATATATGGGCGACGGTGATCCGCTGCCGAGCTTTGAGGGTGAGCCTGAAAAAATCGAGATACCAAACGATATAGACGAATTCACCGACGGACTTTGGAACGCTCTGAACGAGGACAACAAGGTTTCACTGTTCGTAAGATTTATTGATATCCAGACAGGCAAGGCGACAACAAAGGTTGTAAACAAATACTCTAAATAACACGGAGGTTTGAAATGGCTACCGAAACAGTTGCTTACAAAATGGGTGACCACGAGGCGTGGCGCGCTGAATACAACGGTCACGAGATACTGATAGTCAACAAGGGCAGAACGCGCCTTATTATCGACGGTGAGGAAATGGCGGTGCAAAAGGGCAGGCTGCCTATCGCTACAAAGCTCAACCTTATCGGTACGATAAATGACACGGGCGAGCTTGTTATCGTTACACTCAACGGCAGTATGAAAAACGAGTACAAGGGGTTTCGCACCGAAGTTCACATCTACGTCGGCAGAGAGCTTGGGAACGACTACGGTTTTGTTAATCCCGAAAAGGTCTTTACAAAGGTCGATGACGTACACAAGGTACAGGAATATATCAAAGAAAAAGAGAAAAAGCCGAGAAAAATCGCAATAAGAAGAAAGAAAAAGCAGAAATAAACTGTACAAAGAAATGTACAGTATGGGGTCGTAAGAATGAAACTGTTTTCATTGTATATGAAAAGCATAAAAAGCAATCCGCGCGGGCATATTGTGTTCACCCTGCTCGCCTCGCTGGCGGTCACGGTGCGACTGATGTGGCTTGTACTGACGTTTTTCAGCGTGAATGTGTTTGAGTTCGCGGTGTATGCGCTGTGCCCGTTTTTAAGTCTGACGCTTTTCTGGCTGCCTGCTGCATCGCCTGTACGCTCTCCGCTGTGGCTGTACCGCGTGATAGGCATTTATGTGTTTGTCAGCATGTGCTACAGCAAATCGGTCAGCTATATGCGCAAAGAGGTCGGCGAAGGCCCGCACGAGCTGCTCAAATGGTTTCTTATCTGGCTCAAGCCGCTTTGCATATGTACAGGTTTCCTGCTTGCGCACAGGCTGCTGTCGCTTATGGCGAAAAAAGGCTTTAAGATCGCAAAGCTCTACCGAACGGTCATTATTTCGGTGCAGCCTGTTTTCAGCACTGAAAAGAGCGAAAAAAAGCAGAGCGTTCCCAAAAAGATTCTTATCGGTGCAGGCTGCGTGCTGATGATGATTTGTGCGGTAATGCTTACAACTACGGTATTTCTGCGGCTGCATTTTCCAAGTATGGATATTGAAGCGATAATGTTCACGGTGCAGTATGCAAACGACGGCTACACGCCTGATATGGCACGAAAGCTGATACTTTACGCCTGCATTGCGGTGATAGCTGCGGCGCTTTTGTGCATAAGGCTTATAAGAATGTCGCGCGCGCAGAAGCTGACGTTTAAATGCCCCGATAAAAAGGGCGGCATTACTGCAAACGCAAAGCGCACACGGATCGCTGCGTGGGCGGTAATACCCGTGTTTTCGATATCTGCACTGTTCTGGGAGACAGGTACGTTTTCGTACATATACAATCAGATGCACACCTCGCAGCTTTACGAGCAGTACTATGTTGCACCGAGCAGCGAGAATGTGGTTTTCCCCGAAAAAAAGAAAAACCTTATCTATATTTATCTTGAATCTATCGAGAATTCCTACACTACGCCCGAAAACGGCGGTCTGCAAAACTACGATTTTATGCCGGAGCTGACAAAGCTTGCGCAGGACAACATAAACTTTTCTCACACCGATAAGCTGGGCGGCTCGATTGTAAGAGCGCCAAGCATAGCATACACAATGGGCGCGACTATCGCGCAGACCTCGGGCGTTGTGCTGATGACACCGCTTGGAAAAATGCGAAACAATATGGGCGAGCTGAACAGCTTTCTGCCGTCACTCAAAAGGCTTGAGGACGTGCTGCACGATAATGGCTACGAGCAGCTGTTTATCGAAGGCTCTGACTCCAATTTTGCGGCGTACAACAGCTATGTCGGAAGATACGAGGACAGCAACATCTTTGACCTTAACAGCGCACGTGACGAGGGACTTATCCCCAAGGACTACTTCAAGATGTGGGGCTTTGAGGACAGAAAGGTGTTTGAATTTTCAAAGCTCAAGATTGACGAGCTTGCAAAGGGCGACAAGCCTTTTGCGGTGACGATGTACACCATGGACACCCACAGCTTTGAGGAGGGCTACCGCTGCCCGCTTTGCGACAAGAGCATTGGAAACAACTTTGCGGCGGCTGTAAACTGCACCTCACGGCAGGTGGACGAGTTTATCAAGTGGCTCAAAACCAAGCCCTACTACGACGATACCGTAATAATCATCACGGGCGACCATATCGCAGAGCACTTCCCTTCGGGCATAGAGTTTGAGGAGGATAGCTACGAGCGCACGCCTTTCAACTGCTTCATCAATGCGCACAAATCCCCCGAGAACGCAAAGAACCGCATATTTGCGCCTATGGATATGTTCCCAACGACGCTTTCGGCGCTGGGTGCTGAAATCAAGGGCGACAGGCTCGGACTTGGAACTGACCTTTTCAGCGGCAGACAAACTCTTGCAGAGGAGATAGGCAGAGACAAGCTCACCGAGCAGATACAGCAAAACTCGGACTACTTTAACAAGGAGTTCTGGAAGAAATAAAGTGTGTTATTTTACAACTGTAAAAATGATATAAAACGGAGGTAATGAAAAATGGCAAACGAAATGCTTTTAAAGTACGGCTGCAACCCTAATCAGAAGCCGTCAAAGGTCTTTATGGAGGACGGAAAGGAGCTGCCTATCACGGTGCTTAACGGCAAGCCGGGCTACATCAATCTGCTTGATGCGTTCAACGGCTGGCAGCTGGTAAAGGAGCTTAAAAAGGCTACGGGCTTTTGCGCCGCAACCTCTTTCAAG
Source organism: uncultured Eubacteriales bacterium (assembly GCA_900314975.1). Taxonomy (GTDB): domain Bacteria; phylum Bacillota; class Clostridia; order Oscillospirales; family Ruminococcaceae; genus Hominimerdicola. The sequence continues at coordinate 54,886 of OMXI01000015.1, read as the reverse complement.
CACGTTTCACCTGCGGGTGCGGCTATCGGCACTCCATTGACGGAGACGGAAAAGAAGATCTACTTTGTTGACGATCTGGGCGAGCTGACACCTATGGCTTGCGCTTATGCAAAGGCAAGAGGTGCTGACAGAATGTCCTCCTACGGCGACTTTATCGCGCTTTCAGACGAGTGTGACGCTTGTACTGCAAATCTTATCAAGCGCGAGGTATCAGACGGCATCATCGCACCGGGCTACACCGACGAGGCTCTTGAGATACTCAAATCCAAGAGAAAGGGCACATACAACATCATTCAGATAGACGAGAGCTATGTTCCCGCACCTATCGAGAGAAAGCAGGTATACGGCGTTACTTTCGAGCAGGGCAGAAACGAGCTGAAGATAGACAACGATATGCTCACAAATATCGTTACCGAAAACAAGGATATCCCCGATGACAAAAAGACTGACCTTGTTATCTCGCTTATCACACTCAAATACACACAGTCAAACTCTGTTTGCTACGTTAAGAACGGACAGGCTATCGGTATCGGTGCAGGTCAGCAGTCGAGAATACACTGCACAAGACTTGCAGGCAATAAGGCTGATATCTGGTGGCTGCGCCAGCATCCAAAGGTACTGGGCTTGCAGTTTGTTGACGACATCAGACGTCCCGACAGAGACAACACTATCGACGTTTACATCTCCGACGAGCACGACGACGTTCTTGCAGACGGCGTTTGGCAGACACTTTTCAAGGTAAAGCCAGAGGTTCTTACCGCACAAGAAAAGAAAGAGTGGATAGCAAAGAACAAGGACGTTTGCCTCGGTTCAGACGCTTTCTTCCCGTTCGGCGACAACATCGAAAGAGCTAAAAAGTCGGGTGTTGCATATATTGCAGAGCCGGGCGGTTCTATCCGTGACGACCACGTTATAATGACCTGCAACAAGTACGGTATCGCTATGGCATTCACGGGAATAAGACTTTTCCACCACTAATTGCTTTGGGAGGATAGATTTATGGATATACTCGTTGTTGGCGGCGGCGGTCGTGAACACGCAATAATTATGAAGCTCGCCGAGTCAAAAAAGGTCGGCAAGCTGTACTGCACACCCGGAAACGGCGGCATCTCAAAGTACGCGCAGTGCTTTGACGTTGCGGCAACGGACATTGATGGCGTTGTGGCGCTTGCAAAAAAGCTCAAGGTCGATATGGTAGCGGTCGCTCCCGATGATCCGCTGGTGCTGGGTATGGTAGATGCTTTGCAGGCTGAAGGCTTCAAGACCTTCGGCCCGAAAAAGGATGCGGCTATTATCGAGGGCAGCAAGGTGTTCTCAAAAGAGCTGATGAAAAAGTACAATATCCCGACCGCAAGGTACGAGGTGTTTGACAACAGCGCAGAGGCTATCGCTTACGTTAAAAAGCAAAACACCTACCCTGCTGTTATCAAGGCAGACGGACTGGCGCTTGGCAAGGGCGTTATTCTCGCACAGAACGAACAGGAGGCAGTCGAGGCTATACACTCGATGATCGACGAGCTGAAATTCGGCAAGAGCAGTTCAACTATCGTTGTTGAGGAGTTCCTCACGGGTCCCGAAGTCTCGGTGCTTTCGTTCACAGACGGAAAGACCGTTGTGCCGATGATATCTTCAATGGACCACAAAAGAGCGCTTGACTGCGATTTGGGTCTGAACACGGGCGGAATGGGCACTGTTGCGCCAAACCCGTACTACACCGAGGACATTGCAAAGCAGTGTATGGAGCAGATCTTCCTGCCGACAATAAAGGCTATGAACGCAGAGGGACGTACCTTTGAGGGCTGTTTGTATTTCGGACTTATGCTCACACCAAAGGGACCAAAGGTGATTGAGTACAACTGCCGTTTCGGCGACCCCGAAACGCAGGTCGTTCTGCCGATGCTTGACGGCGACCTTTGCGAGATATTCGAGGCGATATACGAACACAGACTGTCCGAGGTCGAAATAGGTTGGAAAGAGGGCTACTGCACCTGCGTTGTTATGGCAAGCGGCGGCTACCCCACAAGCTACAAAAAGGGCTATGAAATAACAGGTCTTGACGAAAACGGACAGGTCGAGGGTGCATTCGTATACCACGCAGGCACAAAGCTTGATGGCGGCAAGTTCACCAACAACGGCGGTCGTGTACTTGGTGTTACCTGCACGGCGCTTACGCTTCAGGGTGCGCTTGACAAGAGCTACGAGGCTGTTAAAAAGATAAACTGGGAGGATGTTCACTACCGCAGTGATATCGGTCAGCGTGCGCTCAAGGCACTTGACAACAGCGACCCGCTTAACTTGGAATACAAAGAGGATATGGAAGAATACATTGAGGAAAACGGTGTATATTTAAGGCAGTGATAAAAAACAAAGAGTGGCTGAACAAATTTCGTTCGGTCACTCTTTTTGTATATGGGGTATGTTGTTGTCAATAATCAATATGGTCGTGCAGGATATGCTTGATACTGCGGTAAAGATGCGGTTTGAGCGTACCGATATCGCACGGCTCTGAATAAAGTATCGCGGAATAGCAGGTGGAGCTTACAAGCTCGATTATCATAAACACCATTATTTCGGGGTCTTTGACGGTGTTGGGCGCATTCTCGATTATCATATTGTAAACGTCGGCAAAGTCAACGTCCTTCTCGTTGGTCTTTGTGGTGAGGGCGTTTTTGAACACTCCCCAGCTTAAATTCTTTGAGATAAAATTGAGGGTCGCCTTGTTCTCGGTAAGCTGGTTGATGATGTTATCGACAACAAAAATGATGTCGCTTTCAAAGTCGTGCTCCATTTTGGTCGCTTTCATCTGCGCAAGCGCCTGCTTGAAAAGCTGTGAGGACTTGTGCGAGATAAGCCTGTTGCGCAGATCGTACTTGTCTTTGAAATAAAGGTAGAATGTTCCCTTTGCCACGCCCGCGTTGCTGACGATGTCGGAAATGGAGGTTTTGGTAAGTCCCTTTGTTGTGAAAAGATTAAAGGCGGTGTCCAGAAGAGAGGTCTCCTTCTGCTTTTTGTTAGCGTCGAGCTTGCCCATTTTTTTCAACTCCTTGTGCGGAAAAGTGCCGCAGTTTTGATGTTAAATCAATTATAAACGTTAACAATTGGCTTGTCAAGGAGTAAAAATGACCAATAGTCAGTTTGGCAATAGCAAGTCAATTGTCAATGTATACAAAAATATGACCAATGGTCAATTTTGTTGCGAACAGATATTGACTATCGGTCATTTTTGTGATACAATAGGTACGATAAATAAAATGACTGTCGGTCATAATTGATAAAAGTAAATAAAGACGGTCATTTGAAAGGGGTAATGTATAAATGTACAAATTCGGCAAGGCAGTCGTCAAAGGCAGATTCATTATTCTGATCCTGAGCTTCGCACTGCTTGTACCGTCCCTTATAGGAATGCTTGGCACGAGGATAAACTACGATATCCTCTCCTACCTGCCCGGTGACCTTGACACTATGAAAGGTCAGGACATCATGCTTGATGAATTCGGCAAGGGCGGCTTTGCATTCGTTATGATAGACGGTATGCAGGACAAGGATGTCAAAAAGCTGGAAAAGAAGTTTGCACAGGTAGAACACGTTTGCGATGTAATATGGTACGATTCGCTCGCAGACATTAATCTTCCAAAAGAGGTTCTTCCCAAAAAGCTGTATGACTTCTTCAACTCTGACAAGGCAACGCTTATGGCGGTGTTCTTTGACGAGACATCGGCGGCAGACGGAAGCCTTGAGGCTCTTAACGAGGTCAAGAAGATCGCTGGAAGCCAATGCTTTGTAGCAGGTATGACCGCAGCGATAAATGACATAAAAGGCCTGACAGTCAACGAAACAACGGGCTACGTTATAATTGCAGTCTGCCTTACAAGCCTTGTGCTTGCGCTGACAATGGATTCGTTCCTTATTCCTGTGTTCTTTATGTTAAGCGTGGGTATGGCGGTGCTTTACAACCTCGGCTCAAATATTTTCCTGGGAGAGATATCGTTCATCACACAGGCGCTGACAGCGGTTCTGCAGCTTGGTGTAACAATCGACTACTCTATCTTCCTGTGGCACAGCTACAAGGAACAGCAGAAGGAACATCCGAATGACAACAAGGAAGCTATGGCGGTTGCTATATCAAAGACTGTAAGCTCTGTTGTCGGCAGCTCGATAACGACAGTTGCGGGATTCCTTGCACTTTGCTTTATGTCATACAAGCTCGGACTTGACATGGGTATCGTTATGGCAAAGGGCGTAGTTATCGGTGTTATTGCCTGCGTAACTGTTCTGCCGTCAATGATTCTTGTTTTCGACAAGGCGCTGACAAAGACTATGCACCGCGACCTTATTCCAAGTCTTGATAAGCTTTCAAAGTTCATCATCAAGCACCGTGCGGTGTGCATAACAGCGTTTCTGGTAATTCTTATCCCAGCGCTTTACGGATACACACACACAAGCGTTTACTACGACCTGACGGCTACCCTTCCAAAAGACCTTGACAGTATTATTGCTAACACAAAGCTTGAGGAAGAGTTCCATATGTCAACGACACACATTCTTATGTGCGATGCTGATTTAAGCTCAAAGAACATGAACAATATGCTTAAAGAGATGAACAAGGTCGACGGAGTAAAGTTCTCGCTCGGACTCAATTCGCTTATCGGTCCAAACATTCCAAAAGAGGCAGTACCCGACACTCTGACCGAGGTGCTTAAATCAAAGAACTGGCAGATGGTGCTTATCGGTTCGGAATACAAGACCGCATCAGACGAGGTAAACGCACAGATAGATACATTACAGGGTATACTTGAAAAGTACGACAAAAAGGGTATGCTGATAGGTGAAGCGCCCTGCACAAAGGACCTTATCACGATAACAGACAGAGACTTCAAGGTGGTAAGTGCGGTTTCGATACTTGCGATATTCCTTATCATATTCTTTGTACTGCAAAGCTTCTCGCTGCCGATAATACTTGTATCGGTAATCGAGTTCGCGATATTTGTAAATATGGGACTTACCTGCTATCTGCACACGACTATCCCGTTCATCGCATCTATCGTAATCGGTACTATCCAGCTTGGTGCAACCGTTGACTACGCGATACTGATGTCGACAAGATACAAGAGCGAAAGAATATCTGGACACGACAAGACCGAAGCAGTAACTATCGCACTTTCAACATCTATCAAGTCTATAATCGTTTCGGCACTGGGATTTTTCGCCGCAACGTTCGGCGTAGGAATTTTCTCCAAGGTCGATATGATATCACAGCTTTGCAACCTGCTTTCAAGAGGCGCAATAATCAGTATGTTCACGGTAATATTTATGCTTCCGTCAATGCTGATGCTGTTTGACCCGATAATTATACGCTCGACATTCGGTATGAAAAACGCTAAAACAAACACAAATTCGCAGCGCGGCGTTCAGATGCCCGCAATAAAGTAAGTGAAGGGAGACACTAACATGAAAACATATACAAAGGTTATCGCAGGAGCTTTGGCTGTTCTTTTATCCGCAGGCTGCACGGGTATGTACGCTCTTGCAAATGATAAGAAAGAGGATGACAAGAAATCCGAGCCTGCAAGCACGCAGGTCAAGGAAGATACCAAAAATACAAGCGACCCGAACGGCAAGACCTACAAGGAAGAAACTGTTTACGTTATGACAAAGGCTGACGGAAACAAGGACAAGGTCATTGTCAGCGACTGGCTTAAAAACCCGCAGGGACTTAAAGAGCTAAAAGACGTTTCAAAGCTTTCGGATATTGAAAATACAAAGACAGACGAGGGCTTTGAGCGCTCGGGCAACGAGCTTACCTGGAAAACAGAGGGCGGAGACATCTATTACAAAGGCAATTACAGCGGTGACCTCCCCGTTGAGATGAAGGTAACATACAAGCTTGACGGCAAAGAAATAAAAGCACAGGAGCTTGCAGGCAAAAGCGGCAAGGTCACAATAAGATACGATTTTATAAACAAGACCGAACAGACCGTAAAAGTCAGCGGGAAGGAAAAGAAGGTCAAGCTGCCGTTCGTTATGACCACAGGCTCAATACTTGACGGTGAGGTTTTCTCAAACGTTTCTATCACAAACGGCAAGATAATCTCCGACGGAAACAAGCAGATATTTGTCGGCGTGGCTATGCCTGGTCTTAAAGAGAGCATCGATGCTGACAAAATCAAGGAAGACCTTAAAAATAATGCGCCGAACGCTTCAAAGAAGATAGACGATGCAGGACTTGAAATACCTGAATATATCGAGATAACTGCCGATGTCAAGAACTTTGAGATGCCGACAGTACTTACACTTGCAACAAGCAATCTGCTTTCTAAAATCGACATCAACACAGATGACCTTGTAAACGAGGTAGAGAAAAAGCTGAACGAGGCTGCTGACGGTGCAAAGCAGCTTGCAGAAGGCGCACAGAAGCTGCACAGCGGCACATCAGAGCTTAACGGCTCGATACCGCAGCTGACAGACGGTGTAAACAAGCTGTACACAGGTTCAGGCACGCTTGACGACGGTCTGAAGAGCGCAAACGACGGTGCTAAACAGCTTTCAGAGGGTGCGGCAACACTTAGCAGCTCGATAGACCAGCTTGCACAGGGCATACCGACACTTAACACAGGCGCCGGAACGCTGGCTACAAAGCTTGGCGAGGCATACCGCGGTTCGCAGCAGCTTGCACAGGGAACAGGCGCACTTGTCGGCGGTTTCAAGCAGATAAACGAAAAGCTGCCTGCACTTACAAGCGGTGCGGCACAGCTTAAAGACGGCGCTGCAAAGCTCGCAGACGGTTCGTCAAAGCTCTATGCAGGCTCTTCAAAGCTGACGGAAGGTCTTTCACAGGCACAGCAGGGAGTTGCACAGCTTCAGGGCGGTGCAAAGCAGCTTTCCGACAATATGACACAGCAGCTTGACAAAACAAAGGAAGGCACACTTGCAAACGGTGCTGCTGCGGTAGCTGCGGGCGCACAGCAGCTCAACACAGTTCTTGCACAGATGAACACGCAGGTAGCTAATCTGCCGACGCAGGTAGAAAAGCTTAATCAGGGCGTTGATACAGCTGCGGCAAACCTTGAAGCGACTATCTCGGCTAACGAGCAGGTAATTACTGCGCTGACACAGATGAAGAACAACTCCACCGACCCTGCACAGATACAGACACTAACTGTTTCTATCACCACACTTACGCAGACGGTAGAAGGGCAGAAAAAGATACTCGCAGGACTCAAAACAGGCACAGATGCAAGCAATCCGACTATAAAAGACGGTGTAAACTCGTTGCAGGGCGGCGCTACTGTGATAAAGACATCAGTCGGCGCACTTTCAACAGGTGCGCAGAGCCTGAGCACAGGTGCGGCTGACCTCTCCACAGGCGCGAACACTCTTATGACAAGCGTTAAGGCGGGCGCTGACCAGCTTGGCGGCGGTCTTGCAACGCTTAACGGCAGCTTTACACAAAAGGATACAGGCATACTCGCAGGGTCGCAGGCTCTGACCGCAGGTCTTAAAGACCTGAACACAGGTGCAGGTCAGCTTTCGACAGGTGTAAATTCGGCACTTGACGGAGTTTCGCAGCTTACAGGCGGACTTTCACAGCTTTCAAACGGTGCAAACGAGCTTAACAGCGGTATGGCACAGCTTTCGGGCGGTCTTTCGCAGCTTTCCGACGGTGCTTTACAGCTTTCGGGCGGCACAGCAAAGCTGCTGGGCGGTACAGCGCAGCTTAAGAGCGGTGCACAGCTGTTTGCAGAAAAGATGAAAGAGCTTTATGCAGGCACTGAAAAGCTTTACGCAGGCAGCACAGAGCTTCATAACGGAATAGGCACACTAAAGGATTCAAGCGGTAAACTCGCAGACGGCGTTAAACAGCTTGACGACGGCGCAAAGCAGCTTGAGGAGGGTATGAAAAAGTTCAAAGAGGAAGCTGTCGACAAGATAATGAGCGTTTACAGCAAGGACGTTAAGGAGCTTTTCGACAAGCTGTCGGCAGTCACAAACGCATCGGGCGAATACAACAACTTCTCGGGTATCGCAGACGGAACACAGGGCGAGGTCAAGTTCATTTTCGAGACCGAGGCTATAACAAGCACGAAAGAAAAATAATCTCTCCCCTATTTTTCATTTCTATACAAAAACAAGGCACTCAAAAACGAGCGCCTTGTTTTTTTGCATATTATAAGTTTTTTCAGACGTTAAAACGGAACAGGACAATATCGCCGTCCTGCATTACATAATCCTTGCCCTCAAGGCGTACAAGACCTTTTTCCTTTGCAGTAACCATATTTCCGCACGCCATAAGGTCGTCAAAGGAAACGACCTCGGCTCTGATAAAGCCCTTTTCAAAATCGGTATGTATCTTGCCTGCCGCCTGCGGTGCTTTGGTGCCTTTCTTGATAGTCCACGCACGCACCTCGGGCTCGCCTGCGGTGAGATAGGAAATCAGTCCGAGCAGCGCATAGCCCTGCTTGATGATACGGTCAAGTCCCGACGTTTCAAGTCCGAGGTCGGAAAGGAACATCGCCTTGTCCTCGTCGTCCATATCGGATATTTCCGCCTCTATCTGCGCGCATATCGGGAACACGGCAGAGCCTTCGTTCTCGGCGATAGTGCGAACCGTCTTGTAATTCTCGTTGGTGTCGATATTGTTTCTGAAATCGTCCTCACTTAAATTAGCGGCATAGATAACAGGCTTAAGCGACAGCAGCGGAGTGTCGGCAAGCATTGCTCTCTCCTCGTCGGTCATCTGAAATGCTCTTGCGGCTTTGCCCTCCTCAAGATGCGCTTTTAGCTTTTCAAGAAAATCCACGACCTCGGCAAGCGACTTGTCGCCTTTCATCGCCTTCTTTGTCCTGTCAAGCTTTCTCTCGATGATCTCGATGTCGGAAAATACAAGCTCAAGGTCGATAGTTTCGATATCTCTTGCAGGGTTTACCGAGCCGTCAACGTGAACGATATTGTCGTCCTCAAAGCACCTTACAACGTGAACTATCGCATCTACCTCGCGGATATCCGCAAGGAACTTATTGCCCAGTCCCTCGCCCTTTGACGCGCCCTTTACAAGTCCTGCGATGTCAACGAACTCCAGCGTTGCGGGCGTGAACTTTACGGGGTGATACATCTCGGCGAGCTTGTCAAGTCGCTCGTCGGGAACGCTTACAACGCCGACGTTTTTCTCGATCGTGCAGAAAGGATAGTTCGCAGACTCTGCACCTGCATTGGTCAGCGCATTGAACAGTGTCGATTTGCCGACGTTTGGAAGTCCTACCATACCAAGTTTCATAAGTTAATTCTCCTCACATTTATTTTTCTTCTTATTCTTCTTTTTCTTCCTGCCGTTTTTGATGACATTGTTATTGCCGATAACAATACCGTTTTTCACAGGCGAGATGATTATGCCAAGCACCACGCCGATAAGAATAAACGCGATGGTTTTCCACGCCTTACCGCAGCAGCATTCTTCCTCTTCGTTGTGCTCAAATGCGTTTTCAAATTCGTTCATATATATCCTTCTTTCTGTAAAAAAATATTGACCTTATTCTTCACCGTCAAGATCATCAAAATAATCATCAAAATTTTCGGGATAATATTTTCTGTCCAGCTCTATATGATTTGATGTGTATACGACATCATAGGTCTCGCCCTTTTGTACAAAGTTGTACATATACTCACTGCAAAGGAACGTCTTTTTCACGCCGTATATAAGGCAGTCGATATAATAATTTGTTACATGATAAGTGGTCAGGTCAGGATACCTTGTCCCCTCATGTTCGTCTATACTCTTAAACAGTATCTTAGCCTGGGCTTTCGTTTCCGTTTCATTTTTCGTTTCCCTTCCCCATCTCGAGACAATAAATTTTATCCAAATAAAAACAAGCAATGCAACCAACAAAACGAAAATTATCGTTGTAAGATTATCCGCTATTTCATAAAACAAGTTCTAAGCACCCCTATTCTACAGATTTCATCGACTCGACCATATCTATCTTTTTGAGCTTGAAATGCAGCACAAAGTTAACGATTATCGTGAACACCGCAGTAAAAGCCGCGCCAAGCAGGAACGCCCACCACACAAGGCTGCGGTCAAACAGCACTATATCTACCTCTGCTGTTATAACTACAAAGCGGTGCAGTATGATACCCACAAACGCGCCGATAAAAATGCCGAGTATCGCGGTGATGATGTTCTCGCGGTAGATGTATGCCGATGTTTCGATATCATAAAAGCCGAGGACTTTTATCGTCGCTATCTCGCGCACACGCTCGGTGATGTTGATGTTTGCAAGGTTGTAAAGCACGACTATCGCAAGCAGTCCCGCGCAGACTATCAGCAATATAACGACTGCATCAAGGCTGTCAAGCGAGGTGAGAAAATCCTTACCCGATTCGCTCATAAGCGAAACGCCGTAAAACTCCTTGCAGGCAGTGACCTCGTTTTTGAAAGCACCCTCGTCCGCGCCGTCTTTAAAGTTAAAGCACACGGTGTTGTAATCGGGCTGCCTGCCGTAGAGGTCCTCAAACGTCTGCGGGTCGATATAGATGTAGTGCATAGCGTAGTTTTCGGCTATGCCGCTTATGGTGAGCGTGACGGACTTTTCCTTGTCAAGCTGATACTCTATCTTATCGCCCGTTTTTATCTTCAGCAGCATTGACATCTTTTTGGTGATGATGCACTTGCCTTTTTCAAGCGAGAGCCTGCCGCTGCCGTCGGCTGAATTAAGGCTTAAATAGTTGTGTATCTTATCGGGGGTATCAACGACAAAAACCGACGCTGTTGCAGTATCTTCACCCTTTGTCGTTTCGCCCTCGGCGATGTAGGTGAAGGAGTACTCCTTTATCTGCGAAAGGCTTGACAGCTTATCCTCAAGCTGGGCGCGGGTAAAGCTCTGATTGTTCAGCACGAGCGTTCCGTCATACAAAAGCACCTCGCCGAACTGCTTGGTGACTATCGCGGAGATAGAGTGCTTTAAGCCAAAGCCCGTGATGATAAGCGCAGTACAGCCTGCGACACCCACTATCGTCATAAAGAATCTTTTCTTGTAGCGCAAAAGGTTGCGCACTGTGACCTTGCTCAAAAACGACAGGCGTTTCCACACAAAGTCTATCCTTTCAAGCAGCACTCTCCTGCCGCTTTGCGGAGCCTTTGGGCGCATAAGCTGTGAGGGCTGCGCTTTGAGCGCTCTTATGCACGAATAAAGCACCGCACCGCATATGCACACCACCGCAACGATACAGCAGCCAAGCATATACCACAGCTTGAAAGGCGTATCTATATCGGGGATATTGTAAAGTATCTTATAGCAGCTATAAATTATCCGCGGAAAGACCTGTAAGCCTATCAGCGTACCTATTAAGCTTCCCAGCACTGCCGCTGCCGCGCCGTAGAACAGATACTTTGAGGCTATGCGCGCAGGGCTATAGCCAAGCGCCTTATAGGTGCCTATGGTTATGCGGTGTTCGTCGACCATTCGCGTCATTGTGGTAAGGCAGACAAGGCAGGCAATAAGGATAAAGAACACGGGAAAGACCTTGGAGATAGAGTCTATCTTGTTCGCATCACCGCAGTATGATGCGTAGTCAGAGCTTGCTTCAAAGCGGTCAAAGCCGTAGAATTTAAGCTCGGGCAGCTCGGAAAGCGTCTGCTCGCCTTTTTGTATCTGCGTGCGGTACTGCTCTATCTGCTTTGAAAGCTCGTCCGCGGTATCTGTTTTGCCGCTTGTTTTATCTGCGATAAGCCCTGCGACCAGCTTTCGCTGCGCCGCCGTCTTTTCAAGCTCCAAGTCTGTAAAGATAGAGTTTTCCTTTTTTATTTCTTTCTCCTGCGCGATAAGCTGCTTGTCAAAGCTCTCAAGCTCGCTCTTGTTCATCTGCAAAAGCAGGCTGTAATTGCTCACCTGCTTTTTGGCGAAATCAAGCTCGCGCTTTGCCTGCGAAAGCTCTTTGTCATACCGCGCGGTAACGCTTTTCTGAAAGCGCTCGTAAGCCTCCTGCTTTATATCCTGTATCTTGTGCTTATATTCGTCGCTGAACTGGTCAAGCTCGTGAACTCCTTTAAAGCGCACATAAAGCTCGGTGTAGTACCCCGCCTTGAACTCGCTTTCGGGCAGGTAGAAATTGCAGGTTATCGAGCCGTTGCCCGCTTTGGTTACATCGCGCTTATAGCCGATATAAAGCGGCGAAACACATATGCCCACTATCTTATACTCACTGTGGTTGAGAGAATCGGTAAGCTGCTTTGTATCGTCGGTATCGGTAAAAGCAAGCGTGCTGCCTATCTTAAAGCTATCGGGCGCGGTTATCTTTTTCTCAACAAGGCATTCACCCGGTTCTTTGGGGTATCTGCCCTCAATAAGCACGGGCTTATTGAGTTTGTTTTGGCTTTTATCGTCAGTCTCGCTGTAGGATATGGCTTTAAGCACGTAGTTCTGCTTATTGTAGTAGTAGAAAACCTCCTTTGAATAGGCTGCACAGGCACCCTCGATATTGTCGGCTTTCTTGACCTCCTCAACGTCCTGCGAGCGCACGCCTACGGTGGACATCATTTTATAGTCCATAAGGCGATTTTCTTCAAAGTAGTCGTTTGCCGAATCGACCATATCGGGCATAGTGGCTTTGATGCCAGCAAAAAATCCGCAGCCGAGCGCGACTATGGCAAACAGCGAAAGAAATCTTCCTGCTGTACGCTTTACTTCGCGAAAGGTATCTTTGAGCAGAGCCGTTTTCAAACCACCACCCCTTTTCTGAACATCTCGCCCTTTCAGTCTTTATTTTTATTCACCGAACATATCCTTTGACAGCTTGCCAAGAAGCTCGCAGCCCTTGATTATCTGCTCGTCTGTCGGTGTGGAGAAATTAAGTCTGAACGAGGTCGTCTTATCCGACTCGCTTATCATAAATGCGTTGCCGGGTACTACAGCGACCTTATACTCGCTTACTGCCTTTTTGCAGAACGCAGGCATATCGCAGTCATCAGGCAGAGTACACCAGATGAACAGTCCGCCCTGCGGCACCTCGTACTTTATCTTTGACGAGAAATTCTTTTTCATCTCGCTTATCATCAAATCGCACTTTTTGCGGTAGATAGCCTGCAAGCCCTTGATATGCGCGTTTATGTCAACTGTCTGCATAAACTTATACGCGAGCAGCTGCGCCCAGATGTTTGAGTGAACGTCGGAAACCTGCTTGCACACGACCATTTTGCCGATGACCTCTTTTGGTGCGCTGATGTAGCCTACTCTTATACCGGGTGCGAGAATCTTTGAGAACGTTCTTGAATACATAACTATGCCGTCTTTGTCCATACTCTTTATAGACGGGATACTCTCGCCCGCAATGCGCAGGTCGCCGTACGGGTTGTCCTCAAGTATCATAGAGCCGTATTTCTTTGCAAGCTCGTATATCGCCTTTCTCTTTTCAAGGCTGGTGGTTCTGCCTGTCGGGTTCTGGAAATTGGAGATAATGTAGATAAGCTTTACATTGCCCTTTGCAAGCACGCTTTCAAGCTCGGCAATGTCCATACCGTCCTGCTGCAGAGTCACGCCCTTGAGGTCTACGTTATATGACTTGAACGCATTGAGCGAGCCGATAAACGACGGAGCCTCGGCTACAAGCACGTCATGCTCGTCACAAAGCACCTTTGCCGCAAGCTCGTTAGCCTGCTGTGCGCCGCTTGTGATGATAAGGTCGTCTCTTGCGGGGTCGAACTCGCCCTTCTTTTCAAGCTCTTTTTTGAGCAGGTCACGCAGGGGCGTATAGCCCTCGGAGATGCTGTACTGAAGTGCGAGAATAGGGTCCTGCTCGAAAATCTCCTTTGAAATATCGGTAAGTGTCTGCGTAGGGAAAGCCTCCGGTGCAGGGTTGCCTGCGGCAAAGGAGATGACCTCGGGGTCTGATGTGAACTTGAGTATCTCTCTTATCGCGGATGCTTTAAGATTTGATACCTTCTGTGAAAATCTGTAATCCATAGTTTTTTCATACCTTTCGTTGATAGATTTTTCGGCTCTGTCACGCCGAAACATACATTTATATTATATCACACTGCTGCTCAAAAGTAAAGTTTTTGAGCATAAAAAAGAGCGCCCTTTTCAAGCGCTCTTTTCTGTAAAATATCATCTTTTTGCTTCTATCTGCGTGATCTTATCCTTTGCACCGAACTGGTCAAGGCGGACTGCAAGGTTTGCAAGCAGTTTTTCGTAGCACGCGCCCGAAAGATGTATGCCGTCGGGACCTGTGGTATTGGGTGCGGAGTACATTCCGTCGTCGCCCACGATAACGCTGTACGCGTCAAATAGGATAACATTGGGGTCGTTCATTTCCTCGACCATTTTCTTTACGCCCTCGTTGCAGGCTCTTATCTTGTTGATATCGGTAAAATTCGATGCCGCAGAGATCGGTGTTATGGTCGCTGCGACCATTATGCAGTCTGGCACCTGCTGCTTGGCTTTCTGAATAAACTCCTTATAGTTTGCGGTGTAAGTCTCCGCGTCGATAAGGTTTACGTCGTTCATACCCATTGAGATGTAAAGCAGGCTCGGTCTGACCGCCTTGATAGCGTCCATCATCGGCAGAGATGTGCCTGTGGGGTCAAACATAAACAGGCTGGTATCGCTGTAATTGCGCATTGCGGTGCTTCCCTTTGCGATGTTATGCTCGTAAGGCACATAGCCGTAAGCGCAGAATCCGTAGGCTATCGAATCGCCTGCGATAACTATCCTGTCCTGATAGAACTTGACGTTGTCGGATTTGCCGCTTGGGTCGGGAGCTTTTGTACCCGTGGGTTCAGTTTCTGTCGGCTGCGGTGCTGTGGTCGTCTGGGTAGTCACGGTGGTCTGCTTGGTCTCGCCCGTAACGGTGAGCGTTGCTTTCCTTGATGCAACGTTCCCCGAGGAATCCTTTGCAACATATGTGATGATATGCTCGCCGGGTGCGCCTGTGTCCTTGTCGTCCTTATCGAATGTAACTGTAAACTCAACATTCTGGTCGAAATTATCGGTAACAGTCACGCCGCTTCTGAGGTCAGGCGTTTCGCCCGCATTTATCTTGATATTCTTAATTCCGTTGAAAACAGGGCTTGTGGTATCCATGACCGTAACGTTGAGGGTCACTACCTTTGATTCGGAGCCGTGCGTGGCTTTGACGGTCACAAAGCTCTTGCCAAGCGTGCTGAATCTCACATCATTCTCGCTGTCTGTAAACTCAAACTTGTAGCCGTCGCCCAGCGTTGCAAGCTCGCCCAGCTTTTGTGCCGAATAAGCAGTGTTGACCTCGGCACTTATGCTGTACGTTGATGCCGATGCATCGACCGCACCGCTTGAGCCTTCATCAAGCGCTCTTTGCGAAACGTCGCTGCCGCAGCCTGTGAGTGCCAGAGCTATCGCGCCCGCCGCCGCGGTAAGCCTTATACTTTTCTTTTTCATACCGTTTCCCCCAATTAGCTTGGAATAAGTTTACTGATTGTTTTGCCCGCGCTGTTCATCATATGCCTCAAGGCGCTGCTTTGCCATTTCCATATTAAGACGCTTGCTCAGATCCTCAAGCAGCTTTTTATATGCGTCCGTATTGATATGCAGTCCGTCGCCCGCGTCATATTTGAGGTCCATCATACCCTTATCGTCAAGCAAAGACTTGTAGGCATTAAAGTAGATTATGTCCTCCCTGCCAAGCGATGCAAGCATTTCCTGCAGCTTTGAATTATACCTTTTTATCGCATCGTTGGTTATCTTGGGATACTCGTTGGTCGACGCAACAGGTGTTATGCTCTGCACTACCACAAGGCAGTCGGGTACTATCTGTTTTATGCTTTGCAAAAGCTCTTTATACTGCTGTACATACTGTTCGGCAGATATCTGGTTCACGTCATTCATACCAAGGCAGATATACAAAAGTGTCGGGTTGACCTTTTTCAGCGTGTCCTGCATACTAAGTGTCGTTCCCGTGGTGTCGTATTCCCACACAGAAAAGCCGAATGTCGAAAGACCGCCGTAAGCTATGCTTCTGTTTTTGGGCAGAATGTTATAATACTGCCAGCCGTTTGCGATAGAATCGCCTGCAACAACAAGTCTGTCAAAATAAAACTGCATATTGTCGGCTTTGAGATAGTCGATATCCTTTGCTTTTTCAGCGCTTGCGTCGTACAGCGGTTTTATCTCTTTATTTGTCACCTGCTGCTCGCTCGAATCGCTCTGCTTGATGATCTTCGCCTCGTGACCCTTTATCTCGTTACCGCAGCCTGTGAATATGCCAAGCGCAAGTGCGGCAGTGATGATCAATGCTGCTGTCTTTTTTATCATAGTGTTCCTCCAAAATTCTTTTTGTTAACACATACACTTGTTATTTTACCACCGTTGTCGCATTTTGTCAATAAAACAAAGAGAGCACTTTTTAACAAAAATGCTCCCTTAAAAAGTCATATTTTAGCCTTTACGACAGCCTCTGCTTAACGCCGTACTGGTCAAGCACGATAGCAAGGCTGTTGAGCAGCTTCTGATAAACGTGACCTGCAAGGTGCAGCCCGTCGCCTGCGCCGTAGCCGCTTGCCATATATGTACCGCCTGCGGAAACTACGCTGTATGCATCAAACAGAATGATGTTAGGGTCATTCATAGCCTTGACCGCATTTTGCATAAGCAGATTGCAGTTTCTTATCTTTGTTACGCTGAAATCGGTTCTTCTCGCCTCGGTAGGTGTGATATTCGCCGCAACGATTATACAGTTCGGCACCTTTGCTCTTACCTGCTTCAAAAAGCCCACATAATTGTTTGCATAGGTCTGCGCATCGGTGATATTGATGTCGTTCATACCCATTGAAACGTACAGCAGCTTTGGCTGACGTGCAACAACAGCGTCCATGCATCTCATCTGCTTGCCGTTGACATTAAACCAGCCGTACGAGGTGTAGTTTCTCATCGCAAGGCTGCCCTGCGCGATATTATGCTCTACAGGGATATACCCATAAGCGCAGAAGCCGTACGCGATAGAATCACCTGCTACATAAAGCCTGTCCTGATAGAACTTTACGTTTGACGAACTGCCTGCGGCTGCCTTTGTCGTGCCCTGTGTCACGCTCTGTGTTACGGGAGCCTGTGTTGCCTTTGTTGCAGTCGTCTGCTTTGTGGTCTGCTTGGTCGTCTGCTTGGTCGTCTGCTGCGTAGTCTGCTTGGTCGTAACAGCCTTGACCTCGATAGTCGCGCTTGCGGTAGCGATATTGCCCGCACTGTCCTTTGCGGTATATGTAAGGTTGTGCTTGCCTACCGCACCTGTATCAAGGTCATTTTCGTCATACGCTACGGTGAAGCTGACCTCGCCGTCAAGGTCGTCCTTTGCGGTAACGCCCGACTTCAAGTCAACTGGTGCGCCGAAATCGACAACGATATCCTTTACGCCCTCAAAAACAGGCGCTGTATGGTCGGCTGCGATCACCTTGATAACGATATGCGACTTATTGCCGTCTCTGTCCTCGGAGGTAACGTTGATAACTGACGATTCTGCCTTATCGAACTTTTTGCTGTTCGTGCCGTCATCAAAGGTGTAGGTGCTGTCCGCATTACCAACCGCAAGCTCACACAGCTTTTGCGCGGTATACTCCTCGCCGACTGAAACGCTGACCGCATACTCCTTTATAGAGACCTCTGCCGCGCTGCTGTCGCTCTGGCTTGAGGAATCCTCAGGTATCGAGGAATCAGCCGTCGTGGTCGTCTGCTCGGCTTTTGAAATGTCGCCGGTGTTGGTAATGTCATTGCCGCAGCCTGTAAGCTGGAATGCTGCAAGGCACACACAAAGCACCGCCGTAAAAATCTTTTTGCTCAAAATACTTTCCTCTTTTCGTTTTTGATTTTTACATTATAACACTTTGTTCGCCAAAAGTCAACACAAAAAAGGAGAACAGCCTGTCTGTTCTCCTTGATAGTAACGCATTTGCGCTACTTGTATGCAAGAATTTTCTCTTTTGCACCATTTTGGTCAAGCACTACCGCCATAGCGTTCAAAAGCGCGTCATACGCCGCAGGCTGCAGGTGAAGTCCGTCAGCGGCAGCGTACTGCGGCTGCATATAGGTGCCATCATTGCCCACGACAACGCTGTATGCGTCAAAGTAGATAATTTTCGGGTCATTGAACGACTTGACCATATTCTTAAGACCGATATTATGGCTCGTTACGACTCTCGGGCTGACGTTTGGATACTTATTGACAGCGGCTGTCGGAGTTATCGCACCGACAAGGATAACGCTGTTTGGCAGCTGTGCGCGAAGCTTTTTCAGAAACGCCGTATAGCTTGTGATAAACGTGTTTGTCGAAACTCCCCAGTCGTTCATGCCCATTGAGGTGAGTATAAGCGGCGAATTTGCCGACTTTGCCAGCGGTATCTGATAATCTGCGCTGCGTGCCGAGACATTGACCTTTGCAACGCTGTGTGCGGCAGGTATGCGTCCGTATGCGGCATATCCGCTTGCAACAGAGTCTCCCATAACGAACAGGTACTGTTTATAGAAAGCCACATTTGCAGACGTTCCGCTTATCCTTGAAACTGCTGTTGTCTGCTTTGTCGCAGCGGTCTGCTTTGTCGTTGCAGTCGGCTTTGCAGCGGACGTTTTAGCAGTGGTGGTAGTTGTAGTTGTCGGAGGCGGAGTGGTCGTTGTCGTTGTGGTGGTAGTCGTGGTCGTTGTTGTAGTTGTTGTGGTGGTCGTGGTAGTGGTAGATGCTGTAGTTGTGGTTTGTGTTTCGCTTTGCGTTTGTGATGTAGTTTGCTCTGTCTGCTGCGCAGGCTCTGTAAAGACCTCACGCGGCATAATGCTGCTATCCTCGCTGCAGCCCGTTATACACGCTGCTGCAACACAAACTGCAGCCAGCGCTGCTGCGATATTTTTCTTCATTTTAAATTTCCTCTTTGTGCTTGCCTGTTTAACCGATTACCTCGTAGTTTTCGCAGGCAGTGTCCTTTGTCGCATGCTCGCTTACTCCGAGCACTCTGACCTTAAGAGGCTTTTGCCCCATATTTATAGTGATTATATCGCCTATCTTAACATCATACGACGCTCTTGCGGCTTTATCCCCTACAAGTATCTTTCCCGCATCACACGCCTCGTTTGCAACGGTCCTGCGCTTGATGATGCGCGAGACCTTCAAGTATTTATCAAGTCTCATATCATACCTCAATCAGAAAAAAGAACCTGACTGAAAAGCCAGGCTCTAATTCTCAATTACTTCTTTTTCTTAGCAACTGCTTCCTTGAGTGCCTTGCCTGCCTTAAATGCAGGAACCTTCTTTGCAGGGATCTTTACAGGCTGCTTTGTGCTTGGGTTGATGCCCTTCTTAGCCTTTCTCTGACGTACCTCAAAAGTACCGAAGCCGATAAGTGTAACCTTGTCGCCTGCTGTAAGTACATCTGTGATAGATCCAACTACAGTTGAAAGTGCCTTTTCAGCATCCTTCTTAGTATAGCCGCCTTTTTCAGCGATCTTGCTAACCAGTTCTGCCTTTGTCATTGTTTTCTACCTCCTAATATTATTAACGAACAGCGCCTTGCTATTCATCAATTACAACTTTTTTTGCCCGCTGCCAGTATTCTTCCAGCCTTTCGGGCGACAGCTTTGTGATATCCTCGCCGTCCTGTACGGTGAGATTTTCCACTTTCTCAAAACGCTTTAAGAACTTTTCGTTTGCCTGACTTAAAAGCTCTTCCGCGTCTAGATCCAGCTTGCGTGCCACATTGACACAAGAGAACATCAGATCTCCCAGCTCCTCGGCTGCTTTTTCCTTATCATCAAGCACCGCCTCAATCTCTGCGACCTCGCTTTTCAACCCGTCAAATGCTTGCTGTGCGCTTTCAAAGTCAAAACCCGATTTCGCTGCACGCTTGCCGAGCTTCTGCGCTCTCATCAGTGCGGGGAAATTCTTCGGTACGCTTTTGAGCGTATCTGTAAACGTTTCCTGCCCCTTGGTATCCATTTTTATCGAATCCCAATTGCGAAGTACGTCGTCAACACCGTCAACATTAACGTCACCAAACACGTGCGGGTGCCGAACGATAAGCTTTCTGCAAACGTCATTTGCAACGTCTTCAAGCTCAAAGTGCTTCGCTTCGGATTCAAGCACGGTATGGAAAACCACCTGAAGCAGAACGTCGCCAAGCTCCTCGCGCATCATTTCGGGGCTGTCGCAGTCAATAGCCTCCATAACCTCATAAGTTTCCTCAAGAAAATCCTTCTTGATAGTCTTATGCGTCTGCACCTTATCCCAGGGGCAGCCGTTTTCGCTTCTTAATATCCTTACTATTGTGACGAGGTCGTCAACGCTGTAGGATTTTTTTTCAAGAAGCTGTCTGATGACTGAATCCATAACCGACCTACTCTCCGAAAACGCTTAAGTACCGATAAACACGCTACTTATCGTACCTACTTATAATAACTCACTTTGCCGAAAATTTCAAGTGTTTTTTCGATTTTTTTTACAAAACCACGAATTTAAAACATTTTTCGGCATTTCGCACAATAAGAAAGTCACAAATAAGTACATAATGACCGAAAAAGAAAGGGCAAAAAGCGTAATAAGGGCAGGTTTGTGTGTAAATAAATGTAATTTAAGCGCAGATTGTTTAGCAACAAAGGCTGCAGCGGTTGACATAAGCCCTGCGTAAAGGGGTTTCACAAAGACGTTTGAGGCATCGCATTCAGAGCTTGCAGCCTTGTATGTGAGCAAAACAGTTGCGATGCAGATAAACAGCTCCGACACAACGGTCGATATCGCCGCACCTGTGAGCGTAAAGCGCGGTATGCTTACAAGTATGATGTTTCCGCATAGCTTTATCACACCGCCGAGCAGCATTATCAGCGCGACACAACGCGATTTGCCCAGCGCCTGAAGAATGGTAAAGCAAGGCAGTGAAAGGCTGACCAGCACGACTGCTGCGCCGAGTATTCGCAGGCTCGGTGCGGCGACTGCTATCTCGGCAGTCCTCCCCGAAAACAGCAGCGAGAGGATATCCTCCGAGAGCAGACTTATCCCAAGTCCCGACGGAAACGCTATCATAGCGCAAAGGGTCATCATTTTGTTCAATCGTGTGCAAACTGCTTTGTTATCGACTTTTGCAAAGCTTTCAGTAATGCCTGCAAGGGCGCTTTTGCCAAGCATAGCGGTGAGCGTGGGCACAAGACCTGCGACAGCAGCGGCAAGTGCCTCGTACGAACCGTAGATAAAATTAGGCAGCTGCTGCGCGGTCAGTTCGCCGTTTTGCAGGTGGGAAAAAGTCTGCGGGCTTTTAGAGATCGCGGCAGCAGCGCAGGGGTTGACGGTCAGCATATCGATCATACCCGTCAGAGTCGTTATAAGCGCGGCAAGCGAGACAGGCAGACTGTAGCGAAGCAGCCTGCGCACTATCTCGCCCGTGCGGTCGGTAAGTCTGTCCTTTTGCAGCATCTGCGGGGTAATGCCGTCACCCTTCAGCTTTGAGCGCACCATTATATAAAGACAGGCAATACCTGATGACAGCGATGTTCCCAGCACCGAGGCGGCTGCAACGAACGGCAGCGCGGTCTGCAAGGCTTGCTGCTCGCTTGTGCAATTTGTTCCAAAGCAGGTGCCGCAGGCAGAATATTCGTTCAGCGCGCGGGCACAGGTGTAGTATGCAAAGCCAAGTCCCAGTGCGAGCTTGAACAGCGTTTCGATGATTTCGGAAACGGCTGTCGGGTACATATTATGCAGTCCCTCAAAATAGCCGCGCCACACCGACATAGCCGTGCAGAAAAGCAGCGTTGGCGCAAGGCAGGCTATTGCGTAGCCCGCGTTTTTGTGACCTGTAAATAGCTGCGCGGCAGGCATCGAGAGCAGTATGACTGCGGCGGTAAGAACAAGACCTATTCCCGAAAACAGCAGCACTGCCACGCGTTTTGTTTTGCGCAGATTTGCAAAACGCTCAAATGCGTAGTTCTCTGCGGCAAGGCGCGCCATTGCAGAGGGTATGCCTGCGGCGGCTATCGCCATAACGGGAGTGAACACGCAAAACGCGCTGGAATAGTAGCCCATTCCGCTGCCGCCGAGCAGCCGTGTAAGCGGTATGCGGTACAAAAGTCCCAGTGCTTTTGTAAAAGCAACAGTAAACAGCAGTATCGCAGAGCCTTTAAGAAAGCCTTGTTTATTCAATCTATCGCCTCCAAAGCAAGTCCTTTTTAATCGTATGACTTTGCAGGCGTACTTATGACAGGGCATAAAAAAAGAGCAGCCCGAGGGCTGCTCGAATTTACTGTATCAGAGGCTGTACAGGTCAGAAAGATCCGACATATCAATTGTAGTCGTTCTGCCCGTTGTGCTGCCGCTTGTTGCTGATTTTCCGATAGTGCTGTTTCCAAGCTTTCCAAAGCTGTCAAAAATGCTGAACACGTTGGTTCCCAGAGCATTGTTGATGTTCTCCTTGAAATTATCGAAATCGCAGGTAGCCTTGTACTGCTCAAGCTGGCTGGTTGTAAATACGTTTTGTGTCGGCACTGCAACGTCGGTAGCCTCGGTCTTGTTCTGCTTGAACTCAACAGTCATCATATTCTTGCCGTTTGTGTCAACAGAGAACTTGAGGTCCTTCTTATCCTTTGTGCAGTTGCCGGAGATCTTTACAGCGAACGCCTGTGCCTTGCCTGTCTTGCTTGTGCTGTTGAAGCTGAGGCTTACAGTACCGCTGAAGTAATCGTCCTTGATAACTACTTTATCGAGTGTGAGTGTGCCGTTGAAGGCAGCATTGTTATCAGCATTTGCATTGATGCTGTAAGAGCCGCTGATAGTTCCGTCTGTAAGCTTTGAAGAACCCTTGACTGTGAGCAGCTGCTTGCCGTTGTTGTCAGAAATTGCAACGTCGATCGCATTAACGTCCTGCTTGCTTACAAGAACAGCCTTTGCAAGTGACTTGTTATCGTAGTTAATAGCGCCGCCAACTATCTCCTCACCGTCGTAGTAAACGTCGAAAGATGCGGTCTTGTTAGCGTCCTGTTCCTTTATTGCAGTTTCCTTCTTGAGCTTTGCGATAAGGTCTGCATAGCTCTTTATCTCGCTGTCGACCTTGTTTTTGTTTGCAGCCATCTGGTCATCAAACATCTTCTTGAGGTCTGCATCGCCAGCCATCTTATCAAGCACTGCATTCAGAGCTTCCTGCATCTGCTTGCCTGTTACAGTATAGGTAACTACCTTATAATTGTAAGCATTTCCGTTGATATCGCCCGAAACTGTTCCGTTATCCTTCTTTGCGGGGAGCTTGCTCTTGAACAGCTCAAAATATTCTTTAAGGCTCTTTTCAAGCTTTGCGCTGTCGATAGCCTTAAGCTCGGGTGTCTGCACGCCGAAATTCTTAAGGTCAAGCTTTGTATCGGTCTGTGCATCAGGTATTGTAGTACCTCTGCGTGTCTGTGCTTTATTTGCATACTCCTCAAAGGTCTTTTTCAGATCCTCCTCGGTAGCTGTGATATATGCAGAGCTGAGCTCGGGGATTCTGAAATATGCCGCATTCTTATCCCTTGCGTAGATAGTTTCAAGGGTAACGAGTGTAGCGTCGTTGTACTTTGCTGTGATGTCAGCCTGCGAATTCTGACCCTTCTGCTTTACCTTGGTATCAATCTCGATAGGCTTGATAGACTGCTTGCCGTTTGTGTTCATCGTCAAGCCGCCTGTGGTCATGCCCTCGCCGAAGGTTATCTTCAGGCTTGAATCGTATGCGTAATCAAGCTCGCCCTTTACAGCCTTTTCAACGTCGGTAACATTATCGTTCACCGTCTGCTCGACCTGTGTGAGAGACAGCTTCATGGTATCCATTGTCTGCTCGGGCTTGAGCGTCTTATCGCCGTCTTTATTTACGAGATAGTAGCCGATTCCCGAACCTACGACACTTACTCCGAGAACTCCCGCAAGAACAGGTGTCAACACTTTATTTTTTATCATGTTCTCATCCTCCTTAAGAATACGATGCATTATTCTCGTTTTACATTTATATTTATACCACTTTTACCCTCTGATGTCAACGATATTATGATGAAATCCGTGTGATAAGTATGTGAAAACAGCGCCTGCTATTACCTTTGCAGACGCTGCTATGGCATCAATTGAACTCAAAGCCATTTGCTCTTATGCCGTCAATGACATTTCCCAGTATTTCGGCATTGGTCTTTGAAACGCTGTGCAGAAGGTAGATAGCGCCCTCGTGCGCCGCATTTACGAGCTTTTTCTCACTTGTTACAGGGTCGGGCTGTTTTTTTGTATCCCAATCGGCATAGGCAAAGCTCCACATCATTGTCTGATAGCCGCAATTTTTGGTCACCGTCAGCGAAAGCTCCGAGAACTCGCCCATCGGCGGACGGAACAGGTTCATTTCATAGCCGAAGGTATCCTTAACATACTTGTGCATATCAGTTATCTCGCTCTCGCAGGTCTTTTCGTCCAGAGTAGGCATTGAATAGTGGTGTACCGAGTGGTTGCCGATGATATGACCCTCGTCTATCATACGCTTGACAAGCTCGGGGTTCTTTTCGGCATAGTCCTTTAGCAGAAAGAACACTGCTCTGACCTTTTTCTCTTTGAGGGTGTCGAGTATCTTTGCGGTATAGCCGTTTTCGTAGCCCTGGTCAAAGGTCAGCGTTATCTTTGCATCGTCTGTGTTTATAGCCGTTGCGCCAAGCTGTGAATAGCGCTTGTTGAAATCAAGAGCGCCAGTAGTGCGGTTCTTTTCGTCTGTCTGCACGCCCGAGCCGTAGCCTATCTTTGTGCGCGACAGCTTTGAAACATCGGTCTTTTTAGCCTCTGCCTGCTGTGCGGTCATTGTAACGCTTGTCTGCTCGGGCAGATCGGGTCTGTCGACTTCCCTTTCGGCGCACCCCGTCAGCACGATTGCAAGGGCAAGAATAGCTGTGATTTTTTTCATAAGTTTACTCCTTTGCGGTTTGATACAACTATTATCTGCAAAGGAATGAAATTTATCAAAAAAACAAGCGGCAATAACTGCCGCTTTGTCAAAAACCTTATTTCACTTTGAGGTATGCTTTAACCATAGCCTGCAAAAGCTCATCACGGTCAATGTGACGGATAAGGCTCCTTGCATTGTTATATGTGGTTATGTAGGTCGGGTCCTCGGAGAGAATATAACCTACTATCTGGTTTACGGGGTTGTAGCCCTTTTCCTTGAGCGCCTCGTATATGGTCGTAAGATTGTCTTTAAGTTCCTTGTCCTTATCGTCCACAATGGAAAATTCCAAAGTCTGATCATGCATAAGCTTATCCCCCTTGTGTAGTGTGCTTTAGTTTTGTTCTACGTTATTATTATACTCCATACAAAGCAAAATAACAAGCAATTTTTATATTTTTATGAAAACTGCACAAAACGGCAGTTGATTTTTTTACTACGCGTAAAGTTATGCGCGAAGCTCTGCGCCGATTGCCGACAGCTCTTTGAGAACCTTTTCCATAGCCTTGTCAGCCTGCTCGTCTGTAAGTGTTCCCTCGTGCGAGCGCATTGAGATAGAGTAAGCAACGCTCTTTTTGCCCTTTTCGATCTGCTCGCCCTTATAAACGTCAAACAGCGTGACCTTTTCAAGTATCGAGCCGACAGCCATTGTGATAGCCTTTTCAAGCTCTGCAACGGGTATTTCGTCGTCGCACACAACAGCGATATCTCTTGTTGTCGCAGGGTATTTCGGAAGCGGCTTGTAGACCTTTTGCGGCTCGGAGCTTTCCATTATCTCGGGCAGGTCGAGCTTGCCTGCGTATGCGCGCATAGACATTCCGTAGTTTTCAAGCGTTTTTGGGTGAAGCTCGCCGAAGATGCCGACTGCTGTTCCTGCGACCCTGACCACTGCGACTCTGCCGGGGTGGAAAGCGTAGAACTCGTCATAACCGCAGTCCTTATCCGCTTTTTCAAAGGTCACGTTCTTTGCGCCGACTCTGTCAAGCACGTTCTCGACCATTCCCTTGAGGTCGTAGAAATCAAAGCCCGAAACGGTATCGTAAACACCTATGCCAAGTCTTTCAGGCTCGTTGGGCAGTATCTCGTTCTCTGCGGGCAGATACTCGTTTCCAAGCTCAAACACATAGCACTCGGGGTTTCTGTAGTTGTTGTTTCTTGCAAGCGTTTCGCATATTGACGGCAGGATAGTGGTTCTCATAACGCTTGTGTCCTCGCCCAAGGGGTTGGTTATCTTCACGCAGTTTCTCAAAGAGGAATCTGCTGGCAGATTTATCTTGTCAAAAAACTTTGGCGATACAAACGAGAACGTTTCAATCTCGTTGACACCGCAGGCGAACATAGCTCTCTTGACTGCTCTTTCAAACTTCTGCTTGGGAGTTCTCTGCGCCTGTGCAACGCCTCTGATGATAGTGCCCTCGATATTGTTGTAATCGAAAAGTCTTGCGACTTCCTCTGCAACGTCTGCTTTTCTTTCGATATCTATTCTGAAATGCGGAACATACACCTTGCCGCCTTTCACCTCAAACTCAAGGCTTGTGAGGTAGTCTATCATCTTCTGCTCGGGGATATTTGTGCCGAGGAAACGGTTTATCCACGCGCTGTCAAACTCTACCGACTTTGGTGTATCGTCGTGGAAATCCTCGTCGATATGGGTATCAAGCACCTCGCCCGCGCCGAGCTCTTCAACCAGCTGGCAGGCTCTCATAAGTGCGTCATAGCAGTTGTGCGGGTCAAGTCCCTTTTCGTATCTTGAAGATGCGTCTGTACGCATACCCAGCTTCTTTGCAGTCGTTCTTACGCTTGCGCCGTCAAAGCAGGCAGACTCGAAAACGACCGTTGTGGTGTCGTCCATAATGCCGCTGTACTCACCGCCCATTACGCCCGCTACTGCAACAGGCTTATCCGCATCGGCGATAACGAGCATTTCGCTTGAAAGCTCTCTTTCGACTCCGTCAAGGGTGGTTATCTTTTCGCCCTGCTGTGCGTTTCTGATGTTTATAGCGTTTCCGCCGACATAGCGCAGGTCAAATGCGTGCATCGGGTGGCCGTACTCGAGCATTACAAAGTTTGTGATGTCGACAAAATTGTTTATCGGGCGAACGCCGCTTGCGCGCAGACGCTCTCTCAGCCAGCGAGGTGACTGCTCTATCTTAACGTTCTTAACGACAGCCGCCATATATCTTGGGCAAAGCTGTGTGTTGTGTATCTTGACGCTGATAACGTCGTTTATGTTGCCGCTGACGCCCTTGTATTCGGGCTTTTTGACATTAAGTGTTTTGCCAAAGGTCGCGGCTGTTTCTCTTGCAAGTCCGATGACCGACATACAATCGGGGCGGTTTGAGGTTATCTCGAACTCTACCTTTGTATCGTTAAAGCCGATAGCCTCTCTGATGTCCTTGCCTATTGTCTTGTCGCAGTCGTCACCCAAAATGAAGATACCGTCCTCGATAGCGTACGGGAAATCGTGAACCGTCAGACCAAGCTCGCCCAGCGAACAAAGCATTCCGTTTGATGCCACGCCGCGAAGCTTGCCCTTGGTTATCTTGACCTGCTTGCCCTCGTGCAGAACGGTCGACTTATGCTTTGCAACGGGCACAAAATCGTCCTTCTTGACGTTCTGCGCGCCTGTAACTATCTGCACAAGCTCGCTCTCGCCGACATCCACCTGCGTGATGAACATATGGTCGGAGTCTGGGTGACGCTCTATCTCCTTGACCTGACCTACAACAACGTTTGAAAGGTAGTCGCCCTCTGTTTCAAAGCACTCGACCTTTGAGCCTGAAAGGGTGATACCGCTTACAAATTCCTTTATTGGCATATCGCAGTCAACGTAATCTGCGAGCCATCTCATTGATAAATCCATGCTGTTATACCTCCCTTATCAGAACTGCTCTAAAAAGCGCATATCGTTTTCGTAAAGCAGACGCATATCGTTGATGTTGTATCTGCCCATTGTAATTCTTTCAAGACCGATACCGAATGCAAAGCCGCTGTAGACCTCTGGGTCAATGCCGCATTCTTCAAGCACCTTGGGGTGTACCATACCTGCACCGAGAAGCTCAACCCAGCCCTCCTGCTTGCACATGGAACAGCCCTGTCCCTGACAGTTGAAGCACATCATATCGACCTCTGCCGAAGGCTCGGTATACGGGAAATGGTGCGGACGAAGCCTTATCTTTGCGCTGTCGCCGTAAAGTCTTTTCATCAGAAGCTCAAGCGTTCCTTTAAGGTCACCCATAGTAACGCCCTTGTCGATAACAAGTCCCTCTATCTGATGAAAAAGCGGTGAATGCGTTGCATCGACCGCATCAGAGCGGTAAACTCTGCCCGGTGAGATTATTCTGATAGGCGGCTTCATCTTTTCCATTGTTCTAATCTGAACGGAAGATGTCTGCGTTCTCAAAAGCACGCTGTCGGAGATGTAGAATGTATCCTGCGTATCTCTTGCAGGGTGGTGCGGCGGCATATTGAGCGCCTCAAAGCAGTAATGGTCTGTCTCTACCTCGGGTCCCTCGACTATATCAAAGCCCATGCCCAAAAATACTTCCTCAACGTCCTCAAGCACTGCGTCCAGCGGGTGAGGTCTGCCTATTCTCGCTCTCTTGCCGGGCAGTGTTACGTCAAGGGTCTCGCTTTTGAGCCTTGCAGTCTCTGCGGCAGATTTAAGCTCGCTGACTCTTGCGCTCAATGCGCTTTCAATGTCTGCTCTGACCTTGTTTGCAAGCTGTCCGATGATTGGTCTTTCCTCTGCGGAAAGCTGTCCCATCTGCTTAAGTATCGCTGTAAGCTCGCCCTTTTTGCCCAGGTACCTGACTCTGAACTCTTCCAGCACTTTGGTTTCGCTTATTTCTTTAAGCTCGGCTTTTGCGCGTTCCTCAATACTTTTGAGCTGTTCCTTCATTTGCTTTTACCTCCCGAAAAATATAAAAGGTCTTATCCCAAAAAGGACAAGACCCATAAGATACTTGTTATACCACCTGTTTGATAGGAGCCGACACTCCCCTGTCATTAACGCTGACACACGTTTTTGCTTACTTTTGTTTCGGCAAAACCACTCGCAAGTGAACTTCGGTGTGCTTTGAATTAAGTCCGTTGCAGAAAACGGTGATGACCGCTCGGACTCTCTCTGTAAGTCATTACAGCACGCTTACTCTCTTGGTCACTGTGTTTAGAAGTATTATTACTGTATTATGATATCACACGCTTTTCCTTTTTTCAAGAGGTTAACAGAAATTTTACATCTCACTTTTCTTACCTCTTATTTCTTACCTCTTACATCTACAAGCCGTGCTTGCCGAGGCTGTCCCACTTTTTATCCTCGGCGGTGTAGTAATCATCGTCATCGTCGTCAATGACGTTATACTGCTTATGGGGATAGCCTATCTGCGAGTAGAGGTCATTCACCAGTGTGAGCTTGGCTTTGGTATCGGTAAATTTGAGCGTAACAGAATTATCCTTTGCGGCAAAGTCCTGCTTGTCCGCGCCGTTTTCGTCTGTTGTGAACAGCTTTGCGCTGTGGCTTGCTTTAAGATAAAGCACAAGATTTCCGCGGTTATCCTGCTCGCTTTTTTCTATATCCGAATACTTGATATCAACGTGCAGATACCGTTTTGAAAAGCCAACTCTCTGCGAATGCTCGATATGGTCGTCAAATATGCGCGAATAGACCTTGGTATCAAACGAAAGCATATTGTACCAGTAAAGCAGAGCGCCTACTGCGGCATTTGCAATCCCAATAACGATAAGCAGCACGCGCACAAGGATATTGCCGACAAAAAACGATATGCCGATTATGACAGCCGCAAGCAGCATATTTTTGAGCATATTGCGGCGGATCTTGGCGTGCTGTGCGAGGTCGTGCGCTGCCTTTGCCTGACGGCTTGCGCGCGAGATCTTCGGCGGATATTCGTACACAAGCATTGCTCAACACCCCTTGGCTTTACTAAAAGCTCTTATTCTCGTCATTCTGCCGTATCTCTACACGTCTTATCTTGCCGCTGAACGTCTTTGGCAACTCGTCAACAAACTCGACGATTCTCGGGTACTTATACGGCGCGGTGGATTTCTTCACAAACGTCTGAAGCTCCTTTTTCAGCTCGTCGCTGGGCGAATAGCCGTTTGAAAGCACGATAGTCGCCTTGACCACCTTGCCCCTGATAGCGTCGTCTGCGGCTGTGATAGCGCATTCAAGGACGCTTGGATGCTCCATAAGTATAGACTCTATCTCGAAAGGTCCTATGCGGTAGCCCGATGCTTTGATAAGGTCGTCCGTTCTGCCGACATACCAATAGTAGCCGTCATCATCGCGGTAGGCGGTATCGCCCGTGTGGTAGACTCCGCCTCTCCACGCGCGGAAGGTCTGCTCTGCGCCTCTGTAATACTCCTTGAATATCGCAGGGTGCTTGCAATACTCGGCGCGGATAACTATCTCGCCCGTTTCGCCGTTTTTTACGGGTTTAAGGTCCTTATCGACAAGCTCAACGTCATAAAGCGGTACAGGCTTGCCCATAGAGCCCGGCTTTGGTGTCATGCCGAAGCAGTTGCAAAGCACGACCACCGTTTCCGTCTGACCGAAGCCTTCCATAAGGCTTAGCCCCGTTGCCTGCTTCCACTTGTTGAAAACATCGGGGCTGAGCGCCTCGCCTGCAACGCAGGAATATTTCAGGCTTGAAAGGTCGAACTTTTCAAGACCTGCCTTGATGAAAAATCTGTACATTGTCGGTGGTGCGCAGAATGATGTCACTTTATAGTCCTGAATGACTTTAAGGACATTATCGGGAACGAATCTGTCAAAGTCATAGACAAACTCGGTAGCGCCGCAGGTGAGCTGACCGAACATCTTTCCCCAGGCGCACTTTGCCCAGCCGCTTTCCGAAACGGTAAGGTGAACAGTGCCGTCGCCGACGTGATGCCAATGCTTTGCGGTGAAGATATGCGCTGCGCTGTAAGCATGGCGGTGCATAACGAGCTTTGGATAGCCCGTTGTTCCGCTGCTGAAATATGCTATCATATTTTCGTCGCAGCGCGTGTGTATCCTTTCAAGCTCGCACCTGTATCTGTGTGCGGAAGCCATAAGGTCTGTCCAGCCCTCGCGCTGACCGTGAACGATGAATTTCTCCTTCATCCACTGATACTCCTGCAGCGCCTCTTCAACGTGGTCGGGAACGTTGTCCTCGCCTGTTGCAACGATAAACCTTACTCTTGCAAGGTCGAATCTGTACACGTAGTCTTTTTTCATAAGCTGGCAGGTCGCGGGGATAAGCACTGCGCCTATCTTCATAAGCGCATAGGCAAGTATCCAGAACTCGTAGTGCCTTTTAAGCACTGCCATAACCATATCGCCCTTTTCAACGCCGTGCGCCATAAGCATATTTGCCATACGGCTGCTCTCCTGCGAAAGCTCACTGTATGTAAATATCTTTTCCTCGCCGTTCTCGCTCACCCAATGGATAGCCGCCCTTTCAGGCTCATACTTTGCAATCTCGTCGATAACGTCGTAGGCAAAGTTATAGTCATATTTAAGGTCAAGGTCAAATTTTGTGACGATGCCGTTCTCGTCATATTCCTCCTTGACAAAGCGCTTATAGAAATCGTCCATAAAACTCATGATATTTCCTCCATACTGAACATCCATATATTATTTAGAGTATAAACAGTTACAATGAATAAATAATTAAGTCGGGTTAACTTAATTGTTAACTTAAAGTCGAGCCGGGTCAGAAAAAGGTGTGCTGTATGAATATCCTGATGCCAAGTGCAATAAGCACCGCCCCGCCGAGCATCTGTGCGGAGCTGCCAAGGCGCTTGCCTGCTCTGTCGCCGAGCAGAAAGCCCGCAAAGCAGATAGCTGTTGAAACGGCGGTCAGGACTGCGCCTACAAGGACGATATCCACTTCGAGCGCGGCAAGGCTCACGCCGACTGTAAGCGCATCGAGAGAGGTCGCAAAGGCGCTGAAAAACACAGCTGCCGCCGAGAGTGACGGCTGCGCGGTGCCTTTGCGGCTTTGCAGGATCATTTTTATGCCGATATAGCTCAATAGCAGCAGCGCGATGATGTGATCCACTGCCCTGACCTTTTGCGCAAATACCGCCCCGGCAGCATAGCCGAGAGTTGTAAGCGCACCCTGAAAAAGCCCGAAACAAAGCGCGCACAAAATTCCCGCAAGAAAGCGCCTTTTAACAGCGCACATTCCGTTTGTTACCGACAGCGCAAAGGAGTCCATTGAAAGCCCCGCGCCAAGAACAACGGTTTCGATAAAGCCCATACAAACCTCCAAATTTAAAGTTGCTATAATAAATCAGAATTTATCGGCGCCTTGCGCCGATAAGCAATGAATAGTGAAGAGTGAAAAGTGAATAGTGAATAGTAGCGGTGTTCGCTTCGCTCACATATTTTAATATATAGCCGAAGGCGATACCTTAACTATAAACTTTTCACTATTCGTTATTCACTATTCACTGTTAGCGTCAAAGACGCTAAACCCCGATTTATATTATCAATTTATCAAAAAAAGATGTGCGGATACCTAATAGATATCTACACATCTTTGTTCTGTTTTATTCAAACTTTGAGGAAAGCAGTGTGCTGTATTTTGCACGGAACTGCTCAAATGTACCCTCGTCAAGCGCCTGTCTTATCCTCTCGGTCAACGTGTTGTAAAAATACAGATTGTGCATTACCGCAAGCCTGCCGCCAAGCTGTTCGTCTGCTTTGAACAGGTGGCGCACATACGCTCTTGAATGGTTTTTGCAGGTCGGGCAGCCGCACTCGGAGTCTATCGGGCGCTCGTCAAGCTCGTAGCACTTGTTGGTGATGTGCATTATGCCGCTCCAGGTGAAAAGCGTGCCGTGCCTTGCGTTTCTGCTTGGCATAACGCAGTCGAAGAAGTCGATGCCTCTTGCGACAGCCTCGATGATGTTGCTCGGGGTACCCACGCCCATAAGGTAGCGCGGCTTATCCTTTGGCATAAACGGCTCGACCTGCTCGATAACGTGGTACATCACCTCTGTCGGCTCGCCTACTGCAAGTCCTCCGATAGCGAAGCCGTCAAGGTCAAGCTCGCGTATCTGTTTCATATGCTCTATGCGCAGATCGTCATATGTACAGCCCTGATTGATGCCGAAAAGCATCTGCTTTTTGTTTATCGTTGTTTCAAGCGAATTCAGCCTTTTCATTTCTGCCTGGCAGCGTTTGAGCCAGCGCGTCGTTCTCTCGCAGGAAGCCTTTGAGTAGCTGTACTCGGCAGGGTTCTCAACACACTCGTCAAAAGCCATAGCGATAGTTGAGGCAAGGTGGGACTGTATCTGCATACTTTCCTCTGGACCCATAAAAATCTTTCTGCCGTCGACGTGGGAGTTGAAGAAAACGCCCTCCTCCTTTATCCTTCGCAGCTTGGCAAGGCTGAACACCTGAAATCCGCCGCTGTCGGTGAGGATAGGCTTGTCCCAGTTCATAAACCTGTGCAGACCGCCGAGCTTATAGATGACCTCGTCCCCCGGGCGAACGTGCAGGTGGTAGGTATTGCACAGCTCGACCTGCGTTTTAAGCTCGTTTTTCAAGTCTATCGACGACACGCCGCCCTTTATCGCAGCTGCTGTGCCGACGTTCATAAAAACGGGTGTCTGTATAGTTCCGTGGACTGTTTCAAACTGTCCGCGCCTTGCAGCGCCCTCTTGCTTCAAAAGTGTAAACATAGTTACTCCTTACTTGTTTTTTTCTTATATATGCGAGTTTCTTCTCCGCTGTATTCTTTCATCATACATACAAATTCAAAACCGTATTTTTCATACAGCCCGACATGGTCTGTCGTGAGCCAGAGCGTGTCAAAGCCGCGTCCGGCAGCGATGTGTGAGGCTTCATTGATAAGCCTTCCCATAATTCGCCGTCCTCGTGCTTCGGGAAATGTGTAGACAAAGCCTATCCAAGGGGTCAGCTCGGTATCGACCTGATCGCGCTCGGTGAGTGCACAGAACGAGAGCAGTTTATCGCCTTCGGTCAGAAGCAAAAGCCTTGAGCTTTCCCCAAGAACAGAGTAAAACTGCTCATTGTCGATAAGCTGACATAAATACGCGCCTGCTCTCCATTCACAGAGGCGGATTTTATTCAGCCAGTATTCACGCTTTGGCGACAAATAAAAATCAATGATCTCCATTTTCACTCACCAAGTTCATAAAGGTTCATAGTCTCATGGTCGCGGTACTCGTGCTTTTCGTAGTAACCGATAAGCTCTCCGTCATCGTCACGCAGGGCGACCATATAAACGTCCTTGTTTTCCTTGACGTTCTTAAAGGTATAGACAATGTTGTTGTCCTTTGACTTTGCGAACCAGTCAAGAACTTTTACTATCATTTCTCTTGACCTCTCGTTGTGACAGTCAAGAACCGATCTGCCGACAAGCTTTTCGCCGCCCCATTTTGCGTAGCGCTCGCAGGCGGTTTTATTCATATAGACTATCGTGTGGTCAAGTGTGCAAAGCACAACAGCAGCTCTGTCGGCATCAAGAACAGCCTTGTAAATTTTAAGCATATCCATTTTAATTTCTCCTTTTATTTGAATGTGACCTCTTCTTTTCGGGCAGGTCTTACCGCTGGTCCGCTGATGCTGACAAGATAACCCGTTGCTTTAAGCCCGTCAATGTCCTTTTCAAAGCCCTGTGCTTTTTGCGTTTCGACCAGCCTTCCGCCTGTGGGGATAAGCATTTGGGGGTTGTCCTTGTGCGGCTCGTATTTCTGATAAAGCGTCTGTATCCTCTCTACCCTGCCCTGCAAAACGAAAAGCTCCTGCCACGCGCTGCTGTGAGCCTCGTAGCAATAATCGACCTTTCCCATATCAACGGGAGTGTTCAGATCGCCCTGTTCAAGCTCAAGCACCAGCCAGTTTACCGTATCGCCGATGCCGAACAGGTGACCGCAGCATTCAAGCTGCCAGCTGTCATAAAAGACGGCGCATTTATTTTGCATACACTTACCTCACAAAATCGCCATACTGTCGCCAAAGCTGAAAAAGCGGTACTTTTCCTGCACGGCGGTCTTATAGGCGTTCATAGTTTTATCATAGCCGAGAAATGCCGATACAAGCATTATCAGCGTGCTTTCGGGCAGGTGGAAATTGGTTATCAGCCCGTCCATTACCTTGAACTCGTACCCCGGATAGATGAAGATGCTTGTCCAGCCGTCATCGGCGACTATCTTTCCGCCGTGGAAGGACGCAACGCTCTCTATCGTGCGGCAGGAGGTCGTTCCGACGGCTATGACTCGCCCGCCGTTTTTCTTGGTATCGTTTATCATCTGCGCGGTCTTTTCCGAAAGCTCGTAATGCTCGCGGTGCATTTTGTGGTCAAGGACTTTATCCTCCTTGACTGGTCTGAAAGTGCCAAGCCCGACGTGAAGCGTCACAAAGGCGATATTCACGCCCATTTTTTGCAGGTCTTCAAGCTGCTGCTTGGTAAAGTGCAAGCCCGCTGTTGGCGCTGCTGACGAACCAAGCTCGTTGGAATAAACTGTCTGATATCGCTCTTTGTCTTTGAGCTTTTCGGTTATGTAAGGCGGCAGCGGCATCTGACCTATCTGGTCAAGCGCGGCAAAAAAGTTATCCTCGCAGGTAAAGCGCGCTACCCTGTTGCCGTCCTCCAAGACC
The DNA here is from genome assembly GCA_900314975.1 of uncultured Eubacteriales bacterium. Classification (GTDB taxonomy): domain Bacteria; phylum Bacillota; class Clostridia; order Oscillospirales; family Ruminococcaceae; genus Hominimerdicola. The sequence goes on along the minus strand of OMXI01000015.1, from coordinate 19,337 downwards.
TCGGTTATCTCGGCTTTGAGGATACCGCCGCCGAATGAAAATCGGGTACCGACCTTTGCTTTTTTGCCGGGGCGGCAGAGTATCTCCCAGACCATGTTTTCTCTTTGCTCGACAAGCAGAAACTCTATGAACGAGCCTGTATCCTCGCGTTCGCCGTAGATGCGCGCGGGAAGCACCCTGGAATCGTTAAGTACCAAAAGGTCACCTTTATTTAGATAATTGCATAGATTGTAAAAGTGATCGTGAACTATCTCTCCGCTTTGCCTGTCGACCTTCAGAAGACGTGAGGAATTGCGCGGCTCAAGCGGAGTCTGCGCGATAAGCTCCTGCGGTAAGTCATATGCAAAGTCAGAGCGTTTCATATTGTTTAAGTCTAACATTTTTATCTCTCCAAAGACGTTTAAATTTTGTAAATGTGATAAAATAGAGGTTTTTGAAAAAAAGTCATCACAATCTATTGACATCAGCGGCATTTTCTGATATTATATTACACAACAGATAGAGGTGCGGTTGAGATCAGTACCGCTGCTGCCGACGGCTTTGCCGCCAAAGTGATGCACCCGACATCATGCAGCAGTGCGAAAGGTGATACCGCCGAAGCGGACCGTGGGAACGTCCAGCTGGCTGTTTGGTCTAACAGACCACCGGTTGTCATCATGTATTATGATGGAGTGCTATCGACATAAAAATTATGTCAACATTCTTATTATACTGTATGATGTGCCGGTTTTCAACCGGTTTTTTTATTATTTGTTTATTTTTATGTTTTGCGCAAAAACGAAGGCGCACACATACCGCGTTTTTAGCGATATAGACGAAGCTTTGCGGCTTTTGTGCAAGCGGAAAGGATGTTTTTGTTATGAAAAAGTACAAAGTTGGTATCATCGGCGCTACGGGTATGGTGGGACAGAGGTTCTGCCTTATCCTCGATAAGCACCCGTGGTTTGAGATAGTTTGTCTCGCCGCATCTCCAAGGAGTGCAGGCAAGACCTTCAAGGAGGCTGTAGGCGGAAAGTGGAAGCTTGCAGATCCGATGCCTGAGGATCTTGCAGACCTCGTTGTTATGAACGCAACAGAGGACGTTGAGAAGATCGCTTCGATGGTCGATTTCTGCTTCTGCGCTGTTGATATGAAAAAAGACGAGATAAGAGCTTTGGAGGAAAAGTACGCAAAGGCTGAATGCCCGATCGTTTCAAACAACTCCGCACACAGATTTACTCCTGATGTTCCTATGGTAATACCGGAGATAAACCCGCAGCACATCGAGATAATCGAGGCACAGAGAAAGCGCCTTGGCACAAAGAAGGGCTTTATCGCTGTCAAGTCAAACTGCTCGCTGCAGTCTTATGTACCTGCACTTGCACCGCTTATGGATAAGTACAAGGTAACAAAGGCTCTTGCCTGCACATATCAGGCAATTTCGGGCGCAGGCAGAACGTTTGAGACTTTCCCTGAAATTCTTGACAACGTTATCCCATACATCGGCGGCGAGGAGGAGAAATCCGAGAAGGAGCCTATGAAGATATGGGGGCACATCGAGAACGGCGAGATAGTTAACGCTACAGAGCCTGCTATCACGGCACAGTGCCTGAGAGTGCCTGTTTCTGACGGTCACACGGCTGCAGTTTTCTGCTCGTTTGAGAACAAGCCGTCAAAGGAAGAGATCCTTGAGGCTTGGAAAAACTTCAGCGGCGTTCCGCAGCAGCTCAAGCTGCCAAGCGCACCGAAGCAGTTCCTGCACTACTTTGAGGAGGACGACAGACCGCAGGCAAAGCTTGACAGAAACCTTGAGGGCGGTATGGCTGTTTCTATCGGCAGACTGCGTGAGGATACACTTTTTGACTACAAGTTCGTTTGCCTTTCGCACAACACATTGAGAGGCGCAGCAGGCGGCGCTGTTCTGCTTGCAGAGCTTCTTGCAGCAAAGGGCTACTTTGACTGATACAACACTTGAAAGGAGTAATTTCCTATGAAAAATACAGTTTTCACAGGCGCGGGCGTTGCTATTGCGACTCCTATGAACGCCGACGGCTCTATCAACTTTGACAAGCTGGGCGAGCTTATTGATTTCAACATCGACAACGGCACAGACGCTATCATCATCTGCGGCACAACGGGCGAAAGCTCGACTATGACGGACGAGGAGCATATCGAGTGCATCAAGTACGCTGTTGAAAAGGTAAACCACAGAATCCCTGTTATCGCAGGCACAGGCTCTAACCACACTGACTATGCTATCCATCTTTCGCAGGAGGCAGAGGCACTGGGTGCAGACGCTGTACTGCTGGTAACGCCTTACTACAACAAGACCTCGCAGAGAGGACTTATCACTCACTACACTGCTATTGCAAATTCTATCAAGATACCCTGCATACTTTACAACGTTCCTTCAAGAACAGGCGTGAACATTCTGCCTGAAACAGTTGCAAAGCTCGCAGAAGTCGAGAATATCGTGGCTGTAAAGGAAGCAAGCGGCAACATCAGCCAGATCGCAAAAATCGCTGCGCTGTGCGGTGACAAGATAGACATCTACTCGGGCAACGATGACCAGATAGTTCCTATAATGGCGCTCGGCGGTGTTGGTGTTATCTCGGTGCTTTCAAACTGCATGCCGTTTGAAACTCACGAAATCGCTTCGCTGTGCCTTGAAAACAAGTACCCAGAGGCAAGAGAAAAGGCAAACAGACTGCTTGAATTCACCAATATGCTGTTCTGCGACGTTAACCCGATTCCTGTAAAGGAAGCGCTCAATCTTATGGGCTTTGAGGTCGGCGAGTGCAGACTGCCGCTGGTCAGAATGGAGCAGGAGAAGATAGACAAGCTCAAGGCTTGCATGCAGAAGATAGGTCTTATCAAGTAATTTTCTTAAAGCGGACTGCACAAAACCAGTCCGCTTTATACTAACAAAACAATATATTAAATCGGAATTTGTCGGGGAATGTTCGGTGTATAATCGGGCTGGAACTCTTTTGGAAAAGTAGTGAGGGTTTATAAGAGAGTGCGAAGAAAATTCTTTTCAGAAGAACTAACCCAACTATGCACTGAATAATCCTCAACAAATGCGGATTTACCGCGGTTTGCACAACACAGCTCTACTCTTGTACCGCCCTTATCAAATTAAAGCCCGGAGCGGCACAAAGGCAGTTGTCACCTCAATCTTATATGCGACGGACAAGCGCGCCGCCGCGACGGCAAATTCTGATTTATCGTAATATGATTGGAATAATAAAAGAAAAGGAATGATAATATGATAAACATAGCAATTTGCGGTGCAAGCGGAAAAATGGGACATTTTATCGCTGATGTTATCGCTTCAAGACAGGACTGCAAGACGATTTACGGTATTGACAAGTTCGGTGAAAAATACAGCGATTTCGAGATAGTCAGGACACCTGCGGAAATGACAGAAAAGCCCGATGTTATAATCGACTTTTCCAATCCTGCGAGCCTTGACTCGCTGCTTGACTACTGCCAGATGAACGCTGTTGCGCTGGTCATCGGCACGACAGGCTACTCAAAGGAAGAGATAGAAAAGATAAACAAGGCTTCGCAGCAGATACCTGTTTTCTTTACGTTCAATATGTCGCTGGGCATAAATCTGCTGACCGACCTTGCAAAGAGAGCAGCAGCTATCCTGGGCGGTCAGTTCGACATTGAGATAGTTGAGCAGCACCACAACCAGAAGATAGATGCCCCCAGCGGCACGGCTATAATGCTTGCAAACGCTATCAACGAGGAGCTTGACAACAAATACACCTACGTTTACGACAGGCACTCGGTAAGGGCAAAGAGGACAAAAACAGAGATAGGTATGCACGCGATACGCGGCGGCACTATCGTCGGCACGCACGAGATTATTTTTGCGGGGCGTGACGAGGTGATAACCCTCAAGCACGAGGCGCACTCAAAGCAGGTGTTCGCAGTCGGCTCGGTAAACGCTGCTTGTTTCCTTGCGGGCAAGAGCGCGGGTATGTACACGATGAACGACCTTATCAAAGAGATGTAACAAATGCAAAAGCACCGTCACAATGGCGGTGCTTTTTTGGTATCAGACTATCTTTTCAAAATCGGCTGCGCCGTGCTTGCAAAGCGGACAGATGAAATCTTCGGGCAGCTCCTCGCCCTCGTAGATATATCCGCATATCTTGCAGACCCAGCCTTTTTTGCCCTGCGTTTCGGTCTTTGGCTTGACGTTGTTCTGATAGTAGGTGTAGGTCATGGTATCTCTGTCGCTCATAACTCTTGCCTCGGTGACGGAGCAGATGAACATTCCGTGTGAGCCGAGGTCAACGTAGTCCTCGACTTTAAGCGACATCACGGCGTTGATGTACTCGGGCAGGATAACAAGACCGTTATCGGATTTTGCGGTGGTTATGCCCTCGAATTTGTCGATATTCCGCCCACTCTGGAAACCAAAACGCTCGAACACTCTGAACGGCGCGTCTACCGACAGGCAGTTGACATTCATAACGCCTGTCTGCTTGATGACGTGGTGAGAATAGTTCGCCTTGTTGATGTTGACAGCGATTCTGTTCGGGTTATCAGACACCTGTGTAACGGTGTTGACTATAAGCCCGTTGTCGCGCTTGCCGTCGTTTGAGGTAACGACATAAAGTCCGTAGCCTATGCGGTAAAGCGCTGTGAGGTCATTCTTGTTCGCGCCGTTTTCCGAGCGTGCGATGTAATCACGGCAAAGCTCGTCGGAGAGCGCATTTATCTGCTCGCTGTTTTCGGCATTCATTGCAGACTTTATCTTCACGGTAGTTTCTGCAAAGGTAAGGTTCTTGCACACAGACAGCTTTTCCTTCATTATCTTTGCGGCGAGAGGTGCCCAGGTGCCGTTTTCGATAAGGGCGACTGTTCTGTTTCTGAACCCGCGCTCTGTAAGGTGGTCGATAAACTCACGCATAAACGGATATATCTCTGCATTGTAGGTGGTGGTCGCAAGCACGAGCTTTGAATACCTGAACGCATCTGCAACAGCCTTTGACATATCGCATCTTGCAAGGTCATTGACAACTACCTCGGGGCAGCCCTTTTCTCGCAGCTTCTGCGCAAGGTTTTCCGCTGCTTTTTTGGTATTTCCGTAAACGGAGGTATAGCAGATGACTATGCCGTCGGTTTCGATATCGTAGCTTGACCAGGTGTTGTAAAGGGAGATGAACTTGCCCAGATCCTCACTCAACACGGGACCGTGGAGCGGACAGATATGCTCGATATCAAGCGCAGATGCTTTTTTCAGAACAGCCTGCACCTGTGCGCCGTACTTGCCGACAATGCCGATATAATATCTTCTTGCCTCGTCTGTCCAGTCCTGCTGTACGTCAAGCGCACCGAATTTGCCAAAGCCGTCTGCTGTGAAGAGTATCTTGTCCGTGCTGTCGTAGGTCATTATTACCTCAGGCCAATGCACCATAGGCGCGGTGACAAAGTTGAGCGTATGCTTTCCAAGCGCAAGTGACGAGTCCTCGCCTACCTCAAGCTTTTTGCCCTCAAAGTCTACGCCGTAAAACTGCGACATCATAACAAACGCTTTTGCTGACGACACGATCGTGGCGTTTGGATACTTTTTGGCAAAGGCGGTGATACTGCCCGAATGGTCGGGCTCCATATGCTGTACAACAAGATAGTCGGGTTCTCTGCCTGCGAGGGTGTCCTCAAGATTGTCAAGCCACTCGTGAGTAAAGCCTGCATCGACAGTATCCATAACGGCTGTCTTTTCATCAAGTATCACGTAGCTGTTATAGCTCATACCTGCGGGTACTTTATACTGACCCTCAAACAAGTCTACCTTATGGTCATTGACTCCGACATATTTTACATCAGCTGTTATCATCATAATTATTCTCCTTTTTGGGTTTACAAAACTACTACCTTGTTTTTTCCGTTGCGCTTGCCAAGATAAAGAGCGTCATCGGCTCTGATACACATCGACTCTGCGGTATCGCCCTGAATCTGAAGGGTAACGCCTGCGGTCAGCGTCTGTCTGCCTGCGTCCTTGAAAACGATCTCGTTAAAGCCTGTTCTTACAGCCTCGGCGAGTTCCTGCGCCCTTGCGGCATCGTCACCGATAACGCATATCATAAACTCCTCACCGCCCCAGCGTCCTGCCTTTGCATTGACACCGAGCTGTGCTATTTTTTCGTTCATCACTTTCGCAAGCGCACGCAGTACATCGTCGCCCTCGTCGTGACCGTAGGTATCGTTAACGAGCTTGAAATCGTCGATATCTATCATTATAAGCGCGGTGTTTTGCTTTTCGTTCTCGATATGCTCGATGATGTCGTCCTGTATCTTCATTCGGTTCAAAAGACCTGTCAAGCCGTCGGTGACTGCCATTTTTTCGAGCTTGCGGTTTGCCTCTTCAAGCTCTGCGGTGGATATGTCGATAAAGTTTGCAAGTCTGCTTATAAGCGAGACCTGCTTTGAGATGTGAAAGCCCTGCATATCGACATCGTTATCCATGCCGGGTATTATATCGCCCTCGCGGTATGCGCCGATAACGAGCGTGACGTTATGCTGTATAAGCTCGGTATCCTTGCGCAGAAATTCGCCCGATGTATAAAAGCCCGAGGTTTGTGCGACCGACTGGAACGGCTTTGTTTCGGTATCAGCCATCTCTCCCCAGAAATATCTTCTTGCTGCGCAGGAATAGATATGTATCATCTGCGGTTGGAATTTTGCAATATTTGCGCCGCCCGAATGAACGGTACGCAGTATCGTTTCTGGGTCACCGTATGCCATTCTTGCCTTTATTCCCTCTTCGATGTTAGCGGTCATTATCAGCGCACCGTCGGGTGTACTGCCCGTTGGCGCACGCAGGATAGTCGAATCGCCGTTTGTATAGATAAGGGGAAACTCAAGCGAATTTCTGAAAAAGTTTCTGTCGTTTTCGATATTGAGGTACTTATAGTAGACGTCAAACGCGGGCTGACCGTCAAGCTCGTACAGCACCTTGCCGTCAGACCTTGTAACAGTATGCTGCATTCCGAGAGTTTTCCAGCCGCTTATCTGCCACGTTTGTACATGCAGATTGTCACCGCCGACAAATCTGAACACAACCGAATCGTTGGAACAGTCTCCGTCGCTTGAAAAGACATATGCATTCTGCTCGTCAATGTCGATTGCGAATGCGCCGCCGCCGAACAGCTCGACATCGCTTCGCATTTTACTCAATTCCCGCGATATTTCGGTGGTGGATATTCCGCGAATCGTTATCAGCATTTCGACAGATTTAACCCAGCTGTTGTTATACACTGTGCAAATAATACAGATATTGCTCTTTGAAAGAGCGCCGAACAATATGTTGCCGTTTGTGGTACAGCCGCTGTACACGGCTTGCGGCATTTCGGTCCTTATAGCCGTGCAGATAGCATCTATCGCGGATTTATCGAGCATTTCGGAGTATATCTCAAAGGACACCGCCGAGCTGATATTCTGCTGGCACCATTGTTTTACGCGCCTTACATCGTGCAAAAGCTGTTCCTTATTTTTATATTCAAACTGTATTTGCTTCATTGCAGCACCTTCTTTTTGCAATATTAGTTTACTGCTGTTAATTATAACACATTTTATCTTAAAATGCAAGAGAGAACGTAAAAAAATCTCCGCAAAATCCGCGGAGACTTTGTAAACATTTTTCGTTGTGCTGCCCTGTCAATTCTTGAATGTAACGGTGACGGTCTCTTTGCCGTTCCAGCCGTGGTCAACCGTTATGTCTGCCTTGTCGTCGTACCACTTTACGTCATAATCGTCGCTGCTGTCTGACCTGTGAGATAAGAATATCGCATCAAGCGTAACTGCTTCGTTATCATCCATTATCTGATAGACAGTTCCGCTCGGACCGAGGATATTGCCTTCCTGAATAACTATGGTGTGCTGCCCGTTTGAATACTCATAGCACACAAAATCATAATCCTTTTCACCGCGAAGGTCGTTGCTGTTTGTACATATGAATATCAATATGATAACGACCCATATACCTGCGCATACCCAAGCAATTTTGAAAGGCTTTTTGTACATCTCGTGGGTTTGCTTTTCAGACTTGATAAATCTGACCGTCACAAGCAGTGTGGTCAGCACGGCAAGCACGGAAATTACGATTATCGCCGCTGTACGCACGCTCCATAGCACTGACATTGCTTCTATTTTTTTATTTTTATATTCAAACCACACCTTATCGTGCAGGCGATTTATCAGAAAGAACGCATACACCGCAAATGCGATACTAAGGATAAGCTCAACAGCAGAGAAAATCTTAACTGTCTTTACGATACGTCTTGTCATTTTTATTTTCCCCTTTGTTATTCAAATTTGACGGTGACGGTCTCTTTGCCGCCTTGCCCGTTATTGAAGGTTATGTCTGCACAATTATCAGACCACTTGATATCGTAGTTTCCTTGATTGCGGTATCCGTCGTCGGTCGAGAAGCCTTTGAGCTTGAGTGCCGTATCATCGTCATTTACCTGATAGATAGTTCCCCAGCCGCCGAGCAGCCACGATTCTTCCTCGATAACGATAGTGTGCTTGCCGTCTGTGAATTCAAAGCATTTGGGGTCACGGTCATTCCAATCCGAATTGACGGCGTACAATGCAGCACCAATAGCAGTCAGAACAAGGCTGATAACTGCGCCCTTTATTGCGCTCTTATACCATTTTTTGATTTGCACATCACTTTGCTGTTTTGATTTCCGCTTTAATATCGCAAATGCACAAACAGCTGTGATGACAAACATCGCCAATATGCAAAAGCCAATAATTCCGAGCAAGGATATACTTGATATCTGATTGTTGCGATACGAGTAAAATACCTTGTTGGGAAGCTTTCTTGCCAAAGCATAAAACAATGCAGCTGTACTAATCAGTATTATCGGAAAAACCGTCAGCAGTCCTAATATTACTTTTGAACGCTTGCTCATATTTTGTCCTCTCCTTATTTGACATAGCAATGCAAATACTTGCCCTGCTATATACTAAACGATTCAGGAACGTAAAATTGTGCAAACCTTCGTTCACTTTGTAGCATTGCACAAAACAAAGACGCTGTCTTTGTGCATTTTAGCGCACAAACATCAGCCACAGCCGTAAGGTCAGCCGTGGCTTGATGTGTTCATTTCTTCTTTTTAAGCTTTGGGGCGGTCATTTCATAGCTTTGCTCTATCAGTCCGCAGACGGTCTCTATCGGCACGCTGCCGTCAAGCAATATGGTCAACCAATGGTTCTTGTTCATATGATAGCCGTGGAAAAAGCCCTGCTGCTGCGCAAGAAAATCAATTTGCAGGGTGTCGCACTTAACGTCTATGATATCGACCTCCTGCTCGCTGTCAAGTCCGAGTGCGCTTTTCTTTACGGTCATAATAATGGCGTACCACTTTTTATTGCTCTCGTGGCGCAGCACTGCATAATCGGGGTACCTTGCCCAGAGGTACTGCGGCTGCGCTCCATAGGTGTCAAGCGCCCATTTCAAAACCTTTTCTCTCATATCAGTTCTTTACAAAATACTGCTCGTACCACACAAGGAATGTGTAGATAGTCCATATCTTTCTCCAGTTGTCAGAATTGCCGCCGACATACTCGTCGTAGATAGCCTTTATCTCGCTGACATTGAAGAATTTTTCGGCGATGTCGCTGTCAAAGAGTCTGCGCACGTCTGCGTTGTAGTTTTCATCTGCAAGCCATATCCTTATCGGCACGATAAAGCCCAGCTTTTTGCGGAAGGCTATCTCGTCGGGCAGTACCTTTGCGGCGGCTGTTCTGAAGGCTACCTTGTTCTGCTCGTCATTTACCTTGAAGCGTGACGGCAGGCGCGATGCGATATCAAACACTCTCCTGTCAGTCAGCGGCATTCTTATCTCCAGACCTGCGGCGGTGCTCATCTTATGGACGTTGAGGTAGATGTCGCCCTCAAGCCATATCTGTATATCAACGTCGCTCATCTTGGTCAGCGGGTCAAGTCCCTCTGTCTCGTCATAGATGTGCTTTACAAGGTTTATGGGCAGAACATTCTCGTTATATCTTTTGAGTATGCGCTTTTTCTCGTCCTCTTTCATAATGTTGGTGTTGCCAACGTAGAACGTTTTGAGGTTGTCGCCGTATCTTTCGGCGTTGCGGTACATATTGTAGCCGCCGAAGAACTCGTCTGCGCCCTCACCAGAATAACACAGCTTGGTATGCTTTGCGGTCTCGCGGCAGGCGATTGCAAAGGCTATTGCCGAAGCGTCGCCGAGCGGCTGCTCCATATTGTACATAACGTATGGAACGATATCAAAGTAATCCTTTGGTGTGATAAGGCAGCGGGAGTTCCCTCTGCCGAGGATATCGGCGGTCTGCTTTGCAAGACCCGACTCGTCAAAGCGCTCGTCGTCATAGCCGCACGAATCGGACATCTGCGCGTCGCTCATAGCAAGCACATAAGACGAATCGACTCCGCCCGAAAGAAACGACTCGGCAGTTTCGTCGTCTGTCTTGACCTCTTTCATCATCTGCTGTACGGTTGTGTGTATCTCGTCAGCCCAATCCTCAAGCGACTTGTCGTTGTCGGGCTTGAACTCGGGTCTCCAATAGCGTGTGATTTCCAGCTTTCCGTCCTCGAACTCAAGATAGCACCCCGGCATCAGCTTTTTAAGTCCCTTGAAGAATGTGTCCTCACCTGCGACATAGGTAAGGGACATATATATTTGCAGCATATCTGCGTTAAGCTCTTTTTTGAAGCCGTCCTGCTTGATTATATCACGGATATTCACACCGTAAAGCAGTCTGCCGTCATCGGTAAGATAGTAATAATACGGCTTTGTGCCGAAGTGGTCGCGCACGCAGTACAGCTTTTCGCCGTCCTTTATACAAAACGCGAACATTCCGTACAGATGCTCGGGCAGAGCGGTTCCCCATTTTTCATAGCCCTTTATAAGAATCTGCTTTTCCCTTTGCTCACGGGAAAGGTCTGCGGGCAGCCCAAGCTGTGCGCAAAGCGCCTCGTGGTTGCGGATATGTCCGATATACTCGATAAGTTCTGTCATAAAAACACCTCACTAAAAATAGTCCAAATCAAGTATAGCACAATTGCAGGCAAAAATCAAGGCAGAAAGTGTCGGCAAGGGAGTTGATTTTCAGGCGGAAAAATGATATAATCAATTGTAGTAAAAATTAGGGGATGAAAATATATGAAAAATAAAGCTATCAGCCCTGAACAAGTCACGCGGCTTGAGGCTTCGGCTGAAACAGGTCTAACAGCCGAACAGGTGCAGCAGCGCATTGCTGCGGATATGGCAAACACGCCCGTAAAACCGCCGTCCAAATCGGTTGGGGCGATAATCGCAAGCAACGTGTTCACTTATTTTAACTTTATTTTTGCAGCCATTGCAGTTATACTGCTTATCAACGGCTGCTACAAAGACCTTACTTTTATGCCTGTCATCATTTTCAACACGCTTATCGGTATTGTACAGGAGACGCGCTCGAAAAAGCTGCTTGACAAGATGACGATGCTCAACGCTCCAAGCACGCTGGTAATACGCGTCGGAACCGAGCAGCGTGTCAAATCGGATATGCTTGTTGCAGACGATATTGTGATTTTCAAGGCGGGCGACCAGATACCCGCTGATGCTGTCGTTGTTGAGGGCAAGGTTTCGGTAAACGAGGCGCTGCTGACGGGTGAGGCTGACGAGATAGTCAAGGTAAACGGCTCGGAGCTTATGAGCGGCAGCTTTATCGTTTCGGGCAGCTGCAAGGCAAGGCTCACAAAGGTGGGAGCGGAGTCGTACATCTCGCAGCTGACGATACAGGCAAAGAAAGTGCGCACGGGCGAACAGTCGGAAATGATACGCTCGCTCAACAAGATAGTGAAAATTGCAGGTATCATCATTATCCCGATGGGTGCTTTGCAGTTCTGGCATATGAGATTCGTCAAGGATATGGGTTATGTTCAGAGCATACGCTCGACGGTCGCTTCGATAATCGGTATGATACCCGAAGGACTTTTCCTGCTGGCAAGTGTTACACTTGCGATAAGCGCGATGAGGCTTGCACGGCACAAGGTTCTGGTACACAACATGAAATGCATTGAAACGCTTGCGCGCACTGACGTTTTATGCGTTGACAAGACGGGTACGATTACCGAAAACACTATGCAGGTAACGGGTGTTGAGGCTGTGAGCGATATGGGCGAGGACAAGCTGTTCACGCTTTTAAGTGACTTTGCAGCGCAGCAGTCGGCGGACAACATAACGATGTCGGCGCTCAAAAAGCATTTTACCCAGCCAAGCGGCGCAAAGATAGTATCGCACACCGACTTTTCGTCGGAGTTCAAATACTCAAGCGTGACCTTTGAAAAGGCGGCATACGTGCTGGGTGCGCCCGAATGGATACTCAAAGACAAGTATGAGACCTACCGCGAGAAGATAGAGTTTGACAGCCGCAAGGGCTACCGCGTACTTGCGTTTGCAAAATATGACGGCAAGCCCGACGGCAAGGCGCTGACGGCTGACTGTGAGCCGCTTGCACTGGTGCTTATAACAAATCCCGTGAGAGAGACTGCGCCCGCGACCTTTAAGTTCTTTGCGGACGAGGGCGTTGAGGTAAAGGTAATTTCGGGCGACAACCCGATAACCGTTTCAGAGGTCGCAAAGCAGGCAGGGATACAGGGTGCTGAAAAGTATGTTGACGCATCTACGCTTACCACTGACGATGCGATCTACGATGCGATGAAGAGCTACACTGTTTTCGGCAGGGTAACGCCAGACCAGAAACGCAAGTTCGTAAAGGCGCTTCAGTCGCAGGAAAAGGTCGTTGCTATGACGGGTGACGGTGTAAACGACATACTTGCGCTTAAAGATGCTGACTGCTCGGTCGCAATGGCATCAGGCAGCGAGGCTGCTGTACAGGCGGCGCAGCTTGTTCTGCTGGACTCTGATTTTGCGCATATGACCGAGGTCGTTATGGAGGGCAGACAGGTCGTCAACAACCTTGAGCGTTCGGGAAGCCTGTTCCTTGTAAAGAATATTTTCTCGCTGCTGCTTTCTATCGTAACGCTGGTGTTCGGCGTGGTCTACCCGCTGACACCGCCGCAGATAACGCTTATCAGTGCATTCACGATAGGTATACCCGCATTCCTGCTTTCGCAGGTGCCTGACCATTTCCTTATACACGGTCACTTTATGAAAAACGTTCTTCTCAAAGCACTGCCGGGCGGTATAACAGACGTTCTTGTCGTTGTAATTGCCGTGATATTCGGGCGTATCTTTGAAGTCTCGCAGGGAGAGATAGCAACTGCCTCGACTATACTTTTGTCGATAGTCGGAATAATGGTGCTGCGTATGATAAGCAAGCCTATGTCTTTATACAAATGGGGCGTACTTACGCTTTGTACGGTCGGCATAGTGATAGCCTTTACGCTGTTCGGGTGGTTCTTCGGAACAACGTCGCTTTCAACAAAGACCATACTGCTTTGCATAAACTTCGGTATCATGGCTGACACTTTCCTGCGGTTCATAAACTACATTATCAGAGGTGTAGAAAATCTGTTTGCAAGGAAAAGCACGGACAAGCAAGACAAAACAAAGGAGGCTGTGTGATGCACTGCATTGAACAAAGGCGCAGCATAAGAAAATTCAAGGATATTCCTGTTGCAAAGGAGCTTATAATTGAGCTTGTCGCTGCTGCACGGCTTGCGCCTTCGGCAAAGAACAGACAGCCGTGGAAATTCATTGTTTATTCGGGGGATAAAAAGGACGAACTGCTCGGTGCTATGCAAAAGGGTATAGAAAACACCGAAAAGGTGCTTTTGCACACGGGCGATGCAAGCGGTATTCCCGATGCAAAGAACACTTTGCGGATAATGCGGCAGGCACCTGTTATCATCATTGTTATGAACACGGGCGGCAGCTCACCGTATGAAGAAATATCGACTGAACACCGCACGACAGAGATCTGCGACACGCTTTCAATCGGGGCGGCGATAGAAAACCTGCTGTTGACGGCACAGGAAAACGGCTTGGGGACTTTGTGGATAGCAAACACGCTTTATGCATATGACGCGCTTTGCGAATACATAGGCGAAAGCGGACAGCTTGTCGGTGCTGTCGCTGTGGGTTACCCTGGTGAAAGCCCGAATGCGCGCCCGCGCAATCCGCTTGGCAAAATACTTGAATTTCGTACATAACTAAAATACAAAATCGAAAGGATAATAAAGATGTTAGAAGGATACAAAGTACTGCGTGAACTGAATGACGGCGAAACGGTGACACGACCTGTGTATGTTTCGTCGCTCGAGGATGCTAAAGACAAAAACAATAAAAGCTATGTCAAGCTTAAATTAGCTGACGGAGATTCCTTTCAGACTGCAAGCAAATTTGATAATTATACAATTGAGCAGTTTAAGACCGAAGGTATACGCGAAGGCTGTATTGCCGATGTGACCGTAAAAAAGAGCGGAGATTATTACAATGTAGTGAATATAAAGCCGACCAAGGACCCAAGTCTCACTGTTGATGATTTCGCAAAGTTGCCGCCGCTTGACATTGACAATATGTATGACGAGATCTGCGATATCATCAGGGGCTTGCCCAATCCTGTGCCTGAAAGGACTGCTTTGTCAGTACCCACGCTTGCTTTGCTTGAGGAGCACAAAGACAAGTTCAAAACGTCATCGGCTGCGGTGTATATGCACCACAACTACAAGGGCGGACTTATCTATCATACATACAGAATGGTAAAGGCGGCAGTCGCTATGTGCGGGGTCTATCAAGAGCTTGACAGAGAGATACTTGTCTGCGCGACGGCACTGCACGATATCGGCAAGATAAACGAGTACAGCACAGACCCTGTAGGTGCAGCTGAAATTACAGACCTGTATGTGCTTTACGGACATCTTTATCTGGGCGCTATGTTCTTTTCAAACAAGTGTACGCAGATAAAGAACTGCGATAAGGAAAGGCAGCGGCTGCTGACACACTGCATACTTTCACATCACGGGCAGGGCGAATGGGGCGCGGTAAAATTCCCTGCTACGCCTGAAGCGTTCGCACTGCACTACATTGACAATCTCGATGCAAAGATAGAGAGCTGCAATATTATGTACGAACAGACCGAAGCGGGCAAGAACACCGATAAAAAGCTTTCGGGCTTTGGCAACCTTTACAAGCCGTCTTACTGGGACAGCAAAGAATAACACAAAAAAAAAAACGCCTCCGAAAACGGAGACGTTTTTGCTTTTATGGGTTTACTCTGATACGCTTTGCGTATCACTCGCGATCAATAACAGAATGACTATGGATATAAAACTCTTCCTGACTTGGCTGCCAAGCCTTTACTTTCGGCGGGAACTTTTTGTCGTACTCGTCAACAAGCTTTTCGTCTTCGCAGGGTGCATCGGCGTCGTTTGGGTGATAAAACCACTTTCTGCCGTCAAGCGCACCCTCTTTCAGCTCTTTGACCAGCAGCGCAGCGGGATAGATATCGCCCTCAAAGCAGACATTGTACTTGCGGCAGCTTTTATAGCCGCGTGCGACGTAGTTATCGGGATTGCCGAAATTGATAACGGTATCGTAGCCCATTTCAAGCGCGAGCTTAAAGGTATGCTCAAGCAGAGCCTTGCTTATGCCATTGCGCTGAAACTTCGGGTCGACACATATCGGTCCCATTGTCAGTACGGTTTTTTTGTTTCCATTTTCGTCAACAAGGTAAGACTTTGAATACATCACGCACCCGATTATTTTCCTTTCCTGCTCGGCTACAAAGTCAAGCTGCGGGATAAAGCTTTGGTGCTGGCGAAGATTGTGCATAAACAGATGCTCGCTGCAGCCGGGGACGCTTAAATTCCAGAATGCCTCGCGTGCCATTGTTTCGGTTTCGTGATAGTCTTTTTCTGTTTCGTTACGCAGTGTATAGTCATTATTTTTCATTGTTTTTTCCTCCAAAATAATTTCGTGTCCGACTATAAAAACACGGGAGGCTTGTGTGAGACAGTATTCGCAAACCTCCCGTTTACGCTGCTATCTCCTTATTGATTTTTGTCAAAAAGACAACTCCTTAATAATTATTAGATGAACATATCATCTTACGGTGCATTATAGCACAAATCAGCCTTACTGTCAAGCGTTATTTATCACTCACTTATCAGCTTATACGCTGCGACCTTTTTCATTTTGCGGCTCATAATAAAGCTCAGTACGAACACGAGCACAAGCACTGAAAGTGCAGTCACTGCTATCATCATCGGTTTTGCGACAAGGTCGGAATTCTTTATGCCGTAGCTGCTGAACACGACATTGAACAGCGGATTGACAAGGAAGAATCCGCCGACCGAGCCGAGAACTGCTGCTGCGACCGCGGGCAAAAGCAGAGACAGCGAAAGCTGCAGGCGGAGCTGGTGCGATGTGAAACCCATTGCTTTTTTGATGCCGAACTCTTTTTCGCGCTTGATGAAAACCGTTTTGAGCAGCAGACGGATTATAAGAAATACGGTGACAAGGCTCAGAAGAATGAAGATAACGTTTATCATTCCCACCGCGAACACGGGGAGATTATCCTCGCTGCGCTGGTAGCGGTAATAGTTATCAATTGAAACGCACTCGCTGCCGAGCAGCTGCTGTACTTTTTCAAGCATGGTATCGACCTTTTCGGCTGTGGGGTCGGTCATTCGTATACGGATAATGCTGTGGTTGGGTTCAATACCTATTCTCTTTGCACCCTCATCGGTTATATACGCTCTTTCGCCGAGGCTGTAGACCGCCTGCTGAAGCCCTGTTACGAGGTATCTCTCCTCCCTGCCGATGTTGCTTATCTTTATCTCGTCGCCTACCTTGACGCCGAGCCTTTTTGCAAGCTCACCGCCGATAACAGTCTCATTTGCCTCCTCACACATTCTGCCCTCGTATATGCCGCAGTAAACACATTCAGGCTCTGCGGTCATAAGTGTGTCGATATCATCGCCGTTTATCGTTGCTGTGGTAAAGGTAAGCGAATATGCCTGACTTACTCCGTCTATTGTTTTAAGCTCTTTTATTATTTCCTGACGTTTTGCCTCGTCACCCGAGAACTCTATCAATCCGTCGGGAACGTCGCCCTGAAGCAGACGCTGGAAATTGAAGCTGTCTATCTTGGTGTTGTAAAACATCATCAGCGAGAAGAATGTGAGAAAGGAAACGGTCACGATGACAACGAAAATTGAAATGCTCTGACCCATGCTCTGTACAGCGCTTTTTGCGGAAAGCAGAAGATTCAGACCGCCCCTTGTGTCTGCAAGCGGAAAATGATTGCGTTTGAAGCTGTTTGAGGAAAGTCCGAAGCGAAGTGCTGTTGCGGGGTGCAGCTTTTTAATGCGCGCAGAGGCTATGAACGCTGTGGCAACGATTGCAAGCAGGATACCCAATATCACGCCGAATGTCGCGCTCGGACGGAAAACCGTTTCGCACACTATACCTGTCAAGCCGCGCAGGAATGCTTTTTCAAGCATCGGGAAGAACACATACGAAAGTGCTGTACCCGCCGCTGTGCTTATCGCACCGATCAGCAGGTATTCAAGCGTCAGCGAGGTGCGCACCTGCCCTGCCGTATGACCGACTGCACGCAGAGCGCCTATGTTTCTTATATCGCGGCTGATGTTGTTGCTTATCGCAAAGATTATCATTATTATGCAGATAACTATCATCAGCAGCGCAAAAGTAGAAAGGAACGGCACGAGCAGAGTTATGATGCCAACATATGCTTTTCTTGCAAGCTCCATAGTATATCCGTAGTTATAGTATCCCTTTGCGGATACTGCTTCCCTGAGCTGTTTGAGTCCGTCCTTATGCGCGGTTCCATCAACAAAGCGCATATAGACCAGCTTGTTTGTCTGCGGGGTCTTGCCTGCCCCGGCGACTTTTTCTGCGCACTTTTTCATTTGCTCAAAGCCTTGCTTATCGAGCATAACGGAATTATAGCTCATACCCACGCCGTTGAAAAGGTCCTCGTATATACCTGCAACGGTAAACTCCAAGCCATCGTAATAATCCATTTTAAGATGTATCTTATCGCCTGTATTTATGCCGTTGCTTTTGGCAAGTCCGAGGTTGAGATATATCTTTATGCCCGAAACGCTTTCATCTCTTTCAATGAAATTATGCTCACCTGCGATACCCTGCGAGCCGTATTCATAAAACAAAGCGGTATCGTTGGTTATCTCTTTTTTTGAGCTGTTGACTGTAAATACAGTTTCCGCAGGCAATATCATATCCGTGACTGAATAATCCGATATCATATCACAGCTTTTGATGATATCGTCGATATCGTCATCTGTGCGCACCTGCTCTATCGCATCGGGGATATTGATATCCTGTGCCTTTTTATCATAGACCTCGTCATATGTGTTTATAAGAAGGCTTGTGTGCATAAGCATAGCCGCTATCATAATGATAAGCATAAAAACTATCACAACTGCACGGTCTTTATGCAGATTTGATCTTATCAGCTTTACCATCCCATATCCTCCAAGAATGCTCTTATCTTTTCGTGCCTTTTTCTGTCGCCGCTTTCGTATCTGCCAAGGGCGCACTCCCCCATTACGCCGCCGTCCTGTATGTAGATTATTCTGTCTGCGCGGCGCGCGGATTTGATATCGTGCGTTACCATAACTATCGACTGACCGCTGCGGTTTATATCTGTAAGAATATCAAGCACGGCTTTTACGCCTGCGCTGTTGAGCGCGCCTGTCGGCTCGTCTGCAAACACTACCTCGGGGTCGTTTATAAGCGCTCTTACCATTGCAGCACGCTGTGCCTCGCCGCCCGACAGCTGCGCGGGAAACTTATCGGCAAGCTCTGCGCTTATGCCTACGCGCTCAAAAAGTCCGAGAGCCTTTTGTTTGAGAGCTTTCTTTTTCTGACCTGTGAGCATTCCCGTGCTGACTGCGTTATCCATAATGCTCATGCTGTCTACGAGATATATCTGCTGGAAAACAAAGCCGCAGTGCGCGCGTCTGAAAACTGCAAGCGCGTCGTCGTTCATACTTGTTATGTCTTCTCCGCAGTAGTTTATCTTGCCCAGGCTTGGCTTGTCCATACCCGAAAGCGCGTACAAAAGCGTTGATTTGCCTGCACCCGAAGGTCCCATTATAACGGTGAAGTCGCCCTCGTAGATCTCAAGGTCGAGGTTCTTGATTATGTGCTGCTGCTTTCCGCCGACAGAAAAGCTTTTTGACAGCTTATCGGTCTTTATTATTACTTTCTTTTTGTCCATACTGACTGCCTCCTGTTTTTTAGCACAAAAAAGGGGCTGTTGCAGCCCTAGAGCAAAAAAGAGAGCTTCGCACACCGAAAAGGTAGTGCAAAGCTCTTCTTTTTGTGGTATAATATAATTGCAAA